>CAWCSH010000006.1:0-179307 GCA_963798155.1 Terriglobia bacterium
GGTCGATCTCATCGCGGGAAACACCACCGACGGCCTGATTCCGGTGTTCGACCTTTTCGTGCTCGACGACGACAAGCACATTTCCCGCCATACGAGGCAGTGCCAATCGTCCGGCAAGAGGTGCTGAACCGCCACCCCGGAGTAGAACGGGCGCTACGCAAGCTGGCAGGAAGGATCTCCGATGACGACATGCGAAGACTCAATTACGCAGTCGACGGCCAGCACCGTACAGCCAAAGACGTAGTCAGCGAATTTCTGAGAAGCAAGGGACTCTGACCGATGTCTCGCCGGATCGATCCCTCCCCCATCTGTCATCTTGAGCGGAGCATTGCATTTCGCGCAGCGAAAGGCAATGCGGAGTCGAAAGATCCCACATGGTATGCGGTGCCCCAGGCAAATCAGGGGATTCTCTTCCCTGCGGCAGACGCGCCGCCAGCGCCCTTGGAGCCGTTGAGGGAAAAGGGATCCTTCGCTTCTCTCAGGATGACAAGCTGACGGCTGACAAGCTGACTTCCCCCTACATCAGCCACACCGCATCCACATCCACAATCACCTGGGTGCGTCGGAATCTTCTGCTGCGCCGCATAGGCCAGCATGGCGCGCAATGTGCGTATTCAGTTTCTCCCGGCTGGCGATTTCAGCACGAAGTGATAGCGGTAATCGCGCTTGAGCCGCAGGATCGGCGCTGCCGCCGGACCCAGCACGCGTACTCCTTCATGCCGCGTCTTCTCGAACCAGTGGCCCAGTTCGCCGGACCATTGCAGCGCCTCATCCATCTTGTCGCTGCGCACCAGCACGTTCGCCAGCGCGCTGTACGGCGGATAGTGCATCCAGCTGCGGAACCGCAGCTCCTTGTCGTAAAAGCCGGCGAAGTCGTGGTGCGCCGCATACTGCACCGCGTAGTGATCGGGGAAATAAGTTTGCAGCACGACCTTGCCCGGGAGTCTGTCCCGCGGCCTGCCCGCCCCGCGACCTGCGTCAAGCAACTGGAAGGTGCGCTCGGCGGCGCGGAAGTCGGGAAATGCCCAGCGCCATGTCCGCGCCGACCACGCCCACCAGCGTCACGCCGTGGATGTCGTGGCCTTTGGCGATCATCTGCGTGCCGACGAGAAGATCGAGTTCGCCTTCGTTCAGCGCAGCGAGCGCGCGTTCGAAATCTTCACGCCCGCGCACCGTGTCGCGATCCAGCCGCCCAATGCGCGCCTGCGGAAACATGCCATGCAGCAGTTCTTCCAGCTTCTCCGATCCCGTGCCGAGGAAATAAACGTACTCGCTGCCGCAATGCACGCACGCCTTCGGCACCGGCGCCGTGATATCCGCAGTAGTGGCACTCCATGCGGCGCGAGCCGCTTGTGATGCGTAAGCGCGATGGCGCAGTTCTTGCACTCCAGCGTCTTGCCGCAGGTGCGGCAGAGCACGACCGGCGAATAGCCGCGGCGGTTGAGCAGCACCATCACCTGTTCTTTGCGCTCGAGGCGGTCTTTGATTTCCTGCGCCAGCTTGCGCGAGATGACCTGCTCGTGGCCGGTTTCCTGAAACTCCTGGCGCATGTCGATGATTTCAACTTCCGGCAGCGGGCGCTTCTCCACGCGGTCGGGAAGCTCCAGCAGCTCGTACGTTTCTTCTTGGCGTTGTAATACGACTCAAGCGACGGCGTCGCCGAGCCCAGCACCACCGCGGCGTTCGCCATCTTGGCCCGCATCACGGCCACATCGCGGGCGTGATAGCGCGGCGTCTCTTCCTGCTTGTAGGAAGAATCGTGCTCTTCATCCACGATGATCGAGCGCCAGATCCGCGACCGGCGCGAAAACCGCCGAGCGCGTGCCCACAACCACCCGCGCTTCGCCGCGCCGGATGCGGTGCCACTGCTCGGCGCGCTCCTTGTCGGAAAGCGCCGAGTGCAGGATGGCGACCTCGTCTCCGAAAACCTGGTGCAGGTCCGCCGCAACCGCCGGCGTAAGCCCAATCTCCGGCACCAGCAGAATGGACGACCGGCCGGCATCCAGCACCGCGCGCATGGCCGCCAGATAAACCGCCGTCTTGCCCGAGCCGGTGACGCCGTGCAGCAGAATGCCGCCAAAGGCGCGCCCTGCAACCTTCTCGCGATGCGGTCGCAGCGCTTCCTGCTGCGGCCCGCTGAATTGAAATTCACATCGGCGGACGCCGCTGCACACTCGAGACCGTGAAATCCGCAGGCTCTTCGACGATCTCCACCAGCCCGCGTTTCACCAGCGTGCCCAAAGTGGTGCGCGGGAACCTCGAGCGCTCGCAACGCCTCGACCGCGAGCCTGCCGCCGGCAGCCGCCAGAGTCTCGATCAGCGATCCGCTGGTTCTCGTTGAGCTTGCCTTCGGCGCTCTTCAACAGCGCGACTTTCACGATGCGCGTAGCATCCTGCGCCGCAGACTCATCCTCGCGCGTGATCCATTTCTTGCGGACCATGCCGGCTAGCAGATTTTTCGAGGCTCGAGTCGCAGCGCGCAAACTCTGCTCGCCAGCCCCCTCGCGATCGGCAAGATATTCCAGCACCCGGAACTCCGCCATCTGCTCCTCCGGAGTTCTTCGCGAACGCGCCGACGATCCCGACATGCCGGCTTCGTGCAGCACCAGCTGTCCTCCGTCGGTGATGCGGTAAGTGACGGAGCGCTTGAACTCAGCCGCCAGCGGCAGCATGGTGCGGAAGACTTCGCCCAGCGGCGCGAGATAATAGTCGGCAATCCAGCTGCCAAGCCGCATAAGCCCTTCATCTAGAAGTGGCTGCGGCTCCAGTACGCTGAGCACGTCTTTCGTCTTCACCCCAGGTTCGCGGTCATGCAGTTCCGTGACAATCCCCAGCATGCGTTTGGCGCGAAATGGCACGAGCACCCGCCCGCCCACCACCGGCTGCATTCCCTCTGGAATGCGATAGGTGAAGACGGAATCGAGCGGCACCGGCACCGCTACATCACAGAATTGAGGCATGGGAGATGAAGAGGATCGCTGCTGAAATCGTAACACTGCGCCAGCCGAGGTCCCTCTGCCTGACTTGACGCGTATTTCCGCGCAACCTTACCATCGACAGTTGGTTCCCTGCATGGCAGATTCTCCCGATCAATCCTCAACTTCGGCCACCTCTCATCCGGGCTCTCATCCCCGGGTGCGCTTCGCCCCTTCTCCCACCGGCTACTTGCACGTCGGCGGCGCACGCACGGCTCTTTTCAACTGGCTGTTCGCCCGCCATTTCGGGGGAACCCTCGTCCTGCGCATCGAAGACACCGATCTCGAGCGCTCCACCAGCGAAATGGTCGAAGGCATTCTGCAAGGCATGCGCTGGCTCGGCCTCGACTGGGACGAAGGCCCTTACTACCAGACGCAGCGCATGCAGATGTACCGCGCCGCAGCAGACAGGCTCGTGGCCTCAGGACACGCCTACCACTGCTTCTGCTCGAAAGAACAGCTTGAGGCCCGTCGTGCAGCCGCAACAGCCGCGGGCAGAGCTCCAAAATACGAAGGCGCCTGCCGGAAGTTGGCGCCGCAGGAAGCTGCCGCCCGGCTGGCTGCGGGCGAGACCGCGGCAGTACGCTTCGCCATCCCGGAAGTCGGCAGCACCGCTTTCGACGACGCAGTGTTCGGCCGCGTGGAGTTCGCCAATAGCGAACTGGAAGATTTCGTCCTGCTGCGATCGGATGGCGGCCCCACCTACCATCTCAGCGTGGTCACCGACGACATCGACATGCGCATCACCCACGTGATTCGCGGCGCCGATCACATCTCCAACACTCCCAAGCAGGCGCTGCTCTACCAGGCCCTCGGTGCTCCCCTGCCGGTCTTCGCCCATGTGCCGCTCATTCTCGGTCCCGACAAGACCCGGCTCAGCAAGCGCCACGGCGCAACCAGCGTCATGGCCTATCGCGACCAGGGAATTGTGCCCGAGGCCTTCCGCAACTTTCTCGCCCTGCTGGGATGGACTCCGCCGCAGGGAACTCCCGAGATCCTCGGTGACGTCGAATTGATCCGCCTCTTCGGCCTGGAAGGTATCTCGAAATCCAACGCGGTGTTCGACCAGGCAAAGCTGGAATGGTTCAACACCGAGTACATCCGCGCCTATCCCGCCGAGAAGTTGTTGCCGATGATCGAAGAGGAATGGAAGAAGGCTGAACTCATACCCGCCCGCACTGATCGCGAATGGCTGCTTGCGACCATCGACCTGCTGAAACCGCGCGCGCGCAGCCTCAAAGATTTTGCCACGTCGTTCCGCGCTTTCTTCTCCGACCACTTCGAGACCGATGCCGCTGCCGGCGAAAAATTCCTCAAAGACCCGGCGGTTCGCGAGATGCTCTCTGAACTGGCCGATCGCTACGCCAGCTCCAATGCAGAGTTCAGCGAGGCGGAAGCCGAAAAGCTGCTGCGCGAACTCGCCGCAGAAAAAAACATAAAGGCCGGAGCGTTAATCAACGGCGCCCGCGTAGCCCTTACCGGGCCAGGGCGTTGCTCCCAGCCTGTTCGCAGTAATGATGACTCTGGGGAAAGAAAAGACGGTCGGGCGGCTGCGAGCGGCACGGGATGTTCGACCGGTGATGGCCGGCTAGTCGCGGATGCCATGTTGCGCCCTTCAGTGCAGAAGCCCATTCGAATTTCCGATTCTCTGGCTGGCTCCGGCATATAATCCGCTGGCGATTTTTTCGAGGTGTCCCATGCGTTTTCTGGGCCCCGCCCTCATCTTCACCATTGCTCTGGGTATCATTGCGTTTTCCGCCGGCGCTGAGGGACAGGCCGTTTCGAAGACTGCCCATAGCGTTCCAGGCAACACAGCTCACAGTCCATCATCCAGAATCACTCCACAGCAGGAGCGCGGCCTGAATTTGCTGAAGGCGGCTCAGGCCGAGGCCGCGAATTCCGGGCCCGAGATCAGGGCATTCGTGCTTTGGCAGGTGGCAAGAAGCTACGCGAAAACAGACCCGCAGCAACAGGACAGCCTGTTGCACGAGGCCTTTCGCGCAACGCTATCCATTGAGAACCCGCCAGACAATGGGGACTGCGGGTACGAAGAGGCATGTAATCCAAGGGGGAGCCTACAGGAGGACATTCTGGTGGACCTGCTGCATCGCTCTCCCGAAGAAGTGCAGTCGTTGCTCGCGCAAGCCGACCCGGACGTTCAGAAGTACATGACCGGGTCACTTTTGGCCCATGATGTGGATCAGAAGAACTTCGATCGTGCTGAGAGCCTGCTCAATCAATTCGCGGACGCAGACGATTATCCTTTCGACACGGCTGCCGAACTCATGGGACTTCTCCCGCCCGAGCGTAATTCAGATCGGCTGACGATCTTCAGTCAGGCGTTCAACAACTTCCAGCAGCATCCAGCGAACGTCACCACGGTGTACTACGATTTCACCACTATGATCGTGCGTTTCTGGCGGCACTTACCACCCGAACAGGTAACCGATGCGATGGATGCCATCCTGAAGCAGGCCAGCGATAAAGATATTCCCGGCACGAAGAGCGGGGTGAACCTCTCCACCACCGGCGGCGACGCGTCTTTTGGCAGCTTGTACGAGTACCGTCTCTTCGAGCTACTTCCGGTTTTGGAGGAGCTCGATAGGCCGAAGGCTGAACGATTGCTGCGGGAAGATGCGGAGGTGCGTGCGCTTCTTGATCGCTATCCTAAAGGGCTGCAGTCGCTCACTCCTGCCGACTACAGCGATAAGCCGCTTGATCCCAAAAAATCCGGATTGCGCAGGATGGGAGTCACGATGGGTGATTCCATGCAATCGGCGATTAACCAGACACGATTGCAGCAGGAAAACGACATCGATCACCGTCTCACTAGAATCAAGGCAGAATCAACCAGAGATCCAAGACAAGCATTGCAGGATGCCTTGAACCTGCCGTCCGGAGGACCCTTGGGAGACCGGTCGCCACGCGCTGCCGGATTGCAGGAAGTTGCCGCCAGTGCTGCTGCTCTCCACAACGTCACCGTTGCCAGGGAAGCGCTTGACGAGGAGCGGAAATGCCTCGATGGACGTTCTCCAAAACTCCAGTCTGACGCGCTGGTTCGCATCGCGGAGACCTATCTCAAGCTCGGCGATCCGGAGAGAGCGAAATCTGCGCTCAGCGAGGCGCTCAAAAGGGTGGACGAGCTTTACCGCCGGGATGACGAAGCTGGCGATCCGAATCAGGCCTTTAAAGGGCTCTGGCCTTCCACCAATTCATGGCGGCACATTGTGAGGGTGGCAGGCCGGCTTTCACCCGATTTCGCGGAAGAAGTAATTTCCGGCATTCCCGATCCCGAGATCGCGACCATCACCAAGCTGGACTATGCCCAATCCTTGCTAGGGGTGACACAAGCATTCCAGTCCGTGATTGAGTGGCACAAGAATGGAATGGAAGGCGTCGCTCGTTCGGATTGACCTTCCGTTGAGGGCACATCCCGCTTGCCACCGAACTACAGCGGAAAGCTGGAATCTTCCTTCACCTGGTGAATATGCGGACTCTGCGCCGGATTCCGTCGGACTGGCGCAGCGGCATTGTTCTTGACCACCTTCACTTCGAACTGCACCGGCAGCCGCTTGGGCGGGTAACACGCAGCTTTGTCACAGGCCTGGTACTTCAGCTGTCCGCGGATGGAATATTTTCCCGGCACCACGCTGGCCAGCGGCCTCACCACCACGTGGAGCATGAATTCTCCGCTGTACACACTGAGCTTTTCGTCGGGAGCAAAAGGAAACGACGCTTCCTCCCCCGGCGGGTAGGTGATCTTTCCAATCACAATGTCGGTGGGCGCTTCCAGTTTCAGCGCCGTAGGGATGAGGAATTCAGCGCTGGGAGTGTTCGAGTTGATGTGGAAGCCGTCGCTAATGCGGAACGCCAGGGTTGTAGTGCCGGGCTTTCCCCGAACCACCGTGGCAACCGGGGCAGGAGACATGGTGACCGAAGGTCCGCGATGGCCCAGCCCCTCCTGGGCGAGGAGCGGAACAGAAAGCAGTAAGGCGGAGAAAAGCAGTGGAGGTAGAAGAGCAATCTTCGAAATCTGGCCAGGTATCATGCCAAGTGTCATGAATGACTAATTCATCTTCGACGCCGGAGTAGAGTTGCTTTCGGCCTGCTTCGCCGGCACCTCGGTGGCCGGCACTTCCGCCAGGGCCTTCTTGATGTTGTCTTCGATTTCCGCCCGGCCTTTCAATCCGAACGCCTTGTCCACGACCTTGCCTTCGCGGTCGATGTAAAAAGTCTCGGGCAGAAATTGCACCCCGCCGTACTGGTTGGCGACGGCGTCGCGGTCCGAGTCCTTGCCTACGAGAATCGGATAATCGATAGCCATTTTTTTGGCGAACTTGGCAATGTCTTCGGGATCGGCGTCATCCATGGCGACTCCGACGATCTGCAGTCCTTGCGCGGCGTACTGCTTCTGAAGATCCACGAACCACGGCATCTCGATCTTGCAGGGCTCGCACCAGGTCGCCCAGAAGTTCAGCAACACGGCCTTCCCCCGGAAATCGGAAAGCCTCACCGTCTTGCCGTCGAGCGTGGTGAGAGAAAAGTCTGGGGCTGCCTTGCCCTGGCCGTTGAAGACGTTGGCGGTATGTCCGCGCCGGGCCAGGTTAATGCCGAGCACCAGCATCACGCTTACCACCATGGCCACAATAATCAGAATGACAGGATTACGTTTCAAGACATCACTCCACGCGCAAGAATCAGTTAAAGCGAAAACCTATTCAGGAACGACAGGTAGTTCGAAATAATGGTAAACCGTCCAAACACCAATAAAACCCCCAAAGCGATCAGCAGGGCTCCACTGGCAATTTCCATCGCGTGCATGTGCTTGCGAAAGCGGCTATAGAACTTCAGGAACCGCTCGATACCCAGCGAAGTCAGCAGAAACGGCACTGCCAGACCCAGCGAGTAGATCGCCAGCAACAGAATCCCTTTGGTCACTGAATCCTGGGCCGCGGCAAAGCCCAGAATCACCGCCAGAATCGGCCCCACACACGGCGTCCATCCGAAAGCAAACGCGAAGCCGATCACGAACGCTCCGAGAACCGTGCTGTCGCCCTTGACCCCGTGCAACCGCTTGTCCGAATAGAGAGCATTAATGCGGAAGATGCCGGTCAGGTGCAGCCCGAAAAGAATGATGATGACTCCGGCAACCTGCGCCAGCGTGGACTTATACTGCGCCAGCAACTGTCCCACACTGGTCGAGATCGCCCCCAGCGTAATGAACACAATGCTGAAGCCGGCAATGAACCCTGCGGAATTCAGCATCACCTTGCGAAACAGGTGAGCGTCTTTGGACTGCAGGTCCTCGACTCCGACCCCGGAAATCAGCGAGACGTATCCCGGAACCAGCGGCAGCACACAGGGCGACAGAAAAGAAACCAGCCCAGCCAGGAATGCTGCGATCGGAAGCGGAAGACTCGACATTCCAGTTTATTTTACCTGTAGGTTGTCCTACTTAGGGAATCCTTGTTTTGGGGGAGGAGGTTCTTGGGGAGGCTCCTGGTTGCGAAGTTGGTTCCCTAGGCTTGGCTTTCTTCCTGGTCTCGGGTTGAGCAGGACTTTTCGGATTTGCCGTTGCAGGCTCAGGCGCTGGCGGCGGCCCCGCCAGAGCCTTTTGAATGAACCCCGGAGGCACCGTAGCAGTCAGAACCGTCCGAGTGCCGTCCTGGTGCACCTTCAGGCTGTCGAAAAAGTGCTTCACATCGGGATCGGGGCCTTGTTCATGGACAGAGCTTTCCGCCGAGTGAAAGAGGCTGAGAAACACATTCATCTGGTCTGCCACTTGTTTCGCGGCTTGCTCGCTGGCGGTAAACGCCTCCGCCCGCAGGTTGATTGATCCCAGGTAGCGCGCCGAAACTAGGACGACCGCCGGCTCGGAGAACAGAAACGACATCCCCACCGGCGCATTGGCTACTTTGTCGATATCCGGATCAGCCCGAAAGATCGCCCACGCCAGGCTGGTGAAGGGGACGTACTTGTAATACTGGCGCAGCAGCGCCGGCCCCCCGAAGGGCGAAGCCAGCTTGCGGGAACGGTCGATAATGCCGTGAATCACCTGCGGGTCGGGATGATTCGACGCCGCCACTGTATCGACCGCGAGCACGGCAACTCGCAGGGTACGGCCTTCGAGTGGGATGTTGTAGATATTGGTCGAGTTATAGTTCTCCACCGAATTCGAGAGGCCCTTCAGGTACTCCCGCAGCCGCTGCCCATCGATCTTGCCCATGAAGATCTCGGAGTAGCGCGGCTCATTGAACGCGGGGGCCGGCATTCCCGGTCTGAGTTTCGGGGGATAGTGGATCGCCAATGCAGCCTGGTCCAAATCGCGCTCGAACTGAAATCCCGTAGCCTGGATGAATCGCTCATATTCCGGATCATGCACCACCTTGGGCAGTTGGCTGGCGACATTCACCCGGCGCAGCCATTGCAGGTCGAAGTAAACAAAGCCATCCGCCCCGGGCAGCAACCGCGCAGCCTCAGGGGGAGCATGCTTGCGCAGGACGACAACGACGGCCACAGCCGCCCCGAGTACCAGCAGGCTCAGCAGAATTGGCAGGCTGCGTTTTATACGCATCGGTGGGCGGCCCAGAATGGGAATGAGGGACTACCTCCACCCTCCCACGGGCCAGAAGCCGACATCATAGCACCAGGGATATGGGAGTTCCGGGGGCTGAGTTCCGGGGATTGTAAACTGGGGGCCGGGGCGGTTGCACGTGGGGTGCCGTTATGGTAACTTTGAAAATTGTCCCGGACATCTCGAAGGGATCAGGGGGATCGGTTCGCACCCGCAAGGGTCACAGTCCCGCATTGCTGGCGTAGCTCAGTCGGTAGAGCATCTGATTTGTAATCAGAGGGTCAGGGGTTCGAATCCCTTCGCCAGCTCCAGAAACGTTCCGGAATTCAGGGCATTTGCGCGGCGCGGCGGCATAACGAGTTTTTCCCAACAGCACTCCATACGGAAAGTTTTCCAAATGTGGTGTCTAGAGCGCGACGGAGGTTTGCGCGCGTTCGTCTCCGCCAGAATTTAAGCTCGCCTGTAGGGCAGTTCCTCGCGCCAGCCTCGGTGTGCCGGAAGACTGAAGCGATGTTGGGCCGAGTGAATCGGTGTTTCTGCACAGGTGGGTGAGTGGTTAAAGCCGGCAGACTGTAAATCTGCTCCTCCTAGCGAGGTACGAAGGTTCGAATCCTTCCCTGTGCACCAGTTAGATTGGCGCGGGTGATCTGTTGAGTCGTGTGGCAATCGCGATGGTGGTTTTCGCAGTACTGGGAGTGCTGGCCTGGACGACTTTGAGTGACCAACGCATCCGGCTGGTGACTCTCGCAATTCTCGCGATGTTTGCGATTAAGACTTGGGTGCGACGGCACGACACCATGCACGCGGATCACGAAGTTGAGGCGGTTTGCGGGCGTGAGCGAAGCGGGAGCCCGCAGCCGAAATCCTGAGCGAAGCGAAGGAGCCCGGGATTGGCGGTGGCTTTCAGCAAGAGACTTTCGCCGATGTAGCTCAGTTGGTAGAGCACTCCCTTGGTAAGGGAGAGGTCATCAGTTCAATCCTGATCATCGGCTCCAGAAATTTGAGTTTGCAAGAGCGGCCGGGCTCGGTTCAGCTGAGAGCCGACGGCTGATAGCAGATGGCTGGTTTTGAGCGGGAGTAACTCAGTGGTAGAGTCACAGCCTTCCAAGTCGAGGCGTTTGCGCGGCGTTTGAGCCGCGCGCCGAGATCCTGAGCGTAGCGAAGGACCTCACAGTTGACAAGAAAACAGGAGCTTGAGCGGGAGTAACTCAGTGGTAGAGTCACAGCCTTCCAAGCTGTTGGTCGCGGGTTCGATTCCCGTCTCCCGCTCCAGAATTTGAGCCGTTCAGCAGGAGTAAGCGAAGCGTGACCCTGCTGGCGAAGTCCCGAGCGATTTTGGCGAGGGATTTTACGAGGATTGCACGGTGGGTTTCGATCAGGCTGCCATCAAGGTCGAGAAAGAAGCGGAATTCGGTCAATTGAAGGGCGCGATTGAGCAGCCTTCAGCCCCGAAGCAGCTGAGAAATTTTTGAAGCAGCTGCATAGCAAGGGAACCCGGGTTCGCGACTTCGACAAGGTGCTGGCCCAGGGTTTGCTGGAGCGGACGGACCCAGTGCTGTCGAAATCCGGGACATCGGCGCGCCAGCTTTACCAAGCTTTGACGGTTTCCGACCAGGCCCAGATGCGAGAGTTTTACCTGTCGAAAATCGAACAGGTGACTCCGGAGCTGCGAACCAGATTTCAGAAGCTGTACCGGTATTACTGAGGGCGAAAGACGCTTGCACATCGGCAAGCTAGAAGCTGAGAGCTAGGAGCAAGAGGCTGAGTTATGGCGAAAGAGAAATTTGAACGCAATAAGCCGCACGTGAACGTAGGGACGATTGGTCACATTGACCATGGCAAGACCACGCTGACGGCGGCCATCACCAAGGTTCTGTCCAAGCACAACCCGAAGATCACTTTCCGCTCGTTCGATTCGATCGACAACGCTCCGGAAGAAAAGGCGCGCGGCATCACCATCGCCACGGCGCACGTGGAGTACGAGACTGCCAACCGGCACTATGCGCACGTCGATTGCCCGGGCCACGCCGACTACATCAAGAACATGATCACCGGGGCGGCGCAGATGGATGGCGCGATCTTAGTCGTGGCGGCGACCGATGGTCCCATGCCGCAGACTCGCGAGCACGTGCTGCTGGCCCGCCAGGTGGGTGTGCCCTACATCGTGGTGGCGCTCAACAAGTGCGACGCGGTGGACGATCCCGAACTGCTCGACCTGGTGGAACTCGAAGTGCGCGAGCTGCTGAAGTCGTATCAGTTTCCCGGGGACGACGTTCCGGTGGTGCGGCTTTCGGCCTTAGGGGCGTTGAACGGGGAAGAGAAGTGGGAGAAGAAGATTGACGAGCTGATGGAGGCGGTGGACAAGAGCGTGCCGCAGCCGACGCGCGAACTGGACAAGCCGTTCCTGATGCCGATTGAAGATATCTTCTCGATTCAGGGCCGAGGCACGGTCGTGACCGGACGAATCGAGCGCGGCAAGGTGAAAGTCGGCGAGGAAGTGGAGATTGTCGGCTTCCGCGACACCCGCAAGACGGTGGTGACCGGGGTGGAGATGTTCAAGAAGCAGCTGGACGAAGGCATGGCGGGCGACAACGCCGGGCTGCTGCTGCGCGGCATCGCCAAAGAAGATGTGGAGCGCGGCATGGTGCTGGCCAAGGGCGGCTCGATCACGCCGCACACCAAGTTCAAGGCCGAAGTGTACATCCTGACCAAGGAAGAAGGCGGGCGGCATACGCCGTTTTTCAAGGGTTACCGTCCGCAGTTTTACCTGCGGACGACGGACGTGACGGGCGTAGCCGAACTTCCTGCCGGCACGGAGATGGTGATGCCGGGAGACAACGTAAGCCTGGTGATCGAGCTGATCACGCCGGTGGCGATGGAGAAGGGGTTGCGCTTCGCCATCCGCGAAGGCGGGCACACGGTGGGCGCGGGAACGATCATCGGAGATTGTTCAGTAAGAGCTGTCAGCTGTCGGCCGTCAGCTTGGTCTACGGCACAGATGACTGAGCCCAGGAAAGACGGCACAGAACGCAAGTTTCGTGCCGGGAGTAGGGATCCTTCGGCGGCAAAAAACGCCGCCTCAGGATGACAAGAATTTTGAGAGCTGCAAGCTGCTAGCCGCAAGCTAACAGCCAGGAGCTAGAAGCCAAGAACTAGAAGAGGAGCTGATTTATGCCCCGAGAAATCATTACGATGCAGTGCGGTGATTGCAAAGAGCGGAATTATTCGACGACCAAGAACCGGAAGACGACTCCGGACCGGCTGGAGCTGAAAAAGTTTTGCGCCCGGTGCCGCAAGCATACGCCGCATAAAGAAGTGAAGTAGTGGAACGCGGGCGAGGGCGCCCGCGCCACGCGTACATAGGGGCGTAAGCTCAACGGTTAAACTGCCGGTCTCCAAAACCGGACTTGGGGGTTCGAATCCCTCCGCCCCTGCCAGATTTGGACGGCGGCAGTCCGGTCAAGAGCCGCCGGGCAGTAGACGGAAAGTGGGAAAGATTTATGGCAACAGCCGTGGAACAGAACGCACTGACAGCGACCATCAAGTCCTGGCCGGAGCGCATCAAGAATTACTATCGCGACGTGCGCACCGAGATGAAGAAGGTCACCACGCCCTCTTACAAAGAAGTGCAGTCCACCACCATCGTGGTGATCATTACGGTGTTCCTGTTTGCCGTCTATTTCGAAGTGGTGGACCTGATCCTGGGGCATAGCGTGGACTCGCTGTTCCGCTATTTCACCCACCGGTGATTGAGGAAGGAAGCTGAGTTTCACAGCAGGATTTATGGCGGACGAAGAAAAAAACGAAGCAGTCGCCACCAGCGCAGAGAACCCCGCCGCCGAAGGCGGCATTCCGGGCATGGAGCCTCCTCGCAACCCGAACATGAAGTGGTACATCATCCACTCCTACTCGGGATTCGAGCGCAAGGTGAGAGAGTCGCTGGAGATCGCGCGTGCAAGCCTTTGGCCTGCAGGACAAGATCGGCAAGGTGCTGATTCCCACCGAATCCGTCACCGAGGTGCGCGGCGGCAAGAAGTACACCTCCGAGCGCATGTTCTATCCCGGCTACGTGCTGGTGGAAATGGACATGGACGACCACGTCTGGCACGTGGTCAAGTCCACTCCGCGGGTCACCGGATTTGTCGGCACCGGCCAGCAGCCCACGCCGCTTTCCGAAGAAGAAGTGCAGCACATCGTCTATCGCGTGGGCGAGTCGAAAGATAAGCCCAAGCTGAAGGTCAAGTTCGAAAAGAACGAAAGGTGCGGATCACCGAAGGGCCGTTCGCCACCTTTACCGGCATCGTGGACGACGTCAACGAAGACCGCGAGACCCTGAAGGTGATGGTGACGATTTTCGGACGCTCAACTCCGGTGGAGTTGGAGTTCAGCCAGGTAGAGAAAGTGGCATAGGTCTTTCTGTGCGACTCTGTGTCCTCTGTGGTTAGATGTTCTTTCCGACCACAGCAGGAACACAGACGGACGCAGAGGAGTCAGGACATTCGATGGCAAAGAAGGATACAGGATCGGTAAAGTTGCAGATCGCGGCCGGCAAAGCCACGCCGGCGCCGCCGGTGGGCCCGGCGCTGGGCCAGGCGCAGATCAACATCATGGAGTTCTGCAAGCAGTTCAATGCGCGCACCAACGCCAAGGAACTGGAAGGGCTGATTATTCCGGTGGTGATCACGGTCTACAGCGACCGCACGTTTACCTTCATCACCAAGACGCCGCCGGCCTCGATGCTGCTGAAGCGCGCGGCGGGCATCGCCAAGGGTTCGGGCGCGCCGAACAAGGACAAAGTCGGCAGGGTACTCTGAAGCAGGTGGAAGACATCGCCAGGCAGAAGATGCCGGACCTGAATGCGGCTTCGGTGGATTCTGCCATCAAGAGCGTCCGCGGGACGGCGCGCTCCATGGGAATTGAAGTCGTGGGTAAGTGGTGTAGGGCAGCCGCCGTCGGCAAGCTCCATACGCAGATGAGTCGAAAACACTACGGCTGATCAGAACAAGCGTTGAGCGGTGGGAGACGGAGAAAAGCAATGAAAAAAGCAGGCAAGAACATTGATAAGGCGCGCGCAGGCGGTCGAAGCCCGCCCTTACTCATTGCAGGATGCGGTGCCTCTGCTGCAGAAAGTCAAATTCGCAAAATTTGACGAGACCGTCGAGGTCACCATGCGTCTGGGAGTCGATCCCAAGCATGCCGACCAGATGGTGCGCGGCACCGTGGTTCTGCCGCACGGGCTGGGCAAGTCAAGAAGGTGCTGGTCATCGCCACCGGCGAAAAGGTGAAAGAGGCGGAGCAGGCCGGCGCGGACTTTGTGGGCGGCGAGGAAATGGTCGAGAAGATCAGCAAGGAAAACTGGACCGACTTCGATGCCCTGATCGCCACGCCCGACATGATGAAGTCCGTCGGCCGTCTGGGCAAGGTGCTGGGCCCGAAGGGCCTGATGCCGAACCCGAAAACCGGCACGGTCACCTTCGATGTGGCCCGAGCGGTGCAGGAAGTGAAGGCCGGCAAGGTCGAATTCCGCACCGACAAGACCGCGCTGGTGCATGTGCCGGTGGGCAAGATTTCCTTTCCCGCCGGAGAAGCTGGTCGAGAACGCGACGATGGTGATTAGCAGCGTGGTCAAGGCGAAGCCGTCGGCGGCCAAGGGCAAGTACGTGAAGGGCTGCTACCTGAGCTCGACCATGGGGCCGGGGATCGCGCTGGACACGGCGTCGATCGAGGCGGCGTCGAAGGTCTAGCTTCAGGATGTGGCGCGGAGCTCCTGTCCGCGCCAGCGCGAGGCAAGATGCCCGCGCCACACGAGATTCGAAAGGAATCAGAGCATGGCGGTTACCAGAGCGAAGAAGGTCGAGCAGGTTCAAGAGCTGGAGCAGGAGTTGAAGCAGGTCTCCAGCATGATCGTGGCCACTTACAGCAAGCTGACGGTGGCGCAGGACTATGAGCTGCGCAAGACGCTGCGCGGCGCCGGCGCCAAGTACCGGGTGGTGAAGAACACGCTGGCGGAGCGGGCTGCCAAGGGCACCAAGGTTGAAGGGGCGCTGAAGGACTGGCCGGCGTCACCTCGATTGCCTACACCGAGGGCGATCCGGTGGCTCTGGCCAAGGTGCTCTGCGAAGTACGCCAAGGACAATCCGGAATTCACCTTCAAGGCCGGCGTGGTCGAAGGCCGCGTGATCTCGATTAAGGAGATCGAGTCGCTGGCCACCATGCCGTCGAAGGAAGAGATCTACTCCAAGCTGCTGTTCCTGATCAACGCTCCGGCGCAGCGGCTGGTCGACGGTGATGAATGCCATCGGCCGCGACCTGGCGGTGGTCATCAACCAGGGCGTGGAGAAGAACAAGTTCAAAGAAGCATGCCGTGCGCGGAGAGCTTGCCCCGCGGACGGAGAGTTTCGTCCGCCACCAGAAAGGTTTGGTTATCAGTTGCCGAGGGTTGCGCGGTTTGGCCCGTCGGCGTTGTCTGGCGCGGCGGTCGGACCGGGCGCACTGGAAACCTGGCCGACAGATAACGAAAGCAGCAATTGATAACTCTAGAGGCGCAACGTCTTTAACAGAATTGGAGAACTGGAAATGGCAGATTTACAGCAGTTGGAAGAGTCAATCGTAGGGTTGTCGCTGCTGGAAGCGGCGCAACTGGTGAAGAAACTGGAAGAGCGCCTCGGCGTTTCGGCGGCGGCGGCGGCCCCGGTGATGGTTGCCGGTGCGGGCGGCGGAGCCGGCGCAGGCCGCGGCTCCGGCCGAGGAGAAGACCGAATTTGCCGTCGTCCTCAAGGAAGTCGGCGCAAACAAGATCAATGTAATCAAGGCGGTACGCGAAGTCACCAGCCTCGGGCCTGAAGGAAGCCAAGGACCTGGTGGACGGCGCTCCCAAGACCGATGAAAGAGGGCGTCACCAAGGACGAAGCGGAGACCATCCAGAAGAAGTTCACCGAAGCGGGAGCTACGGTCGAAGTGAAGTAGCGTCGCTGGCGGCCGTGCAGCGATGCGGGGCTCTGCAGCCGCTAGCCTGAGCGTACTCTGCGAGGGATCTCGGAATCGCGCCTGTGCGGTATCCGAGTGCTTCGTCTTCGAGCAGGATCGAGTCTGGGCTCGGCGAGCCTAGTCTCTTGTCGCAAGTATTGTGGTGAAGCTTTCGAAACAGGTGTTAGCATCTATATCAACGGCTGCTTCCAGCTTCACTAACGTACGGCGGGCCCTCTCGACGGATCCCAGGAAGCGGGGAGGGTACGCCGACAGGTTGGCAGAGCTGTTCCGCTGGGCGGCGGGACAGGAACAGGCCTTTAATACTGGCGCGGAAAGATACAATTCAAGAAGCGGTGAGCGCTGCGAATGGCGCCTGCGGGGATGTCTTGTCCCCGCAGGCGCACTCGTGTCTGCACTGATGTCTTCGTGCAGTTCAGACGGTGAGCGCTGCACTTGCGCCTGCTAAATTTCTCGCGTTCGATCGCAGCCCTGGGCTGCGCCTAAAGGTCTCGGGAGTTTTCTGAATGGCGAAGAACAACAGCCTTCCGCAAGCGATTCGATTTTTCCAAAATTCCAGCAACGATCCAGATTCCGAATCTGATCGAAGTGCAGAGGCGTTCCTATGACCGCTTTCTGCAGATGGACCGGCTGCCCAGCGAGCGCGACGACGCCGGCTTGCAGGCGGTATTTCAGTCGGTGTTTCCGATCACCGACTTCCGCAACGTCTCGCAGCTGGAGTTCGTGGATTACGCCATCGGCAACTGGGAGTGCAAGTGCGGCCACCTGAAAGGGCTGCACCACCTGCGCACCACTTGCAGGAATTGCGGCGCCACGGTCATCACCGATCCGTTTCATCCCGGCGAAGTGCTTTGCCAGAAGTGCGGCACTTACAACGCCAACACGCCCGACTTCTGCAACAAGTGCGGCGACCCGGTCGGCCTGCAGCTGAAGTACGACGTGGCCGAGTGCGAAGAGCGCGGCATGACTTACTCCGCTCCGCTCAAGGTCACCATGCGCCTGACCATTTACGACAAGGATGCCGGAGACCGGCAACCGCTCCATCCGCGACATCAAGGAACAGGAAGTCTTCTTCGGCGACGTTCCGCTGATGACCGACAACGGCACGTTCATCATCAACGGCACCGAGCGCGTGATCGTCAGCCAGTTGCACCGCTCGCCCGGCGTGTTTTTCGAGACCGCCAACAACCGCACCTATTTCCTGGGCAAGATCATTCCCTACCGCGGCTCGTGGGTGGAGTTCGAATACGACCAGAAGAACATGCTCTACGTCCGCATCGACCGCAAGCGCAAGTTCCTGGGCACGATCTTCCTGCGCGCTCTGGGCCTGCGTTCCGAGCGAAGACATTCTGCGCACCTTCTACACCGTGGACCGTCTGGCCATCCGGGACAAGAAGCTTTACTGGACGCTCGATCCGGCCGGCGAGAAAGCCACCAACCTGCTGGGCATGAAGCTGGCGCACAGCATCAAGAACAAGTCCGGCGAGGAGATCGCGCACTCCGGCCGCAAGATCAACGCCGCACGTCCTGAAGGAAATTCAGAAGGCGAAGATCACGCGAGATCGAAGTGGACGTCTCCGACCTGGAAGGCGCCTGGGTGGCCGGCCGACGTGGTGGACACCACCACCGGCGAAGTGCTGCTCGAGGCCAACTCCGAGCTGACCGCCGACAAGCTGTCGAAGATTCTCGACTCCGGCGTGGTCGAACTGAACCTGTTCTTCCCCGAGCGCGACGACGTGGGCATGGTGATCAGCCAGACGCTGAAGCGGGACTCGATCAAGACCCCGCAGGAGGCGCTGATCGAAATCTACCGCAAGCTGCGTCCCGGCGATCCGCCGACGCTGGACACGGCCACCGCGCTGTTCCACGGCATGTTCTTCGATCCGCGCAAGTACGACTTCTCGCGCGTGGGCCGGCTGAAGTTCAACATCAAGCTGTTCGAGAAGAACGACGACCAGCAACCTCGACAACCGCACGCTGGAGCCGGACGATTTCTACGCCACCATCCGCTACCTGCTCAAGCTGCGCAAGAACATCGGCAGCGTGGACGACATCGATCACCTCGGCAACCGCCGCGTTCGCGCGGTCGGCGAGCTGCTGGAAAACCAGTTCCGCATCGGCCTGGTCCGCATGGAGCGCGCCATCAAGGAAAAGATGTCGCGTGTACCAGGAAATGTCCACGGCCATGCCGCACGACCTGGTCAACGCCAAGCCGGTGATGGCGGCGATTCGCGAGTTCTTCGGATCGTCGCAGCTGTCGCAGTTCATGGACCAGACCAACCCGCTGTCGGAGATCACCCACAAGCGGCGTCTCTCGGCCCTGGGGCCGGGCGGCCTGTCGCGTGAGCGCGCCGGATTCGAAGTCCGCGACGTTCACCCCACGCACTACGGCCGCATCTGCCCGATTGAGACGCCGGAAGGTCCGAACATCGGCCTGATCTCGTCGCTGAGCTGCTATGCGCGCATCAACGACTACGGCTTCATCGAGTCGCCCTACCGCCGGGTGAAGAGCGGGCCGGGTGCATCGACTACGTCACCGTGGTCAATGCCGGCGACAGCGACTACAAGGTCGGCGATCACGTCGAGAAAGCACGAGATCGAGAAGCTCAATGCCGACCTGAAAGACCACCGCAAGAGGCCGGTCGAGTACGAGCCGTTCTCGTTCTATCTCTCGGCGTGGGAAGAAGACCGGCACGTCATCGCGCAGGCCAACGTCGAACTCGACGACAAGGGCCGCATCGTCGGCGACCTGGTGAACGCCCGCAAGGCCGGCAACTTCGTGCTGGTCAGCCGCGACGAAGTGGATTACATCGACGTCAGCCCGAAGCAGCTGGTTTCGGTGGCCGCATCGCTGGTGCCGTTCCTCGAGCACGACGACGCCAACCGCGCGCTGATGGGCGCCAACATGCAGCGCCAGTCGGTGCCTCTGCTGCGCGCCGAGGCTCCGCTGGTGGGCACCGGCATGGAAGGCGTCACCGCGCGCGATTCCGGCGCGGTGATCCTGGCCAAGCGCAACGGCATCGTCGACTCGGTGGACTCCGAACGCATCATCGTGCGCGTCGAGGGCGAGCACCATCCCGGGCAGCTTTCGCGCGAAGTGGGCAGCGACATTTACCAGCTGACCAAGTTCAAGCGCTCCAACCAGAACACCTGCATCAACCAGAAGCCGGTGGTGCGCAAGAGGCCAGCGCGTGGTCAAGGGCCAGGTGATCGCCGACGGTCCCTGCACCGACAAGGGCGAACTGGCGCTGGGCCGCAACGTGCTGGTGGCCTTCATGCCATGGCGCGGCTACAACTTCGAGGACGCCATCCTGGTCTCCGAAAAGCTGGTGAAGGAGGACTACTACACCTCGGTGCACATCGAGGAGTTCGAAATCGAAGCGCGCGACACCAAGCTGGGGCCGGAAGAAGTCACCCGCGACATTCCCAACGTCAGCGAGACCATGCTGCGCGACCTGGACGAAGCGGCGTGATCCGCATCGGCGCCACGATCAAGCAGGGCGACATCCTGGTCGGCAAGGTCACGCCCAAGGGCGAGACCCAGCTCACGCCGGAAGAAAAACTGCTGCGCGCCATCTTCGGCGAAAAGGCCGGCGACGTTCGCGACGCTTCGCTCTACTGCCCTCCGGGCATCGAGGGCGTGATCGTGGACGTGAAGATCTTCTCCCGCAAGGGCCAGGAAAAGGACGAGCGCGCCAAGGCCATCGAAGGCGACGCAGATTGCCAAGCTGGAGAAGAACCTCTCCGACGAAATCCGCATTCTGACCGACGAGCGCCTGAAGCGCCTGGAAGACATCCTGGGCGGCAAGGAGGTGCAGGCCGACCTGCACGACGAGCGCACCAACAAGCGCCTGCTGACCAAGGGCATCGTCCTCGACCGCGACACCATCGAGCGCATTTCGACCCGCAACCTGAAGCGCATCAAGTACGCCGACAAGGACCCGCGGGTCAACGAGCAGATCGACGAGATCGAGGAGATGACCTCGCGCCAGATCGACGTGCTGCAGCAAGATCGTCAACGAGAAGAAAGACAAGCTGCAGAAGGGCGACGAGCTGCCTCCGGGCGTGATCAAGCTGGTCAAGGTCTACATCGCCATGAAGCGCAAGCTGACCGTGGGCGACAAGATGGCCGGCCGTCACGGCAACAAGGGCGTGATCGCGCGCATCCTGCCGGAAGAAGACATGCCGTACCTCGCCCGACGGCACGCCGGTGGAAATCGTGCTCAATCCGCTGGGCGTTCCTTCCCGTATGAACGTGGGACAGATTCTGGAGACGCACCTGGGCTGGGCCGGGCACGAAGCTGGGCAAAAAAATCACCGCAGCTGCTGGCGGAGAACTCGAACGACGAAGCCATCCGCCGCGAGCTGAAGGCGCTGTTCAAGGACACCGTGCTGGCCGACACCATTGCCGACCTCGACGACGAAGAGCTGCATGCGCGTTGCGCCCACGCCTGCGGGAAGGCGTGTTCATCGGCTCGCCGGTGTTCGACGGCGCGCGCGAAAGCGAGATCAAGGCGCTGCTCAGCAGCGCCGGCCTGCCGCACGTCCGGCAAGACCTACCTGCTACGACGGCATGACCGGCGACAAGTTCGAACAGCCGGTCACGGTGGGCTACATCTACATGCTGAAGCTGTCGCACCTGGTGGACGACAAGATTCACGCGCGTTCCATCGGACCGTACTCGCTGATCACCCAGCAGCCGCTGGGCGGCAAGGCGCAGTTCGGCGGACAGCGCTTCGGCGAAATGGAAGTCTGGGCGCTGGAAGCTTACGGCGCCGCGTACATCCTGCAGGAACTGCTGACGGCGAAGTCCGACGACGTTTATGGCCGCACCAAGATTTACGAGGCCATCGTCAAGGGCGAAGCCGCCATCGAGCCGGGCGTGCCGGAATCGTTCAACGTGCTGATCCGCGAGTTGCAGTCGCTCTGCCTGGACGTGGAGCTGATCAAGGCAGGCGAAAAGAAGCCCGTGCTCGGAACGACGGCAGCAGCGGCGGATTAGATCAGTGGCTAGTGGCTAGTGGTTCAGTCGCTGAGCGAACCAGCTGCACCGAGTACTGACCTGGTTGTAAGTTTTCAGGAACAGGCGCGTGGAGATGCTCCTTGCCACGCCGCACCAGTGATCAGGCGTCGCTAGCACTGATCACTAGCGACTAGCCACTGTTCCAGGAGCCGCCAAGCGGCGCGACATGCCGCAGGAGTGGAGGAACACCTTGTACCGTTCGAGCCCCTTTGACCTGGCAAACCCGATTGCCGACTTCGATGCCATCCGCATCAGCCTGGCCTCTCCGGAGAAGATCCGGAGCTGGTCGCATGGCGAGGTCACCAAGCCGGAAACCATCAACTACCGCACCTTCAAGCCGGAGCGCGACGGCCTGTTCTGCGCCCGCATCTTTGGCCCGGTCACCGACTGGGAGTGCCTCTGCGGCAAGTACAAGCGCATGAAGCACCGCGGAGTGATCTGCGACAAGTGCGGCGTGGAAGTCACCCTGTCGCAAGGTGCGCCGCGAACGCCTGGGCCACATCGAGCTGGCTTCGCCCTGCTCGCACGTGTGGTTCTTCAAGGGCCTGCCCAGCCGCATCGGCCACCTGCTGGACATTTCGCTGCGCGACCTCGAGTCCGTTCTCTACTTCGAGGCCTACGTGGTGGTCGAGCCCGGCGACGCGCCGGTGAAAGAGCGCGAAGTCATCAAGGACGAAGCCAAGTTCCGCGAACTCGACCAGCAGTACCGCCCCGCCGGCTTCAAGGCCATGATGGGCGCGGAAGCCATCAAGGAACTGCTCAAGCGCGTGGATGTCGACGAACTTTCCGGCGAACTGCGCGAGAAGATGAAGAACGAGAGCTTCGCTGCAGAAGCGGCTCAAGTATGCCAAGCGCCTGAAGGTGGTCGAGGCCTTCCGCAAGAGCGGCAACAAGCCGCAACTGGATGATTCTCGACGTGATTCCGGTCATTCCGCCGGAGCTGCGCCCGCTGGTTCCGCTGGATGGCGGCCGCTTTGCCACCTCCGATCTGAACGATCTCTATCGCCGCGTCATCAACCGCAACAACCGGTTGAAGAAGCTGATGGACCTGCACGCTCCCGAAGTCATCGTGCGCAACGAAAAGCGCATGCTGCAGGAAGCCGTGGACGCCCTGTTCGACAACGGCCGCCGTGGCCGCGTGCTGCGCGGCGCCAACAACCGTCCGCTGAAGTCGCTCTCCGACACCCTCAAGGGCAAGCAGGGACGCTTCCGCCAGAACCTGCTGGGCAAGCGCGTGGACTACTCCGGCCGTTCGGTCATCGTGGTCGGTCCCGAGCTCAAGCTGCACCAGTGCGGCCTGCCCAAGAAGATGGCGCTCGAGCTGTTCAAGCCGTTCATCTATCACCGGCTGGAGCAGACCGGACACTGCACCACCATCAAGCAGGCCAAGGAAATGGTGGAGCAGCAGGAGCCCATCGTCTGGGACATCCTGGAAGAGGTCATCAAGGACCACCCGGTGCTGCTTGAACCGCGCTCCCACGCTTCACCGCCTGGGCATTCAGGCCTTCGAGCCGGTGCTGGTGGAAGGCAAGGCCATCAAGATTCACCCGCTGGTCTGCACCGCGTTCAACGCCGACTTCGACGGCGACCAGATGGCGGTGCACATTCCGCTGTCGCCGGAGGCGCAGGTTGAAGCCAGCGTGCTGATGCTGGCTTCGCACAACATTCTGTCGCCGGCCTCCGGCCAGCCGATCACCGTGCCTACGCAGGACATGGTGCTCGGCCTCTATTACCTGACCAAGGCCAAGCCGGGCGCCAAGGGCGAAGGCCGCGCGTTCGCCAACATCGAAGAAGTGCTGCTGGCGCTGGAAGCCGGCGAAGTGGAGACGCTGACGCCGATCCGCCTGCGCTACACCGGCGAAGTGATCGACCTGACCACGCGCCTACGACGATCAGGACGATCATCGCACACCGAGCCGGTGAACTACGACCGGCAGTACCTCAACACCACCGTCGGCCGCGCCATCCTGAACGATCACCTTCCCGAGGGCATGCCGTACATCAACGGCCTGCTGAAGAAGAAGGGCATCGGCCAGCTGGTGAACTACTGCTACCTGCGTTTCGGCCTCGAGACCACGGTCAAGATGCTGGACGAGATCAAGGACCTGGGCTTCCAGTACGCAACCAAGGCCGGCCTCTCCATCGGCATCGACGACATGGTCATTCCCGACAACAAGAAGACGCGTGGTGAACGACGCCGAGAAGCAGGTGGTCGAAGTCCAGCAGCAGTACCTGGACGGCGCCATCACCAACGGCGAGCGCTACAACAAGGTCATCGAAATCTGGTCCGGCGATTACCGAAAAGGTCGCCGACGAGATGTTCGGCGAGATGCAGCAGCCAGGACAAGGAAGGCGTCATCAACCCGATTTACGTCATGGCCGACTCCGGCGCCCGCGGATCGAAACAGCAGATTCGCCAGCTCTCCGGCATGCGCGGCCTGATGGCCAAGCCTTCCGGCGAAATCATCGAGACGCCCATCACCGCCAACTTCCGCGAAGGCTTGACGGTGTTGCAGTACTTCATCTCGACCCACGGCGCCCGCAAGGGCCTGGCCGACACGGCGCTGAAGACCGCCGATTCCGGCTACCTGACCCGCCGCCTGGTCGACGTGGCGCAGGACGTCATCATCAGCGAGTACGACTGCGGCACCGTGGACGGCATCTACGTCTCCGGTATCGTCGAAGCCGGCGAGATCATCGAGCCGCTGCGCGACCGCATCATCGGCCGCGTGTCGCTCGAGAAGATCAAGGACTACGACGGCAACGTGGTGGTCGACATCAACCAGGAGATCACCGAAGACCTGGCCGGCTCGATTCAGGCCGCCGGCATCGAGCGGGTGAAGATCCGCTCGGTGCTCACCTGCGAATCGAAGCGCGGCGTCTGCGTGATGTGCTACGGCCGCAACCTGGCCTCGGGACGCCTGGTCGAACTCGGCGAAGCCACCGGCGTCATCGCGGCGCAGTCCATCGGCGAGCCCGGAACGCAGCTCACCATGCGTACCTTCCACATCGGCGGTACGGCCTCGCGAGTTTCCGAGCAGTCGCGCCTCGATGCCAAGAACAACGGCATCGTGCGCTTCATCGGCCTGCAGACCGTCAAGTCGAAAGCCGGCGATCTGGTGGTCATGAACCGCCAGGGCTCGATCGCCGTGGTCGACGAAAAGGGCCGCGAGAACGAGCGCTACTCGGTGGTCTACGGCGCCCGCGTCAAGGTCAACGAGGGCGATCCGGTCAAGCTCGGCCAGGTCATGGTCGAGTGGGATCCGTACACCTTCGCCATCCTGACCGAAATCGGCGGCACGGTGCAGTTCAAGGACCTGCAGGAAGGCGTCACGCTGCACGAGGAAGTGGACGAAGTCACCGGACTTGTCGCGGCACGTGGTGGCCGATTCTCCGGACGAGAAGCGCCAGCCCGCGATCGTGATCAAGGGCAAGAGCAGCAAGCGCTACCTGATGCCCTCGCGCGCTCACCTGATGGTGCAGGACGGCGACACAGTATCCCCGGGCGACGTGCTGGCCAAGATCCCGCGTGAAACCACCAAGACCAAGGACATCACCGGCGGTCTGCCGCGCGTGGTCGAACTGTTCGAAGCCCGCAAGCCGCGCGAAACCGCGGTCATCAGCGAAATCGATGGCACGGTCAAGTTCGGCGAAGTCGCCAAGGGCCAGCGCAAGATCTACGTGGTCGCCGACAACGGCACCGAAAAGGAATACTCGGTGCCGCGCGGCGTTCACATCAACGTGCAGGAAGGCGAGCGCGTCAAGGCGGGCGAACCGCTGATGGACGGGCCGCTCAACCCGCACGACATTCTGGCCGTGCTCGGCGAGAAGGAACTGCAGGCTTACCTGGTGAACGAAATCCAGGAAGTCTACCGGCTGCAGGGCGTCAACATCAGCGACAAGCACATCGAGGTGATCGTCCGCCAGATGATGCGCTGGGTGAAGGTCGAAGACGTGGGCGACACCGCGTTCCTGCTGGAACAGCAGGTGGACAAGTTCCGCTTCCGCGAGGAGAACGAGCGGGTGATCAAGGAAGGCGGCAAGCCGGCAACCGGCCGTCCGCTGCTGCTCGGCATCACCAAGGCCTCGCTCTCGACCGATTCGTTCATCTCGGCGGCGTCGTTCCAGGAGACCACGCGCGTGCTCACCGAAGCCTCCATCAACGGCGCGGTGGACCACCTGCGCGGCCTGAAGGAGAACGTCATCGTCGGACGCCTCATCCCTGCCGGCACCGGCATGGAGTACTACCGCAACGTCCGCCTCTCGCCGGAGATGGAAGAGGCCGCCGCCAAGGTGCAGGAGGAAGTTTCGCAGGCCTACGAGGAAGCCGAGCGCGCGCTGGAGCTGATGCGCCAGGAAGGCGAAACCGAGGCAGAAGAGCTGGCGGCGGAGTAATATCCAACCTGACGGAGGGGCGGGCCTCGGTCCGCCCCTTTGCTTTTGCTATTTATGCACGCAAATCCCCAACAATTGCCGGATCTGGACCGCACGCATTTCAGTATTGCGTCCGGTGCGCGGGGGAAATACCCTTAGGCCGTTTATGTTCCGCTTCCTGCGGCTGCTGCGGCTGGCCTTCTGGCGCGCTTTTGAGCACGATGCATTCGCGACGGCGAAGGCTTCGGCCTATTCGTCCATCCTCACCTTCTTTCCTGGCTTGCTGGTGGTCGGCGCCGTGCTGGCTGCATCGCGACGCACGGAAGTGTATCTTCGCGAGATTTCCTATGCCGTCGGCAGAATCGTTCCTGCCGGAGCGGGAGCGGCCCTGGCCTATCTCCGAGGAAGCTCGCAGCGCTCGCTGGGCTTGATTATCAGCGCCTCGCTGATCACGCTCTGGACGGCCTCCGGCGTGATGATCTCCTGGATGGAGGGCTTCCGCCGCTGCTACGAGCTGCCGAAGACCTGGGGACTGGTGAAGGAGCGGATGATCGCGTTTGCGCTGGTGATCCTGGCGGGAATCCCGCTGACCTTCGCGACCATTCTGGTGGCCTTCGGCAGCCGCATCGAGACCCGCATCATCTTCCACCTGAACCACGAGCTCGGGTTTTACATTCTGCTGATGTGGACCATCGTGCGCTGGACCATCGCCATCCTTACCAGCATCGCCGTCATCGGACTTATCTATCACAACGCAGTGCCCCGCACCCAGCCCTGGCACAGCGTACTGCCCGGCGCGACGCTGGCCACCGGGATGTGGTTTCTGGCAACTGTGCTGTTCGGCTGGTATCTGCAGCGCTATGCCGACTACAGCCTTATTTACGGGTCGCTTGGAATCGGCATCGCTCTGCTGGTCTGGATGTACATGATTTCGCTGGTAATCCTGGTCGGCGCGGAATTCAACGCCATGCTGTTCCCCAGGGCGTGGCTAGGCAAGGAGTTGACCGCAGCCGGGGGTACCAAGGAAATCAGAAACTAGCCGATTCCGGCATTGATGGGCTCAAGCCGTGCTGATCTAATTGGAGGGGGATTGGTATGACTCTACCCTCTCAGGTCTGCGTTGTGCTCGCAGCTGTGCTTGGCCTCAGTAGCAATGGAACCATTTTTCTCGGTAAACCAGCCCTTTCCCCGCTCGCCTGTTTTCCCAATCCAATAACCGGCTCTCAAGAAACCTGCTCTGGCATTTAGAATAGCTGCACTCCAAGAACTCCAGGTGAACAATTGAACGAAGGAAGGCTTGACCTCGTGACCGGCGGCTTCGCCGGCGAGAACAGGTTTAAGGTGGAGCACTCTGTTCGGCGGCGGGCCAAGATTATCTGCACCATCGGACCTGCCTGTAATTCCGAGACCATGCTGCGCGACCTGATGCGGCTGGGTATGGACGTAGCCCGCCTGAATTTTTCTCACGGCAGCCACCAGGACCATACCCGCAATATCGAGCGGCTGCGGAGCGTCGCGGAAAAAGAAGGCCGCACCATCTGCATTCTGCAGGATCTGCAGGGACCGAAGATCCGCACCGGACGCCTCCGGGCACACGCTGCCGATCGACCTGAAGAGCGGCAGCCGGGTGAAAATCACTCCACGCGATATTCCCGGCACTCCTGCCTTGATTTCCACCACATTTCAGAGCCTTGCCCGGGAAGTGCGCCCGGGAGCGCGCATCCTGCTTAGCGACGGGCTGATCGAACTCCGCGTCGTCGCCCTGGACGGCGATGACGTGGAATGCGAAGTGGTGAACGGCGGCCTGCTGGGCGAACATCAGGGCATCAACCTGCCAGGAGTGGCGCTTTCCATTCCGGCGCTGACCAGCAAGGACCGCGAAGACCTGGAGTTTGGCCTGAAGCAGGGCGTGGACATGGTCGCCTTGTCATTCGTGCGCTCGCCAGCCGACGTGCGCATGGCCAAGCAGTTGATTGCCGCTCAGGGCAAAGACGTCCCGGTGATCGCGAAGCTGGAAAAACCGCAGGCGCTCGAGCAACTGGAGGAAATCTTTCAAGCGGCTGACGGCGTCATGGTGGCCCGGGGAGATCTCGGGGTGGAGATGCCTCCCGAGAAGGTGCCGGTGATCCAGAAACATGTGATTCGCCGGGCCACGGAGTGGCGCAAGCCGGTGATCACAGCCACCCAGATGCTGGAGTCGATGATCGAGAATCCGCGTCCCACACGGGCCGAAGCCAGTGACGTGGCGAATGCGGTGTTCGACGGGACCGACGCTGTGATGCTCTCGGCGGAGACGGCCACCGGGCGTTATCCGCGAGAGGCAGTGGCGATGATGGCGAAAATAGCGGTCGAAGCCGAGAGCAACATGGGAGATTTCGAGCCGCGGCGGCGGCGCGACCAGCGCGGGCTTTCCATTGCTGAGACCATTTGCGAATCGGTTGCGCATGCCGCCGATGACTTGCACATGGCTGCCATAGCAGTATTTACGGAAACCGGCACCACCGCCCGCCTGATCTCGAAATATCGTCCGCGGACCTCGATTTACGCTTTCACCAAGTGGCATGCCGTGTGTAACCGCATGAATCTTTTTTGGGGAGTTCACCCCTTGCGGCGCGGCACATCGAAGACTTCGGAAGACATGGTCAAGACCGCTGAGCAGGAACTGGTCGGGCAAGGAAGGCTGCAGCATGGGGACGTGCTGGGCGTGGTGGCGGGCACGCAGATGGCCTCCGGCTCCACCAATTTCATGCGGCTGCACGTTGTCGAACCGGTAGCCAGTTCGTCACGGGAGAAGCCAGGTCGCCGCGCAAGTAAGCATGCGCGCAACACCAGAGCCTGAAATGAGGCGGGTGACGCGCGTTTTCAACTTGTGCATGGACAGCATTTCCTGTTGCAATCAGCTCAGGACGGCATCTCACAAAATGAGGTCCGAATTGTCAGGCGTTCGCGTGCCTCAACCGGACGCCTGCGGGCTGAGCACATTGAATCCAATCAAATCTGCGTACATCGCTGCCTTCATTTTTGTTTCCATCTTGCTCTGTGCTCCGCAATGCCAGGCCGCTACACGCCATTACTACATCGCCGCTGAAGACGTGCAGTGGGATTATGCCCCCAGCCATCGTGACCTGACCCATGGATCAACCTTGCCGGTCCCTTGGGTAAAGAAAACCGAATATCCCAAGACCCGTTACATCGAATACACCGATAAGACCTTTACCGTACGAAAACCGCAGCCGGAATGGCTGGGCATTCTTGGCCCGATCATCCGGGCGGAGGTGGGCGACAAAGTTGTAATTGATTTCGTGAACCGGAGCCACTTTCCGGTCAGCATCCACACCCACGGCATTAAGTATGACAAGGCCAGCGAAGGATCGTTCTACATGCCGGCCGGGGGTGGATCGGAAGTGCGGCCGGACGCGCACTACACCTATCATTACGACGTGACGCCAGGAAGCGGCCCGGGGCCTGGCGATCCCAGTTCTATTGTCTGGTGGTATCACTCGAACGAACCTCTGGCTGTAAACGCGGGACTGATGGGCCCGATTATCATCACCGCCAAGGGCAAGGCCAAGCCGGATGGAAGCCCGAAAGATGTGGACCAGGAATTCGTCGCCTCGTTCGTGATTTTTGATGAACTCCGGGGCAACGAAGCTGGGCTCTTCCACGCTATGAACGGATATATTTTCGGAAACCTTCCGGGGCTGGTGGCGAAAGAGGGCTCCAGGATTCGCTGGTACCTGATGGCAATGGGCGGCGAGAAGGATTTGCATACTCCGCACTGGCATGGAATGCCAGTGACCTTCCACCGGCACCATACGGATGTGCTTGAACTGCTGCCCGCCAGCACCGCGACCGCCGACATGATCGCCGACAACCCGGGAACCTGGATGTTCCACTGCCAGGTCCACGACCATATGGAGGCGGGAATGATGGCGGTTTACACCATCTACCGTCCCGAGCGCGCCTGTCCCATTCGATTTGCGGAGGGAAATTTCTGGAATAATCCTCAGACGTTCTCTGTGTCAATCAAGAATGTCAGCCCCAAACCAATCAAAACATTCAGTCTGGTTTCGGGGATGTTCTTGTCGAGAATGGAGCTCTGGCCGGCAGACTTGCTGTGGAGCCCACGCAAGGCGCTCGCGCCGGGTGCCGAGCAGAAAATCACTGCCCAGAATGAAAGCGGCGACCCTGGCCATATCATGGGATTCGCTTTGTATCCCTTCAGTATCACCTATGCGGACGGTAGCAAGTGGAAATCGCGCGACCACGGGGAATGCTTCCAGACATACTGGCGGGACAAAGAGCATCCGAACTTAAAGGCTCTGCCGCCGTTTCAAGTGGAGCATGAGGATGATTAGCACCGGAGAATTCTCGGGCATGAAGCTGATCCCACGTCAGGGTGTTCCGGGGATATCGTGACGATCGAGCAGTTTGCCGAGAATTCCGTATCTCCGCCAGTTCGCGGATTTCTGCACACGCCGGACCGCGAGGCGAAAGCAGGACTGGTGCTGACCCATGGCGCAGGAGGCAATTGCCAGTCTCCTTTGCTCCTTGCCCTGGCAGAAGCCTTTGCGGACGCGGGTTTTGCCGTGTTGCGCTGCAATCTGCCATTTCGCCAGCAGCGGAGCTATGGGCCTCCCAGACCGGCGGAAGCAGAAACCGACCGGCGGGGACTGGCGTCGGCGGTGGGCGTCCTTGCAAAGCATGTCGAGGAGCAGGTCTTTCTTGGCGGTCATTCCTACGGCGGCCGACAGGCGACGATGCTATGCACGGCGGAACCTCAACTGACGAGCGGTCTGCTGCTGCTTTCTTATCCGCTGCATCCGCCGCGCCGGCCGGAGAAGGCGCGCGCCCAACACTTGCCGAATCTGCGCACACCGGCGTTGTTCGTGCATGGAACCCGCGATCCGTTCGGGTCGATTGAAGAGATGACCGAGGCTTTGAGCATCATTCCTGCACGGACCCAACTGCTGCCAGTGCAGGGAGCGGGGCATGACCTCGGATTCAAGGGCAAAAGCCGTATCGAGACTCTGCCGGGAGAGATTTCGAGAAGTTCAGGAAGTTTGTTGCGGTATGAAAAGCTGAAGCCGGTCCCAGTTCTAGTTGATCCAGCCGGATTTTGACCCGCCGTTCTTCTTGTCGGAATCTTCAGGCGGGATGTAGTTGCCGTGCTCATCGAAGACCACAGTGCGGTTGTGCTTCCGCATATAGACTTCAAACTTGCGCGCCGCCCGCTTGCGCTTCCAGCGATAGTAGGAATTGCGCACGCCGAAATAACGCTCGCTGGCTCCGTACACCAGTCCCCGGCGCGGCATGAACTTGAGATAGATAAAGGCGAAGAAAAGGCCGCCAAGATGGGCGAAGTTGGCGATCCCGCCCTGTGAGGGCTGGAAGGTGCCGATGAGCACCAGCAGAATCATGATGCCCACCATGTACTTCGCCTTCATGCTGAAGGGCAGCGGGAACATGAAAATTTCCTGCTCGCCGTACAACATGCCGAACGCCAGGAGACGCCGTAAACTCCGCCTGAGGCGCCGATTGTAGCCGTAGCCGGATTCACCCCAGGAATGGGGGAGTAGGCTACGGCGATCGTGGTGAGCGCTGCGCCAATGGTGCAAAACAGATAAAACTCGAGAAATTTTCTTGAGCCCCAGTCCTGCTCTTCCTGCGCGCCAAACATCCACAGCATCAGCATGTTGATCAGCACATGCCAGACCCCGCCGTGCAGGAAAGAATAGGTAACCAGCTGCCAGATCCAGCCGTGCAGCACGGCGGTGGGAATCAAGGCGCCGAAGAGGATCAGGTAGCCGGCCGCTTGCGGAGCCACCACTCCCAAGATGACCTGCAGAAAATACACCGCCACGCAGGCGATCACGATGCGCTTAATCCAGTAAGTGAACGGAGGGAAACTTAGCGAAAGTGTGCGTCCGCGGTTCATGAAAGTGCAGTTTCGGCCTGACCAGTTCGAAATCCAATCCTATCAGTTCACTATCGTTCCGGCACGGGCACGACCGCCGGGCTGCGATGGCCCTGATGATCGACCGCCCGTACAGCGAAGATCACGTTGTCTTTGGACACCGGAAGCGTGACCGTGGTTGCATTTGCAACGGACCTACTGTGTTCCCAGTCCGCACTGCTGGTGGCGCGCCACAACACCTCGTAGCCGCTGGCCAGGCCTCCCGGCGATGGATCCCACGCCAGGGTGGAATTGTTGTCGAGTTCCCTGGTCACCAGGCGGACGTTTGCCGGGGGAGCGGGAGCCGAAGCCAGCGAAGCCAATGTCGCAGCGTTTACCCGGGCAACATTGGCAACATAATCGAAATTGACGAATTTCGGGAGGTCTCCGTATTCGACTCCATTCTCGGTGCGCACGTTCTGGTGTTGGTGATTGAAATCCTCGCGAAATTCGGTGAAGCGGACTGCCGCATAACCCTGCTGGTTGAAAGAATAGTGATCGCCGCCGCGCAGGTAGCGGTCCAGCCGAAAGATCAGGAGTGGTTTCACGCCGGTTTCATAAGTACGCCCGACTTCCGCGATATAGCGGGCGATCTGCCGAGAAGTGGAGTCGTTCTCGCCTCCAAGATTGCGGATCAGGCGTAGTTGCGCTTCGGTAGCCGCGACTGGGACGCCTTCTGAAAACACCCGCACCACGCCGTCGTCCTGCTGGGGACCGCGGTTGCCGCCGACAATGTCATTGTTCAGGACCGCTTCGATGTTCCAGCCGGCGGACTTTGCCATCTGAGCGAAACCTCGCTGCCGTTGAGACCCTGCTCCTCGCCAGCAACGGTGAGGAAGATGATGGTTGCCGGAAACTTCAGCTGGCTCAGCACGCGCGCACATTCCAGGCTCACAGCCGTCCCGCTGCCGTCGTCGTTGGCTCCCGGAGCATCGCCCTTGATGTCGAAGGTGTCACTGTTGCGCGAGTCGTAGTGTCCGGTGACCAGAACTATGCGCCGGGAATTCTCCGGATCGGTGCCTTTCAGAACCGCGTACACATCGGTAATTTGTGTCGGCGTGGGGATGCGGTCCGCCACAGGATTGAGGAAGCTCTCGGTTTCACCTCGAGGCAGCCGCCGCAATCCTGGGAGTAGCTCTCAAACTGGCTCTTGATCCACCCGCGAGCAGCGCCGATTCCGCGGCCAGCTGCAATCGATTGTGATCCTGCGTCGAAAGCGTGGAACGCGTGCCGAAACTGACCAGCTTCTCGATGTTGGCCTGGATGTGATCCGCCGAGATCTGCTTGAGAGCGGCAGCGATCTGAGCATCGGCGGGAGGCACTGGAAGGTCCTGAGCGAGAGAAATAATATGCTGCTCAAAGGGACTACGATAACCACGAAGGCAGCGCGAGCCATCAGAAGGCGGTGGTTCATGAATCGGGAGTGCTCCTTTCCAGGAACGAAGCGATGGGCATACCGTCCGGGACTGACCGACTCCCGGCCGGGCGGCATCCTTGCCGGTGCCACTTGACCTGCGCGCCGGGAGAATCTAAATATTAACAGGAGGCGTTCCCTTACTAGAACGGAGGCAGTCATGGTTTATTGTCCGGAATGCGAGAGCGATCTCGACATTGAAGAAGATGAAGTTGATGAGGGCGAAATCGTCTCCTGCCCGGAGTGTGGTTCAGACTTCGAGGTAGTGACCGTCAGTCCGCTGGAGTTGAAACCGGTAGAGGAAGAAGGCTACGAGGAAGAAGAGGAGGAGGAAGCGGAAGACGGTGACTACTCCTAAGCACCCTGCTCCGCCTCTTCCCCTCCTTCCGGTAGTTCCCTTCCATCCATCCCGATTGCTCTTCCCGTCGGCCCTGCTCACCACAATCCCCCTGGCTTTCCGCCGCGTCCGGACCTCAACGGGCCTGCGAACTAGTCACGGCAAGCTGCAACAAAGCCAAGGCTAGAAGGAGAAAGCGAAAGAAAAGCCCTACGCACTGCTGTTGGCACGGTCTGGGGCCCGGACAGCCGGCCGATATACGGAGTCCACGTAAAGATCAGACGCGCCTCTGACCAGGGCAAGAAAGCGCGCTGGAACCTCTACTCCGACCACAATGGAGAGTTCGCGCAACGGGTGCCGGCAGGGCGGGAAGATTACATCCTCTGGGCAGACGTGAAGGGATATAAATTACAGAACGGAAAGAAGTTGCAGCCTGGCCATGAGGTAATGGTACACGTGGAAAACGACGAGCGAGTCGATACCGGCCTGCATCTAACGGAATAGCTACTCTGAATCGCGCGGGGGTGGCGGCCTGGAGCTTGGGGAGGACTTCATGAAGAAGCGGCATATCTTTGGTTCGGCAGTACTGTTTGCAACTCTGGCTGTTCTGCTGGCTCTGCCCGGCATGGCTGCGCCAGCCAAGGATAAGGGCGATGCCGGCCGGCTGCTGACCGGCAAGGTGATGGACCATCAGGACAATCCGCTCACTGACGCGGTGGTCTATCTCTCGAACACCCGCACTCGCGCGGTGAAAACCTACATTGTTGGGTCGGATGGAACCTACCGCTTCCCGTCACTCTCACTGAACATCGATTACGAAGTCTATGCCCAGTTCAAGGGTCAAAAGAGCGATACTAAGACGGTGAGCCAATTCGATGACCGTCCACGGGTCAGCATCAATTTGAAGATTGATAGCAAGTACTCGAGTGGCACTGCTGGCCGTCACAAGACGCTAACGGCCGGTCAGGAAGACGGCGCAGTGCGGTGGACGCCATCGTCGTAAATCACTTTCCGCCAGCTTTTCGTTTGCTGAATGAATTGCAGCAGTCACGAAGTAGGTTATCGGAAATCCCTGGAAGCCTTGAACGGGTCTCGTGGCCACAACCGTCCGGTTTCGAAGTTATCCCACACAAACATTCCGCCCGGCTTGAGCAGGTCCAGCCTCTGTGCCACGTGACCTCGTGCCCAGCCATCATTCAAGACCACATCGAAAGCGCCAGAGGGATACTCCGACAACGGCAGCAGATAATTACTGGCGATATATTGGCGGCGCATCCGGTGACGTGCTCTCCTCCGGTTGGCGGGCGCAGCTCAACCGTTCAAGACAGACTCTGGGCTGAGACCGTCGGATCGCACCCGTTCATACCAGTCTCGGACTCATTCTGACCGATACCAGCTTGCTTACTCGCTTCCCGAACCATGCAGTACTGTAGCCCGACCCATCGTCTTCCAGCATTACGCTCTTCCGGCCGCAGCTGCCTATTCCAGAAATTGAATAGCACCCATGGCGAGGTTCGGGACTGCGCCCTGCTTCCCTTCGGAACTTTGTCAACTCGCGGGAATAGAGATAGACCGGGAGTCTAGGTGGGGAGAAGTGGCGAACCATGACGGGATAGCCTCAGCACACGTGTAGTTTCTACAGAAGGGCTCCCCGCCGGAGGTCGTTGGTGGAAACTGTAGCGCCGCGGAAGAACCAGAGCCTAGTTGCCGTCCCCACCGGCCCGCTTCCACGACATGAACTCGCCGATGGTCGAGCCTCCGGTGCTGGAAACCGGGTGTTTGTAGGCTTCTACGTCAGCGCGCGAAGCCTCCTCGCCCACGGCGCGGATGCTGAGCCCGATCTTCTTTTCTTCCGGATTCATCTTGATGATCTTGAAGTCGTGCTCCAGGCCCGGCTCAAGATGAATGGGCTGCCCATTGCCATCCTGCGCCTCGGAGTTGTGGCATAGAGCCTCGATGCCTTCCGCGATTTCCACGAAAGCCCCGAAACCGGCTACACGCAGAACTTTACCGTGGAGAACATCGCCGACATGGTGCTGTTCGAAGAAGCTCTCCCAAACGTCGGGCTGTAGCTGCTTCACTCCCAGCGAGAGACGCCGCTTATCGGGCTCAATCGCCAGCACTACCGCTTTCACTCGATCGCCCTTCTTCAGGACCTCCGAAGGGTGCTTCACCCGCTTGGTCCAGCTCAGGTTGCTCACGTGGACCAGGCCATCGATACCATCTTCGATTTCGATGAATGCGCCGAAGTCAGTGAGGTTCCGTACCCGGCCTTCGACGTTCGCCCCACGGGATACTTGTCATGCAGGGCGTCCCAGGGATTGGCCGCCAATTGGCGCATTCCCAACGAGATCCGGCGCTCGGTGGGATTCACGTTCAGCACCACGCACTCCACCTGATCGCCGACGTTCACCAACTTGGAAGGATGCTTCATGCGCTTCGACCAGGTCATCTCGCTGACGTGGACCAGGCCTTCGATACCCTGCTCCAATTCCACGAACGCGCCGTAGTCGGTAACGCTGATGACCCGCCCGTTGACATGAGCGCCGACGGGATAACGATGAGTCAGCATCGAGCCAGGGATCAGGCGTAAGTTGCTTGAATCCGAGAGAAACGCGCTGCTTGTCTTTGTCGAACTTGAGAACTTTCACCTGAATCTGGTCGCCCACGTTGACCAGGTCCTTGGGATGGGTCAGGCGTCCCCACGACATGTCGGTGATGTGGAGCAGACCGTCAATCCCGCCGAGGTCCACAAATGCACCATATTCCGTGAGGTTCTTGACCACTCCGGTCAGGACGGCGCCTTCTTCCAGGTGCTCGAGCGTCTTCGACTTCTTCTCGTTCTGCTCTTCTTCCAGAATCTGCTTGCGCGAAACCACGATGTTGCCGCGCTTTTTGTTCAGCTTAATGACTGCGACTTCGAGGGTGTGCCCTTTAAGGCCGTCCAAATTCCGCACTGGCCGAAGATCGGTCTGGGAGCCGGGCAGGAAAGCCTGCGCGCCAAGAATGTCGACGGTGAGGCCGCCCTTGATGCGATCGATCACTCGAGCCTGGATGGGTTTCTTGTCGTTGTACGCCTTTTCGATTTCATCCCAGGCGCGGAGCCGCTGGGCTTTCTGGTGCGAGAGGTTGATGTAGCCTTCTTCGGTCTCGCCCTTCTCCCGCATGACGTCAATGGCATCGCCGGGCTGGAATTTCGACTTGCCCTCATGATCCATGACTTCCGACAGTGGCAACATGCCCTCGGACTTTGCGCCAATATCCACCACGACGTGGGTGGCCGTCAGCTTCAGCACCGTTCCCTTCAGGACGTTGTCTTCCTGGGCTTCTTCGGCCTCAGTGGTGAAGGTCTCAAGCGCCGCGGCAAAATCGTCGGCGGAGCTAAATGCCTGGGCTTCGTCCTGGCTCTGGTCAGCCTGCTGCTCTCCCGATGCTTCGTTGGAAGGCTGGGCCTGCGCAGAGGCGTGACTTGATTCCGGTTGAGCCTGCTCGGACTGGGTTTGCTGGCTGGCTGGGGAGGTGGTGCTGTCTGAATCTAAGCCCTCGGGCGAAACCGCAGGATGCTCGGCTACGGTGGTGGTTGCGGAATTCGAGTCGTGGGCGGCGTTGTCGTCGTACAAGGTTGTGGCCTCTCTGGTGAGGAAGCGGGTTGCTTAGCGGACAGCTGGCGTGAGTCTTGGGTTATTGGTGGGCCCGTCCTGGCGAACGGGCTTAAACAATTTCCAGCGGCCGGACAACTAATAACAAACCCGCGTCCAAAGGGAACTCTTCGACTATAACAACCGCCCGCAAACAGTGTCAAACACCGGAAGGAGGCATTCTCTCAGTTTGGGTGAGACCGCAGTAATTCCCGAAAAACTGATGGATACTTGCGTTTTTGCCGGCAGTGATGGCGCAAATCAGGCCGCGCTGCCGCTTACGAAACCGGCTTTCATCTGCTACTCTGCCCTGCGATGGATTACCTCTGGACCCCCTGGCGCTACGCCTACGTCACCGCCGGGCAAAAGATCTCCGGCTGCGTCTTTTGCGAGCTTCCCAACCTGGGAGACGACGTGGCGGCCCGCATTGTTCATCGCGGCCAAGGCTGCTACGTGATCCTGAATAGCTATCCTTACACTCCGGGACACGTGATGGTGGTCCCATTCGCCCATCTCGATGAACTAGGGAAACTGCCTCCGCCCGCCGCACAGGAGATGATGCAGCTGACCCAGCGCATGGAAGGCATCCTGCGCAAGCTGTACGCGCCCGATGGAATCAACCTGGGAATGAACATAGGCAAGGCCGCCGGAGCTGGGGTCGCTGGGCACATCCACATGCACGTGCTGCCACGCTGGATTGCGGATGGGAACTTTCTGTCGGTGGTGGGAGAGACCCGGCTTCTCCCCGAGACTCTCGATATGACCTACGAGAGAATTAAGGGTGCGTTCGATTCCGAGAAGGAGTCATGAAGCGAGCAGGGCTTGCATTTCGTCTTCGCCGATCACTTTCACCCCCAATTCTTTCGCCTTGTCGAGTTTCGAACCGGCATCGTTGCCGGCCACGACGTAATCGGTTTTCTTGCTGACGGAACCGGAAACGCGGCCTCCGGCATCTTCGATCAGCTTCTTGGCTTCATCGCGGGTCAGGCGTGGCAGCGTCCCGGTAAGGACGAACGTTTTGCCCGCGAGCTGGGTGCCGCGCTCTCTCTTCTTGCCGGTAAAGCTGAGGCCGGCGGTGCGAAGCTGCTTCACCAGCTCACGGTTCCTCGCTTCGCGAAAGAACTCGGCAATGCTTTGCGCGATCCGCGGGCCAACTTCGTTGACCGCCTGTAGCTCTTCTTCGCTGGCGTCCGTAAGAGCATCCATGGAACCGAAGTGCTCGGCCAGAAACTGTGCGGTGCGCTCGCCGACGAAGCGAATGCCCAGGCCGAAAATCACGCGCTCTAGCGGCAGCTTCTTCGAGGCCTCGATTTCATCGAGAATGTTCTGGGCGGATTTGTCGCCCATGCGCTCCAGACTGAGCAGGTCTTTCTTCGTGAGTCTGTAGATGTCGGCAACATTCTTCACCATACTGCGCGCGGTCAGCTGATTGACCAGCGCATCGCCCATGCCTTCGATATTCATCACGTGGCGAGAAGCGAAGTGCAGGATGGTCTCGCGTAGCTTGGCGGGACAGTTGGCATTGACGCAGCGATGATCGGCTTCGCCTTCGGTGCGGACCACCTTGCCGCCGCACACCGGGCATCGTTCCGGCATGTGGAAGGACTTGTGGCCGCGAGGATGGTCTTTGTCCTCAACCATCCGGTTCACTTTCGGAATGACGTCTCCGCCGCGCTCGACCTCCACCCAGTCGCCGATCTTGACCCCGAGACGGTCGATTTCGTCCATGTTGTGCAGGGTGGCGCGGCTGACGGTGGTGCCGCCGATAGCAACCGGCTTCAAGGCCGCAACCGGAGTGAGCTTTCCGGTGCGACCCACCTGCACCAGGATGTCTTCGATTTTCGTAATGCCGGAGCGAGCGGCGTACTTGTAGGCAATTGCCCAGCGCGGGGCTTTGCCGGTATAGCCAAGCTCCTGCTGCAACGAGGTGCGGTCCACTTTGATTACGATTCCGTCGATTTCGTAGGGCAGGGTTTCACGCTTCTCCTCCCACTCTCCGATAAACTTCCAGGCTTGATCGAAATTCTTCGCCAGGGCCCGACGGATGTTCACTTTGAAGCCGGCGGACTCCAGAGCATTGAGCGTCTCCCAGTGGCGGTCGAAGAACGTACGGCCGTCCTGCAGCAGGGCGTAGCCGAAGTAGTCGAGGCGCCGCTGGGCGGTAATGCCCGGCTCTAACTGGCGCACCGTACCGGCAGTGGCGTTACGAGGATTGGCAAATTGCGACAGCCCTTTGGCCTCACGCTCTTCATTCATGCGCTTGAAGGAGGCGATGGGCATCAACATTTCGCCGCGAACTTCGAAACTTGATGGAATTCCCGCTTTCTTCAGCTTTTCTTTCGGAATGGAAAGCGGAATCGAGCGCACGGTGCGGACGTTTAGGGTCACATCCTCTCCTACCGACCCGTCGCCCCGGGTGATGCCTCGCACCAGCTTGCCATCTTCGTACCGGAGGGCGAGAGACATGCCGTCCAGCTTCAGCTCGCAGACATACTCGACATCACTGCGTCCGCTGAGCTCGTGCACCCGCCGCTCCCAGTTGCGCAGATCCTCTTCGTTGTAGGTGTTGTCGAGCGAGAGCAACGGCGAAGAGTGCGGGACCTTGGCAAAACCCTCCCGCGGCTTTCCGCCTACACGCTGGGTGGGAGAGTCGGGGGTTATCAACTCGGGATGCTCAGCCTCGAGGGCCTTCAGCTCAATCATTAACTGATCGAATTCGGCATCGGTAATTGTGGGCTGGTCGAGCACGTAGTAGAGGTGCTCGTGATGACGGATCTTGTCGCGCAGCGCGTCGATCCGCTTGTGCAGGTCTTTGGGGGGAGCCGGCATTGATGAAGATTATAGTTTGGAAACGGCGTGTCTTTCCTGGTCGGCGGCATCGCCGGAAACCGACAGGGCGGAGATTATGCGGCCAGCACTTTCCTCGCTTTGCTCGGAATGACGGAAAGACGAGATGATGTGTCTAGATCAGATCCTCTACGGTGGGGGTGTCGCACCGCCCTTCCTTGAGGAGCACATCTGCTAAAAAACAACCCGAGGGTAGCCCGTAGATTAGTCAAAGATCCGGCGGTTGCGCAATGGAGAGCCTAGGCGGGTATCGCGGCGAAAGCCTGAGTGGCCATGGCGATGGTTTGCTGCACGTCGGCTTCGCTGTGGGCGGCACTAAGGAAGGCCGCCTCGTATTGCGATGGCGGAAGATAGACGCCGCTTTCAAGCATTCCGCGGAAGAAGCGGCCAAAGGCAGCCGTATCGGACTTGGAAGCGGACTCCCAGGCGGTGACCGGGGCGCTGGTAAAGAACCAGGTAAACATGGATCCGATGCGGTTGTAGCAGAGTTGCACGCCCGCATCTTTGGCTGCGGCTGCAACTCCGGTTACCAGCCGTTCAGCCAACTTGTCGAGCTTGGAATAAATTTCGTTCTTGCCATCTCTAAGTTGCCGCAGCGTGGCTAGGCCCGCCGCCATGGCGAGTGGATTCCCCGAGAGCGTTCCGGCCTGGTACATCGGGCCGAGCGGCGCAACCAGGTTCATAATCTCTGCCGGACCTCCGTAGCCGCCCACCGGCAGGCCACCGCCGATAATTTTGCCCATGGTGGTCAGGTCGGGAGTGATTCCGAACAGCTCCTGTGCGCCGCCGAAAGCCAGCCGGAAGCCGGTCATAACTTCATCGAAGATGAGGAGCGTGCCTGCGCGCTGCGTGATTTCGCGAAGAGACTCGAGATAGTCCTTCGCGGGCGGAACGCAGCCCATATTTCCAACCACCGGTTCCACAATCACACAAGCGATCTGCTGCTTGAACTTGGAAAATGCCTGGTCTAGCGCGTCGGGATTGTTGAACGGCAGCGCCACGGTGAACTGGGTGAATTCCTCAGGCACACCGGCCGACCCGGGAATTCCTAATGTCGCCACCCCGGAGCCAGCTTTCACCAGCAAGGCGTCCGCGTGGCCGTGATAGCAGCCCTCGAACTTCACGATGTACTTGCGGCCGGTATAAGCGCGGGCCAGGCGGATGGCCGACATGGTCGCTTCGGTTCCGGAACTTACGAAGCGAACCTTCTGCATGTGGGGGAAGGCCGAGATCACAATCTCGGCGAGGTCGGCTTCCGCGGGGGTCGATGCACCGAAACTCATCCCCTTGGCGGCAGCCTCGCTGACTGCCTTGACCACTGCAGGATGAGCATGACCGAGAATCAGCGGTCCCCATGAGCCGACGTAGTCGATGTATCCATTGCCGTCGGCATCCCACATGCGGGAACCCTGGCCGCGGACGATGAAGGGCGGCTCGCCGCCGACGGAGCGAAACGCGCGGACAGGAGAGTTTACTCCGCCGGGAATCAGTTTCTCAGCGCGCTGCTGGAGCTTGCGGGACTGTTCGAAGCTGCGTGGGATGGTGATCTCCTGCGAAGTCACAATATAGCAGCGTTGCGGTTGCTGAATCTGTGGCTTTGTGTCGGCAGGTGAGCCGCAGGCCTTCGCTGGCGATGACGATTCACCGAATATTCATCATTTCGCAATCCGGCTGAAACATGCGATGAGTAGGGTATGAGCCAGCACACACGCCCTTCTAACCGGGAGGGTTTTAAGGACAGCTTCGGGGGGCTCCGGGCTGTCCTGCTTATTTGTGGACTATTTTGCCGAAGTGTTCAGGAGAGCCTTCTTGCGTCCGGTACGGATGGCGCGCAGCATTTCCCGACAGGCTTTGCCAGCTCCCCCGGGTTCGCTGAGGTTCGCCAGAAACAGGTGGCGGAGCTTGCTGCGGCTCACATTCCCCGCGACGAATGCCCCATAGAGCTCACTGCCGCAAACGTAACCTGCCTGCTGCGCTCCTTCCTGAAGCCTGGAAAGCTCGCCGCGAGAAGCCTGCGCAGCCTGACGCTTCAATCCCAAGAATGATACTTCCCCGCTGGTGCGAGCTGGCTCACGCGCCGGATTCAGTACTCGCGATCCGAAGAAGGCCAGGGCATGCTCCAGGGTTGAGCGAAAAAAAACATCTTCGGTGGACTGGGAATTTCCGTCATGCGGATCATTCCCCGGCAAGCCCCGGCAGGCATGATGCAGAAAGCGCGCCACGTCTTCTGCCGCCGATTCCATACGAAATTCACTTACGTAGAAAGCCTTGAGTTCCGGCAGGTAAATGCTGCCGTGCTCCTCAAGCCTGCGCAGCAGAGTCTTGCCTTGGTCGTCGTCCAGTGCGCGGCGCGAAACCAGCAGCTCCAGCGCTTTTCCGCCAGGGTCGCTATGAATTTCGGGCAGCAGATCGATCAGAAACTTCGGCTGGGTCCCGTTGTGCGACGAGTAGCGATTGATGCCAAGAAACCGCAGCAGACCATCGATCAGGTTGTAGATAGTAGGGGCAAGGTCGGCTTCTTCGTTCTCCGCCTCATACTGTCCCCAGCGGTCAAGGCAGAGGCGGTAGTTCTCGTACTTCTCCAGCGGAGTTGAGTTAAAGACGCAGACCACGTCGCGGGAAACCCGCACCGCTTCGACGCCGTCGTGTTGCTCGCCCGCCGCCTTCCAGTAGAGCTTGTCCACGTTCTGCAACACGGTGAGCAGCCGCTCCTGGGGCAACTTTTCGCGCAGCAGCCGGGGCAGATGTTGGGGAGCAAGATGCGACTCGCCGAGAATGCCGACGACCACAGCCTGAGGATGGCGGCTCCGAATCTCCGCAAGTTTGTGGGCGGCATGTCGGTCGCGAGCGCCGATCTTGCGCAGGTCATGCCGGGGCATGCAGTCGAGGCCGTAGATGGCCTCGCAATGCTGCCGCGCGGTCACCAGCAGTTCGTAGAATGAGATCCAGTCATATCCCCAATCGCGATCGAAGTGGAGACGCGTCCGGAGTTCGGCCTCCGCAATCTCGCGGCGCCACCACTCGTTCACAATGTGCTGGTCGCGGGAAAACACCGCTTCCAAACCCAAAACAATGGGGCGGTCGCCGGGCTGAGCGCGTTCTTCAAGAAGGCCGGCGGCGAAACGCTGGGAGACGGGCAGCGCGTGGTAATCACCGATAAGAACCATATCGGCGGCACTCATCGCGTGCTTTAGTTCTTCGGGAGCGATGACGGATTCGTAAGACTGGAAAGCTTGACTGAATTCCTGCAGATACTTGCTGCGAGTCTTGGGGTCGCTGGCTTCAATGTGGGCCTGCACTCCGGCCAGCGCGTGAAGTTGCGCTTCGGTGCGACGAGAGCGGAGGCTGGTGGCGGTTGCCATCTTCAATCAAGTCCCGAGTTCTTGACAGGACGCCGAAACCCGGCCTAACTTGCCGAGGGAGCCCTACTTGCCCAACCACCCGCCTCAGAACCTGACCGTGGCCACGACCGGAGCGAGCGGCTCAATCTTTCTCAAGCACTTGCTGCTCACCCTGGAGCGCGACAAACGTGTTGAGACCGTAAACTTCATCGCCTCTGACAGCGCGTTGCGGGTCCTGGCCCAGGAACTCGAACTGCGCGGCCGCAGCAATCTGGCGTCGCAGCTGCTCGGCCATCCACCCCGCAAGATCCATCAGCAATCCAATACCGACATCGGCGCCAACATCGCCAGCGGCTCTTATCCGGCTGACGCAATGGTGGTTATGCCCTGCAGCGTCGGAACCCTGGCCCGCATCGCCAATGGCATTGCTTCCCGCCTGATCGAACGCGCCGCCGATGTTTGCCTCAAAGAGAAGCGCGCCCTGGTGCTGTGCGTGCGCGAAACCCCGCTCAACAAGATTCACATCCGCAACATGTACCGGGCGGCGGATGCCGGGGCTACTGTCTTCCCCCTGATTCCGGCCTTCTACAACAAGCCGACCAGCTTGGATGCGATTGCCCGCCAGTTCGCTTACCGCGTTCTCGCCCATCTCGGCCTTCCCCAGCCCGATGCGTATCGCTGGAAAGGCTGATGCATCTGTTGCTTACAAGACATCGGCTCTTTTCGGGGAGAACTTCAAGTGTAGGAGCGCCGGCAGGTTACTGATAGATTCCCAGCGGACATGACCGCCGGGTGCAGCGATCGACGAGCTTGGTCTGGACCCTCGTCCGGTGGCTGAAACTGTCTTCGTCGGACAGGGACTTTTTTGGGTTTACCGCCGATGAAGTGCGCCTCGTATCCAGTTGGTATCCGCTTCGAAAAATCCTGGCATCTCGCCTCTTGATCGTAAGTAGCTTGTGTACTATTCTGCCACTACACCGGAAAGGAGGTGGTCTGATGACAAGTTCTGATTGTAGTGGGAGTAGTAAAAGACCAGGTGAGGTGGCTGAGACTTAGGGCGGTTGCTCTAGGGACTTCGCAACTCGACCGGTGAGGTAGGACCGAAATCCGCCCGGCGTCAGGTCGCGCCGGGACCCGGAGTTCGCCGAAGAGGCCACTTTAGAGTGACCACCTCTTGGTCAATCCCAAACAGTACACCGGCGGCCCGCGCAGAACAACGCGCGGGCCGTTCTCTTTTCCCAATCCACCACCACCCTGTCATCTCGACCGGAACAGAATGACCCGCAAAGCGGGCCATTCTGTGGAGTGGAGAGACCTGCTCTCCACCCCACATTTCACACTGACGCCACTCTTCCCGGCAAAGCCCCTCAAGCAACCGCATTCTTTGCGATAATGGGAGCCCAATAGGCATCGGGAACTGCTCCGCCCAGAGCTCCTTTGCCGCAAACCATGTCTCCGGCCCGCAGGATATCTTTCTTCGCATTAGTAGGCGCAGCCGCGCTGGTCATTGCGCTGACTCTTCGCGCCCAGGCCCCCGGAGTTCCCGCCACCGTCGCCGACCAACTCAGCACTCCCGAGCGGGTACAGCAAAAGGGATGGTGGCCGACCAAAGGCACCGAACCCCGGGCAGACTTCGTTGGGCCGGAAAAGTGCGCCGAATGTCATGCCGACCTCTACGCCTCGCAAAAGCAGCACGCCATGGCGCAGACCGCGATGCGGGCGGCGGATTCCGAAATTCCGCGGGAGCACCCGCTGCACACCCAACTCGGCCCCTATACCTATGAGATCCAGCACTCCGGCAATGAAAACCTCTACACCGTCAGCAACGGGAACGACTCCATTTCCGGCCCTCTGAACTGGGCGTTTGGAGTGGGCAAAATGGGCCAGAGTTTTCTCTTCGAGCGTGACGGCAGTACCTACCTGGTTCCCTTCACCTACTACCGCAACCCCCAGAAGTATGACTTCACCGTCGACGTGCCCCGCGACGTCCCTGCCACTCTCGAAAAGGCGCTGGGCCTGAAGCTGGGGACTAATCAGGTCCGCGAATGTTTTGGCTGCCACACCACGGCATCCACCACCAGCGGCAAGTTCGACTCGTCTCACCTTTTTCCCGGGGTAACCTGCGAAGCCTGCCACGGCCCCGGCGCAAATCACGTGGCGGCCGCCAAGGCGGGATGGACCGAGCAGGGCGTGAGCATGATCCTCAATCCACGTCACTTCTCACCCTCCGATTCCATGGATTTCTGCGGCGCATGCCATCGCACCTGGTGGGACGTCCGCCTCGCCGACGCCGGAGGCCTCAAGTCCATGCGCTTCCAGCCCTATCGCGTGGAGAACAGCAAGTGCTGGGGAAAGGGCGACCCTCGCATCACCTGCATCGCCTGTCACGATCCCCACAAGCCGCTGGTGCGGGACGACGCCTTCTACGATCAGAAATGTCTGGCCTGTCACGTTTCCGGCCCCGGGGCGAAACTCACCGCCGATCATCCCGGAGCCGCCTGCCCGAAAGCCACCAGCAACTGCGTGAGCTGCCACATGCCGAAGTACAAGCTGGCGGAAGTTTATTTCGAGTTCACCGACCACCAGATTCGGATTGTTCGGCCGGGTGAACCCATTCCTGAATAGCGTTTGCTAAACTGCCGTGCATTCCAAGCCGAGGATCAGAGATGAGGCATTCGTTGAAGACAGCTTTCTTCGCCGGGCTGGCAGTACTTGCAGCGCTGTTGTTTGGGTTTGCCACGATCGCAGCCCAAGCCCCTCCGCAATCGCATAGCGTCGTGACCTCCGGCAAGCCGGCCGAAGAAGTTTTCAAGAATATCCAGGTGCTGAAAGGCATGCCCGCCGATCAGCTGATCCCAGCCATGGAGTTCATCACCGCTTCCCTCGGAGTCGGCTGCGATCATTGCCACGTGCAGGGTTCCTTCGATAAGGATGACAAGAAGCCCAAGCAGACCGCGCGCGCCATGATGAAGATGATGTTTGCCATCGACAAAGACAACTTCGAATCCAAGCGCGAAGTCACCTGCTACTCCTGCCATCGCGGCGCGCCCCGGCCGCTCAGCATCCCTCTGGTCGCCGGTGAAAATCCGCCGGAGATGCCGCACCGCGAGATGGGCCCGGGGAAAGAGGGCGAGAAGCCCGCCGAAGCCAATCTTCCCAGCGCGGACGATCTCCTCAATAAATACATTCAGGCGCTGGGCGGAGAAGCCGCTCTCGGCAAAGTCTCCACCCGGGTAGAGAGCGGCAAGGTCACGCTGTTCGGCGGCCGCCAGTTCGCCACCACAATTTTCCAGAAAGCTCCCGATCAGCGGACCACCGTCGTGCAGCTGCCGAATGGAGAAAGCGTGACCAGCTATGACGGACATGAGGGATGGCTTACGGTTCCCGGCCGCCCGCAATTCCAGATGGGCACAGCCGACATGGATGCCTCGCGGCTGGACGAAGCCGCCGCCTTCCCCGCGCGTAACAAGAATGTCTTCGGAACCTTGAAAACCGAAAAGATAGAAAAAATTGGCGAGCAGAATTCGTATCTGGTCGTGGGAACCCGCAATGAGCTGCCGCCAGTGCGGCTGTACTTCGACCAGCAGTCTGGATTACTGCTGCGAATGGTGCAGTACGCCGAGTCGCCGCTGGGCCGCTTCCCAACCCAAATCGACTTCGGGGATTATCGCGACGTGGACGGCGTAAAGGTTCCCTTCCGCCTGACGGCCTCCCGACCCAGCGGACAAACTGTCACACAAATGGAGCAGGTACAGCAGAATGTACCTATCGATGCGGCGAGATTTGCTAAGCCCGCCGCCGCGGCTGAGGGTGCCCCTCACTGAAGCGCGGTCGCGGCGCATCGACAGCATCATTCCTACGTGAGGTTCTGCGCTTTGTCGAATCCGAGACGAATGACTTCTGCCGTATCTTCAGGCAGAGCCAGTTCGGCAACCTCTGCTGGAGTGCGCCACTGGGCTTCGGCGGCATCTTCGGCGGCCTGTAGTTCGCCTGCAGTGCGGCGGCAGAGGAAGTCGATCAGCACATAGTGATAGAGCACGCGTCCACTCTGGTCGCGCACCACGCGATCGAAGACTCCCAGCAGATCCTCTGGTTCTACCGTGAGGCAGGTTTCTTCCAGCGCTTCGCGTATCGCGGCCTGACGCAAGGTCTCGCCAACTTCGAGGACACCACCCGGGATGGACCACTCGCCCGCCAGCGGAGCATGTCCACGCTTCACCAAAACCACACGTCCATCTTCGACAATGACAGCGCCGACTCCGATAAATGGGCGGTCGGGATATTCTCTTGAGGACATGATCAGGAGTGAGTGCGGGATGATTCTACGTGAGAGCGAGTGGCTAGTGGGCTAGCCGAAATTATTGGCCGCCCTGCTGGTGCAATCCCATGGGATCTCATGAGTCGCTCCTGACCCACTGGCACTAACCACTAAATATTCTCCCGCTCCATGCAACCACTTCCCCCTTTTCCCTCGCTTTCCACAAAGAACTTCCGTCCTCCACAGCTTCTTCACAACAAAGGCGGAGTTTCTGCTTGCTGATCGAGGGAAGCTGCCTCAGAGTATCCGGCAGAGCATGCGTGAGAAGTCGCGAATGCTTGCTGGAGATTGCGGAAGCTGGCGGTGATCCAACTGTTCTCGAGGGTGAACTGTTGGGGGTTCTCGGAATACGCGCTTGCGCGGCGGAAGAGAACGGGCGTTGCGGCCTCCTCAAAGGGTCCTTCCATACGGCAGGACTTGGGCCGCTGGCGAACGCAGTCAGCGCAAACCTCCGGTTTGCGGGATCGCCGAAGCGCAGATTCCTTCGGGAATTCAGCCTCGGCTAGTCCTTACCGCCTTGTGCGGTGACAAGCAGGCAACGGTTTCTCACTCAGCAATACGGCTCAGGTGGCTGGCCTGAGCCGTATATTTTTTTTACGCCCTCCGCAGCGCCAGCTTCGCCGCAAAATACCCGCATAACCCATGCACCCCGCCTCCCGGCGGAGTGGACGCAGAACACAGATAAAGTCCTTTCAGCGGCGTCGCATACATCCGCGCAGTTGGACGAAACAGCATCTGCCTCAGGTCCAGTACCCCGCCGTTAATGTCGCCTCCCACCAGGTTCGGATTGTGCTGCTCCATCTGCAGCGGATCCATGACCGAGCGCGCCAGTATCGTCTTGCGGAAGCCGGGAGCGAAGCGCTCCACCTGCTGTTCAATTCTGCCGGTCGCATCGCCCGTAAAGCCATTGGGAACATGACAGTAGGCCCAGGCCGTATGCTGACCGGCCGGCGCCCGCGTACTGTCGAACAAGCTCGGTTGCGACAGCAACACAAAGGGCGTGTCGGAAACCTTTCCCTCCCATGCCGCGCGCTCTGACTCGGCAATCTCCGCCAAGCTGCCACCCAGGTGCACCGTTCCGGCGCGCAGACACTCGGCAGATTTCCACGGAATGGGACGCGTCGAGCGCCCAGTCCAGCTTGAAAGCTCCGGGGCCATAGCGGAACTTTTCCAGCCGCCTGCGGTAAATGAGTGGCAAGCGTTCCCCTGCAATTGCCAGCAACTGTCGCGGCGTGACGTCAGCCAGAACCATGCGCGCCGGAGGAAGCTGATCGAGCGATTCCACCCGCATGCCGCTAAAAATCTTTCCGCCGAGCGACCGCAGGTGAGCGGCAAGTGCATTGCTCAAGCGATTGCGAGCCGCCGCGCGCAATCGGCCAGCCGCCGGAGTGAGCCATCAGGGCCAGCGCCAGCCCGACTCCGGCGCTCGGCCGCTTCTCAAGCGGCAGCATGGAGTGCCCCGCCAGCCCGGCAAACAAGGTGCGCGCCTTCTCCCCTGAAAATTTCTTCTCCGCGAAGCTGCGGCCAGAACGTAGAGAGTGGTAGCCAAAGCGCAACCCATTCAACGGATGCCGGAGCAGCGCGGGAAAGTTCAGCAGGTGATCGAGAGCCTGACCCCACCAGTTGGTGAGAGGACGGAAAAATCTTTCGTAGGCAGCTCCATCGTCGCCCAGCGCCGCCGCCGTCTCTTCGATCGATCGCTCCAGCAGGACGGCGCTACCGTCGTCGAAGGGATGGGCCAGCGGAGCCGGCGGATGAATCCACTCCAGCCCGTACTGCGCCAGAGGAAGCCGTCGGAACACCGGCGAAGCGAAACCCAGAGGATGCACCGCCGAGCAGATGTCGTGGTGAAAGCCGGGCAGGGTCAGTTCTGCGGTACGCGCGCCGCCCCCGATGATTGACGAAGCCTCGACCACGCTGACGCGGCATCCCGCCTCAGCCAGTGTGATCGCGGCCGCAAGCCCGTTAGGCCCCGAGCCGATCACGATCGCGTCGGGCTCGCCGATATCGAAACGCGCAGCCATGGCTCCCTTCGAATTGTAGTGAACCCGCCGCAGGTCAGGCTGTTCGCAAGAGACCGCGAACCTGAGAAGCCACAGAAGAAAATCCAAAAAGCCTCGCGATTCGCTTTTTGTTTGCCTATAATTGTTAGCCGGAAACGACGATCGGCCGGGTCGCAACTGGAGCGCCGAAAAAAATTAATTGTTGCGGAGTTTTCCAACGACTCTCTGCTGATTCACAAGCTGCTTTCGTTCTAGGATGCAACTCACGCCGCCAATCGTTTCCGTCACTGACAAGTCGTCACTGGCAAAACGCGTTCGATAGAAAAACAAGTAGAGATAAATACCAGTAGAAATAAATAAAAGACCCTTGGCCACCACAGACTACAGTCTTCCGCACACTCTGCCCGCGAACGTCGAGGCCGAGCGTTCAATCCTGGGCGCGATCCTGCTCGACAATCTCGCCTTCCACCAGGCCGCCGAGCACTTGCGGACGGAAGAGTTCTCGCTCGACTCCCACCGCCGCATCTACGGCCGCATGCAGGACCTGGCCGAAGCCTCCAAGCCCATCGACATCATTACTCTGGTCGAAGAACTCACCGTCCGCAAGGAGCTGGAATCGATCGGCGGAGTGGCGTACATCTCCAGCCTGCTCGACGGAGTGCCCGACCGGCCAAGCATCGAGCATTACGTCAAGATCGTTCGTGATAAAGCGCTGCTGCGCGGGCTTATCCACACCGCGAACGCCGCCATTGCCCGCGCCGCCGACCAGAGCGATTCCGCGGAAGAAGTTCTCAACGACGCCGAAGCCGCCATCTTTCAACTCTCCGAAAAGCGCATCGGCAGCGGCTTTCTGGGCATTCAGGAGATCGTTAAGAATTCCTTCGGATCAGTGGATGCACTGCTGCAACGCGGCCAGCGCATCACCGGACTGGCGACCCACTATCCCGACCTCGATGAGATGACCAGCGGCCTGCAGCGCGCCGACCTCATCATCCTGGCTGCGCGGCCTTCGATGGGCAAGACCGCCTTCGCCATGAACATCGCCGAGAATGCCGCCATTGAAGACGGAAAGATTGTCGGCATCTTCTCGCTCGAAATGTCGCGCGAGGCGCTGCTGCTTCGCCTGCTTGTGCTCGCGCGCCAATGTGGATTCTCATCGCATGCGCACCGGCTCGCTGTGGCGCGAAGACATGGACAAGGTGGTGCGCGCCATGGAGCAGCTGGCGCACGCTCCAATTTTTATCGACGACACGCCGGGCATCTCGCTCACTGAAATGCGCGCCAAGGCCCGGCGGCTGCAGCAGCAGCGCGGCGGCATCGACCTGGTCGTCGTGGACTACCTGCAGCTCATGTCCGGGGGCAGCAAGCGTTACGAGAACCGGACCCAGGAAGTATCGGCCATCTCGCGCGGTCTGAAAGCGTTGGCCAAGGAACTGAACGTTCCAGTGATTGCCCTGTCGCAGCTCAGCCGCGCCCCCGAAAGCCGGGGCGGCGACCATCGTCCGCAGCTGGCTGATCTGCGCGAGTCGGGTTCAATCGAACAGGACGCTGACCTGGTGGCATTCATCTTTCGCGAAGAGGTTTACAAGCAGGATGACCCCGACCTCGCAGGGCAAAGCCGAACTAATCATCTCCAAGCAGCGCAATGGCCCGACCGGGAAGGTGAACCTCGTCTTCCTCAAGAACTCCACCCGGTTTGCATCGATGGCCGGGGACGGTATGGGCTCCGACGAGGGCTGAACCAGGGCTGAGGGCTGTGGAAAGCTTGTGGAACTCAGCGGTAGCCTGCAATTCCGGTTCGGCGTCACGACCAGGCCACAAGTTAATCAGAAGATAAACAGCCTGCTAAGTCGCGGCGGATCAGCCACTTCCGCCGGAGCTGTCCGGCTGCCGCTGCCGCCTGCCGCCCTCCTCAATAATTGGTGCAACCTTTAAGATTTGCACACCTGCGGGTACTACGACCTTGGTGCAGTAAGCAGTCCCACCCGCTCCACGCCGGCTTCATGGGCCATGGCGATGACTTCCGCTACGTACTGAAAATCGAGGTCGTCGTCCCCGCTGACAAAAGCCACCCGTTCCGCTCGCAGCTTGTAGATGTCGTGCAGGCGGCCCTCGAGCTTATCCCAGGGGACCTCCTCCTGGTTGATTTTGAGCAAGACGTGCTGACCTTTCTTGTCCCAGACCACCTGGATGACAATAGTGCGCTGGGCTTCGGGCGCGGCGTCCTGCTTCGACTGCTGGGGGATCTGGGCTCTGACGCCCTCCCTCTTCGACATGGAAACCACCACCATGAATACGATGATCAACACCAGCAGAACGTCAATCAGGGGGGTGACATTCATCTGTGGTCCACACGGACCTCCGCCTGCCGTTGAGAACGCCATAAGTTTCTCCTCTCAGGCACGCGCGTGTTCTGGGTACATTGACACCCGCGACTCGGCGGAGGTTCCGGGCAAATCGAACCAGGGATTGAAGAGGGTGCGGAGGACTGGGGAGTGGTTCCGCGCCAGCAGTCTCAATCTCAGGTTGAAATTGAGATCGGTACGGGTTTCGTTTCGGGACAAGTTAAGGGCGTAAGTGGGCGATTTCTGAGGGCTGCGATTTGGCCAGCAACCTGCTAAGTACGTTGGGGCGATGGTACGTCATGCACTCTCGTGCTGTCGGCAAATGTAAGCATTGTCCTTAGAATGCAATTAACGCAGGGAACGGTGTTGCTCGAAGCAGCGACCAGGAGCCCCATGATGAACACTACGGAACTCAGTCAGGCTGGGACGACGGCACAACCCATCGGCCAACCCATGTTTCAGCCGACCGCGGCCCCGCAACGGAGCGAGCGAGCGGTCGAGAATGTTCCCGATGCGGGGAAACTGGGGCCGCAGCGCTCCGGCTACGGCATGCCCTGCGCCAAGTGCCGTACCTATTACGCTGCCGACCTGCGCGCCTGCCCTGTGTGCAAGTCCACTGAGCGGGTCTCTCCGCGTGGCGCCGATCTGCCACAGCACACGATGGCAACCGAATCTGTTCCAGATCCTGCAATGGTGGAGCAGGAACGCGAGCGGTTCTTGCGCGAGTTCCAGTCGCAGGTACAAGTGTCGCAGGTACAAGTGCCCTCGGTGCAGGTGAACGCCACCGCCAGCTACCGCTGCAGCCAGGAGCGCAACCACCCCGGCGGATTTGAACAGGCTTCCGTTTGCCAGGCCTGCTATGACCATCTGCAGGAGCGCATGGACCAGATGGAAGCGGCAATGCACATGGACACGAAAGAAGCGGCACAGATCGTCTATGACGCGGTATGGGCGGACCCTTCTGATCCCTCGCGAACCTACCAGAATGCTGCCCAGTCATTACTCGCGGAACTTCGGCGGCGCGCTGGAATTCAATTGGTGCTGGGCTCCCTGCAGCCTCTGCCCGACTAATCCGGCGCGTCCGGTTCTGCACTTTCAGTTCCGCGCATCGGCCATGCACCCTCACACCACCGGGTCAAGCTTAGCTTCCGCACGCCTCCCGCCTTCCTGACTCTTCGCCGACCTGCTACATTTTGAAGCCGTGTCACCCTCCGAGGAATACAGCCGGCGTTTGCGGGAGCGCCAAACGCGCGTGGCGCACTACGAAAAGGTTCATATCCGGCTCGGCAACCTTCGACTGGCGCTGGCGCTGCTGGCTGCCGGAATAATCTGGTGCGCATTCTGGCGGCACCTGGTCTCCGGATGGTGGCTCCTGTTTCCCGTCGTCGCCTTCGTGGGAATTGCGGCATACCATTCGAGAATCCTGCGCGCCCGTGACTTGGCCCAGCGTGCCGCGCTTTTCTACCAGCGCGGAATGGCCCGTTTGGAAGATCGCTGGGCCGGGACTGGTGAAAGCGGCGAGCGCTTTGCGGACCCGCATCATGTCTATGCCGCCGACCTGGATTTGTTCGGCGATGGAAGCCTGTTTCAACTTCTTTCCGCCGCGCGCACCCGCATGGGCGAGGATGCCCTGGCGCAGTGGCTGCTCGCACCATCACCGGTGAAAGAAATTCTCGAGCGGCACGCGTCGATCTCCGAATTGAGCCCCGAACTGGATTTTCGCGAAGATCTGGCCGTGCTCGGCGAAGACGCCGGAGTGGGCGTGCATCCCGATGCGCTTCTGAAATGGGCCGAAGCACCCGGCCATATGCAACCTCGCTGGGTTCCATGGCTGGCGCTTTCGCTCACGCTGCTGGCGGTGGCAAGTGCAGCGGTGTGGGCCGTTTGGGGACTGGTGACACCGCTCCTCGTAGTAGTTTTCCTGCAGGCGGTACTTGCCTGGTGGCTGCGCCGGCAGATAGATGAAGTGCTGCACGCAAGCGAACATGCGCTTCGCGATCTGGACCTGCTGTCTCGAGTGCTGGCGCGAATGGAGAGTCAGCCGTTCCACTCACCACAGCTGCAGGCCATGCAGCGTGAGCTTTCGTTGAGCGCTGTGGCCAGTTCACGGGCCATCGCGCGGCTCAGGAAAATCGTGGACTTCATCGACTCGCACGACAATCTGTTTCTACGAGTTCTCGACGTGCCCTTGATGTACTCCGTCCAGGTAGCCTTCATGGCGGACCGCTGGCGTCGAGCCCACGGACCCGCAGTGCGCTCCTGGCTCGCATCTCTGGGAGAGATGGAGGCGCTGCTTTCGCTGGCCGCCTACAGCTATGAGCATCCCGCCGATGTGTGTCCGGAATTTGTTGTGGGGTCGGCCTGTTTCGAAGGCCAGCAGCTGGGGCATCCGCTGGTTCCTGCGGCGCAGTATGTTCGCAATGACGTCAATCTCGACCAACAATCGCGAGTGCTGCTGGTCAGCGGCTCGAACATGTCGGGCAAGAGCACCCTGCTGCGCACCGTGGGCATCAACGTTGTGCTGGCCATGGCGGGTGCGCCCGTCCGCGCCAGCAGGCTTCGCATGACCTCGTTGCAGATAGGCGCAAGTATTCGCATCAATGACTCGCTGCAGGAAGGCAGCTCGCGTTTCTATGCGGAGATCAAGCGCCTGCGGCAGATTTTTGATCTGGCAGGGGAGCCCACCGCCCTGCTGTTTCTGCTCGATGAACTGCTGCAAGGCACCAATTCGAAAGATCGCCGCATCGGAGCAGAGGGAGTCCTCCGAGCGCTGATCGAGCGTGGAGCAATCGGACTGGTCAGCACGCATGATCTTGCGTTGACGGAAATGACCGGCCTGCCGCAGTCCCAGTTGCACAACGTGCATTTCCAGGATGAGATCGAAGACGGAAAAATCAAATTCGACTACAAGCTGCAGGATGGCGTTGTCACCAAGAGCAACGGCCTGGCATTAATGAGGTCGATCGGCCTGGAAGTGTGAACGAGGTTGCATTTTGCCCGGCCTGCGGCCTTATAATTCCTTTCCGCTAAAAACTACTCGAGGGGCCGACCATTGAAAGAATTTCGGGCAGTCATTGCCGTTCTTTTCCTCTTCCTCAGCACAGTATCCATCAACCAGGCGCAGTCATCTTCTGACGGGACGAACGCAAAGGACAGCGACTCAGCCCGTCTCTCCGGCTATTCGCAGGATGGGTCGGCTCAAGAGCAGCAGTGGGAAAAGAAATTCCAGGACGGAATTCAGCCGGAGAATCTGCGCGCTAGCATGCAGCGGCTGAGCGCCCGTCCCCACCATGTCGGCTCTCCCTATGACAAGGACAATGCGGAGTGGATTCTTTCGAAGTTCAAAGAGTGGGGATTCGACGCTCACATCGAAACTTTCCAGGTGCTCTTCCCCACCCCCAAAGAGCGGGTGGTGAGATGGTCGCACCGAAGACGTTCAAGGCCAAGTTGCAGGAGCCGGTGGTGCCGGTCGACCCAACCTCGAACCAGACTGCAGAGCAGCTGCCCACCTATAACGCGTATTCCATTGACGGGGACGTCACCGCTCCGCTCGTCTATGTGAACTACGGCAACCGCGAAGACTACGAACAACTGGATCGCATGGGAATTTCGGTCAAGGGTGCAATCGTCATTGCCCGCTACGGCGAGGGCTGGCGCGGAATCAAGCCCAAAGTTGCGGCTGAACACGGCGCGGTAGGCTGCATCATCTACTCCGATCCTCAGGGCGATGGCTACTTCAACGGAGATGACTATCCTCAGGGCGGCTGGCGTCCCCGCGAGGGCGTGCAGCGGGGCAGCGTGATGGACACAGATTATCCGGGTGATCCGCTGACCCCCGGCGTCGGTGCAACGGCCGATGCCAAGCGGCTTTCGCTAAAGGAAACCAAGACGATTACCAAAATTCCTGTGCTCCCGATTTCCTACGGCGATGCCCTGCCTCTGCTTTCAGCACTGGAGGGAGCCGTAGCTCCTGAGGACTGGCGAGGATCGCTGTCCATCACCTATCACATCGGCCCGGGCCCGGCGAAGGTCCACCTGAAAGTGGCTTCCAATTGGGACCTCAAACCGGTAAACGACGTGATTGCGACCATGCGAGGGTCGGAGAGTCCCGATGAGTGGGTGATTCGCGGCAACCATCACGATGCCTGGGTGAATGGCGCGGATGATCCTATCTCCGGCATGGTTGCGGTGCTTGAGGAAGCACGCATGTTGGGCGAACTCCACAAGCAGGGCTGGAACCCGAAGCGGACCATCATTTATTGCGCCTGGGACGGCGAAGAACCCGGACTGTTGGGCTCGACGGAATGGGTGGAGACACATCAGGACGAATTGCAGAAGCATGCAGTCGCCTACATCAATTCGGATTCCAACGAAAGAGGCTATCTGTATGCCTCCGGCTCCCACGATCTGGAGAGGGTGGTGAATGAAGTTGCGGCCGGAATCAACGATCCGGAAAAAAACATTCCGGTTCTAAAAAGGTGGCGCTTGGGTAAGATCTCGCGTGCCGCGAGCGCCGAAGACAAATCTGAGATTCGCAACCGCAAGGATGTGCGCATCGGTTCTCTGGGCGATGGCTCCGACTACACTGCTTTTCTCGACCATGCCGGGATTCCCGCGGTTAACCTGGGTTTTGGAGGAGAAGATGAGGGTGATCAGTATCACTCCATCTACGATGACTTCTACTGGTACACCCATTTCGCCGACACCAATTTCACCTATGGACGCGCGCTGGCGCAAACCGCCGGCAGCATGGTGATGCGGCTTTCCGATGCCGAAGTGGTCCCCTACGAATACGCCGATATGGCCGACACCATCGGCAAGTACGTAAAGGAAATCGAAAAGCTACTGAAAGACAAGCAGGACGAGATTACTGAACGAAACCTCGAACTCGAGGAAGGAGTGTTCAGCGCGACTGCGGACCCGCACAAGACCTCGGTGCCCCCGCCGCATGAACCGGTGCCTCCGTTCATGAACTTCGCTCCCCTGAAGAACGGGGTCGATGCGATCCGGCAAAGTGCAGACCGCTATTCGAAGGCGTGGGCAAAATGGCAGGACGGCTCGAAGACACTGACGCCGCAGGGCGCCGGGACCTTGAATGCCGACCTGATCCAGATTCAGCGGGCTTTCCTGACAGAACGTGGCTTGCCGGAAAGGCCCTGGTTCAAGCACGCCGTGTATGCCCCGGGCGCGTACACCGGGTATGGCGCAAAACCGATTGCAGCGGTGCGCGAATACATGGACCAGAAGAAGTGGAAGGAAGCCGAAGCCCAGGTCCCCGGAGTGGGCCTGGTATTGGAGCGGGTAGCCGCCGCGATCGACAAAGCCACCGGCGACCTGGAGAAAGGCGAATCGGCAAGCCATTAACCGTCGCGCCAGCGGCTTATGTCTGGCCGTGACTTGAACTCAGGCCATCTAGTGGACCCAGGGGCAATGATGACTGCCCTCATGCCCCTTCGGAGATGCGGGTCTCGGCGCTGGGATATTCGGAACGGATGCGGTTTAGCATTTGATAGAGCGTGTTCCGGCCAACCCCCAGAATCTCCGCCGCTTTCGCCTTGTTGCCGTTGACCCGATCGAGCACCCGCAGCAGATGCCTGCGCTGCACTTCTTCCAAAGTCGCCATCTCCAGTTCATCGCTGGTGGCGGAAGTGCCGGTTGTATACGACGCAGTTCTGAAAAGCTCCGGAAGATCCGACAAGTCGAGCATGGGGCCGGAAGCCATGATGCAGGCGCCGCTGATCACGTTCTCGAGCTCGCGGATATTCCCGGGCCAGTTATGTGCCGCCAGCCGGGTCTGGGCGCGGCGGGTAAACCCGGTGATGGTCTTCTTGTACAAGGCGGAGTATCTCTCAAGGAAGTGGCGCTGCAGCAGTAGCAAGTCTTCTTTGCGCTCCGCCAGGCGCGGTACCGCAATTTCCACGACCGACAGGCGGTAGAACAGGTCTTCTCGAAATTGTCCCTGTGACACCATTTTTCTCAGGTCGCGATGGGTGGCGGCGATCACGCGAACATCCACTCGATGCGGCACCGGCGATCCTACTCGCTGAACTTCATGATTCTGCAGAACCCGAAGCAGCTTGGCCTGCGCCGACAACGGCATTTCGCCGATCTCGTCGAGGAACACAGTGCCGCCGTTGGCATATTCGAAGATTCCCTGCTTGTCCTGGAATGCTCCGGTGAAAGCGCCTTTCACGTGCCCGAACAGTTCACTTTCCAGCAAGGTTTCCACCAGCGCCGAACAGTTGCACACAGCCAGCGGCGACTCCGGTGCAGTGCTCAGTTTGTGGAGCGCGCTGGCCACCAACTCTTTGCCGGTTCCCGTCGCCCCCGTGACCAGGACGCTGCGAAAGTGAGGGGCAACCCGGCGGATACGGGCGAACACTTCCAGCATCAACGGGCTTCGGCCGATCATGCCTTCAAACTGGCAGGCGTCCGCGAGTTCATGCTCCAGCCCCAGAGTTTTCTGCCGGGTATTGGCCAGCGAGACCAGTGCGCCAATACACGAGCGCAATCTGTCCGCATCGAGCGGCTTTTGCAGGTAGTCACAGGCACCGCGCCGCACCGCATCAACCGCCGAATCCGTGGAATAGTAGCGGGTCATCAAAACAAAGTCTGTACCTGGGTCAGCGGAAAGAATCCTGTCCAGCAGTTCGAGACCTCCCATCCCCGGCAGAATCATGCTGGAAAGCACGATGCGTGGACGCACTTGGGGAATCAACTCCAGCGCCGTCTCTGCGGTCGGCACAAAAAACAGCTGCACGTCCGTGGCGGACAAAGTTTGGGCGATGAACTCACAATTTAGTGGCTCACCGTCGACCACCACCATTTTCAATGGCATGAGATTTTCTGGCCTCGGGGAACGCGAGTCACTTCAACACTCCATTCGCAAGCTGATTTCGAGAAGGCGCGGCCGAATCTTGGGGCACGGTCATCGATCATTGCCAGGTTCAATGCGGATGTCGCGTTCAGGAGTCGAATCGAAGCGTTAGAGTAACCGTTTGCCGCTGCGGCGACAACTACTTAGTGACCTTAGTCATTGATCACAGAAGATACATGGGTAATGCGAGGAGAGGAAACGGACGATCAGGCGAGGGCAGCCTAATAGAAATCGGAACAACTCAGATAGAAACCACACTTGCCGCAGATCAGCTTGCAGCGCTGCTCCTGCAGCCGGGTCGAGCAATTGGGGCAGAAGTGTGACGCAAGCTCCGGAACAGTCCTGCACCCGGAGACTGCTTCAGAAGCAGCTTGCTGGTCACGCTCAGAGGGTTTCTGCGGCATATCTCAGAGGGCATTTCAGAGCCATAGCTCATACGGATCCGGGCGCGATGCTCAAACTGGGGACAGCCCTTTCTTGGGAAGCATCTGGTTACTACTCCAGCAACTGGCAAACATCAGCCATGTTCCCAACCGCCGCCAGGCATGCACATACTTGCCGCGTTCCAGTGTGGTGGTTCCGTCTCCCTGGGCCACAGCGACATGGTAGCGGCCGACTTCGATAGCCAAGTCGTCCGAGTGCTCGACCCTGAGCGTCTCGAATCGCAGGTCCTGATATCCAGACTCGCCAATTTCCCGCAGCAAATGTTCAATGCTCTTGAGTCCGGAAACCGGTTCCCGGTTTGGCGCCATAAACTGCCCGTCCACCGAGTACAAGGCGGCAACCTGGTCGTAGTTGCCAGTGTTGAACGCGGTAGAAATGTCCTGAGTAAGCCCCCGAATGGTGGATTCCACGCTTACGAAAGAACCCACAGTGGCAAGGCTGCTCGCGAAGGGCCGATACATTCTGAAAACCTCCTGGGAAGAAGGGGCCTCTGAGCTAGCAAGCATGCGCCCTCACCCGGCCAAAAGGCAAGCGCACCGCACGGTTGGAAGGATTGTAGCGCAGAATACTGTGGAAAAAACAGAAACAAGTCGGATTGCGATATGGTCGCACCGACGGGTTCAGCAGCCTGCCTTTCCGCCCCGCCTAGCTGCCTGTCCAATCCTCGCGGAAGCGGCGCCATGCTTCCCTGGCCGGCAGGTGAACATGTTGCAGGCTCTTCACTGCCCGCATGTACTGGGCGCGCTCGAACACGGCCGGATCGGCACACTTAAGCTGGCTCATGCTGCCCTGCATCTGGCGTACCGATTCGTACTCGTGATCCTGCATCCAGGCGCGCAGCCCGTGCTCCACCTTTTCGTAGGTACCCGGCACCGTTCCGCAATAACGCCGAGCACAGCATGGTCACGTCTGCGCCCAACCATGAGCATTTTCACCACATCTTCCGGACCGTGAATGCCGCTGGTGGCTGCCAGATTCAGTTTTACCCGCCCATATAAAATGCCGATCCAGGTCAGCGGCAGCCGGAGCGCCTGGGACGAGCTCAGCAGCACATTGGGTCGGATCTCGAGGTCTTCCAGGTCAATATCGGGCTGGTAGAAGCGATTGAATAGAACCAGGGCGTCGGCTCCGGCTTCATCCAGGCTCCTGGCCATGTAGGCCATGTTGCTGAAGAAAGGACTCAGCTTCACCGCCACTGGAATATGGATAGTACGTTTAACCGCCTTGAGGATGTCGAGGTAGATTTTTTCAACCTCAACGGCGGGCTGGTCCATGTCGGTTGGAATGAAATAGATATTGCATTCCAGTGCGTCCGCTCCCGCCTCCTCAATCTGCCGTGCGTATTGCGTCCAGCCTCCGGTCGTTGCACCGTTCAGGCTCGCAATGATGGGGACGTTCACCGCCTCTTTGGCCCGGATGATATGGTCCAGGTAGCCATCGGGACCGGTGCGGAATTCTTTCGGCTGGGGAAAGTAAGTAAGCGATTCGGCGAAGCTATCGGTGCCCTCGGAGAGATGGTGATCGAGCTCCATGCTCTCCTGCCGCAGCTGCTCCTCGAACAGGGAATACAGCACGATCGCCGAGGCCCCAGCGTCTTCCAGCCGCCGCACGCCGTCGAGATCGTGGGACAGAGGCGAGGCGGAGGCCACAAGCGGAGTGCGTAGCTGCAATCCCAGGTAGGTTGTGCTCAGATCCATCATTTCATTTCTCCTTAGCGCTCGGGCTAGTCGTGGGCTCCGACGGGAATTGCCTTGTCTTTCGCCTTCTCGGTCTTTGGCTCGGTTTCGGCCGCAGCTTTCTGGAGAGAGGGCTGCGGCGTGGCGGCCGGTTCAGGCTTCCGCTGCGCCAGGTACTCGTAGAACCGGTACCGGACCTCGGCATCGTGCTGGGCTTCCTGCCAGAGCCGCTTGGCGTCTTCCGGCTTGCTCTTGGTCAGCATCTTGAAACGGGTCTGCTGCTGCATGAAGTCCTGCACTTTCCGGGTAGGCGTGCGGGAATCAAGCACGAGAGGATTTTCGCCTGCGGGCGTGCGCTCCGGGTTGAAGCGGTAGAGCAGCCACTGGCCGGAATCGACGGCGACCTTCTGGTCCGACATGGCGGTGGTCATGTTGATGCCATGAGCGATGCAGTGCGAGTAGGCAATGATGATGCTGGGACCGTCGTAGGCTTCGGCCTCCAGAAATGCCTTGAGGGTATGTTCGTCTTTGGCGCCCATGGCTACGCTGGCCACGTAGACGTTCCCGTAGCTCATGGCGATCAGGCCCAGGTCTTTCTTGGGAGCGGGCTTGCCGCCAGCGGCAAATTTCGCGACAGCGCCGCGCGGGGTGGCCTTCGACGCCTGGCCGCCGGTGTTGGAATAAACCTCGGTATCGAGCACCAGCACATTCACATTGCGTCCGCTGGCCAGCACGTGATCGAGTCCGCCGTAGCCGATGTCATAAGCCCAGCCATCACCACCGACGATCCAAACGCTCTTCTTCACCAGCATGTCTGCCACGGCCAGGAGCTGCCGGGCTTCGGGTGAATCGACGGTCTGCAACTTCTCTTTTAAGCAGATCCACACGCTGGCGCTGATCGTAGATGTCCGCATCATCTTTCTGCGGGGCGGTAAGAATGTCGGTCGCCAGTTCTTCTCCGATCACGCCTGACACGCGCCGCACCAGCTCGCGGGCAAATTCCGTCTGCTTGTCGATCGAAACCCGGAATCCCATGCCGAATTCGGCGTTATCTTCGAACAGAGAGTTTGACCAGGCTGGCCCGCGTCCGTCGGCATTTTTCGACCATGGAGTCGTCGGCAGGTTCCCGCCATAGATTGAGGAGCAGCCGGTTGCGTTGGCAATCACCGCCCGGTCGCCGAAGAGCTGTGAGAGCAGCTTCAGGTAGGGAGTCTCGCCGCAACCCGAGCAGGCGCCGGAGAACTCAAACAGCGGCTCCTGCACCTGTTGCTGGCGGATGTTCGTGACCTTAATGTTGCGGCGGTCGATTTCAGGCAGTTTGAGGAAGAAATCCCAGTTCTCGCGCTCCGGCTCGCGCAGCGGCGGCTGCGGCACCATGTTGATGGCCTTGAGGCGCGTCTCGCTCTTGTTCTTGGCCGGGCAAATATCCACACAGATGCCGCAACCGGTGCAGTCTTCCGGCGCCACCTGGATGGTGTATTTCATTCCCTGCCATTCCTTGTCGCGGGCATCCGCCGACTTGAAGGTGGCCGGCGCTGCTTGCGAGCTGCTGTCGAATCGTAAACCTTGATGCGGATCACGCGCATGCGGGCAGACCATGGCGCATTTTCCGCACTGAATGCAGATCTTGGTGTCCCATGACCGGAATCTCGAGCGCGAGATTGCGCTTCTCCCATTTGGCTGTGCCGGTCGGGAAGGTGCCGTCGACGGGAAATGCGCTCACCGGGAGCTCGTCGCCGCGGCCGGCATAAATCGTACCGAGCACATCGCGCTCAAACTTCGGGGCCTCGACCGAGAACGGAGCCGGCATGGTCGCTGTGCTGGTTGCGCTCTGCGGAATCTTCACTTCGAACAAGTGGGCCAGCGTCTCATCCACCGCCTGCAGGTTCTTCTGCACGACTTCTTCGCCTTTCCGCCCGTAAGTGTCGCGGATGGATTTGCGAATGGCTTCGACGGCTTCGTCTCCCGGCAGCACCTTGGAAATGGCGAAGAAGCAAGTCTGCAGGATGGTGTTCATGCGCGAGCCCATGCCGGTATCGCGGGCCACCTGGTAGGCGTCAATCACATAGAACTTGGCCTTCTTGGCGATGAGCTGTTGTTGCGCCTCGCGCGGCAGGTTGTCCCACACTTCATCCGGCCCGAACGGGCTGTTGAGCAGGAACACTCCTCCCGGCACCAGGGCGCTAAGCATGTCGTAGCGCTCCAGGAAGATCCACTGGTGGCAGGCAATGAAATTGGCTTTGGAGATCAGATAGCTGGACCGGATCGGCTGCGGCCCGAAGCGCAGATGCGAAACCGTCATCGCGCCGGACTTCTTGGAGTCATAAACGAAGTAAGCCCTGGGCATAGTTGGGGGTGTTCTCGCCGATGATTTTGATGGAATTCTTGTTCGCGCCCACGGTGCCGTCGGCGCCAAGGCCGTAGAACATGGCGCGGACCACGCTCATCCTGTTCAACGGAAACTGCGGCGTCGTAGTCGAGGCTGGTATGGCTGACGTCGTCGCTGAATGCCGACTGTGAAGTGCTCTTTCGGCTGCGGAAGCGCCAGGTTGTCGAACACCGCCTTGACCATTGCCGGCGTGAATTCTTTCGATGACAGTCCGTACCGGCCGCCGACAATCGCGGGCGCGGTTTTCAACGACCCGTACCCATGCTTCAAGCCTTCGTGCAGCGCGTTGACTACATCCAGATAAAGCGGTTCGCCGGCAGCTCCAGCTTCTTTGGTGCGGTCAAGGACCGCAATGCTGCGCACGGTGGACGGCAAGGCTTCCATAAAATGCCGGACTGAAAATGGGCGATACAGGCGGACTTTGAGCAACCCGACTTTCTCGCCGCGCGAATTCAGGTACTCGACGGCCTCGTGGGCGGTTTCCGCGCCCGAACCCATGGCTACGATCACGCGCTCGGCATCTGGCGCGCCCACGTAGTCGAACAAGCGATACTCACGGCCGACAACCTCGGCAAACTTGTCCATGACCGATTGCACTTTGTCCGGGCAGGCTTCATAAAACGGATTGGCAGCTTCTCGCGCCTGGAAGAACACGTCGGGGTTTTGCGCCGTCCCGCGCAGCACCGGATGGTCGGGAGACAAAGCCCGCTGCCGGTGTTCGATCACCCGGTCCATGTTGATCAGCGCTCGCATGTCGTCTTCGGTGAGCATTTCGATCTTGTTGACTTCATGCGAAGTGCGGAAGCCGTCAAAGAAATGGAGAAATGGAATACGCGATTCGAGCGTAGCGGCATGGGCGATCAGCGCCAGATCCATCGCTTCCTGGACCGAGTTCGAGGAAAGCATGGCCCAGCCGGTAGCGCGGCAGGACATCACGTCGGAATGGTCGCCGAAAATCGAAAGCGCATGGGTGGCGAGGGTGCGCGCAGTAACGTGAAAAGCCGCCGGCGTGAGTTCGCCCGCGATCTTGTTCATGTTGGGGATCATCAGCAGCAATCCCTGGGAGGCCGTAAACGTGGTCGCCAGCGAGCCGGTCTGCAATGCTCCGTGGACGGCGCCGGAGGCGCCGCCTTCACTCTGCATCTCAACCACGTGCGGCACCGTGCCCCAGATGTTGGGAACGCCCTGGGATGCCCACTCGTCCGCCCATTCGCCCATGGGAGAAGACGGCGTGATGGGGTAGATGGCGATGACTTCATTCACCCGATAGGCGACGTTTGCCACGGCCTCGTTGGCGTCCATGGTCTTGAACTTCCGCTTCATTGGTTCCCCTTCTGTGTGGCCCAGTCCGAGTGGATCGGCCTGGCCTGATCCTTACCTATCCAAGAATGCTCGTAGGAGGCACTTTATGTCGGGAATGGAGTTCACAGAGGCGTGTGATTGCAATCACACTCGGAAACGTGCAGGCAGGTCAGGGCAGAAAAGGGCTGGTGCGGTTCAGGAATAGCCGCAGCAGGGTCAATGAATGTAGGAATTTGCGGGTTTATTAGCGTTTGGCGACATCAGGTCCAGCCATGTGGCGGCACGGTCCCATTCAGGATTCCGGCGGAAAGCAGCCAGGGCCGGTGCTTACAACTCCAGCACTCCCCTGACCGACGCATCCTCCCGCATCTGCACTTTGAATCCGGCGTTCTTCACCATCGCCTGCATGGCGATGTTGTCGCGCAGCATCTCGCCGATAACCCGGCTGATCTTCTCGTTGCGGGCGATCTGAACGATGCGGCGCAGAAGCTCGGTTCCAAGTCCTTTTCCCTGGTACTTGTCGGAGATCAGCACCGCGACCTCGGCTTCATTGTCCGCGTGCAGCTTGCTCAACCTTCCAACGCCCAAAATCTCCCGCTCGCCGGTCTTCGGGTCTTTGCGTTCTCCAACCAGAGCCATCTCGCGGTTGTAATCGCCAAAGCAGGTGCGGAGCAGTCGCTCGTGCGCCACCCGAGCGCCCAGACTGAGAGAGTAGAAGTAGCGGAGGTAAACCGTGCGGTCCGACAGGGTTTCGTGGAACTTCACCATCAGGGGCTCGTCTTCGGGACGAATGGGGCGAATGGTGATTTCGGTGCCATCTTTCATCTTCCACGAACCGACATACTGCGTGGGATAAGGCCGTATCGCCGGGCGAGGCAGCCGTTCTGCCCGTAGCGCCGGATCGTGCAGCACCACCCGGGCATCCAGCGCCAGCAACCGCTCGGAGGATGCCAGCAGAGGATTGATATCGACCTCCGCGATCCATGGCTGCTCAACCACAAGCTGGCTGAACCGCACCAGCAATGCTTCCAGAGCCTGTAGATCTACCGGCGCGCGCCCGCGAACGCCTTTCAGCGCCTTGTAGACAGCGGTTTGCTCCATCAACCGCTGGGCCAGGGTGGTGTTCAACGGCGGCAACGCCAGAGCGCGATCTTTGTACACTTCGACCAACTGGCCGCCGGAACCGAACAGGAGCACCGGTCCGAACTGAGCGTCAATGCTGCTCCCCAGTATCAGCTCGTAGCCGTCTAGCCGGACCATCGGCTGCACCGTCACTCCACCGAAGTGTTCCGGCCCGGCTTTCTGCGAAACCGATGCCTTGATTTCGGCGTAAGCCTGTCGCACCGCTGCCTCGTCCCGCAGGTTGAGCTTCACTCCGCCAACGTCAGTCTTGTGCGTGATGGTTTCCGAATACAGCTTGAGGACAATGGGATAGCCGATCTTGCCTGCCCATTGCACCGCTTCTTCTTCATCGCGCGCAATTTCCGTCTGCACCGTAGGAATGCCGTAGCAGGAAAGCAGCTGCTTCGACTGAAATTCGTTCAGCAGCACCCGCCCGCCCGAGCGCGCATCATCAATGATTTTCTGGGCACGGGCGCGGCAGGCGGTGTCCAGCTCCGCTCCCTCTGTGAGCACCGGGGTTTCGTATAGAGCCCGCAGGTTGTATTGGTAGCGCCACATGTAGGTGAACATACGGGCGGCCGTATCAGGATAGGAGAAGGTTGGAATTCCAGCGGAATTCAAAATCGCCTCTCCGGTGGAGATGCTGTTGCCGCCCATCCAGCTCGCCAGCAGCGGTTTGCCGGTTGTCTTGGCATAGGGCTTGAGTCCTTCGGCAACTTCGGTGGCATCGGTCATCCCCTGCGGCGTCAGCACCACGAGAAGGCCGTCGCTTCCGGCATCATGCGACACTATCTCCAGAGCTTTGGCGTAACGCGCGGAGTCGGCATCGCCCAGAATGTCCACTGGATTGTTGTGGCTCCAATGCACCGGCAGAAATTCATTGAGCGCATTTACGGTGTCTGGAGAGAGCTCGGCAAGCTCTCCGCCGGTGGCCACCAGAGAATCGGTAGCCAGCACACCCGGACCCCCAGCGTTGGTAAGAATGGTGAGCCGCGGGCCTTTAGGGCGGGGCTGCTTGCCCAGCACTTCCGCCATATAAAACAGATCGGCTATGTTGTGGACGCGCAGCACGCCACACCGGCGGAACGCGGCATCCAGCACTTCATCGCTGCCGGTGAGGGCCCCGGTATGCGAAGCCGCGGCGCGGGAAGCAGCTTCGGAACGCCCGGCCTTGATCACGATAATTGGCTTCCGCAGCGCTACTTCGCGCGCGGCTGAAATAAAGGCCCGGGCGTCCCCTACCGATTCCATGTAAATCAGAATGCTCTTGGTATGAGGATCGTCGCCGAAATGGTAGATCAGGTCGCCCCATCCCACATCGAGCATCGAGCCGGTAGAAACAATTGCGCTGAACCCCACCTGCTCGCGATGGCTCCAATCGAGAATGGCCGTGAGCAGGGCGCCGCTCTGGCCGAGAAATGCGACGTTTCCGGCGCGCGGCGAGTCCTTGCCGAAGGTCGCATTGAGCCCGGTCGCGGTGTTCATGATGCCAAGGCAGTTAGGACCGATCAAGCGGGTGTGACCGCGTCGCAGTTGTTCCTGGATTTTCTTCTCCAGCGCCACCCCTTCGGCTCCGCGCTCCTTGAAGCCGGCGGAAATGACTACGACCGATCTCACGCCGGAATCCACGCATTCGCCGACCAGTCCAGGTACGGTTTCAGCCGGAGTGCAGATCACCGCCAGCTCCACCTTCTCTCCGATGTCGCCGATGCTCTTGTACGATTTCACTCCCAACAGCTCGCGATACTTCGGGTTGATCGGATAAACCTTGCCGTGGAATGTAGGCTGCAGCAGGTTCTCCAGCACGGTGCGACCTACTGTGCCAGCGCGCTCCGTGGCTCCGATCAGGGCCACCGACCCCGGACTGAACATTGCCTCTAGTGCAGTTTTGGAACTGCTGTGTGACTGCTCCGGCGTGGCTGCTTGTGGCTTTACCCCTGATTCCGCGATACCCACATTTCCTCCATCCATTCGTATGCCACCAGTGTAGAACTGGCAGAGACAAAAATCCTCCACTGCAGTAATCCAATTCCACCCGCTCTGCAGTGGAGGCTAATAACTGCGAAAATCTCAGCCGCGGACCGTCAGCACCGGACACCTCGACGCCGCCACGATGCTTTGGGCAGTGGTTGCCAGGTGCGTAGTAGGTGTCAGCTTGCCCTTCTCGGGGTGTACGCCGAGGGCGATCAGGTCCGAGTGCCGGGTATCGGCAAAGTCCAGGATCCTTTCCGCCGGCGTCCCAAATTCCACGAAACACTCCGGAGTGCACCAGAATTCGCTCTCCGGCGGAATGAGGTCCTTTAGGCGGCGCAGCAGAAACTCGCTATTTGACTGCATATCGACCGTACCCGCTTCCGGCCGCTCTAACACAGTCAGCAGCGACAGCCGGGCCTGGTTTTCCTGAGCCATGGAAATGGCATATGGCAGAGCCGAAAGCGAAGCCGCCCCGAAATCGGTGGCAAAAAGGATTTCCTTGAACTCTGCCTGGTGATCCGGGTCAACCGCCACATTCGGACCCACCGTCAGCACTGGACACGAAGCATGACGGAAGATCTTTTCCGCGACAGAGCCCATCAGGAATTTCTTCAGTCCGGTGCGCCCGTGCGTGCCGACCACCAGCAAGTCGATATGATTTTCCTGAATCAGGCGGGAAAGCACATCCCACACCTCGCCGAAGCGCATGAGAATGGAGTGAGAAACTTCTTTGAGCCGCTGCTCCATGCGTTCCTTTTCAGCCTGGGCCCGTTCCTCTTCCGCGCGGGCGAATTCAGGCCAGGTTTCGGGAGTGATGAAGACATACGAGTCAGAGGGCATTACATGAACCGCAAAGACCTTGCCTTCATATTCGCGGGCAATGGAAAGAACATAGGGCAACGCCGCGTTCGAGAACGGCGAAAAATCGGTGGCGAACATGATGTTCTTGAGAGCCACCCGTCTGCCTGCTGCCACGGTTGTCATGGGCGCCTCCACAAATCTGGGTTGGTGTTTGGGGCGGGTCTGGGTTTCGTGGTTCTGGCTAACCCTCCTGCCCCGGTCCCCGGCACACGAACAATCGCCTAGCAGCCTTGCCGGACGGCGATTCGTCCATCGGCGATTCCCTGCCTATGGACCTAGACGACCTGTACTGCCTTACCGATTTCTATCTGGATTTCAATTCTCGGCGCCGTTGCCAGCGCCCGGCTCACCAGGCATAGGCCTTTGGCCTTGTTCAGCAACGCAAGCGCCCTCTCGCGAGCCTCTTCGGAGGGGATCGTCAGCTTGGGGTGGAGGACAATCTCGGTGAAACGATAACCGGTTTCTGTCTTATCCACTGTCCCCGCCGCTTCTACTTCCAAATCCGTATATTCGAACTTGGAGTAGCCCGCGATGGCCTGAAACGTAGTGGTAAAGCAACTGGCAACGGCACACAGCAAGAAATCCTCTGGCGACCAGCGTCCTTCCAGCCCGCCGAACTGCGGCGGAGCCGCGAAGTGCAGGGCATTGGGGGCGGAATTTGACTTGGCGATTCCGGTGCGTCCGGCCGCCCACCATGCCACTACTCGATACTCATGTTTATTTTCCATGGTTGTTATCCGCCATTCATAGATTCTCGGTAATAAGCTTTGTCGAAGCACAAGACGGCCTCATTGCGAAAGCTGGAATGTCACTGTGATCGTGGTTTCCACTTCCACCGGTTCTCCGCTCAACAAGAAAGGTTTGTAGCGCCACATCTTCACCGCCTCCAATGCCGCCGGCACTAGCATGGGGTGGCCGCTCATCACTTGCAGGTTCTGGATACTCCCGTCCTTGGAAATGATGGCCGTGAGCACGACCTCGCCCTGAATCCGGGCTTGCCGCGCCAGGCTGGGGTAGGGAGGATCGACCCGCCGGACCAGCTGGCCCTTGGTGACGCCCTGGGAAATACGGATCCGCTTGGGAATGACCACCGCCAGCTTCGGAACCACCGCAGTATTGGCGGTCGAGCTGATAATGCCGCCAATGACCCCGCCCATCTGGCCGCCGGGGATTCCGCCCGGAACTCCGCCAACCACTCCCACACCGGACGAGATCGGCGGTGGGGCTTCTTCTTCCTTGATCATCTCCACCTTGGTCGGGATTTTGGTGGGCATCTTTAGACGCCCGTCCATAATGTCGGTTTGTATCTGCTTCACTACCTTGGCTATGTTCTCGGCAGCTGCCGGAGGAGGAGGAGGAGGCGGCGGCGGAGGGGCCACCAGGAAAGTCAGCAGTTGCTGCCGGGGTAAAGCGTCCGTGAACATGAGCGGAACGATCAGCAGCACACCCAGGATCAGGCACTGCACCACGAACGAGAACATGGTGGAGAATCCGCGGCGGCGCCGGTCTTTGTCGGCAACATCCAGTAACACTGTGGAAAACAAGGGAACCGGGACAAATGCGCTTTCGGGCCGGACTGGCGCCGCAGCTCGTACCTTGGCATCTTGATCGACTTTTGGTTCCGGAATCCCGGTCGCGGCGCTCATGGGGCCCTCCTCGCTGCGGGAGAAAAGGCCGCAGCGGCTATCTGTTACACCTGGATTGTGGCGGATGGGGAGTGATCTAGCGGTGCCTCAAGTCACGGGTTTTCGTGATATGAATCACACGCGGAGTGTTACAATTGGTAAGAAAGGGACCGTTCCATGCGGGCACCTTACGGCTTGAATATCATCGACAACTGCCTCAGTTGTCCTGTGCGCGAAGAACACCTGTTTTGCCATCTTTCTCCCGCCGCGCTGCAAAAACTCAACGATATTAAATCGACTGCCGTCTATCCGAAGTCGGCAATGCTGTTTATCGAAGGCCAGCAGCCGCGCGGCGTTTTCGTGCTGTGCGCCGGCAAAGCCAAGCTGTCGACTTCTTCGCGCGAAGGTAAGACCATCATCACCAAGGTGTCCGGCCCGGGTGACGTATTGGGCCTGAACGCCACCATTTCCGACCGACCCTATGAAGTGACCGCAGAAATGATGGAACCCGGACAGGCGAACTTCATTCCTCGCGACTCGCTGCTGCAGTTTCTTCGGGAGCACGGTGAAGTGGCGGTGCGCATCGCCGAACAGCTCAGCCGGAATTACTACACCGCGTTTGAAGAAATCCGCACTCTGGGGCTGGCCAGTTCGCCTTCCGAAAAATTCGCCAAGCTCCTGCTTGCCTGGACGGCGGGAAGTAACCACTCCGCCGAAGCTGCTCAGTTAAAGCTGACCTTTACCCACGAAGAAATTGCGGAAATGATCGGCACCACTCGCGAGACGGTCAGCCGCCTGTTCTCCGAATTCAAGAAGAAGCAACTGTTGCAGCTCAAGGGTTCAACCCTGGTGATCCGCAACAAGCCGGCGCTCGAGCGCCTGGTGAATTCGTAGCCGCTCGCTGATCCGGGCCACAACCTCGGTTCAGACTTTCCCGCCTCACCGTTCCATTCTGATTTCGATTTTTTCTGATCTTGCTTTCCGGTTCAGGGATTGACTCCTCCGCTGTGACAGTCGCTACAGTTCACCTGCGTCATGTCTCCCAGATCGACGGGATGTTTGAACTCCCCACCTTCGACCGACATGAGCTGTACCGTACCTTCTTGCTGGCTCAGCATGGTATGGCAGGTATTGCAATCCTTGGGCACCACTTTGCCGTCACTGCTGACGTGTTGCCCGTCATGACAGCGGAAGCAGCCGTTGAAGTAGAAATGACCGATGTTGTTGGGGTGGGTCTGCCAGTTCACCTTCATTTCCGGAAAAATACTGCGGCGGTAGATCTGCTGAGTTTCGTCGATCGCGTTGCGGACTTCGGCCTGTTTGGCTTTCAGCACTTGCGGATACTTGCTCTCATAAAACTCGTACAACTGGTGCGCGATGCCCTGCATGGCGTTGTCTGTCGTCTTGTAATCCGTGGTCAACGCCATCACGGCCTGTTGTTTCACGTATGGCAGTGAAACATCCAGGCGGTGGGCAAGCAGGGACTGGTCCACCGACAGGTCCGGCGGCACGTAGATGTGCGATGGACGGTTATGGCAGTCCACGCAATCCATGCGGTGGCGAGGCGCTTTCGCGATCTGTTCCTTGGTGAGCTTGGAATCTTTCGCGTAGTACTCGGTCACCCGTCCCTGCAAGTCTTCGAGGTGAATGTATGCGATCTCCTGGCGCTTTTCGTCGGCCGCAACATAATCGATCCTGTTGCCGATGTTCATGTGCCAGTGAATGCCTTCCGGCGCGCCAGTGGCGGGATCTCCGCCCCCGGTCTTGATCAGCATGCGGATCTGCCGCGGAGTATTGGCTTCGTCACTGGAATAGTGAGTAAAGACTTTGAGCTGCGCTCCATAAAACTTCTTGGGCCAGTGGCATTCTTCACAGGTTTGCGGCGCCGGGCGCAGGTTGTGCACCGGGGTCGGAATCGGCCTGGGGTAGGTGTTCAAGGCCGCAGCGAATACCTGCCGTGCCCCGGAGAGTTTCGATTTCACGTACCAGGTGGTGCCTGCCCCCACGTGGCACTCGACGCAAGCCACGCGGGCATGCGATGAGAAGCGGTATGTTGTGTATTCCGGGTTCATCACCGCGTGGCACACCTGGCCGCAGAACTGCACCGACTCGGTATATTCGTAGGCCTTGTAGCTGCCAATCGAGCTGATCAGGACGAACGTCACCAGAAAGCCCGCAAACGATGCGACCGCACCCCGCTGCTTAGGATCGTTGAGGTCGATTTTCGGATAAGGCGGAAACTCGTCCGGCGCCTCGCTCGACTTTTTCCGCCGCGCGCGCCATACTCCTACCCCAATCAAGAACAGGCTGAATACGAGAAATCCCGGGGCCACCATGTAGGCCAGAATCCCGATGTAAGGACTCGGCCTGGCGGAGATGACGTCGATGATGAAGAACAGCAGCACATTGGCTACGCTTACAATTGCCAGCGCTACTCCCGCCAGCCCGATCGGCTGGCGCAAGAGCAGGCGCAACCGCATCCAAGGTTCGCGGGGTGACGGCTCGCGATTCGAGGGCTCACGACGCGACTGACTTGTTTCTTCAGGACTCATTCACCTCTCCATCCCCGTCCATTGTTGTACTGATCATGTTCGCCCATCCTAAACTGCCGGATAGCGAACGCTTATCTTGTGCCGGGATCCGAATCGGCTGATTTCGAATCGCCGGGTTTTGATTGGCCGACATTTGAGTCGCCTGGCTCCAAATCTTCAGGACTCCCCTCATCTCCCCCCGAGCGTCCTGCCACAGCGGCCGCAGCAACCTTCTTCGACTCCGCTCCCGCGGGCTCGTCTTCATCCGCTTCCGAGGTCTGTTGCAGAGTCTCTGAATCGAGCGCATGTTCTTCGCTGTAGTGCCGGAACGACATTTTGCCGTCCCACCAGGCCCAATTCATCGGATAGATATCGGGATCGAAAAAGACCTGGTAGAAGTGCCAGACCACAATCGCCAGGGTCGCCAGCACCGCCTCGTAAAAATGGATGGCGGTAGCGATGTCCAGCCACCAGCGCGGCAACAGATTGCCGACCCAGACTTTGGCCCAGAGCATGGTGCCGGTGAGCGCCATGACGATCAGCCCCCACACTAGCGCCCAGTATTCCGCCTTCTCTGCATAGTTGAAGCGGGAAAACGCCGGCCGCTGGGAGCTCAGGCCGAGGTAATAGCGCAGATTGCTCACCACATCGGTACTGTCTCTCAAGGTAGGCCGGAGGTCGCGCGCCAGCCGGTGGCCGTCACGCGTGAGCGCCAGGTAAAAAATGTGGTACACCCCCGCTCCGATCAAGACCACGGCGGCAACGCGATGGGTGATGCGTCGAACCTGCTCTCCCAGCCCAAGCAGCGAGGCGAACCAGGAATCAGGGAATTTCAGCGCGAATCCGGTCAGCACTAGCACGAAGAAGCTGGTAAACAAAATCATGTGCTGCCAGCGCTGCGCCCGGCTCATGCGGGTCACGGCGCGGCCTTCAGATTTTCGCCGCAACAGGGCCTTGCGCCGCCAGATGATCAGATTGTGCAGCATCATGCCGCCGATCACGGCGAAGATCAGTCCCAGATAGAATTTGCGGATCCAGCGCACCGCGATGCTGCCCACGTCCGCGGAGAGCGGCGCGTCCACGTGGACTTTCGCCGCGACGAAGCGGTCCGTCACCCCGGGGTGGCATTGTCCGCAAGTCTGAATCAGGTTGGCGCGATTCACCGTGGAACGGGGATCGCTCGACGGCAGAATGTTGTGCACGCCGTGGCAACTGGCGCAGTTCGCCACCACTTGTGAGCCCAGCCGGGAGGCCAGCCCGTGATAGCTGGCCAGGTAAGTCGTCGAGCGGCGGCCCTCGAAACCAAACTCCTGCGTCAGTCGAACGCTCTCGTGGCAACGCGAGCAGGTTGCGCCCGCGAGGTTCTGCGGTGCCACCGGAGAGTTCGGGTCCAGATGCGACTTGATGGAGTGGATGCCGTGGCAATCGGTGCATACCGGCGCCAGCCAGTCGCCACGGGAGATCGCCTGCCCGTGGATGCTCGCCATGAATACCTTCTCCACCGGTCCATGGCACTTACCGCAAGTAGTGGGGACGTTGAACTTGAAGATGGGAGACTTCGAATCGGCCGCGCTCAGAATTTCATGGGCTCCATGGCAATCGGTGCAAACTGCGGCCTTCTCCGAACCGTTGGCTACCGCCCGGCCGTGCACACTCTGCTGGTAGGAAATATACGGCTGGGCACTAAAACCGCTGGACTGCATGACGAACTTCTGGCCGTGGCATGTTCCGCACGTCTGGGGAATATTGACATGGCTGACCCGCGACTTTGGGTCGCTGGCCGCTAACAACTCGTGCGGACTGCCATGGCAACTGGTGCAGGTCGCCGCACCCAGATTGCCTGCTTTCAGTGCTTTGGCATGAGTGCTGCGGTCGTAGGCTGCCTGTTCCTCGGCATGGCAAGTCGCGCACGAAACCTTTGCCGGAGTATTTTCATGCGGCGAAGTTTTTACATCGGTGTGGCAGTCCACGCAGGTAAACATGCCGCCGTGGAGGGAATTCTTGAAATGCTCGGGATTGACGTAGAGGCTGACCGGCTTGCCATTCTCCTCGGTGGTAAAAGAGGAGTCCCCATGACAAGCGAGGCAGTCGTCGTTGCTGGGCTTCTGCTGAGCCCAGGCGGAACTCGCAAAAAGGAAAAGAGCAAGGAATGCGACCAGAGCCGTCCCGTTACGGGACGGTCCTGCGGCTTCCTTGCCCGGATTTTGTGGCCTCCAGCCCAGCATCACAGACCGTACCACTGGAGCCCAGTTCCTACCCTGTGGTGATGCCAAAAGGCGCCCGATCCTTCCGCAGTTACTTTCCCAACCCGCGGATATAAGTGACCAGATCCTTGATTTCCGCCTCCTTCAGACTCTTTTCGTAACCCGGCATTTTGTTTTTGCCCTTGGCAATGACATTGGCCAGATCCGCGTCCGATTGCTTCTTGACTTCGTCGGAACCGAAATCGTGGATGCCCAGCCGCTTGCCCATCGGCGTGTCGCCTTTGCCGTCTGCCCCGTGACACATGGCGCACTTTGCTTTGTAGGTGCCCGCCGCGGCCTGCGCCGACGCCGGCATGCTCGACAATCCAAATGCCACTACCACCGCCGCTGCGAACAACATCCGCAGCGCCATTGCTCTTGCGATCACCATTGCTTCCTCCAGGAGATAGAATTGCCCCTTGCTTTCACCCACCACGCGCTCGTGAAGCTGAGCGCAATCGTCAGAAATCATACCGCAACGACAAAGTTGCGGAATTGCTATGAAAATCGCGCGCCGGCAGCGGCGCCGAACTCGATTTCTCGTTGTAACCCCAGTAATTCCATCCGCTACGCCAGGTGATGCCGCGGGCCAGTGCGACATCCACCGAGGCGAACGGCTTGTGGTAATTCAAACCGAGCGGCCCCAGCGTGTTCGGAGTCGGACTCAGAATGCTGGTGTCACCGCTGCTGCTGGTCAAGTCGTAGCCAAAATTGGTGGTGACCCGTTTCACCGGCTTGAACATGATGTTGGCGTAGCCGAAGTTGATCTTGTTGTCATAGAGCGAAACCGCCGAAATGTAGGGCGTTCCCGCGCTGCAAAAGGTCGAGTCCGCCGGCGGCGTCGAGGTAATGACGTAGCAGATGTTGGTTGTGGAGTAGATATCGTCGTAGTTGTAGCCCAGGTCAATCCCGAAGCGCTCCCTGGGATAGAGCGAGAGCGCAAAGCCGTAATTGCGGTTGTGCTCGCGGTGCAGCACGTCAGGAACGTTGTTGCGGCTCTCCAGAAGGTTGACCGTGCCCGATACCGTCATCCAGTCCCTCGGCTTATAGTGGACCCGTCCCTTAAACCGCTGCAAGTTGCGCGGCGAGATCCGGGTGGGAGCATTGTCGGCAGTGAGGACCTCCACGTCGAAGTTCATGCGCAGCGCGTCGGTGGGATGAGCCCACACTCCGAACAGCCCGGAATGCTCGTTGACCGGAATGCTGTCAGCTTCAATCCCGCTGTTTCCGGAGAATGAGCAAGTCCCGTCCGCATTGAGCGGCATGCCCACGCAGTCGCCGCGATTGGGAGTGTTGGGATAGAACACCTCGTCAATCGTACTCACCGTGCTCAAAGGAATAGCCCGGTGGCCGTAGCGGTAACCGATGCGTGCTCCTACCCGGCGAGTGAAGTCGTATTCCGCCTCGATCGTGTTGTATTTCGAATCTTCCCCGATGAATCGCTGCACCAGCTGACTGGATACATCGGCAGGCGAACTGCTGCTGTGCTTCGGACAGGTGGTTGGATCACCAGCGCAGGTAGTCGGATCGAAAGTCGCGATGGGAGAAAGCAGGCTGGCAGGCGAGTCGAGCGGAAACCCGGAGACTTGGCTGGTGTTCCAGTATCCCGGAATGCGAAAGTTGGAAAAGCGGAAAGTATCGACCAGGCGGAACTGGTCGGTTACGCGAAAAGTCATTCCCAGATCGGCGTTGGCGGTCACCCGCCGTGCCCGGGAGAATCCAGAGATATCAAAGAAACGTTGGGCGGTACGGCTCGAAAGCCCTAAAAACAGTTCGTTGTAGTTGTTGACCTTGCTTTCCGACGAGCTATAAGCAAAGCGAGCTGAGAGGTCCACACGGCGGAAGTAGCTGGATTGCAGTGTCAGCTGCTCGGTGGGGTAGGAAACCCGGGTGGGAGCGACTCGCGCATACCCTTGATAGCCGTTACAGGTAGCTCGCAGCGTGGGAGGGCTGGTGCTGGGATCGAAAATGGGGGTGGGCGTGTTGGAGCAGGGCTGGCCGGCGGCTTCGTTGTAAATAATACCGGGATCGACGAAGCTGCCATCGCTCAACTGGGCTGCAAAGGGATGCGCATCCGACCAGCTGGTGTCTCCACGGTAGTACTCGAGGAACTGGTCGTAGCTGATGTTGGTCCGGGGAAGCACTTTCACATCCACTCCGAACTGATAACCGTCCACCAGGGTCCGCCAGGACTGTAAGAGTTGCGTGTCCGTACCGCCGTGATAGCTGCTGTACGACGGCCCTTCCATGTTGTTGCGGTTAAACCCCAGGCGAAAACGCACTTTTGACTGGGGCAACAAAGTGAGGTTGTAATCGTACATCCGCCGGGTGGTAAGAAACTCGTGCGGGGTATTGCTGACCGGAATGAACGAGTTCGGCGGATTCAGCGGATTGGCCAGCAGGTTGTAATCCCAGACATTCTGGTCGCGGCGGAAGGTCAGGCTGAAGTTGTACCACTTGTTCTTGGAGACGCGCAGGCGGGTGGCATTTTCCGGGTCGCCGCCCCAGCCGAAGCTGCTCATGAAGAGATTGTCGAACAGCGTGCCCTCATGATTCAGGGAACGCATGTTGAGGGTCTGGTCAAGCAGGCGCGGCCCTTGCTGCTGGTTCACGAAGGTGTCGTACACCGCGCTGTTGCCGTCGGTGTTCACGAAGCGGTAGCCGAGTTCGAATGACCCCTGGTAGTGGTAATTGCCGTTATCAATCCCGTCCTCTGCGGGCTGGGTTTGCGCCCCGGCCAGGACCGGTATCAGGACGCCTATCATCACCACTGCTGCCGCCAATCCCACGGTGTACTTCATGGCACTGCTCTCCTTCGGCCGCTCCCCAGAGTTCGGGATGCGGCCGCAATCGCTACGCTTCATTGCCGGACACTGCTGGCTCATGGCCGCCTCCTTACTTGAAGAATGTCGCGTCAAAGTTCGAGCCATGGATCGCAACGTGGCACAAAGTGCACGCCTGATATTTCTGGCTCTGGTTGTGGAATGTGGGCAGTGCCGGCACGCTTGAATCCTGCGTCAAAGTGTGGCACTCAAGGCACAACAGATTGACCTGGGCCCGCTTCAACAGCCGTGGATTAGTGGAACCGTGCGGCGAATGGCAGGAAGTGCATCCCTCTGTCCTGACCGGCTCATGCTCAAACACAAACGGCCCGGCCTTGTCGGTATGACATTTGAAGCAGACCTGGTCCTGCGCTGCGGTGGAGCGCAGCTGCTTGGTCAGGAATCCGCCATGCTGATTGTGGCAGTCGGTGCACTGCACCAGCCCTTGCTCCACCCGGTGGCGGAAGGGACGGTTGAAATCCTGCTTGATATCGGTGTGGCAGCCGTAGCACAACTGCGGCTGGGAGTTCACCAGCAGAAACTCCGGTTCCTTGGCATGGTGCGGAGAGTGGCAGGAGATACAACTGACGTCATTAATGTTGTGCTGCGAGCGGTCAAAGTTGGCATGCTCGGCGCTGTACTCGTGACAGCTCATGCAGCGCTTGCTGATCTGCTCCGCGGTGGCGGTTTCGAAGACGAAGATCTTGCTCTTGTCGCCCCCGCCGTCCACGTGGGCCTTGCCGGGACCGTGGCAGGATTCGCAGCCGTGCCCTTCGATACCAGCCCCCAGGGGAACCGCACCCTTCGCAAGCGTGGTTTTCCAGTGGGGAGTCTTTTCAAAACTGTTGAAGATTTCTTCGTGGCAGGTCTTGCAGGTATCGGAACCGACGTATTCGGAAGCGTCCGCCGGAGCTTCCTGCGATGGTTTTGCGGAAGCAGATTTCTCAGTTTTACTATTCTTCGAACCGGCGCGAATCGGCGCCGGGGCAAAGACAGCCAGTGCCAGAAGAGCTGGCAAAACCAGTAAATGGATTCGTGGGTTGGCGCGTCTCATCCAATTCCCTTTCGCGGACACGAATTGCCCCGTTCTCACGCTGCCAATCGGCAGACCAGCAGTTCTCTGTTTTCAAACCGAATAAGTCCAAAAAGGGCCCTAGCTGTCTTAGCTTAGCCCCATTCGTCCTCCATCGTACATAGGTTCGGGCGGAATTCACCCCTGAAAGGTTGTTTTCTGTGGTTATGCCTCTCCTGGATTGGAACTGGTCCCACTACACACAACTGCGCCGTCCTGGCTCCGGAATTGCCCCACTTCGTACCGGAATGCCGTGCTGCTTGCCTAGGCTGCCTGACCCTGTCCCTGCTCAATTTTTCGGATCTGCTCCCGCAACCACTTTCCCAGAGCTTCCTCGAGCTCCACCTGAGTCCCGTACTGGTAGTAGTAGTCCACCGTCTGGCCGCCCTCACTGATAGGAATATGCCGGCAAGGCACAATCTCTGCGTGCCTCTCATCCGGTACGAATTGCATGAGCTTGCATTCGTTACAGGGATGCGGCCGGGCGGGATCGTTGAAATTGAGACAGCTCGGTGAATCTTCGAAGACCAGCGAAGGCCGCCACGGAGTGTGCGGGGAACGTCCATATCCCCCATCTTCCAGGAACTTCAGCTCGAATTTGAGATAGTCGAGCAATTCATTTTGTTCTGGCGCCATAACCCACCTCGACCGCAAGCTTCGCAGAAGCCCGGCCCGTGGGCCTAGGATAGTCATCACCACGGCGTGTGATTTCACTCACATGCGGTCTTTGGCCACACCGCTTCGCTCTCGATCGTGACGGAGCGGAAAATCCCATCTGGCGCAGCCCGTGATCACGATCACACGCCAGCGTGCCGTACCGCACCGCCACACCTCCAGCGCATTCATTAGCATGCGGGGCATGACACACCCTTCACCAAACTCGATCCCAAGCGAGGCGCAGTTCCGCGGAGAGCAGCCAGGGTTGGCGGGGAGACCCTTTTCCAAGTCGCGCGATTTCGATGCCCGCCCTCTGCTCGTCATCTGGGAGATGACCCAGGCCTGCGACCTGAATTGCGTGCATTGCCGCGCCGCCGCGCAGCCGCTGCGGCATTCGCTCGAACTCTCGACCGAGGAAGCATACGGCCTGGTCGATCAGGTCGCCGCCATGGGTGTGCCCCTGTTCGTGCTCACCGGCGGAGATCCGCTGAAGCGTCCCGATATTTATGACATCGTGAAGTATGCCTGTAACACGTCATTGAAGACTTCCCTTACCCCCAGCGCGACCCCATTGCTCACCCGCGAGGCCATCTTCCGCCTGAAGGAGAACGGGCTGATGCGCCTGGCAGTCAGCCTGGACGCTCCCACCGCCGAACTACATGACGGCTTCCGCCGCGTCCCCGGCTCCTATCAGCGGACTCTGGATGCGGTGAACTGGTGCAACGAGGCGGGGCTTCCGATTCAAGTGAACACCACGGTCACCCGTCGCAATGTCGGCGATCTCGATGCCATGATTGAGTTGCTGAGCAAGCTCGACGTGGTGTTGTGGAGCGTATTCTTCCTGGTTCCGACCGGACGCGGCCAGACCGCAGATCTGCTCAACGCCGAGGAACACGAGCAGGTTTTCGCCAAGCTATACGCCGCCAGCAAGCGAGTGCCATTCCACATCAAGACCACCGAAGGCCAGCACTATCGCCGCTTCGTGTTGCAGCAGAAGGCCAACGACCCCAACGCAAAGCGGGGGGAAGCCGACATGATCGCCCGTGCTCCGGTCGGAGTGAACGATGGCAAAGGCTTCGTATTCGTCAGCCACATGGGCGAGGTCTATCCCAGCGGCTTCCTGCCGCAGCCGGCAGGCAACATCCGCCGGCAATCGTTGACCGACATCTACCACAACTCTCCACTGTTCCTGTCATTGCGCGACAGCTCGCAACTCAAGGGCAAGTGCGGATATTGCGAGTTCCACGACATCTGCGGCGGCTCACGCGCACGAGCTTTCGCCTTGACCGGAGATCCCCTGGGCGAGGAACCCTGCTGCGCTTATGTTCCGCTAGCCAGCGCCAGACCGGCCCTGGCCGGATAGAGAAGAGCAAACCGGTGCAGCCGGTCTAGTCATCGAGTCTATTCATGACGACGGGATCCTCTCAGCTTGTCTGGATCCTGTTTCAATAATTTAGGGAAGCTGCGAGTGGTACCTCACGGGCGGTGCATAGCCTTTTGCCGGCAGCATCAGCGTTCGTCAGAGGGTGATTGAGCTGCGTTTGGGAGCCTTCCATTCCGACACAACCACGCGGGACTACGGGTTGATTGCCAAGGATGTAAGGTTGAATTAGTCTGGTTCTTTCCTCCGCTTAGACCCCTAGGCCGGGATGGCGGAACTGGCAGACGCAGCGGACTCAAAATCCGCCGGGCTTCGGCCCATGGGGGTTCAAGTCCCCCTCCCGGCACCAAGCTGACCCACACCACAGCCCGCCTTAGCAGTCCAATTCCATGGTAAACGCTCAATATGCACCAGTCGGCGTATTGACTCACTTGGAGCGGGACGCCGATTGCGGCAATGGATTCAGGCAACAGCCAACTACAACCGGTAGACGGCCGCCAGCACAAGCGGATTTTCGCCCCGGTGATTTATGCTTTCCACGACTTGGTTGCTTTGGACGTAAGATTTTCTGCTCTACAGATGGATTCAGGAGGACGCGATGCGAGTCGCATTACTAGTTCTTATTCTCTGTCTTTCTGGCCCCGCCCCGGCGCAGTTGGGAGACATCCTGAAGAAAGCGGATGAAGCTCTGAACCAGCGCAGCACCGCCGGGCTTGGCAACGACAAGATCATTGCTGGCCTGAAAGAAGCTCTACAGGTCAGCACCCAAAAGGCCGTGGCGATTACTGGGAAGCCCGATGGTTTTCTTAGGAACGAGGCCATCAAGATCCTGTTGCCGCCCAAATTGCAGACGGTCGGCAAGGGCATGCGCATGCTTGGTATGGGCGCAAGGGTGAACGAACTGGAAGTCGGCATGAACCGTGCCGCCGAGCAAGCCACTCCCCAGGCCAAGGCGATCTTTATCGCTGCAGTAAAGAAGATGACGTTTAATGATGCTCGCCAGATCCTAACCGGAGGCGATACCGCCGCCACCGAGTATTTCAAGCGTACCAGTTCCGCCGACCTGACGACCGCGTTCTCTCCCATCGTTCGCCGCTCAATGCAGCGCGTGGGAGTCGTGCAGCAGTACAACCGGCTGCTGGCGAGCGCACCCGCCGGAAGCGCTCTCGTGGGAAACTTCGACTTTACCAACTACGTGGTGGGCAAGACTCTGGACGGCCTTTTCCTCATGCTCGGGCAAGAGGAAAAGAACATCCGCAAGAACCCCGCGGCCCAGACCACTGCGCTGCTGAAGGAAGTGTTCGGCAGAAAGTAAGGGCTTTCGATGGGTCTAGTCTTCAATTCGCTGAGACAACCGGCGAATTTGGTCCCGCCTCAATGTGACGCTACTTCAACGATGATGTGTTTGCAACGCCGTATATCTGGCTTAGGAAGCAAGCAGGTCTCCGCGACCAGCTTGAACGCTTCTTGGTGCGCGGAATTTCGGCAGGGTTACAGGCGAGAGTTTCTTGAAGCTTACGGACGCCGGCGAAGATCGGCGCTCAGTACGGCGAGAACCCGAGAGTCTTATCGGCGCCATCGACCCAGATTCTTGCGTGTTCGGCGCGGCCGTTGACGGTGACGTCGACGATCACCCCGTTCGCGCCGCTGGGGCTCACCGAACCGTTCACCTCGTGGGACTTAACCACGCCCCACTCGCCTCCCGGGCCCCAGTCGCGATAAAAGTCGCTGTAGGGGTAGTTGGGATACTTCTCCAGGGTGCTGCTTCCAGTCGGGATCGTGGGTCCAGATGCTGTAGGCGGCTTCGTAGTTCTGCGATTGCAGGGCGTCGAAGAAGTGGTCAACCGCGTGTTCTTGCGGCCAGTGGCGGAACATCCAGCCGAGATAGCCCAGCACCAGAATCGCGATGACCGCGATGATGATGCGGTTGCGGCGGCGGCGGGCCCGCGACTCGTCGTACTGCTGGGCGTCCAGTAGGGTCATAACTTATAAGCATAATGGATGGCGCGGTGCTCGAAAAGGTTCCCGGCTCGGGGGCTGGGACAGCAGATTCCTCACTTGGTCCAGAGCGACAAGATTGGAGTGAGGGAACAACAAAATTGGATGGCGACTTGGGGGCTATTCCAGGTCTCGCCAGTTGGGGCCGACGCCGATCTCGACCAGCAGGGGAACGGAAAGAGAGTGCACATTTTCCATGTGTTCGCGGACTAGGGTGCGCATTTCGTCGAGTTCGCCTTGAGGAACCTCGAAGACGAGCTCGTCGTGGACTTGCAAGGTCATCCGGGATGTCAGCTTTCGGTCACGCAGAGCGGCATCGATGCGGATCATCGCCACCTTGATGAGGTCGGCCGCAGTCCCCTGCAATGGAGTGTTGACGGCGGTGCGCTCGGCGAAGCCGCGCAGGTTGGCGTTCTTACTGTTGATGTCTGGAATGGGACGGATGCGCCCGAATACCGTCTGTACTCTTTGATCGCGTCGGGCTTCGTCGAGCGTCTTATCAATATAAGCGCGGACCCCGCTGTACTTCTCGAAATAGGCGTCGATAAAGCGGCGGGCTTCCCCGGGCTCGATACCCAGGTTCTGCGAGAGTCCGAAAGGCGAGAGTCCGTACACAATGCCGAAGTTCACCACTTTGGCCTGACGGCGATGATCGGCGGTGACCATGAGCGGAGGCACGCCAAAAACCTGGGATGCGGTCAGGGTGTGGATGTCATCACCGTTGCGGAAAGCCTCCACCAGCAGACGGTCCTGGGAAAAGTGGGCAAGCAGGCGGAGCTCGATCTGCGAGTAGTCAGCGGCGAGGATGACATGGCCGGCTTCAGCGGTGAAGGCGGCACGAATTTCGCGTCCCAGTTCGGTGCGGATGGGGATGTTCTGCAGGTTAGGATTGGCCGACGACAGCCTGCCGGTCGCGGTTCCGGTCTGGCCGAAGGTGGTATGCAGGCGGCCGGTCGCTGGGCTGAGCAACGCGGGCAGTGCATCCACGTAGGTTGACTTCAGTTTCGACAGCTGGCGATATTCGAGCACCATGCGCGGCGCTTGGTGTGAAGCCGCCAGCGATTCAAGCACATCCACAGCAGTCGAAATGGTGCGCCCCTTACCGTATTTCACCGGCTTCGGCAGATTGAGCTTGTTGAACAGCACGTCTCCTAACTGTTTGGGCGAATTGATGTTGAATTCAGCGCCGCAACATTCATAGATCTCGCGGGCTTTGGCTTCGATCTCGCGCTCCAGCCGCGACGACATCTCCGCCAGAGCTTTGCGGTCGATCTTTACTCCCGCCTCTTCCATACGCGCCAGTACCGGAACCAGGGGCAGATCAATGTCGTCGTACACCTTGAGCAGGCCGGCCTGTTCCACATCATGTCGCAGAGTGCTGGCGAGTCGACCGGCGATGTCGGCCGCTTCGGGCAGAGTTCCGCTTAGCTTGAGATTGAAGCGGCGCAAAGCGACATCAGCCAGGCGATGCGAAGAGTACGTAGGATCGAGCAGGTACGAGTACAGCATAGGGTCGTGCTCGACGCCATCTAACCGGATCTTCTGCGGCTCGAACGCATGGATGGCGGCTTTGTAGTCGTGAATGGCCTTGGTAACCGACTTGTCCTGAAGCGCGGCATGAAGCCGTTCGCGAGCTTCCTTATTCTCCGCCGACACGGTCAAGGCCGCGCCGGAAGCGGCGGAGATGGCGACATCGAACGTTCGTGGTTCCGCAGGCGGTTCCCCGCTTAGCGGCAGCATGGCTGTCTGTCCTTCGTCTTCCTGCTCTTCCACCTCTTCTTCGCGGCGGCCTCCGTAGTTCCCTGCAGTGCAACCGCCAACGTGCCCCCGTGAGCTACGGCCTTGAGAAGGCTCTCCACGTCCGCTGCGGATCTTGCTTCGAAATAGTGAGAGTCGGTGACCTCCACCACCGGCAGCAGCTCTTTCAACAGCGAAGTAAACTCCAGCTCCGTGAACAGATCGCGCAGGGTGTCGATATCCGGCGCGCCGGCTTTCATGGCACTCACGTCGAGCTCGACAGGGACGTTGCAATCGATGGTCGCGAGCTGCTTGCTGAGCATCACCACCTCGCGATTGTTCAGCAACGATTCACGGTAGGTCTTCTTTTCGACTTCCTGGGCGCGGTCGAGTGCGGCTTCGACGCGAACCGAAGCGGATGATGAGATCCACCGAGCCTTTGTCACCGATGCCGGGCGCTCCGGGAATGTTATCGATGTTGTCGCCGCGCAAGGCCATTACATCCACCACTCGCTCCGGCGGAACTCCGAGGATCTCTTCGACCTTGGCGGCATCCGCGATCAGATTGTCCTTCGGCGGATTCAGCACCAGCACACGCTCATTCACCAGCTGCAGCATGTCTTTGTCGCTGGAAACCACATAAACCAGATAAGACTGCTCAGCCGCCTTCCTGGCCAGCGTGCCGATCACGTCGTCGGCTTCGTAGCCCTCAAGCTGGAGAATGGGAATGCGGTAGGCTTCAAGCGCCCGCCGGATGTAAGGAATCTGCTGGGCCAGGTCGCCGCGGCATTTCGGCGCGATTCGCCTTGTAGCCGTGATACTCGATCTCCTGGAAGGTCTGGGTCTTCAGGTCGAATTTGCGCACCTTGGTGATGGCTTCGGCCTGCGGTGTCGCGGAAGGTGCGGGCTCCGACATCGAAGACGGCGGCCAGGTACTCGGGAGAGAAATCGTCGCGCAGCTTGCGCAGCATGTTGACAAAGACATACGTTGCCGCGGTCGGCAATCCAGTTTTGGTGGACATGCTGCGCTGCCGCGCCATGGCGTGATAGGCACGAAAAATAAACGACATGGTATCGATCAGGAAGATGCGGCGTCCGTCGCCGGGCGGGGAAGACTCTCTGCCAACGGATTTCGCCACTGCCGCTTTGGAGACAGGTACTGGCAACGGCGAAGACGTGGCCTCGTCCGTCCTTACTGCCGAAGATTTCTTTCGAGGAGACAACGAGTCAGTTTAACAGGGCAGGAAGTTGTCGTTCTGGATGAGAAGAGTGGCACTGGAGAAGTGCAACGCAACCCTCCGGGCCAGAGGGCGATTGTAAACAACCGCGCAAGCGCAGGTCGTTGATTGCGGCGTCGTATTGGCGCAATCGGGTGTAGGCAAGCCCTGTTGCCCAGGGCCGCGCGAATGGGTCGAGTTCCGAGGAGCGCCGTTCTTCCTGTAATGCCTCCTGGGGGCGGTTCAAGGCAAACAGAAGGTAGCAGCGCAGGTGGTGGGCCTCGGCAACGTCGGGACTGAGTTCGATCGTTCCTGAGTACTCCGGCAAGCAGCCTGTTCTAGCGCGTGAACGGCAGACTATTATCAGTGGGTTGATCGGGGGCGGCACGATCTACCACTCCGCGGGACGGCGGCCAACTCCGGCCGACGCCGTCCCGCGCTTTTGTTCGGAACGGTGATCGATATCAATGAAGGCCCCCCATAGCACTAGCAGGATAGCAATGATCGTGCTGACTTACCCGGCTACGGTTCATCAAAACGGAGCTTGAGCTGAGCCCAAAGCGCGTGCTCGGGGAGTCGCTTCCCCTCGACCGATGGATAGCCAGACGTTTCATTCCCATACATGGACACCTGGAATTCCCGCTCTTCGGCTTCGGTCAGGTCTCGCAAAAGCTCGTCTTCGACGGCGATGACGTAACCACCCGGGTGTTGAATGCAAGCGGTGGCGGCGTGAACGGTCTGGTGCAGGTGGCTGCACGCTGCTACACAACCGCTGTCTGTAGAGGCGGCAAAATAGTAAAGGGGAGTCATCTTTCCTCGGCCAGTGTCCCAAGACAGGACAAAATTCTGTTGTGCTCTATGTGATACAAAAACCGAACCGCGGGCAACAGAATCGTAGGACACGGCGGTTGGTGTCCTTTGGTAACGGGAGGAGCGCGGAGGGCCGATCGGCGCAGAACGGCTGGGAAGGAAGTCCTCCCGGGCGACGTGACCGGTGCGGGTAGCGAGGACCTCGCAATCTTATGGCGGAGGGAGAGGGATTCGAACCCCCGGTACCCTTTCAGGTACAGCGGTTTTCAAGACCGCCTGTTTCAACCACTCACACATCCCTCCGCGAGTGATTGCAGCAATTTTAGCGGGTTCCGGGTTCAGGCGTATAGATGACGGCGGTCCTGCCGATGCTCTTCAGCCGCAGCCAAGTTTTCAGCGGCTGGTAGTTCCCCCTACTTCTCCCCAATCTCAAACTCCACTTGCGCCGTCCGTCCGCCGCTCACGTTAACGCTCTTCTGCCACGTCTTGGGCTCGGAGAACACGGGACGCGACACCTTCCGTTGGGTGAGCACGTCGAAAGCGGCTTCCTGGCGTACCAGGTTCCAGCCTTCGTGCCAGGCCACGATCTGGTATTCGCCAGCGGGCACGTCCGTCAGTTCGAACTTGCCGCTCTCGTCGGTCACGGCATAGTAGGGATGCGCCACCACCATGATTTCAGCGTTCATCCAAGTATGGCCGCCGTTACAGCGGACGTCGATGAGGCCCGGCGACGGCATCACGCGCGACACCACCTGGTTCTGGAAAGGGAACGGCAGGTTAAAACTCGCCGCGCCCATCATATGCACCGTATGCAGCACCGCGTCAGAGCTTTCCATCTTCAGCGGAGTTCCCTCAGGAACCAGCAGCACGTGCGGCTCGTAGCGGCAATGCTTCTGGTCGAGGAAGCGTCGCGGCTCGGGCAGGTCCATGGCTTTGCCGCGTGAAATGCCTTTGAGATACACGACGGTGTTGGCGACGCCGCCCCCGGGACCGATCACCAGCCGCTCTAGGTCGCGCTTCTTGGCCTGGCCGGGATCGCAAATTTCGGGATCTTTGGTGATCGGCACGGTCAGCTCTTTGGGCTGGGTTCCGGTCCATTTGACGGTGCCGCGGATGGTGCCACCATCGCTAACTGTAATGGTTTCATAGCCACTCTGTGCCCGGGCGGTGCCAGCCAGCGAGAGCATCAGGCCCCCGATCAGCATGATTCTGGCAGTAAGGCCGCGGGCGCCAAAGATTGTGGAAAGAAGCATATTCACCCCATTGTCGCGGAATGGTACTAGTCCCTTTTCGGGGCGACAAATGACGGAAGGGTCAGGCTCGGGGTGACCTTTGGGGAATGGAGTGACTAGGGGAGGCATTACTTCAAGCGATCGCCTTTGACTAAGGGGAAGTCCTGCGACTAGAACGTCTGAAACAGCGCCACTCCCCCAATGCCGGTATCAGCTGCGGGGTCTTTTCGAAACCTGAACTTCCAGGAAACTGGGTTGTAGGCTGGAGAAATGGGGCTGTTTGGCACTACTTTGCCACGACTCACCTGCAAGCTGCGAAGCGCCATTAGATTAAATGCATCGCGCACGGTAATGTTTTGGTAGACGGGCCCTGAGGCATCACGCACAGTGCAGTTTCCAAGCATGTTGCCAACGACTCCTGGCATGTCGCGGCCACGCGCTCGATACCATTCGGCTTTACGCTCCGCAAGAAACTTAACCAGTTCGGGCGCGTATCCATGAAACCACTCGTCAATGTATTGCATGGCTTGACCGAGGCAGCTGTCCTGCGGCATTACGAAATGAGCCAGCCGAATATCGAGCAGACCCACAGGATCAGCCGTCTTGTTCGCGGGATACACATGCACCAGCCTGCCTTGCACCAGGTGAATTCGATAACTTGGATTCAGCGCCCGAACTGCGGTCAAGAACCTGATTTCCCGTAACGTCACGCGGGCCGAGATCAATCTCGGGCTCCAGGTCCGGGCGGGATTCAAAGAGCTCATCAAACCCGATTACGATGCTGTTCGGAAAGCGCGCCCGCGTTCCGCCTGCGCTTTCTCCATGGGAGTGGAGTTGATGATCGGCTGCCCAGCCGCTAACGCGGGCTGAGAGTAGTGCCAAGCTCCGACCGATATGGCAGCGGCAACCACAGCCACTGAGAGCGAGGCGAAGAACCCATTCGTCTACAAGAGGTCACCACACTGATTTAGACACCGGCGACCGAGGGGCGGTTTCCCGCATCGGCTCCGGATCCCTGATACCCGAGATGTCGCGGGTCAGGCGCCGTGTTCGCGAATCACCTCCAGAATGTCGTCGCTGCCTTCCAGCGGACGCTCCGGCTTCGGAATACTCGCCCCCGCCGCCAGCAGCGCCGTGGCGACTCGCGCGTAGTCGCCCTTGTCTCGGTGCCAGCTGTTGAGCGAGCCGTGCAACGCCCAGGCCAGCGGACTGCCGCCGTGTTCGGCCTCGAATACATTGACGTCGGCGTTGCGCTCCAGCAACGCCCGCACCACGGCCAGGTTGCCATGCCAGGCGGCGAAGTGCAGCGCGGTCTGGCGATTTTCCAAAGTGGCGTTGGCCGGCCAGCCGTAGCCGAGCAGCAGTTCAATTGCGCGGGTATTGTTGCGCACCGCCACCCCCACAATGCGCCGCGCGGCATTGCCGCTGAGCTTGGCAAACAACGCCGGATGCTGCTCCACCACCCGTTGCGCCAGCGCTTCATCGCCCACCTCGGCCGCCTGCACCAGCCGCAGCCAGGGCGCGCTGCGCTGCATCAGCAGATTGAACACCTCCGTATGCCCGAACTGGTGCGCGATCATGTGCGGCGACTTGGTGATTCCGAATCCGAACATGTAAATACATCCGCCGGAACGCGGATTTTGCTTCGGGAAATAGCGTTCGTTGACCGTGATCCGCACGGTTTCCGGATCGTCGTTTAATATGCGCTCGACTCGCGCAAGGTCACCGACCGCCGAGGCCGAGAAAATGTCGGTCCGTGCGCCGCGGGAAATCAAGTACTTCGCCACCTCATGCCGGTGCGGCCGAATCGAGACCATGTACTGCAATGCGGTGGACTCGTGATCAATGTCGCGGGCCTCGATGTCGGCGCCGTGCTCCAGCAGCAGCGACGCAATCTCGACCGTCGCTGCGAAGTGCAGCGGCAGTTGCCCATCGCCACCGCGGGCATGCACCAGTTGCGAATCGCTCGCCAGCAGCTCGCGCACCCGCTCCATCATTCCCAGCCGCGCCGCCGCATGGATATCCACCACCGCTCCCCGCGAGATTAGGTACTGGGCCAGCTCGGCTTCGGCTGCGTCCAGCACGCCAAAGCTGCCCGCCCACCAGCGGGTGCGCTCGTTGATATTCGCTCCGGCCTCCAGCAGCACGTCCACCATCTCGCGGTTGTTATGGTTCACCGCGGCAAACAGGGCGGGAGCTTCAAAACCGTATTTCGGCAGCGGCTCGTTGAGTCGCTCTTTCAGTGACGGATGCCCCGCCAGCACCTCTCGCACCAAGGGCGCGCTGTTCGCCTTCACCGCGGCGATCAGCGCTTCCACCGGATCTTCCGATGTAGCCTCCACGTGCAGCTTGAGCGCGGGCCATGTCTCGAAACCGTGCTCGCGGGCAATCACGTGAAGCGCATCCGCTAGCTTCGGCTCTTGCGATTGAATCCCGTAGGCGGCAAAGCGCCCGGCAGCAGCGGAATCCGAGGCAAGCCGCTGCTGCAACAGCTTGCGGGCCTGCTTTTTCAGATGTTCAAGATTGGGTTGGGAGGGAAGTTCGCGTTGCGGCATGGATCACTCCTTCTTTTAACGCCCGTGGTCCGCTGCATCGGGCAAGAAGAAAGTGATGATGTGAATACTGAGATGCAAAAGGTGGGATAATCCCTTTCCGCGGACCGGATGCACCCTGGCGTGCGGAATCAAGAGTAGCAAAAAGAACGCCGAGTGGTCCAGGCAGAAGCAATCAACGAACCACATCAGAGAGGTTTCACGCCACTCCTGGCGGTCTTGCTCTCTTCAAATCGTTTCCCCCATCTCGCTGCTCCGCGAGACGTGGGACTAAGCCTCCGCTCGTCCCACCACCGCGCAATAGAACGTGCGAATGACCTCGTAACCCAGGCGCCGGTATATCCGGATGGCCCCGACATTGTCTTGCCGAACATGCAGGTAAGGAAGCTCTCCCATCCCGCCGATGCCCTCTCCAACCGAGCTGACCAGAGCCGCGGCATATCCTCTTCCCCGATAGTCCGGATGGGTGCAGACGGCGCTCACTTCCCGGATAGCCCGGCACGGCGGCTCGCCGTCCCGCCATGGCCACCAGGCGGCCTCCCTCGCGAATGCCGCGATAACCGCCAAGCTCGATGGTGCGATTCCGGAAGGGGCCAGGCTCGGTGAGCGCGGTGAGCTCCAGCATCTCCGGTACGTGGTCTTGGCCGAGGTCCTGAATGTCGAATCCATCCGCCGATGCCGTGGCGGTCGCAGTCTCACAAAGCATCTGCTCGAGCTGGAATTGCACGGTAAGCGTCAGCCCCGGAACCAGCTTCGCCGGCTCGGTCAGGAAAAGGCCACACTGGTCACCCAGAGAACGATCATTGGGAGAAGGATCTCCCGTACAACGATTACCGGGAGAAAGAAGACCCCTAAGCGCCTCCCAGCTTTCCGGCGACTGTGCGGGAATGGCCGACAGCGGACCGATGTCTCGCGGATAGCGTTTCGCCAGCTGATTGCCTTCCGCCAGTTCCGCGTGGAGAGTCGAAAGAGAATGCCAGATCGGATTAGCCAACCAGTCAGTCATGGAATAACCAGAGCACCCGCACCTCGATTGCAGAAGTGGTTTGTCCGCATGGGGCACTGCGTTCAATCGTGCTGATGATTGCGCCGGAAGCTCCGGGGCTCGCCCTGCGCCACTCTGTCGGCGCACTCACATGGTCAGAACCACGCGGAATTGAGCTTTTCCGCTCAACATGCGCGCGTAAGCCTCCCCGGCTCTCTCGAGGGGGTAAGTTTCAATCATGGGGCGCACGCCGGTGAGTTCGGCAAAGCGCAGCGTATCTTCGGAATCTGAAGCCGTTCCCGATGCCCAGCCCTGAATGCTTCGCCTGCTAAGAATGAGCTGTATTGGCGTAACCTCAATCGGATCGGGCGCCGCGCCGACTACCATAAGCTGGCCATTCGGGCCCAGGCCGTCAATCAGTTCGGACATTGCTTTCGAGCTTGGAGCCGTCGCCAGAATTACCCGCGCGCCGCCCAGCTTCTGCAATTCCTGCACGGCATTGGTCGCTTTGCTGTCAATGTAGAGGCTCGCTCCGAGTTTCTTTGCCAGCGGTGCATTTTCCGGCCCTCGGCTGATGGCCGCGACCCGATAGCCGAACTTGCTCGCGAATTGAATTCCAAGATGACCCAGGCCGCCCACACCTTGCACTGCGACCAGATCGCCCGGCATCGCTCCGCTGTGGCGCAGCGCATTGTAGGTGGTGATTCCCGCGCAGAGCAGCGGCGCTGCTTCGACGTCCTTGAGAGTTTCCGGAAGCTCCGCCAACGCCTCCACCGGAGCGATCATGTATTGTGCGTATCCCCCGTCATAACTAATACCGGTCACTTTCAGATTGCGGCAATTGATAAAATCTCCGCGGCGGCACTCGCGGCAAGTGTTGTCATGGCCGCCGTGCCAGCCGACGCCAACCCGTTGCCCCTTTTTCCAGGCGGAAACACCAGCGCCGACTTCATCGACGACGCCCGCCACTTCGTGCCCAGGAACCCGCGGATATTGAATTCCAGGCCAGGTGCCTTCTTTCGTGAGCACATCGCTGTGACAAACGCCGCAAGCGTGCACTTTGATCCGCACCTGTCCAGCGCCCGGCTCGGGGATTTCCCGTTCCACGATCTCGAATTCGCCGCCCGGTTTGGATATCTGGGCCACCTTCATCGGCGCCGTCTCAGGTTTTGCCGCTATTCTCATGGTTGCCATAAATCCTCCCGTGAATTTTCTGTGATAGTGGTTCCGGGTTACGCCTTCAAAGCCGCCTGCACGTATGCCGGCTTCAGCGGAAGCCGCCTCAGCACTTTGCCGGTTGCATCGTGCAGCACAGCCGCGATGGCCGGCCCCACCCGGCGAGAAAATGCATGCCACGGCGGCATCAATTGCCGTTGGTCTTCACGCTGCTTGCCTCACCCACGCTTCGCAAAGCAGGCTCGCCCAGCCAGGCATTGCTTCGGCTCGACGAGTTGGTCATCCGGACCGCAGGAGCCCATGGTTTGCAGGCACCAATAAGCGGCGGTGCTGGAGTTCCCGCGCTGCCAGCCCTCGTAGCCGATGGCGTTACCGTAGGCCGTCTTGGTGCGGATGTAACGGCAGATCTCAGGCACATCCGCGGGATCCGGAGCTCCAGTCTCGAGTTCGTCCATAAACTCGCGCATCACGCACCTTGCCCTGCGGCGAGAATCGTGCGCCGCACCACGGCTTCGAACACGGGAATCTTGTACGCGTTCTGAGAGCGCGGCGTAGCGCCCTGGACTGCAGCCGCAGCTGCTTCACGCGCGCTCTGCTCATTGAGAGGTTTGCCGAGCCAGCGCCTTCTCCGCTCCAGTTGCCCGCCACGGAACCGGCGCAGCGGCACCGAGCACGATTGATGCCTTGCTTACAACTCCACCTCTCGATTCCAGCACGACGGCGACTTCCGCCATCGGCCAGTCGAAAGATTCTTTCTGTCCCACTTTGGTGTAGGCAGAACGAGTGGCGTCCGAGGGAGCGGGCACGAGGATCTCGGTGAGCAGTTCGCCGGAATTGAGTACATGCTCACGGGTGACGTCGGTCTCGGGACGAACGAAGAGATCGTCGAGCGCAATCTCGCGCTTGCGTTCTTTCCCTTGTACCTTCACCTTGGCTCGGAGTGCGGTGAGCGCGCAGGCCGCTGCTGAAGGATGCACCACCGCGCACACCTCGTTGTCGAAGATGGCGTGGAACTCGTTCTCTCCTTCTTGCGCAAAGCAGGTGTCGCCTCCCTTACGCAGGCAATGGAACTGGTCGCTGCGGAAGTACCAGCAGCGCGGGCGTTGCAGAAGGTTGCCGCCAACCGTTGCCGCGTTGCGGATTTGCGGTGTGGCCGCATTCAGCGCCGCATCGGCCAGGGCGGTGTACTGTTTGCGGATGACCGGATGCTCGGCGATCTGCGCCAGCGTCACCAGCGGCCCAATGCGAAGCCAGCCCGACTCTTCTTTTACGGAATCAAGCCCGGGGATGGTGCGGATGTTGACCAGACGCGATGGTGCATCGAGGCCTTCCTTGAGCCGGTCTAGTAGATCGATGCCACCGGCCTTGGGCAGGGCCTTATCATTGAGCTGGCCAACGGCATCGTCGATGGAGCGGGCATTCGTCCACTCGAAGCGGGCAATCATGCGACACCTCCCTGTTTCACCTTGCCGAGCGCAGTGAGCACACGCGCCGGCGTCATCGGCAGTGCATAGACCCGCACACCGATGGCGTTATATACAGCGTTGGCGACCGCGGCGGCAGTCGGAATGGTCGACGGCTCGCCGATGCCGCTGGCATCGGTCGAGCTGCGTGCCAGATAGTCCTCGATGAAGTGCACCTCAATCTGCGGAATATCTTTCGCGCCGATGATCTTGTATTCCTCGAGGTTGGGATTGACCATGATCCCGGTGTTGCGATCAAGGCGGCGGTCCTCGTAGAGCGCGTACGAAATGCCTTGCAGGATGCCGCCGTTCACCTGGCTTTCAAGTCCCAGGATGTTCATCGGTCGCCCGCAGTCATGCACCGCGACTACACGTTCGACACGGATAATGCCGGTTTCAGTGTCGACCGCAACCTCGGCGAAGTGCACCCCGCCGAGAAACATTGGCCCGCGTGGACCGTATTCGGGGCTGCGTTTGGCGGTGGCAGAAACTGTCTCCGTATGCATCGCGCCGGCGGCTTGTTTGAAACTCGCCGACTTGCCGGCATCGCCGGTGACCTTGCCGTCTGCCAGGTGGAGCGACGACGCCGGAACCCGCCAAGCCGACGCTACTTCCTTCAGGAAGCTTTCCTTCACCTTGTAAGCCGCATTGCGAACGGCCGGGGTGAGGGAGCTTGTAGTCATGCTGCCACCGGAGGGCGGCCCGGGCGGCATTTGTGTGTCGCCTATGCGAACTGTGATATCGCGCGGCTGAAGGCCGAGTTCTTCAGCCACAACTTGTGCGATCACGGTCTTGATACCGCCGCCGATCTCCTGGACAGCCGAGAGCGCCTCCACCGAACCGTCCTGATGGATGCGGACCTCGCAGGCCGAGTCCATGCTGTTGATGCGGTACCAAACGGCTTGCGCGACACCAACGCCGCGTTTCACCGGGCCCGGATCACTGGCAGGCTTGCGGCGCTTCTGCGTCCATCCGAACTTCTCCGCACCGATGCGGCGCTCTTCGCGGCGTGCAGGGCTGAGATCGTTCTTGTCCATGAAATCGAGAACGTCTATGCCGAGTTTCTCGGCCAGTGCGTCCACCGTTTGCTCGACGCCGAAGGCACCCTGGGGATGGCCGGGAGCGCGCATGGAAGTCCCCGGTCCGGCGTTGGTAAACACGTCGTACTCTTCGGTGAGGACATTGGGACAGTCGTACAGGCTCTGCGCCGGGCCATCCGTTCCGGAGCCGGTTCCCACGCCGGCGGTGCCATAGCTGGTCCACTGTATCGCCAGCAGCTTGCCGTCCTTGTTAGCGCCCATCTTCACAGACATGTGCGCATCCGGCCGGTTGCCGGTGGCCCAGTGCTCTTCTTTACGATCGCAGAAAAGCCGTACTGGTGCGCCTGCTTTCTGCGACAGGTGCGTCGCCATCACCCCAACATTCCCGGCGCCGAACTTCGCGCCAAAGCCGCCGCCCATGTACTCCGTGATCACACGTACCTTCGTCTTGGGCAGATTGAAGACTTCCGCCAACTCGTCGCGCACACTCATCGTGCCCTGGGTGGAGGCATAAACGGTCAAACCGTCGGGCTTCCAGTCAGCAACCACGCCGTGGGTCTCCAGCGCCGAATGGGTCTGCACCTGCGTGCGGTACTCAGCTTCTACGATAGCTGCCGAGGCGGCGAATCCTGCGTCGAGGTCACCCTTTTGTCCAGGGCCGCGGCGGCTGCGATTGGGGCCGCGTACATTGCCGTGTTGTGATGCATTAGCGGGACCCCCACCGCCGCCTGCCGTGCCGCCTGCGGACGCGGGACCGGGAAACACGAGCGGAGCGTTGGGCTCGCGCGCTTTGTCGCGATCGACAACGAAGGGCATGGTCTCGTACTTCACCTTGACCAAACGGGCCCCTTCCAGCGCAGCGATTGGAGTAGCCGCGGCTACCGCCGCGATCGGCTGTCCGGCATAGCGCACGATGGGATAACGGGAAGGAATCTCTTTCGACTTGTCTTCCATCTCCGCCTGCCCGAGCACATGCTGCAACACGTGCACGGCTTTAACTCCGGGATGCTTCTCAGCAGCAGATGTATCGATGGCAACAATCTTCGCGTGGGGAACAGTGGCGCTCACCAGACGGGCGTAAAGCATTCCCGGCAGATGAATATCGCTGGGATATTTAGCCGCTCCGGATGCCTTGAACCCGCCGTCGTAACGGATCGTTCGCTTGCCAACCACCTTCAGTTCGTCATTCGGTGGCAGTTGCGGAGGCTCATCGGCAGGAACTGTGCGTTCGATTTTCTTTACGCCTTCCGCTGTTCCCGGGATACCGATCAGGAATTCGTCCTTGTGCGTGTCAGCCTGAGCGGTGGACTTCGGTTTCGTCTCTTGCATCATCGGACTCATCGCTATGCCCCCTTCCGCGAACGGGCTGCCGCTAGAGTGGCTTCCACTACTTTCGGGTAAGTGCCGCAGCGGCAAAGGTTGCCGCTGATCGCCTGCTGCACATCGGCAGCGGTCGGGTTGGAATTGCGCTCCAACAACGCCGCACAGCTCATCACCATGCCCGGCGTGCAGTAGCCGCACTGCATGCCATCATGCTCGACAAAAGCCTCCTGCACAGGATGCAGGTGTTCCGGTTTGCCGAGTCCTTCAATCGTGGTGATCTTGCGGCCAACCGCATCGAGCGCGAAGGTCATACACGAATTCACCGGCGTGCCATCGAGCAGCACCGTGCACGCCGAGCACGCCCCACGGTCGCACACGACCTTGGTACCCGTCATGTGCAACTCGTCGCGCAACGACTCGGCAAGCGTGGTGCGAGGCTCAATCGACACACGCTTGGCCGCGCCGTTCACATTAAGTGTGACCGTCGTTGCGCCCGGGCCAATTGCGCTTGTGGGTGCCTCGGCCGCGTACCCGAGCAAGCCGGAGTTCAGCACCGCAGTGCCGGTTGCAGCCACACCCGTGCCTTTTAGAAACGATCGTCGTGAGATACCCCGGAAATTCTCAGGCGGGGACTCCTTGCGCTTGGACATGCGACCTCCACTGAAGAGTCTCGAATATTCTAGTCCGTCTCATGCTGACCAGAACTATCCTCCGATATTTTTTGAACCAGGCTCACCGTGACTGCGCGACTACCGCGACGGCGAACCTCGGCTTCTTCGCCTGCTTTGATACTCATCTTCGGAATTCTTGGGCGCAAAACTGGGGAACGCGGTCGAAACCGGTTCCACGTTCTTGTATCACTGTGTATCCGACCGCGTACCGGAAGGAATTAGGAAAGAATTCGGGGAGTCCTACCGCTTTATTCCGAATGCCGAAGGGGGATCGAGGGAGCACTTCTCCGCGAAGGCATGCTGGCTGAGGTTTCCATCGGCCCATTGGCGGATGTCGTCAAGGCTGGCGGCGACTATGCCTCCGGCCTGGTCGAGGAAGATGACTACGATTCCGGCCACGGCGGCATTCGCTCCGTGAGTAACTTCCTGATAGCGTTGCATAAACACCGATTCTGCGAAGGGGAACTTACGGTTCGCCTGCACGTTCAGGCTCGACCCCTCGGGACGGGCCCACACGTACAGCGCTGTCTTTCCTTTCAACCGCGGCAGGTCGCCGGAGAAAGTGGAAGTCATCTCCCGAATTACGCTGAAGCCGCTGACCGGGCCGCCTTTGGACGCGGCCGAATCTTCGGTGGGCATCCCTTCCACCTCGGCGCTCCTCACCCAGCCGGACTTACCGTCATCGAGTTTTACCTGCAGCCACGCCCCGCGGCGCTCGGCCACTTCGAATTCATCGTCGCGCTGGGCTCGGAGCACCACCGAGGCCTTCACTTGCGGCGCGCCAAGAATCGCAACCCCCGGCCGCGCCACCGATACATACCGCACCTCGCCGGCCTGCGCCTGGGGCTGGGGATCGCGCATCCGGGCAAGCTGTTGCTCGAGTTCGGCGATGCGCTGCTCGGTCGCCACGCGCTGCTCGTGGGCATCGTTGATTTCTTTCTGCAGCGTCTCGGCATCGGCGCCCACGGTGGCCCGGTTGTTGTTCAGAAAGTCGGCCAGGCGGTCGAGCAGGTCGCTTTCCAAGCGTCCATTCGACTCAAACGACTGATAACCCGAGTCTTTCCCCGACGGATCGGGAAACCATGCCGAAACATTCGCCTTCACGTGAACCAGAGTCTTGGCATTGCCGTGCGGCGTGAGATCAATCTTGTATTCGTAATACGGACGTTCGTACTGGTCGAGTTTGACCCGTGTGGGACGGATAAATCCGTCGAGCGACGGCAGCCGCGACCCGCGAAACGCTCCCATTTGCTGCAGTGCCGCTTGCACGTTAGTGAGCGGAAAGGCATATTCCCGCTCCGCCGACGAACTGTCGGGAGCCGAGCTTTGCTGTGCAGAGCTTCCCCGCTCTGACATGTCCTGTGGCGAGCTATCCTGTGCCTGCAGGCCTAATGTCAAAAGCAGCACAGCTGCCAGCGTCCCCGCAATGCGCCGCATGCCCTTCACTTCGCCACCGCCAGCATCATGTGGTAAACCCAGCCTTGCTGGCCACTTGCTGTCTGCACCCGGTCCCAGCCCGGAGTCTGCAGCAACACCGTCACGGCCTCGCCCTGTTTGAGTGACTGTACCGTCTTCGACTGGTTGTAAGGCGAAGATTTCAGATCGGCTCCCGCGGTGCGCACCGCGGCTGAGCGTACTCCGTTCAATTCGCGCACCTGCTGTTCCAGTTCCTCCTGCTTCGCGGCGGCCGCTTTGAGCGCCGCATTCTCTTGCTGCAATTGGGATTGCAGGGTTTCGAGCTTCTGCTCTTCGGCTTTGAGAATTACCGATTGGCGCTGCCGCCGCTCCGCTTCGTCCATGTCTTCAATCTGCTTGCTGATGACCGCAAATTCGCTGTTTTCCACTTGCCCATCAGAAGGATGCGAGCGGTGCAGGTCATCTTCGCGGTACGTCGCGTCGATGCGCAGGTGCGAGGTCTTGGGGCCATCTGCTACGAGGATGTAGCGGACCACAACCGTGCCTTTATCTCCCGTCTCCTTGAAGTGCTGGGGAGAAATCGTATCCGGCCGGATCTTATAGAAAACCGAGCGCTTGCCCTCGGCTGCCAGCCTGTTTTTCCTGATCGTCTTTGAAGAAACCAGGCGCGCTCTGGGAATAGGTCGCGCCTTCCAGTTCAGACTGCCCGCGATACTGCCAGGTGCCCTGAACAACTCCGTTCTGCACAACCTGTTGCACGGCGGTGAGCGCTTTTTCGTAAGGCGCGTCGAGATTCACGTCCAGACCTTCGCCATAATGTTCATGACTGCGCGCGAAGGCCGAGGTGAGGAAGAGGAATAGGGTTCCAACCGCAACTAACCTGTTTCGGAGATAGGACTTACGTCCCGCCCGCGGAATCGAAAAAGGATTTGCGGAGAACGAATATTGATCGGAGATCGAAGTGGATGGGAACTGATTGTTTACGGAGCCCGGCAACCACATACGCGACAATCGCTTACACCTTCCCGAACATCATGATGGCGAGGACTACGGGCAGATAAATCACGGAAGCATGCACCAGACGAGCCGGAAGCGCCCGCGAGTTTGAGTTCCACAACCGCGCGGAGTGGTAGAGCAGGAACACCCCCGCGATGGCCATCCCGATGGTGTAGACCGCGCCGCCGCGAGCCAGCGCCGGCAGGGTCGTCACTCCGATGAGCACTACGGTAAACGCAATGATCTCCACATGGGTGAAACGCGAATCAGCATCGAAACGCGGCAACATGCGGTAGCCGGCGCGATCGTAATCTTCGCGGTACATCAATGCAATCGCCAGAAAATGCGGGAATTGCCACAGGAACAGGATGGCGAAGAGCAGCCATGCCTGGCCATCGATGGTGGCAGAGGCTCCTGCCCAGCCAATCAGCGTCGGCATCGCACCGGGGAAAGCTCCCAGCAAGGTGCACAGCGGAGTCTTGCGCTTAAGCGGCGTATATACAAGCAGATAGGAGAGCAGGGTGGAGAGCGCCAGAATGGAAGCCAGCCCGTTCACCAGGACCGCCAGATAAATTCCGCCGAAGACGCTGAGCGCAATACCGAACCAGAACGCCTCATACGACCGGACACGGCCCGAGGGTAAGGGACGATTCGCCGTGCGCCGCATCTGCCCGTCATGGCGGCGTTCCATCCACTGATTGAGGGTCGCGGTACCGCTGGCCACCAGCAGCGTTCCAATCAGCGTGTTGACCAGGCCTGCGAAGTGAAATGGCCCCCGGCTGGCGAGGTAGTATCCCGCCGAAGTGGTCATTAGAATCAACAGGTTTACTTCCGGCTTGGTGAGAATGTAATAGTCCCGCAGCTTCGCGACCAGGGGATGGGAAGGAGCCGGTACGACTGTCGCGTGAGTGGTCGCCATTGAGTTTCTGTGGACCTGTTTCCTGAACCTGTTCCGTGCACTCGAAAAGCGTTAGTTGGCGTTCATGGACTGCCAGCGGATGATCAAATAAATCAGCCCGGAAAAAATCAGCACAGGCGGAACCAGCAGAACCACGATGCCGCCCTTTAATGCGTGAATAATTCCCGTCCCACCCGCTGCGGCAGTGGTATAGCACATCGCGCAGCTCTGAGCAAATACCTTTCCACCCAGCAGCGCGATCAGGCCGAGAGACAACGCAAATTGTAGCAGGGTCCAGCGGAACGGCGTCTTTTCCGGTTCCTCGGATTCTTCCACTTTCCCGGATTTTACTTCATTTTTCATTCCTGATCCTTAAGCCAACTTCCATCGGATGCCCGCCTGCCACGGACGGCGTTGCCATGCCGCAACAACTTAGTGAATCAGCGAGCGCATGTGTGCCAGCCGCGAACTGTCGGCGAAAATCGCCGTCATCATCCCCAGCACAAAAATAAACGCCGGTATCAAAGTGACGAACAGGCTGGGCTGCTCGTATCGCAGGTGCATGAAGTAGGCGATGATCAGCGCTGCCTTCAAAACCGATAATCCCATCAGGATCCCGAACATGGTCTCCAGGGGAAGTGAGCGGTAAGCGAGCACCACCTCGCAGACCGTCAGGCCCAGCAGGCCGAACCATACAGAGAAAATAACTTTCAGTCCCGCGGTTTCTGCGTGCGCCGCATGTTCCATGTGCATAGGTTCTCTCGCGTTCCTCTCGAGCTGAGCTCAGGCCATTTTGGCTGAGAGCAAATACACCAGAGGGAAGATGAACATCCACACCAGATCGACGAAATGCCAGTACAGCCCGCTCACCTCAACGTCCACCGCCGACAGCTTCTTGGCGCGGTATCCCGCGGCAACAATCAGCAGGTAGATAACGCCGATGGTCACGTGGGTCATATGCAGGCCGGTCATGGTGAAAAAGGCCGCGCCAAACATGGGCGTTCCCCAGGGATTGTGAAACGGCCGCACGCCCTCGTGAATCAGCCCCAGCCACTCCCGGATGTGGAGAATGTCGAACCCCACGCCGCCCAGGGCAGTCACCACCAGCCAGCCTACCGCGCTGCTGATCTTGCCGATATTCGAAGCCCGCACCGCCAGCACCATGGCCACAGAACTGGAAAGCAATACGAACGTCATTACGGTGGCATTGACAATGCTGGGAGTCTCGAAGGGACGCGGCCAGTCGGGAGCCGCCAGTCGAAGATAGCCGTAGGCGAAAATTACCGCCGAGAATGTGATCGCGTCGGAGATGATGAACAGCCACATCCCCAACTTCTTCGACGGAATGGCGTAGGGAAATGCGCCACCGTCCCAGAACGACCTGCCGGGCTCCGGGTACACCTGGGTGGCAGCCTTCACAGGATGACCGGAAGGTACCGCCTTTCCCGCAAGTGGATCGCTGGACGACGACATAGTGGTTGGCTCGCTGCTCCTGAATTTACTGGTACCCGAACTCTTGGTTCTCGATTACCGCGTCACAGACCCGGGACGCTTCAGCCCGCCGCCGGATGTCCCGGGGGATCGGTCTGCATCACGTAGTCCTTTCCGTTCACGTCCCCGCCGTACTCGTAAGGGCCGTGGCTCACTACCGGGTGCTTGCCTCCGAAATTGTCAAACGGCGGCGGCGATGGCACCGTCCACTCCAGCGAGGTCGCCTCCCATGGGTTGTCGGGAGCCTTGGCGCCCTTGAAGATGCTCCAGAAAAGGTTGAAGAAGAAAAGGAACTGTACCGCCCCGGTCAGCAATGCCGCGATGGTGATGAACTTATGCACCGGCAGCAAAGGCTGCAGGAAGGCATTCAGGAACGAAGAGTAACGGCGGGGATTGCCCTCCAGTCCCAGGAAGTGCATGGGCATGAAGATGCAGTAAACGCCGATGAAGGTCAGGATGAAATGGATACGCCCGATCTTCTCGTTCAACATCCTGCCGAACATCTTGGGGAACCAGTAGTAGGTTCCGGCGAACATGCCGAAGATCGCCGCCACTCCCATCACCATGTGGAAGTGCCCGACCACGAAGTAAGTGCCGTGCAGGAAGATGTCGAGTGAAGGCTGCGCCAGGAACATGCCGCCCAGTCCGCCGGTGACGAACACCGAGATGAACCCAAGGGCAAACAGCATGGAAGTGGTGAAGCGCAACCGCCCGCCAAACACCGTACCCAGCCACAGCAGCGAAACGATGGTCGCCGGCAAAGTGATGATCAGCGTGGGGATCGAGAACAGGAACCCGGAATACGGGCTCATGCCGCTCACGAACATGTGATGTCCCCAGACCATGAAGCTGAGGAATCCGATCGAGAGCAGGCAACTCACGATAACCTTGTACCCCAGTACGGGCTTGCGGGCGAAGGTGGAGAGTACGTGCGAGATCACGCCGAAGCCGGGCACGATCGCGATATACACCTCGGGGTGCCCGAAGAACCAGAACAGGTGCTGCCACAGCAGCGGCGACCCGCCCGCGTGGTCTTGCAGTTTTCCGTTTACCAGGAGGCCGCGCAGGCAGGAAGAAACTGGTGCCGGCATTACGATCCAGAAACAGCAGAATGCACGCCGCGAACAGGACCGCAAAACTCAGCAGGCTGAGGATGGCCGTAATCAGCCAGGCCCATACCGTCAGCGGCAGGCGCATCAGGCCCATGCCCTTGCAGCGCAAGTCTACCGTGGTGACGATAAAGTTGAGTGCGCCGAGCAAAGAACCGACGCAGAAGATGGCGATTGAGAGGGCCCACAAGTTCTGCCCCATCCCCAATCCTGGTCCGGCATCGGAACCGACGGCGCTGAGCGGCGGGTAAGCAGTCCAGCCGGAGATCGGCGGCCCGTCTTTTACGAAGAAGCTGGCCAGCAACACCACCAGACCAACAAACGTGGTCCAGAACGACAGCATGTTGAGGCGCGGGAACGCCATGTCATCCGCGCCGATTTGAATGGGGAGGGCATAATTTCCGAATCCCGCCTGGGGAGCGGTGGTCAGCACGAAGAACACCATCAACGTGCCGTGCAAAGTCATTAAGGAGAGGTAATACTCCGGCGTCATGACGCCGCCCGGGGCGCCGTTCGGGGAAAGCAGCTGCAGGCCCCAGATATGCACCCTGGGCCAGACCAGATGGAACCGCACCAGCCACGAAAGAACCATCCCGATGAAGACCGACAGCACCGCAAGGAAGTAGTACTGGATCCCGATCACCTTGTGGTCGAGGCTGAACACGTACTTCCAGATAAACCCCTGGGGCGGGGTGTGGTGGTGGACTGCTTCCAACGGCATATCCGCCATACTCAATTGCCTCCCTCGATCACAACCGTCATTCTGCTGTGGATCAGTCGTGCTACTGCATCGCAGCTTGTTCGACGAGCCATTTCTTAAAGTCCGCCTCAGACTTCACATCCACCGCTGCCCGCATATTGTAGTGGCCGAGCCCGCAGAGCTGGTTACACGCGATGTCATAGCTGCCGATTCTGGTGGGCGTGAAGTGGATCGGGATTTCCATCCCGGGCACGATGTCCTGCTGCACCCGCAGCTCGCGAACATAGAAACCATGATCCATGTCCTTGGAATTGAGGAAGACCTCGACCGGCTGATTGACCGGCACCGCCATAGTCGCGGTCACAATGTCATCTTTGGAATCGGGGTCGGAGTAGTCGATACCGAAGAAATTGCCCTGGCTTTCGTCAATCTTGTCGATGTGAATGGGACCAAATTTACCATCCGGCCCAGGATAGCGGAAATAGAAGGCGAACTGGCCGGCCAGCAGCTGCACCTTGAGCGAATTCGGGCGGCGGCTGGACGAAGTACATGGCGGCCCAGACTTTCTGCCCGACCACTTCCAGCAGCACGATTTCCGATCCTACGTAAACGAAGGCCAGAACCAGCAGCCATTTTGCTCCGCCGGGGAAGATGCGAATCCGCCGCCGGTCGCCCTTTTTCTCGCCGTACATCCAGACAAATGCGGCCAGTCCCAACTGGGCGAGCACAAAGCCGATGCCGGCGCCGATAAAGGTTTCCACGAACTGGTGGTCCATGGCGTGCCCGTGCGCGGAAGCGTCAACCGGGAACCACCAGTGGTGTGAGATGAAAATGCCGGTCGAAATCAGAGCAATCACGGCCAGCACAAACCCGAATGTCTTTCCCATAGATGTCACCGTCCGGGTGGCCGATATTCTATCGGCCACCCGGAAAACAAGCCTGTTCCGAAGCGAGCTATTTTGCCTTGAACGTGAAATCGGCGGTTGCTGGCTTGCCAGCCGCCACGGTTACTTTCTGCGTCTGGTCACCGTACTCCTCCTGCCAGGCTTTCACAGTGTAGCTGCCGGGAGGAACACCAGAGATGGTGTAAGAACCCTTGTCATCGGTAGTCGCATAGGGCCCTTTGACCACTGCGATATAGCCGTGCATCCAGGGATGGATGTTGCATTTGACCGGGATAGAGACTTCCTTGGCCTTCCAGGTCACGTCAAACGGCGGAGATCCCGGGGGCTGCGACTTGTTCCAGCCGATGTTTCCGGTTCCGGGAGCCGGTAGAGGATGGATGTTGTGGGTGGTCTGGTCGCTGTTGACCACTTTCATGTGCTGGTCCATATCGAGCACGACCACGTGCGGCGAATACATGCAATTCTTCTGGTCGATGGTCGCGGGAGTGGAAGGGACCGCCGAAGCTTCGCTGGCGCCGAGGCCCTCTGAAATGTAGAGGACAACGTTCTCCAGACCCCCACCCTCTCCCACAACCACGTTCTCAAAGTGGACCGGCTTACCTTCGTTGGCCTTGACGCAGACCGGGTCTTTCGCCATATCGATGCCCCTCTGGTGAGGCGGCGTACCATCGAGCTTCACTGTGCCCGTGATCTTGCCATCGGCAGCGGCGTTCACCGTGTTAGCCGAGTGCAAGAAGGCGAACCCGAGCAACAGCAGCCCTGTCATCATGCCTGCGAACTTGAACCTGGTTCTCATTGAATCCTTTCTCCTGCCAATAGGTTAATCAGCGTTGGGATTGATCGGCTTCAAGTTAATTTGCTTGGCGATCGCTTTTTCCTTCGTGTTCATGGGCTGGAAGGTGCGCAGATACATCACCAGGTCCCAGGCTTCATCGGGCTTGATGTTGTCGGCGAACGACGGCATCGGCGTTCCATCCAGACCAGTCATGAAGATGCTGATACAGGTCCTGATCGGTCTCTCCGCACTTGAAGCGTTCACTGGTGGTGAAATCAAACGGAGTGATGGGACGATCTTAGGTCGTCGGTCAGGGTCGAGGCCGACGGTCCATTGCCACGGCCCATGACACCGTGACATTTCCAGCATTCCACTTTCTTGAATACTTCCTGACCCGCTTTGATCCGGTCGGCGGTGACTTCGGGCTCAGCAGGGACCTGAATCGGCGTGCCAGGTTTTTCGGTCTTCCAACGCGAGGAGAAAGTTTGAACGTAAGCGATCAGATCCTCCCGGTTCTCATCGCTCAGCGGACGCCACGACGGCATATTGCTGTGCACGATGCCGCGCTTGATGGTGTCCACCAGGTCGGAGGTGAGAGGCAGGGTTCCGGTCGGCGTGGAGCGGCACTTGAAAACGCCGAGGGTAAAGTCGCGCGGCTTGGGATCGATGTAAGGAGCATTATCGCCCTCGCCGTCGCCGTACTTGCCATGACAACCGACACAGTAGCGCAGATACAGGCCTTTCCCGGTCTGCTGCTGCGGTGTAAGGTCATCTTTTGGCACCGGATAGCCGCTGGCGGTGCCAGAGTTTTGCGCCACGGCCAGACCGCCGCAACCCACAATCAAACTGAGCGTGACACCCAAAAGCAGGTTTTTATAGCTGGATCGCATTTGCTTTCCTCTCTTCTTCAGAAGGCAAAGTCAAAACCCATGAAGTAGCTGTTGAAGCGCTGGTCCTGTCCGGTATCGGAAGTGAGCCGGGAGCGCATGGTGGCGAACTCCTGGTGCCAGGCCAGACCGTCACGGCTGTGCATGAAGGGATAGTAGCGGTAGCCGATGGTGAACACGTCGGTGTTGCCCAGATCGCCGGGAAGGGCAGTGTCAATCTGCTGCGCCATCCGAACCATTTCATACCTGCCCAGAAAGAACAGCTGCGGCGAATAGGTGTAGTGGGCCTCGATTGTCCCGGTATTCCACTTGGCGGCCTGCGCGCCAGCCGGCAACGGGCCATTCGCTTCAAGGCCGTTGGCCAGATATGCGTTGTCAAGCGCGTACTGGTAAACCCCGGTTACATCGAACTTGCCGAAATACAGGCTGCCATAAGCGCCAATGCGGGAAAAGGAGCGGTTGCCCTGGCCAGTGCCCGGCAAGGGGTCCCCACCCGAAGTCAGGAAATAAGTGGAGCGCTGCCCCACCCATCCGTAGGCTCCGACACGCTGCAAGCCGACGTGGGGAACCAGGAATCCCTGGCTAACGTGCAGGTAGCCGTCATAACTGCGGCCGCCGACCAGGCCGGTGGCGCCGTTGGTGCTGCTCATGATAGTGGCGGCGTAACGCGTGTGATCGTTCAGCGAGTGCCCCATCAGCTCGACGCCGAGCTGATTCTCGCCAAAACTGACGACTTCATCATTGATCGCGTCTCCGGGGGGCGCGAAATGGTAGAGCTGGTAAATACCCCCCACGTTGGACAGCGTCATCATGCGCTTTTCTGACAGCGGGAGATCGAGCTCTTCCTTGCCGAACTTCAAGTTCAACCAGGGAGTGTGGAACATATTGTCAAGGCGAACGTTGGCCGATTCAAAACCAACGCTCCCGTCTCCCGGATCGATCGATGGCACCAGCAGGAACGAAATGTTCTTGGCCAGGGTGCCGGCGGTCAGAATGTCGATGCCGGTGAGATCGAAGCCGGAGGTATTGACGGAGCGCTCGGTGGTGCCGGTGGAAGTATCCACCGTGGTATTGCCGGCGCTCTCATAGTGCCAGTGCGGAGTGATACGCATGGCAACCGGCCAATAGGACGCATTCTGGTAAATCGGAGCGTCCCGGTCATTCATCAGCTGGTAGCCGTTGTCTTTGAAGTTTTGTCCGAAACTGTTCAGCTTCGGCCAGGCTTCGTGGCAGGCTGAGCAAGGCAGGCCATACTTTCTTGCGAAAGCAGGAATGGCATGGGCGTTGGCGCAGAACCCAAGAACGACTACTGCAAGCACCAAAACACCCGCGAAACTTCTACCGGACGAAGTCATGCATCCTCCGCGCAGAGTTGCTATTTAGTTCGGGATACGATGAAAGCGCTTCCCCCACGGAAGCACTTCCCCACAAGTGCGTGCGGACGCACTTAATATCACTTCCAGAAAGCCGAAGTCAAGAAAAAATATGGCGCTATCATTGTCTGCCGAGAGACGTTAGCTCGGGAACGCCGTTTTCACGGCTCTGGCTCTGGACACTTCGGAGCAGGAGGCCGGTGATGCTGAGCGCGGTTTTCCGGGCTCGCCGGCGGTCCTGGCGCAGCACCATGGGGCGCATGTAGCCGAACATGAATCCGACCACGCCCACAAAATGAGAAATGGCCTCCAGTTCGTCGGCGGTGAGTTGCCGGCCCTGGGGAAAGCGCCGCAGGCGCTTGGAGATCACTTTGGCGCGCTGCTGCGGCCCCAGGCGGATGACCTGCCCGATCGATGGCTCCAGCAAGGCGCGGGGAATCACGATGTTGAGGAATTCCCGGTCCTCCCACATGCGTTCCAGTTCCCAGTTCACCAGCTGCAGAATTTCCTGCTCGAGCCCCGGTGCGGGCTGCAGTTTGTGGCTGAGATCCGAAACTTCGCGATTGATTCGGGATTGCACAATAGCGAGCAGCAGTCCGCCCTTGCCTTTGAAGTAGCGATGGATGAGGCCTTCGGCGCAGCCGGCGGTGGCGGCGATGTCGCGGGTGGTGGTGGATTCGTAACCGCGGGAGGCAAATAGTTTGGTGGCGGCACGAATCAGCGCCTGTTCCCGCGCCGCGCGGTTCCTAGTTTTCCCACCAGCCGGCAAGCCAGCCATCGTGGCCCCCCACCCCGGGAGCGGAGTATAGCAATTTGTAAGTGCGTAAGCACGCACTCTTTCACAATTTCGTTTCTAATTACAATCCAAGGATTGCCGGGATCAAAACTGCGGAGTCGTTTGGCGCCCCTGAAATCTCCCGGCTCAACCCAGCTGAGACTTTGGAAGCGCAGCTCATCCAACTTGAGTTGAGCTTCCGGCACCATAGCTGGAGCCCCTGGACCCTGACGCGTGAACGACAATACCCAAAGCCCATCCCCGAACCGTCCAGCCCGAATCAGTCCAGCACATGGAAGTTCGCGGTGCGGGCGCTCGCCTATCGCAACTACCGGCTGTTCTTCAGCGGACAAACCGTCTCGCTGATCGGCACCTGGATGACGCGCATCGCCACCAGCTGGCTGATCTACCGGCTGACCGGTTCCGCGTTCCTGCTGGGCATCGTGGGCTTTGCCGGACAGATTCCATCTTTCGCGCTGGCGCCGTTCGCTGGAGTGTGGATCGACCGCTGGAATCGCCACCGGGTCTTGGTGGTCACCCAGGTACTTTCGATGCTGCAGTCTTTCGCTTTGGCTGTATTGGCGCTTGCGCGGCATCATCACCATCGAAGAAATAATATGGCTCAGCGTGGCGCAGGGGCTGATCAACGCTTTCGACATGCCGGCCCGGCAATCCTTTGTGGTCGAAATGGTGGAGAACCGCGCCGACCTGGGGAACGCCATTGCGTTGAACTCCTCAATGGTCAACGCCGCCCGGCTGCTGGGGCCTTCTATCGCCGGAGTGATCATCGCGGCTGTGGGCGAAGGCTATTGCTTTCTGATCGATGGCTTCAGCTACGTGGCCGTAATCATCTCGCTGCTGGCGATGAGGATCGAGCGGCGCCCGCGAACCGGAGTCGTCGCGAGCAGTCTGGCAGGACCTCCGCGAAGGCTGGAGCTACGTGACCAGCTCTCCTCCCATCCGCTCGGTGCTGCTCCTGCTGGCGCTGATCAGCCTGGTGGGCATGCCTTACACCGTGCTGATGCCGATCTTTGCCGGTAGCGTGCTGCACGGCGGCCCGCACACCCTGGGCTTCCTGATGGGAGCCGCCGGAGTCGGAGCCCTGATCTCGGCCATGCTGCTGGCCACGCGCAAGAGCGTCGTGGGCCTCGGGAGAGTGGTGCCGATCTCTGCCGCGCTTTTCGGGGTTGGCTTGATCGCGTTCGGCGCTTCCCGGCACCTGTGGCTTTCGATGCTGCTGATGCTGGTAACCGGCGGCGGCATGATGCAGCAGATGGCTGCCAGCAACACCATTCTGCAAACCATCGTGGACGACGACAAGCGTGGCCGGGTCATGAGTTTTTATTCCATGGCATTCATGGGAATGACGCCCTTCGGCAGCCTGGTCGCCGGAGTGGCGGCCAATCGCATTGGAGCTCCGCGCACTCTGATGATCGGAGGCGCCTGTTGCGTGGCGGGCGCCGCCTGGTTCTGGTCGCAGCTTCCCATGTTGCGCGCGGCGGTGCGGCCGATCTATATGCGGCTGGGAATCATTCCGGAAATCGCGGCCGGCATCCAGACTGCGAGCCAGCTTGCGCACCCCGCCGGAAGTGTGAAGCGTTCAACCAGCGGTACAAGTTTTCTGATTCAGGAATGGAGAAGCAATGACAGCACAGGGTTCCACTAAGACAGCTCGCGTCGAACTCAGGGTTTCCGACGGCACCACGATGTCCTGCTATGTGGCGCAGCCCGGGGGTGCTGAAGCAGCGCCAGGACTGCTGGTGTTCCAGGAGGCGTTCGGCGTGAATTCGCACATTCGCAACCTGAGTGACCGGTTTGCGCGGCAGGGCTTCGTGGCCATCGCGCCGGAACTGTATCACCGCACCGCGCCTGCGGGATTTGAAGTGAGCTACTCAGATTTCGCGGCGGCAGCGCCGCACCGGATGCCGATGACTTCCGCCGCGGCAGAGCTCGATGTGCGCGCCGCCTTCGACTGGTTGCAAGCCCAAGCTTTCGTGAAGAAAGGTGACGTGTGCAGCGTGGGATTCTGTATGGGCGGGAGAATCTCGTTTCTGGCAAATTCCGTTCTGCCGCTGCGCGCCGCGGCGTCATTCTACGGCGGCGGCATGCCAAGGGGAACTCGGACGGGTTCCGCAGATGCACGCGCCCATGCTTCTGGTGTGGGGCGGACTCGACAAACACATTCCGCCCGAACAACGCCGCAGCGTGGTGGATGCTTTCCGAGAAGCCGGCAAGAGCTATGTGAATGTCGAGTTCTCCGACGCCGATCACGGGTTCTTCTGCGACGAACGCGCCGCTTACAATCCCGCTGCAGCGCGGCAGGTTTGGCCGCTGTTGCTGGAGTTTCTGGGCGCGAAGTAGAAGCAAGCTGGCACCGGGGCTATTGCTCCGCGGTGATCGTGACTACGATTTCGCGCTCGCGTGGACCATCGAGTTCCACCAGAACCACTCGCTGCCAGGTTCCGAGCAGAAGACTTCCCTTCTCGAAGGGCAGAGCGACCGAGCTTCCAATCAGCGAAGACATAATGTGGTCGGGAACATGCTCCGGGTTATGGGGATGGCGGTAGCGCAGCTTGGGGACCATGGCTTCGAAAGCATCGAGCATGTCGAGATCGGTTCCGGGGTCGAGATCGGCCGTGGTCAGCGCGGCCGTGGTGTGCAGGATCAGAAGATTGCAGATGCCCGAGAGCCTGGGGTTCCCGATCGCGGATTCGACCTGGTCGGTGATGTCCACAATTTCGCGCTTCTTGCGGGTTTTGATGGATAGCTTCTGCATAATCTCATTCACCACAGAGGGCACAGAGGAGCACAGAGGAAAACTGAATACTTTCTGATGCGGCAAACGACTGCGCGCAGAACTACGCCGGCAGCCTTACCAATGCAGTCGCCCCCAGCAAGCGGCACGAAGACGCCGTTGCCTTCCCTCTGTGTTCCTCCGTGCCCTCTGTGGTGATCAAACGTGACCGAACCTGCGTCTAAGTTAAGGCCCGCGATGCCGCCGGAACCGGATGCCGCGCCTCGTAAGCCGAAATCTCCGCCTCATGCTGAAGAGTAAGCCCAATGTCATCCAGGCCATTGAGTAGCCGATGGCGCACTGAATCCTCCACGGGAAAGTTTGCAGAGAAGCCCTGGCTGTCTGAAATCTTTCGGGCTTCAAGATCGATGGTGAGCTGGTAATCACGCGTTTGCTCAGCCCGTCGAGCCAGTTCCGCGACCTCTTCCTCAGGAAGCAGAACGGTGAGAACCCCATTCTGCACGCAGTTGTTGGCAAAGATATCGGCAAAGGCCGAGGCGATCACCGCCCGGAATCCGGCATTCTCGAGCGCCCAGACCGCGTGCTCGCGCGACGAGCCGCAGCCGAAATTCTTGCCCGCAACCAGAATGCTCGCTCCCGCATAACGGGGCTGATTCAACACAAAGTTTGGATCGAGTTGGCCATCTCCCGTCCGGCGCCAGTCGTAAAACAGAAAATCTCCAAACCCGGTCTTTTCGATTCTCTTCAGAAATTGCTTGGGGATGATCTGATCGGTATCCACGTTTGCGCGATAGAGCGGAGCGGCTTTGCCAGTATGAACTCGGAATGGCTGCATGAGATTTTGGGTCCTGTAATTCAAGTTGCTGCCGGCAGTTGGCACTTAGCGCTTAGCACTTAGCAATTGGCATTTAGCCCTTTCAGGCTCCTGCCGCATGCTGCGAAAATCTCGTATTGGCTAAATGCTAAGTGCTAAATGCCAAGCTGCTAATTAAATTCCCACTTCCGGATATCGGTGAAATGTCCCGCGACCGCAGCGGCGGCGGCCATCATCGGACTCACCAGGTGAGTGCGCCCGCCGCGGCCCTGCCGTCCCTCGAAATTGCGGTTGCTGGTGGAAGCGCAACGTTCGCCGGGTTGAAGGATGTCCGGATTCATTCCCAGGCACATGGAGCATCCCGACTCGCGCCACTCGAAGCCGGCTTCCTGGAAAATGCGGTGCAGGCCTTCCTGCTCGGCGGCCAGCTTCACTACCTGCGAACCGGGAACCACCATTGCCCGCACCTTCTCATTCACCCGGTGGCCTTTGACTACACGCGCCGCGGCGCGCAGGTCTTCGAGCCGCGAATTGGTGCAGGAGCCGATGAACACCCGGTCAACCGCGATCTTTTCAATCGGAGTTCCCGGCTTCAGCCCCATGTACTCCAGCATGCGCTCGGCGGCTTTGCGCTCGCCTTCGGTTTTCATCTGCGCCAGTTCCGGCACATTCCCGCTGACCGGAACGACCATTCCCGGATTCGTCCCCCAGGTCACGAAGGGCGACAGCTTGCTTGCTTCAATCTCGACCACCTTGTCGAACTCGGCGCCTTCATCCGACACCAGTGTGCGCCAGTGGGCGACAGCTTTCTCCCAGTCCGCGCCCTTCGGAGCGAAACGCCGGCCCTTGACGTAGGCGAATGTAGTCTCATCGGGAGCCACCATTCCGGCGCGGGCTCCGGCTTCGATGCTCATGTTGCAGAGCGTCATGCGGCCTTCCATGGAGAGGCCGCGAACCGCTTCCCCGGCATATTCGATCACGTACCCGGCGGCTCCGTCGGTGCCAATCTGCCCGATGATTCCGAGAATCAGGTCCTTGGCGGTCACCCCATCGGGAAGCTTTCCGTCGACCTCAATCCGCATGGTTTTCGGCTTGCGCTGCGGCAGGCATTGTGTCGCCAGCACATGCTCCACTTCCGAGGTGCCGATGCCGAAGGCCAGTGAGCCGAAGGCTCCGTGGGTACTGGTATGGCTATCGCCGCAGACGATGGTCATGCCCGGCTGGGTCAGCCCCAGTTGCGGACCGATCACGTGCACGATGCCCTGGTCGGGTGAGTCCATGTCGAACAGCGGGACGCCAAACTCGCGGCAGTTCTTCTGCAGGGCTTCAATCTGCCGCGCCGCAATAGTGTCTGTGATCGGCGTGCCGCGCGGCGTGGTCGGGATGTTGTGGTCCACCGTGGCCACGGTGCGCTGCGGCTGCCGCACCTTGCGTCCCGCGGCGCGCAGGCCGTCGAACGCCTGCGGCGAGGTCACTTCGTGGACCAGGTGCAGATCAATATAAAGCAGCGCGGGTTGGCCTTCCGGGGCGCGCACCAGGTGCTCGTCCCAGACTTTTGCGAATAAGGTACGCTTATGGTTCATGAGGTTTACTTAAGAAATAGTTTAACCGCAAACCGGGTGAAAATGCCAGAGCAGAAGCTGCGGCTGCCAGCCTCCATAGGTTAGGTCCGAACCGGCGCAGCCGCCGTACCACGCGCCTGCGACGCATAGAACGCGAGCATCAACACAGCCCCAAAAAATGGAACCAGCAGCCCGATCCGCAGACTGCCGGAGTGGGTTGAAATCAGTCCCACCAGCCAAGGCAGAACAGCGCCGCCAAAGTTGCCGACGGGAAAGGTGACGCCGCTCAGGCGCTTTGCCGATTGCCCGAACCAGTGCGTGAGTAGAGATACATTGATCGGGAAAATCGACGCCAGCCCGAAGCCGGAGATCAGGGCCCCAATCTCGATCAGCAAGATGGTCCGGGCCATGAGCAGCACCAGGATGCCGATGACGGCGAGCGCGAGGGCGACTGCCGCGACCCGGGTCTCTCTCATCCACCTGAGGGCGATGGGGGCAAGCGCGCGCCCCGCCAGCAACGCTCCCCAGAAAAACGAAGGCGTCATGGCCCAGAGCGCGCCCGAGCCGGCAACCCGGCGGGCATACGAAGCGATCCAGCCGCCGATGCAGGTTTCTGTCCCCACATAGATAAAGAACAAGGCCGTGATCACCGGCAGCCAGCGGTTCTTCCATACGCTGCCTTTGAGTACAACGGTTGGCGGAATTTCGACGTGGCGAGCATCTGCCGCAAAGCGCACTAACCCGATGCAGACCGCCAGAACCACAAGGGCGGCGGCAGTTCCGTAGAGAAAGAGTGAACTGCGGTGCGCGCGCTGGGCCGCCGCAATCATGAAGGGACACGCCAGAGCGCCCAGCCCCCAGGAGGAATTCAGCAGATTCAGCGCGGCGGCCCGCTTTTCCGGATTGGCATCGGCAATGAACAGGTTGGTCGCCGGAGTGCTCACCCCGAAACCAAAGCCGAAGACGCAGACTGTAACCACTCCCAGAGGCCAGCCGGCCATGGCAAGCGCGGCAATCCCCAGCGCCATGAGCAGCATGCCAGCGAAGATGGGGATGCGATATCCGTACTTCTGCACCAGCACTCCGGAGAGCATCATGCCGAAGACGGAGGTGGTCCACTGCGCAATGAAGAGATACCCGGCCTGGGTATCGTCGAGCGACCAGCGGGCTGAAAGCACCGGCAACATCGGCCCCAGCATGGTCATCACGATTCCGGTAAGCACGAAATCGAGATGAGCCAATACTGACCCTTTGACGATGTAGCCTTTGGGGCTGCTGGCGACGGAAGCAGGCATGGGGAAGACTCGATTATAGGGGCTGATCTGTCGAGAGGCAGGATCCGCCGGCCTTCCGCTGCCCGGGAGTGCCGTACAGGTTATGATTGAGCGGTATCGCCGAAACCCGGCGCAGACCGATGCTGAACGGCAAACGTATCGCGGTGGTGCTGCCCGCTTACAACGCGGAGAGAACGCTGGAGGCGACCGTCCAAGACCTGCCTGACCTGGTGGATCTGTGCATTCTGGTGGACGATCACAGCTCCGATCACACCGTCGAAGTTGCCAAGCGCCTCGGCCTGCTGCACTTCGTGCATGACCAGAACTACGGCTACGGACGCAACCAGCAGACCTGCTATCGCGAGGCGCTGGCGGCCGGCGCGGACGTGATCCTCATGCTTCATCCCGACTACCAGTACACGCCTTTGCTGGTGACTGCCATGGCCAGCATGGTGGCTTTCGGGGTGTATGACGTGGTGCTGGGCTCGCGCATCCTGGGCGGGCTGGCGTTGCGCGGTGGCATGCCGTTTTACAAATACGTGGCCAACCGCTGCCTTACGGCGTTCGAGAATTTGTTTCTTCGGGTGAAGCTGTCGGAATATCACACCGGCTACCGCGCCTTCAGCCGCGAAGTGCTGGAGAAACTGCCGCTTCTCGAAAACTCCGACGATTTTATTTTCGACAATCAGGTGCTGGCCCAGTCGGTGTATTTCGGATTCCGCATCGGCGAAGTCTCCTGCCCGACGAAATATTTCGAGGAGGCTTCCTCCATTAACTTTGGCCGCAGCGTTACCTACGGGCTGGGAGTAATCGCGACCACGATGCAGTTCTGGCTGCAGAAGCTCGGCATCGCACACTTCAGCATCTTCAATCCCAAAGGACGTCGGCTTGAACCCGGCTACACCACGTACTACGTGCGCGGGACCGCCAGCGCGCCGCCAGCGTAGGAAACTGTGCATTTGGCGAGGGCAGTCTTCGCCCGGCTTGTGGCCAGCGCCGTCATTCGCGGTAAAGTCATAGCTTGAAGATCCAGACCTTGCGCACTCAACCCACTCTGAAAGACATCTGCCTGCTGCTTCTGCTCAGCGGCGGCGCCATAGCGGTTGAAGGCTACCATCCCTTTGTAGAGGACGCGGAAATCTACGTACCGGGGATCAAGCGAGCGCTGCATCCTGCGCTCTATCCCTTCAATGACGGATTCTTCGCCTCGCACGCGCACCTTACCCTCTTTCCCAATTTGATCGCTTCGTCCATCCGCATTACCCATGTTTCGGTGGAATGGGGATTGTTTCTCTGGCAGTTCGTTGCCGTGTTCCTGCTCCTGCTGGGCTGCTGGCATGTAGGCCGGTTGTGTTTCGCCGATCAGCGCGCGCGCTGGGGAGGAGTGGCGCTGGTCGCTTCGCTGCTGACGATTCCCGTAGCCGGGACTGCGCTCTACATCATGGATGAGTACCTGAACACGCGTTCGCTGTCCGCGCCGGCGGTGCTGTTCATCCTGATCAATACGGTGGAGAGAAAATTTCTAAGAGCGGCGGCCTGGGCGGTGTTCACTGCTGCCATTCATCCCCTGATGGCGGTCTTCGGACTGTCGTACGCCGCGCTGGTGTGGTGGATGCAGCTGGACAAGAAACACGCAACGCGCCGGATTTCTCAGGCAGCGCTGCTGCTTCCCTTCGGATTTTTCCCGCCGGTTACTTCCGCCTACCGAGAGGTGCTGGCTACTCGTCCTTACTTTTTTCTTTTGCGCTGGCACTGGTATGAATGGCTGGGCATCTTCGCGCCGCTGGCGCTGCTGTGGTGGTTCCGCGAGATCGCAAAGAAGCGTGGATTGCCGGTCCTGAGCCTGCTGTGCGGCGCTTTGATTCTGTTTGAATTGGTCTATTTTGCGGCCGCGCTGGTGGTCACCATTCCTCCGCAACTGATGAATTTTGCCGAACTGCAGCCGATGCGGAGCCTGCATCTGCTCTACATTTTTCTGTTCATTTTTGCCGGAGGACTGCTGGCGCAATTCGTCCTCAAGGGCCACGCCTGGAGATGGCTGCTGCTCTTCGTGCCGCTTTGCGCCGGCATGGCGTGGTCGCAGCGCAGCCTGTTTCCCGCCACTCCACATATCGAATGGCCCGGAGCCGCGTCGAAGAACGACTGGGTGGAGGCATTTGTCTGGGTCCGGGAGCACACTCCCGTCGATGCGTATTTCGCCCTCAATCCCGAGCACATGAAATTGCCGGGTGAAGATCAGCACGGCTTTCGGGCGATTGCGGAACGATCGATGCTGGCCGACGCTGTCAAAGACAGTGGAGCGGTCACCATGTTTCCCAAACTTGCCGAAACCTGGCAGCAGCAGGTGGGCGCGCAATCCCGCTGGGAGAATTTTGGTGTGGAAGATTTCCGCCGCTTGAAAAGCCGCTTCGGCGTGAACTGGGTGGTGCTGCAGCAGCCCGGAGTCGCAGGCATGAGTTGCCCCTATCAGAATAAGGCCGTGCTGGTCTGCCGCATCGACTGATGTGACTTTCGCGGCAGGTGCTGCACCCGGCAATTGCGACTCAAAATGGCTCCGCGTAGCATCTAATCAGCGATGAGCACGACCGCCACAGCCGCTCCCCGGAAACGCCCCAAGCTGGTTTTCAGCGAGATTCTCAGCTTTGCCTACGAGACTTTTTGCAGCAACAAAGCCCGATTCCTGCTGACCGCATTGGGAATGGTGATCGGCACGGCTTCGCTGATCCTGGTGGTCACCATCGGCATGACCGGCAAGCAGTACGTCCTGAGCCAGATTCAGGGCATCGGCGCAAATCTGATCTATGCCGAGTACGCCGGCGGAGCCCAGCGGATTACCCACACCAATCCCGACCCGCTGACCATCGACGACATGAAGGCGGTGGTGCAGGATGTCCCGGGGATTGTGGCCGCTTCTCCCGTGGTTCCGCTCGACGAGAGAGTGCCGGTGGGCAATGGCAAGGAGCGGGACGTCCGCATCCTCGGCGTGTACCCGCAGTATCGCGTTGTGCGCAATCTGGTCGTGCTCTCCGGAAGGTTCTTCGACGAGGAAGACGAGCAGTCCCACAATAAAGTCGGAGTCATCGCCCAGAAGATGGCTGAGGAGATCTACGGCTCGACTGACGCCGCGGTAGGCAAAGTGGTGAAACTCAGCGGCCTGCCCTTCACCGTCATTGGAACTTTCAAAGAGCGCGTGAATACCTTCGGCCAATCGGAGGTCACGACCAACACCATGGCCATTCCGTACAGCGTGGCGCGCTATTTCACGGACACGCCCACAGTGCGGCAGATTTATTTCTCTGTAGCGGATCCTTCCATGGTGGTGCCGGCCACAGCCGACGTGAAACGAATCATCCAGTCGCGGCATCGCCCGGAGTCGCTCTACAGCGTAGAGAACCTCACCCAACTGGTGTCGGTTGCCGACAAGACCGCCAACGCGCTCACTCTCGTGCTCTTTCTGATTGCGGCCATCACGCTGCTGGTCAGCGGCATTGGGATTATGAACATCATGCTGGCGACCGTCAGCTCACGAATCCGCGAAATTGGGATTCGCAAAGCGATCGGCGCCACCAACCGCGAGATTCGCTTTCAGTTTTTGTCAGAGGCGATCCTCATATCGCTCGCGGGCGGACTGGTGGGAGTGGTCATTGGGCTGGCAATTCCCTTCTCGGTACGCTTTCTAACCGAATACCGCATTCCGATTTCCGGACTTTCCGCGATCGTAGCGATTCTAGTGTCGTCCCTGGTGGGCATTCTTTTCGGCACGGTGCCCGCGACGCGGGCAGCAAAACTCGATCCGGTGGAGAGTTTGCGGTACGAGTGAGAATGCTGCTGGCTGTTGGCTTCTGGCTGCTGGCTTCTGGCGTCTGGCTTCTGGCTGCTGGCTGCTGGCTTTCAGCTTAATAGGGCTGAAACCTGGAAGCTGGCAGCAAGAAGCGATCCATAATGAGCCAGTAGCTAGCAGCCAGAAGCTGAGAGCTGACGGCTGAGAGCCGAGAGCTGAAAGCTCTCCACAAACAAGAACGCCGGGCTGGTTGGCCCGGCTCTTCTCGCTTTTCACCTTCGGGGAGCGACTGAGTTTCGAAGTCCCCGCAGATCTTTTCTACGAACTTCTTGTTGAACCCTCACCCAAACCCCACCTTGCATTCTCGACGGCGGCATCAGGATGGGAGCTTATGCCGTCTGTCACCGCTACATGACCAGTGCGAGGTTCTCCAGTTCGTGCTGGAGCACCGGCAATGAGCAACCAGCCATTTCCACCCGGCCGGCAGCATCCAGGGCCGCCTGCGGCGACACCCCATAACCGCGCCCCATCAGAAAAACCTGCAACAGTTCCGCGGCTTCGCGAAAGTCGATCAAACCTCCCTGTAACAGATCGCTTCGCAACGCCGACAGTTCAACCGTGGAGAATTGTTCTTTCATGGTCGTCATCACCTCCGACCTTGCCTTACCTTGGTAATTAGACTCACCGGGTGCCTGGTTCGTTGCATGCAATTTGGTTGCCGAGCGCCCCGCCTCACTGTAGATACGTCCGGTGAATCCCCTTAGTTCATTAAACCCCTGTCGAGCCATGAAGTTGCGCCAGGCGACCGCAACTCTCCCGGCAGTTACGAACGCGACAGTACGGGCGTTACTGTCTCGAGATTGACACGGCGTGTCGTAGTGGGACGAAAAGCGGCAGGAACGCGCACTCTGGCCGATCAAGCCTGCGCGTCCGATGGATCGGTGACCGCTTCATCGATCAACAGAATGGGAATGCCGTCCCGTATTGGGTAGAGGCGATGGCAGCCCGTGCACTTCAGGCCATTGGCATTTTCAATTAAGGTCAACGGTTTCTTGCATGCCGGGCACGCCAACTTTTCCAGCAGGTCCTGAGAAATCATGGCGAAAGAATTTTACGCCTTTACCCCTTGGAGAGGAATTCTTACCGTGACACATCGCGGGCGGATTTGGGCAGGTGGCTTCGCGATTCTCTCCTCCGCGTACTCCGCGATTCCTCTGCGATCTCCGTGGCAACAATGAGCAAAGCCTTAACCGCGAAGGTCGCGGAGAACAGTCGCGGAGTTCGCGGAGATCTGGAGCGTCGGCTGAAGCGTCAGCTCTTTTTCTCAGCTGCGAGTCGCTTGGAGATTTCTTCCACCAGCTTCGGCCTGAGCTCAGACAAAACGCTGTCTACGATGCTGGCGATGGTGTTGGATGCGGCGGCAGGCGGTGAACCCGCTGGCGTATCAGGGGACGGCGAAGACGGCTCTTCGTTCTTCTGTTGGATTTCACGGAAGTTTGCTGCCGAGTCCGCCAGTTGCGAAGTAAATTGCGGACTGACCACTGCCGCTCGAATTTCTTTCCAGTGCGCCCAAGCCTCCGCCAGTTCGGATTCCCGCTGCACGGCGCTTTCGTCCAAAACCGGTGGATGTACTTCCTGTTCCTGAACCATGCCATGCCCAGCCATACTTCCGGCCGCGGCCTCATGGCTGACCTCGGGACCAACAATCTCTTGCGCAACATCCTCGGCGCCCGCGGCCACAGCCCTCACCTTCACTTCGGGAACATGACCTTCCGCGGCGGCGGCTTGTACCGTGGTATTGATCGGCTCCGGCAGGGCCTTGGAAACCGGGGCTTGCTCGTGATATGCATAGGCGTCGACTGGCGCGGTGTCCTGCTCCATGGCTGGAATGGCGGGCTCAGGAGCGGCATCCTCCGCACCCATTGGCGGGATGCCGGCTTCGATTTCGGCTGTATCGCCAGAAGCTGCCGCTAAGACTGGTTCTGTTGCTCTAGCGGCTTCTGCCGCGAGGGCGGCGCACGCATTCTGCATTTCCGCTTCGAGCATGCACGACGTTTCCTCGGCAGAGAGCGGGACAGCTTCCGCGATCCACCTTGGTCTTCCACCTGCAACGTTGAGGGTAGCTTCGCGACTGACCGTGACGTTCTGCAGCGCTGCCCAGGGAGCGAGCGCGATTTCATCCACCGGCGCTTCATGAGAGACAGCATCGAATCCGATTGCAGGACCCAGCGAGGCCAGAACCGCATCCACTTCGTGCTGTTCGAGACGCTTGTCTTCGGCAGGTTCGTCCTGCGGAACCTCCATGCTCGCGGCGCTCTCAACCGTCTCAGTGTCAATCTGCGCAGCGCCGTTCGTACTTCCGAGGTCCTCAGCTTGGCCACCAACAATTTCAGCGCTCGCGGCTTGGCTGGCCTGGTCGCTCAGATCTTCAGCGCTTCGGGTTCTCAGCAACGCCCGCTTCCACCTCCGCAACCTGGCTGGCTGACACTTCTATGGTCGAGATTGCTGCGACTTCGGTCTGGTTTTCGTCCGGGAACGTAGTTTCAGGCAACCTCTCCGGCACCACGGCTTCCATCGCGATGGCGGATGGCGCGTTTTCAGGCCCCGCAGATATCGCGTCCACCGGCGATGGCTCAGGAACGTCGTTCGGCGCGGTATCTGCTGTGGCAGCGTCAGCCGTCGAGTCCATCTGAACCGTTTCAGGTTGGACCATCTCAGGTTGAACCATCTCAGGTTGGACCATCTCAGGCTGCACGAACTCAGGTTGAAAGGTCTCAGTGAAGGATTGCGGTGCTGCAGCAAAACTTGCCGCGGGCTCTTCCGGCGGCGCGGACTGCACGGCAAATTCAGGCGTCTCGACGTCGTCCTCTTCTTCGTGTTTCCCCCCGAACACGGCGGCAGCAGCGGCAATGGCCGCGATCTCATCGGCCGTAATTCCTGCCGGAAGCTCCTGCGAGTCAGCCACACCCGGCGCTGGCGAGGACGACGCTGCCTCGGACGTGCCCGGATCCCGAACGATGGCATGAAATGCCGTGCCTGCGGGGGCCGGCGCCACAGTCTTCGTTTCGCCTTCCGGTTGCGCCTCGGGCGGCTTCACCGAGGGCGGTTTCACCGAAGGGATTTTCAGCCGATTCTTCCATCCCGAGGGCTATCTCGCCGAACTTGTCGTCTTTTTTGACACGAGCAGCTGGTGGTTCGGCCTCAGAGATCTTTTCCGGCGCTTTCGCCGGCTTCACGGGAGGCAGCGGCACAATCCGGTCTTCGAGTTTGGTGAGGGCGCCGAGCAGTTCACTGGCTTCGAATGGCTTGACGATGTAGGCGTCCGCCTGTACTCGGCGGGCCTCGTCCGCCTTGAAGGGCTCGAGTTTGCCCACCGTCAGCAGGACGGGAATGTGGAAGGTATCTTTGCTTTCCTTCAGCCGCTGGCAGACTTCCAGCCCGTTGTACCCGGGCATGTACACATCAAGCACGATCAGTTCCGGCTGGAGCTCCGCGATCTTCTTCAGAGCGGCCGAACCGTTATTGACGGTGACCACGTCGTATCCGGCGTCAGCCAGAATTCTCCGCCCCATGTTCTGGGCAGTCACACTATCGTCTGCAAGCAGTATTTTCCGCGCCAAGGGATGTCCTTTGCTGGTAAGGGGGAGATAGCGCGAAGTTAACGTGTCGCGGACCGCAAGTCAATGACAAGAACGACTTAGGAGGTTACCGCCGGACAGTGCCGGGCGAGACTGACGAGACCGCTCGTCCAGTCGGTGAGATGACCGGAAGTAACCTCAGGTACCCTATCCACCCCGATCGGAATTGCCCACCAGTCGATCAGAACGGGATCAACTTCTTTAGTCCCTTCTTTTTCTTGTGTTTGCTGGACGAGACGCTCTCGTCGTCCACCTTTTGGCTGCCCTGACTGGAAGCCTCTGCGGCATTCGTAGCCTGATCCGGAGCGGGGGCGGCCCCATTCTGATCGATCTGGTTGACTTGAGCCGGCGGCGGCAATGCCTGTGCGCCCTCGGGCGCTACATTCGGCTTCAACTCGTTCGGGTCATTGCCCGACGCTGCGCCAGTCTCGGTGGGACTCACATTCGGGGTCAACTCATTCGCATCGGCGGGACTAGCAGGCGTGGCTGCGGGATCGCCGGGAGCCGCATCGGAGCGCGGCACTGGCTGATTCTCTGCCGGTTCTCCGGTGCCGACCCGCTCCACTGAGACTGAATTGCTTCCAGTGCCCGCGCTGGTGTTGAGCATGGCTCGCGTTGCTTCCTGCACCACCTGGGTCGCGCTGGTGGTTTTCGGATCGACTAAAGTGGGCTCGCCGACTTTCGTGGCCTCGGCCACATTGGGATGGCGGCTGAAATTGCTCATCAACTTGCCGAAGGTCCCGGCATCGCGGCGGCTGTCTTCTTCGGCTTTATTCTGGGCGACAGCCGCTTTGCTTGGCCGCGGAATCGGCCGATGCAGCGCCGCCAGCCGCTCTTTCGCGGAATCGGCGCGATCCATCACCGGATACCGGGTCAGAATGCGGGAGTACGCTTCGGCGGCTTTGCCGGTGAATTCCGCAATCATGCGGGCCTTGGCCGCTTCCGGCATATTCTTGTCACGCACCAGGGCAATTTCCGATTCGTAGGACTGTCCCAGCATGTATAGGGCTTCGTCCGCCTGACTGAATAATGGGTAGCGGTCTACCAGGGTCTGCAGGCGAGCGATCGCCGCCGGATACGATTGCCGCATGAAGTAGAAGCGCCCAATCCGATATTCGCGGTCGGCCAGCACCTCCTGAACTTCGAGCAGACGCTGCTTGGCTTGTGGAACCAGCTTGCTGTCGGGGAACTGCAGGATCAGCTTGCGGTATTCATCCTCCGCCCGCATGGCGTGGGTGAAATCGCGGTCCGGCTTCTCCATCTGCTGGTAGTGAATGTTGGCGATCTTGAGCTGCGCCTCAGCCGCTTCCGGCATGTTGGGGAAGAAGGTAATGAAGTCGTTGTACTCCACTTCCGCCTGCGCCAGCGATCCCGAGCCGCCTTCCGCATACCAGGAATCCGCCACCGCCAGCTTGGCGCGGGCAATGAATTCCGAGTCGGGATAGGTATTGATCAGGGTCTGCAGCGTCAATCGCGCCACGTCGAAGCGATTGTGCTTCATCGCGTCCATGGCACGGTCGAACAGCACCTTATCGGGCTGTTTGGAGCCGACGTCCGCCAGCGGGTTCTTGACCTTTTTATTCGTACAGGCGGCACAAATGAGCAGCACACCCAGCAACAGCGCTATGGGAACACGACGCGACATAGAAACCTCAAAAATGGGATCCAGCACTTTCAGAGCTTTACCGGCTCACTGCAGCAGGCTAACCCGGCGGAAGGGACCTGCCTGAAGAAATCACTGGGAAAAACCGGCAAACGCACAGCCACTACACTTTCAGCAGCAGAGCTTCCACCGCAGCCTTCAACAATTGGCGGGCATTGATCTTTGGATCGCCGTGACCGAACACGGCGTTGCCCGCGACGAGAACTTCCGCGCCTGCCCGAACCACATGCGCAACCGTATCCAGCGATACTCCGCCATCGACCTCAATGCGATAGCCCAGTCTTCGGTTGGCCCGCAAGTCAGCCAGACGGCCGATCTTGTGCAACGATCCTGGAATGAACTCCTGCGCCCCAAATCCCGGATTCACCGACATCACCAGCACGTAATCCACGATGTCGAGCACTTCGGTCAAGGTTTCCACCGGAGTCGCCGGGTTGACCACCACTCCGGCCAGGCAATCGTGGCTCTTGATGAGATGCAGGGTACGATCCAAGTGCCGGCAGGCTTCCTGATGCACCGAAATCCAATCCGCTCCAGCGTCGGCAAATTCGGGAATGAACTGGTCGGGATTCTCGATCATCAGGTGGCAATCCAGCGGCAGTTCGGTCACTTTGCGCAACGACTTCACCATCATCGGTCCCAAAGTGATATTGGGGACAAAGTGGCCGTCCATCACGTCAACGTGGACTACCGTTGCGCCGCCTTCGGTTGCACTCGCCACCTGGTCGGCCAGATGGGCGAAGTCAGCCGATAGAATCGAAGCTGCCAGTTCAATCAACCCGGGCTCTCGTGGAAGCACTATTTACCGGAATTCTACCATTGCAGGTGCATGCCGAAGCGCCCTTTCACAGAATGATCAGGGCCATTGTCATCAGTTACTTACTGCGTTGCCACTCCCGATAAGCCTCGCTTTTTGAGACTCCCAGCTCGCGTGCCAGCTTCTTCAAAGCGGACTTCTCGTCAAGCTTCTCGGAATCCATGAGCTCGGTGAGCCGTTCCCTGATTCCGGAGCGGGCCGCCTCGGTTCGCGGATGTGCGGCATCTTCGGCACTGGCCTTGCCGATGAGCAGCGAGATTTCTCCCTTGATCTCTCCCCGATTTTTTAAGGTTTGCAGGATCTCGCCGGCGCGCCCGCGCAGAAATTCCTCATGCAGCTTGGTGACTTCCCGCGCGATCACGATGTGGCGGTCGGGCCCAAGAAGCTCGACCACGTCTTCCACCGCTTCCGTCACCCTGTGGGGCGTCTCATAGAACACCTGGGTGCGGGGAGAGTCCCGGATCGCCTCCAGCACCTGCCGCCTCTGGCCTCGCTTGGCGGGGAGGAATCCGCTGAATCGGAACGAATCGGTCGCCAGGCCGCTCGCCACCAAGGCTGCCAGGAAGGCCGAAGGCCCCGGAATCGGAACCACCGGAATGTGATGGCGGATCGCAAGCGCGATCAGGCGATAGCCGGGATCGGAGATACCTGGCATTCCCGCATCAGTCACCAGCGCAATGCTGGCGCCACGCTCCAGTTCCAACACCATTTCCGGGGCGCGGGTCATTTCATTGTGCTCGTGGTAGCTGACGGTGCGGGTGCCGATTCCATAGTGATTGAGCAGCTTTTGCGTCTGGCGGGTGTCTTCGCAGGCGATCAGATCGGCCTGCTTCAACACTCGGAGAGCCCGCAGCGTGATGTCCTCGAGATTGCCGATCGGGGTGGCGACGAGATAAAGCGTCGGTCCCGCCGGAGCTTGCCTTTCAGAAGTGGTACCGGCTGGTGGCATTGACCCGAGTCTAGCACCGGGCTGCGGCGGAGATCCGGATGAAAGGATTTCAAGCAGAGAGGCGCAAATTGACGCATCTTGTGGTTCCCCCTAGAATCGATGCATCAACTCGGAAGATTTTGCCTTTCCCGGTTTTCAACGCACATGCCCCTTTACGAATACGAATGCAAGAAGTGTCACCACCGCTTTGAGAAGATCCAGAAGTTCTCCGACCCGCACGTCAAGAAGTGTCCCAAGTGCGGCGGACCCATCGAGCAGGTCATCTCGGCTCCCGCAGTCCAGTTCAAAGGATCGGGCTGGTACGTGACCGATTACGCTAAAAAGTCGTCGGGCTCATCGGCATCGAGCAGCGACTCTGGGTCCAAAGACTCATCGTCCAAGGACGAGAAATCGGCCACGGCCAAGTCCGACGACAAGCCCAAGAGCGAAGACAAGCCAAAAACGGAAAAGAAGAAGTCCGAGTCGAAGAAATAAAATCGCCGCTCCTGCTTCTCCTCAGTCCACCTTGTCGCCTCATCTCCACTTCATGTCGTATCCCAGGGCGTAAAGAATCTGATTTTCGAACTCGTATTGCAGAATCAGATTGAAGTTGTCTTGCTGAATGTCCCAGGAACTCGCGTATTCGGTGGTCTGCTTGCCATAGAGGGAGAACGCGGCGGCATACTTCACGTTACAGGGCTGGGGACAAGCAATCAGCCCGGTGGGGTCGTTGCGCTGAACTCCGGTCGCGATCAGGAGCGCATCAGCGGAGACGTCGGGCTCCGATCCGACCGTCAATTGCTGTGGTTGCTGCTTCAGGGCGCGGGCATCTCCGGACCGAATGTCTGGAGGCGAGTTGTAGAACTCCCGCTGTAAGGGATTCATGTCCACCTGCTGCGCCAGAGACTTCTGCGCCGCATGCCAGACCGCCCACAACTCGGCGTCCGAGTGTGCAGTCTGATTGATGAATCCTGCGGGCGTCGGTTCTGCTGCCCGGCCACCACAGCTGACCAGCACCAACAGCAGGCAAACGACCCTGAGAACTCGACCCATGGCCCTGTCTGGCTAGATCGGCTGACCATACCCGGCTCTCGACAGTGCGGGGGCACTCCAACGTTGTAGCCCTTCGGGAAGGGCTCCTATGTGCCTGCCATAGCTCTCCCTCCTTCGCTTGCCGCCCTGAATCCTTCATGAGCTGGCAGCATCTAAGCATTAGTCGTTATAACGAGGATTTCACTATGATCAAACTTCGGCGCAGTGACCAACGAGGCGGCGGAGACTATGGGTGGCTCAACACCCGCCACAGCTTCTCTTTCGATCGCTATTACGATCCCGAGTTTATGGGGTTTCGTTCGCTGCGAGTGATCAACGAGGATTGGGTCGCGCCTGGCGGCGGTTTCCCCTTCCATCCTCATCGCGACATGGAGATCATCACTTATGTTCTCGAAGGCGGGCTGGAGCACAAAGACAGCCTGGGCAATGGCTCCATCATCCGCCCCGGAGACGGGCAGCGCATGAGTGCCGGCACCGGGGTTCGGCACAGCGAAGCCAACCCGTCGGAGAGCGATGCCGTGCATCTGCTCCAGATCTGGATTCTGCCCGACAAGCAGGGACACCAGCCCGGCTATGAGCAGAAGGCCTTTTCGGAAGAAGAAAAGCGGGGAAAGCTCCGCCTGATCGCCTCGCCTGACGGAAAGAACGGCTCGGTCACGATCCACCAGGACGCCAAGCTGTATGTATCCTTGCTGGCTCCCGGCGGCGAGGTGAAGCATGACCTTGGAAACAATCGCTATGCCTGGCTTCAGGTAGCCAAAGGCGCAGTGGAGCTGAACGGCCAGAAACTTGACCAAGGCGACGGCGCCGCCATCAGCGAAGAAAAGATGCTCATCATCAGAGGCAACGACAACGCCGAAGTGCTTCTCTTCGACCTGGCGTGAGCCGAATCAGTTCTCGTTTCTGCGCGAACTCCGCGACTCCTCTGCGCCCTCCGCGGTAAAAAAGCGGCAAAGCCTTAAACTGCGAAGCTCGCGGAGAACGGCCGCGGAGTACGCGGAGCACAGCCTCGAAGACCAGCAAACGCATGCTGCGCTTCTTAGCCGTACAACGCTAGGCGCAACTGAACCCATCCTTGGTCCTCGCTGAATCATTGGGGCGGCGCTATGCCGTGATGTATTCTTGTTTCTGCGACGGGCAACCCCGAATGAGTCCTGATCCCAAAATTCGCGTGCTGGTGGCCAAACCGGGCCTGGACGGTCACGATCGTGGCGCCAAGGTCATCGCCCGGGCGCTGCGTGATGCCGGCATGGAAGTGATCTATACCGGACTGCGCCAGACGCCCGAGATGATCGTGAACGCGTCGCTTCAGGAAGACGTGAACGTGATCGGCCTCTCCATTCTTTCGGGCGCGCACAATGCCATCGTCCCGCGGGTGATGGATCTGCTGAAGCAAAACAAGATGGACGACGTGCTGGTTCTGGTCGGCGGCATCATTCCCGACCAGGATGTGGATGGCCTGAAAAAAGCCGGCGTCGGCGCCATCTTTCAACCCGGAACCTCGATGGACGAGATTGTGAGCTTCATCCGCGCCAACGCGAAACCCCACGGCGTGCCCACGGCCGGTTGATGGATGCCGACTGATGGACGAAGTCAAGAGCTCCCGCCTGCGCGAACAGCTCGCGCGTATCGTCGGTCCTACTCCCTGGTATTGGGAGACCTTTCCGCCCGTAGTTGTCGCCGGTCAGCGCTTTCTGTGGACTCATCACGGTGAGCAGGGGCCGCTGGCCTATCTGGTTTCGCTCGCCCTCGAGCAAGAGCCTGACAAGCCCCGGCTGGCGCTCAATTCTTACTGCCGTCCATTTCTTAGTTCTCCGTCGCGCTTGGGGGTGTGGTGCCCGGAAGGGCGCAGCATCCGGCTGGTCTGCTTCGATATCAGCCAATTGAAGGCATTCGATTTTGCTGAGCTCGCCGGCTGGTTCAAGCAATCCGGAGAACGCATTTACGCCGCCACTGCTCCGCTGGCGGATTTCGAAGTGCCTCTCGGACTCGCGCCCGGAACCCACAAGATCGCCGTCCCTGAGGAACTGCGCGCAGTGGACGAGCTGATCGCGCCCACCAGCTATCCGGCGAAGACTCGGGATGATTCCAGCTTCGCGCTCTATGTGTTCTACCTGCATGGCGAACTGGTCGAGGTGCTGCCGCAGAAGTGGTTCACACGTGCCCAGTACGAGGTTGGAAAACAGTGGATCACCCGGGCGGGCCGCGATCCGGAGTCGCAGCGAATCTTCGGGGAATGCTATGGCGCAGGAAGTTTCCTGCTTCAGGAAGACGGCTGCCGGCTGGAGCAATGGCTGGAGAAGAAGTAGTGACGCATGGTGCCGGCAAGCGGCGGCGCAGCTTCTACATCACCCGCAGAGGAGACTCGGGATTGTTATTCAGCGCCGCTCGCATAGAGCTTAGTTCAGTACGCAACGTTTGCGCCTCATCCTCCGACAATCTGAGTACTACCCGTTCCTGGCAGAGCAGGTAGTAGAAGCCGTCTTCGGCGTGACAGGCGCAAAACGCGCCTTCCCCGAGTGATAGCCCACAGGGCGGTTCCTGCAAGACGTCGTTGAGGCACTGGTGAGCACAGGCAACGTCGGCGTGATCGAGGTGGAGCAACAGCGCCCGGCGCCAGCGCAGCCACACGCAACCGCATTCGCAAAAAAGGCAGCGGATTTTGCCCTGGGCATCCTGCGCCGGTGAATGCGTGATCGTGGCCGTCATGATGGTGGTCGCCCCCGAAAAACTGATTCCTTATTGCAACACGGTCGCAACAAGCTTATATTCAATCTACCCCCGCCCTATTTGAGTGTCAACGCGGGTGCTGCAGATTTCGTCGCAGTTGTTTTGCAACTAGTTGCGACCCGGTAGCAACTAGGAATCTGCGATCTACAGCCAGAGGAGGCTCCATGCCACTGCCGCGCACTGAAATTCCCGGCCACTTGCAGGCCCAGCTCGGGGAACGCGGGATTCGCATGACCCAGCAGCGCCGCGCCATCCTGAGCGTAATCGAAACCGCCAAGAAGCATCTCGACGCCAGCCAGATCCTGCGCAAGGCCCAGCGCATTGACGCTTCTGTGGATCGCAGCACGGTCTATCGCACCCTCGGCCTGCTCAAGCGCCAGGGACTGATCGACGAACTCGACCTCATGCACATCAAGGGCGAGGGCCACTACTACGAGCGCAAGCTGGGGCAGGACCACATCCACATGACCTGCCTGCGCTGCGGAAAAATCACCGAATTCGTCAGCGAAGTTTTCGATTCTCTGAAGCAGCAGATGGAGCGCGACTGCCGCTTTCACATCGTGGTGGCGCGCCTGGAGATTGGCGGCTACTGCTCCGCCTGCCGCCAGTAAACTGCCCCTGATTAGAATCCGCTCACTGTCGTCCCGGAAGCGGAAACACAGCGTACCGGGCGCGATTGCGCCCTCCCGCTCCGCTGGTATAGGGTAAGCGGTTCCGGTTCCTCGCCCATGGCCGACCGCATTGAAAGCGTCCCTCCCGCCAGATCGCCTGTGCTCGAAAGCCGGGTAGACGCGACTTCCGCGCGCTTCGAAGCCAACATGCGCTTCCTCGCCGACCTGGTTTCCCAGATCCGCAACGAGGAAGAGCAGATCCGTGAAGGTGGCGGGGCCAAAGCGATTGAAAGCCAGCACTCCAAAAAGCGCCTGACCGCCCGCGAACGCATTCAGTTGCTGACCGACCCGGGAACTTTCTTCGAACTCGGCATCCACGCCGCGCATGGCATGTATGAAGAATGGGGCGGCGCGCCGGCAGCGGGAGTCATCACCGGACTCGCCCGCATCCAGACCCGCCTGGTGATGATTATTGCCAATGACGCCACCGTAAAAGCTGGCGCTTTTTTCCCCATGACCTCGAAGAAGGTAATTCGGGCGCAGAACATGGCCATCGAAAACCGGATTCCGACGGTCTATCTTGTGGACTCTGCCGGAGTGTTTCTGCCGTTGCAGGAGGACGTCTTTCCCGATACCGACGACTTTGGGCGCGTGTTCCGCAACAACGCGGTGATGTCAGCCATGGGGATTCCGCAAATTGCCGCCATCATGGGCATGTGCGTCGCCGGAGGCGGTTACTTGCCGGTCATGTGCGATCACGTGCTGATGACCGACGGCAGCGGGCTATTTCTTGCCGGTCCGGCGCTAGTCCAGGCAGCGATCGGGCAAAAAGTCAGTGCTGAAGAACTGGGCGGCGCGGCCATGCACTCGGCCATCAGCGGCACGGTCGATTTCCGTGAGCCCACCGATCAGGCCTGCCTGGAGAGAATCCGCGCCATTGTGGAGAAGTGGGGGTACCGCCGGCAATCTCCCTGGGATCGCCGCAAGCCCGAGCCTCCGGCGCTCGCCGTCGAAGAGATATACGGAATCTACGATTCCTCGCCCGCGCGCCCCTATGACACGAAAGAAATCATCGCGCGGGTTGTGGACGGCAGCCGCTTCGACGAGTACAGGCCCGAATATGGCAAGACGGTGATCTGCGGCTACGCCCGCATTGGCGGCTTCGCCGTCGGGATCGTGGCCAACCAGAAGTTGCACGCCCAGCAGACCGACCACGAGGGCCACAAACGCGTGGAGTTCGGAGGAGTCATTTACACCGAATCCGCGGAAAAGGCCGCCCGCTTCATCATGGACTGCAATCAGAATCTCATTCCTCTTGTCTTCTTCCATGATGTGAACGGCTTTATGGTGGGCCGCGACGCGGAGTGGAGCGGCATCATCAAAGCCGGCGCAAAAATGGTGAATGCCGTTTCGAATTCCGTGGTTCCCAAAATTACTGTCATCGTCGGAGGCTCGTTCGGGGCCGGGCACTATGCCATGTGCGGCAAAGCCTACGATCCGCGATTTGTTTTCGCCTGGCCGACGGCGCGTTACGCCGTCATGAGCGGAGACTCCGCCGCCGAGACCCTGGTCGAAATCAAAGTCCGCCAGTTGGAACGCGGTGGCAAGAAGCTCAGTCAAGAGGAGCGCCAGCAGCTGCTCGAATCAGTGAAGCGCACCTACGACGAGCAAACCGATCCGCGCTACGGGGCCGCCCGGTTGTGGATTGACCGCATCATTGATCCCGTCGAAACCCGCGATGCCATCACCATCGCCCTCGAAGCCGCAGCGTTGAATCCTGACGTCGCCGAGTTTAAGGTGGGAGTGCTGCAAACATGAGGACTCACCCCGGCGACATCGACCTCCGGAGAAGACTGATTCATGTCTGAATCGGTCAAACTCGTCGAATGCCCCCGCGACGCCTGGCAGGGACTGAAGGCGCCGATCCCGACCTACTTGAAGGCCGACTATCTGAAAGCGTTAATCAGTGCCGGATTCAGGCATATCGACGCGGTATCGTTCGTCTCACCCAAGGCGGTGCCGCAGATGGCCGATTCCGAGGATGTGCTGAAAGAACTCGACGCTACCCAAGACGTCGAAATCATCGGCATCGTGGTCAACGAAAAGGGCGCGCAGCGGGCCATCAATACTAAGAAGATCAGCACCCTGGGATTCCCGTATTCGGTTTCGCCGACGTTTTTGCGCAACAATCAGCGCCAAACCCTGGAAGAGGCAGTCGATGAGCTGGAGAAGATCACTACCAAAGCCGACGAAGCCGGCCTCGACGTCATGGTGTACATCTCCATGGCGTTCGGCAATCCCTACAGCGACGAGTGGAGCGTAAGCGAAGTGGTCGATGCCGTCGATCTGCTCGAATCCTCTGGGATCCGGACCATTTCACTCGCCGATACCGTGGGCATGGCCGGGCCGGAGCAGATTCGCGAATTGCTTACCCCGGTTTTGGAGAAGTTCGGCTATCTCGACATTGGAGTCCACCTGCACAGCCGGCCGGAACTGGCGGCGGAAAAGGTTCTTGCGGCATATGACGCCGGCTGCCGCCGTTTCGATTCTGCAATCGGAGGCCTTGGCGGTTGTCCCTTTGCTCAGGACGCGCTGGTCGGCAACATCGCGACCGAGCGCGTCATTGAGGCCTTGCAGCAGCGAGGCGCCCAATTGCCGCCGCTCAAATCTCTGGACACATTGTTGCGCGTGTCAGCCGAGTTCGCCGCAAGGTACACTGCTTCTCATGCGGCGGACTAGTTTTCCCGGCATTTAGCATGAACTACACCGCAATTCAACTGCAGCGCGATTCGGCGGTCGCCACAATCACGCTGAACCGTCCCGAGAAGCGCAACGCCATCAGCTTTCAGCTGATCGATGAATTGCTCGCCGCCTTCGATGAAGTCGAGCAGTCCCCAGCCCGGGTGCTGATCATCACCGGATCGGGCAAGGCGTTTTGCGCGGGCATGGATCTCGACGATTTGAAATCGCTTCTCGCCAAAAGCCCTGAGGACAACCGGAAAGATTCCGAACGCATGTGCCGGCTCTTCCGCCGTCTTTACGAGTTTCCCCAAGCCGACCATCGCCGCGGTGAACGGAGCAGCCATTGCGGGAGGAACTGGCTTGGCGACCATGTGCGATTTCACTCTGGCGGTTCCCGAGGCCAAGTTCGGCTATACCGAGGTCCGCATTGGCTTCGTGCCGGCTCTGGTTTCGTCCATTCTGGTGTGGCAGGTTGGACATAAAGTCGCCCGCGACCTGTTGCTCACCGGAAGGCTCTTCGACGCCGCCGAAGCCCACCAGCTCGGCCTCGTCAACGAAGTCATTGAGGCGCCGGGCTTGATGAAGCGAACCAGGGAACTCGCCGCGCAGCTGATCGAGAACAGCCCGTCTTCGCTGGCCGCCACTAAGAAATTGATCAACGGATTCCTGGCGCAGGAACTCGACCGCCAGATGGCCGACGCTGTCGCGGCCAACGCGCAGAGCCGCACCACCGCCGATTTCCGCGAAGGCATTTCGTCATTTCTCGAAAAGCGCAAGCCCCAGTGGAGTGGCCAGTGACCCTCTCCGGCAATCATCACGGCGTTATATGCGAAAGTCCGATTCGCGTCCGCTACGCCGAGACCGACCAGATGGGAGTGGTCTACCACGCCAACCATTTCATCTGGTTCGAAGTCGGCCGCGTGGACCTGCTGCGCCAGCTCGGCTTCTCTTACCGTGACATGGAGCAGCACGATGGATGCTTCATCGCCGTGGTCGATGCCCGTTGCCGCTACAAAGCCCCGGCGCGTTATGACGACGAGATCACGGTGCGGACGTATCTGAAACAGGTGCGCGAATCGCTGGTGCACTTCGGTTATGAGCTGGTGAGGAGCGATGGCACATTGCTCGCCGAGGGGGAAACCACGCATATTGTGACCAACTCGGAAATGAAGATCACAATTCTTCCGGAAAAGTATCTCAGGGTGTTTCGCGATGCCGTGGACCGGCAGCCGGTGTAAATGCCGCCGCGTCTCAAATCAACCGAATGACGAAAGATGATCCATTGAAAGCCCTTCACATCAACGGAAACGATCTCACCCTCGAAGCCGTGCAGGAGGTGGCAGTCGAGCGTCGGCCGGTGCTGCTGGCTCCCGATGCTCGCCCCGCTGTGGACCGGGCCCGCGCCGTAGTGGACGCACTGGTGGCGGGCAATCACGTGTCTTACGCAATCACTACCGGGGTTGGCAAGCTAAGTGACGTTCGCATTGCCGGTGACCAGATTCGCGAACTCCAGGTCAATCTGCTGCGCTCGCATGCGGTCGGCGTCGGCGATCCGCTGTCCATCCCCGAGACGCGGGCCATGATGCTGTTGCGCGCGAACTCGCTCGCTAAAGGATATTCGGGAGTCCGCCCCCTCATCATCGACACCCTCTGCGAGTTGCTCAACCGCGGAGTAACCCCGTTCGTACCGTCACAGGGAAGCGTGGGGGCCAGCGGCGATCTCGCTCCCCTGGCGCATCTCGCGCTGGCGCTGATCGGCGAAGGCGAGTGCCTCGACGCTAACGGCTCGCGCATTCCCTCCTCGGAAGCGCTCAAGCGCGCCGACCTCAAGCCGCTGGTGCTCGAGGCCAAGGAATCCATCTCGCTGATCAACGGCACCCAGGGCATGCTCTCGGTGGGAACCCTGGCGCTGCTCTCCGCCGAAATACTGATCCGCACCGCCGATGTCGTCGGAGCCCTTACGCTCGACGCACTGCGCGGCACCGACGTCGCCTTCGACGACCGCATCCACCGGGCGCGGCCGCATGCCGGGCAGATCGCAACCGCCGCCAACCTGCGCCGACTGCTCGAAGGCAGCGAGATTCGCGCCTCGCACAAGGACTGCAACCGTGTGCAGGATGCCTATTCTCTGCGCTGCATTCCGCAGGTCCACGGAGCCGTCCGCGACACCCTCGCCCACTGCCGCGCAGTCATGGAAATCGAAGCAAACTCGGCAGTGGACAACCCCCTGGTGTTCCTCAAAGATCCCAGATCTGCGGAGGCGGGCGGCGATGTGCTCTCGGGAGGCAATTTTCATGGCGAGCCGGTGGCATTCGCACTCGATTTTCTCGCCATCGCTCTGAGCGCGCTTGCAGGGATTTCTGAACGCCGCGTTGAGCGGCTGGTAAATCCCGCGCTGAATGAAGGATTGCCGCCGTTTCTCGCTCCCGGCGCCGGCCTCAACTCCGGCTTCATGATGCCCCAGGTCACCGCCGCCGCGCTGGCTAGCGAGAACAAGGTGCTGGCGCATCCCGCGTCGGTAGATTCGATCACCACCTCGGGAAATAAAGAAGATTATGTTTCGATGGGGATGACCGCGGCGCTCAAACTGCGCCGCATTGTGCAGAATACCCGCAACGTTCTGGCGATCGAGGCCATGGCTGCCGCCCAGGCCCTCGACTTTCTGTCTCCGCTCAAAACCTCCAAGCGCGGACAAGCGGCGCATGCCGCGATCCGGTCGGTGTGCCCAACCATGGATAAAGACCGGGTGATGTATGGGGATCTCGCGAAGCTTGCCGACCTGATCGCGAGCGGCATACTGGCAGATGCTTTGAACTAAGCCGGCGAGCAGAATCGAGTGCGTCAGCACCCTGCCGCTATATCGTTTTGATATCCAGACTGCGCCACAAATACCAGCAGGCAACGCTGCGGTACGGTTCCCAGGTCTTGGCAATCTTCTCCATCTGTTTTGGGTTGGGCATCTTGCGCTTCTTGTAATGCTTGCGCATGGCCGCCTGAATCCCGTAGTCCCCGGTGGGCAACACATTCGGACGCCGCAGAGTGAACATCAGGAACATGTGCGCCGTCCATACCCCGACCCCTTTGACCTGGGTGAGATGTTCGATCACGGCATCGTCGGTCAGTTCCGGAAGCCGGCTGAAATCCAGGTCTCCGCGTGCCGCACGCTCCGCCATGTCCCGCAGATAAGAAGACTTCTGCTTGGAAAGTCCGACGGAGCGCAACTGGGCCTCGCTCAACTTCAAAATGCCCTCGGGCGTCAGCGGCTCGCCGGCAAGTGCGGCGAAGCGTTTGAAAATCGTGACCGCAGCCTTCCCATTCAATTGCTGGTACACGATTGCTTCCGCCAGGCTGTGAAATTCCGGCGGACCGAACTCCATGCGGCAGGGCCCCACACGCTCAATAATGGCGCGGAGAATGGGGTCAGCCTTCTTCAGATGTTGCACCGCTTTACGCATTTTATTCGCCCCGTGCTCCGCATCAACATACCAGAAACATGAAGGTTTGGGCGAGTTTCAGCGGGGGGTGGAATTCTGTTTCTGCCCGAGTTGCTGCTGGAGAACCTGCAGGTTCTCCAGCGCCAGCGCATTCTGCGGATTGATGGCCAATGCCCGGCGATAGTGCTGCTCCGCGGTGTGCAGGTTTCCCATTTGTGCGTAAGCAGTCCCCAGGTTCGCCTCGGCATCAGCGTCTTCAGGATTCAGTTTCACCACTTCCTGGAACTGGGTCAGGGCGGCGGCGATATCGCCTTGCGCTGCCAACGCGCTGGCCAGATTGTAGTGTGCATCGGCATAGTTCGGATCGGCGTCCACGGCCTGTCGGAAACGCGCCTCCGCTTCCGTAGGCGCGCCGCGAGCCTGCAACGCAGCGCCCAGGCTGTTGAGCGCCACTGCACTGTGAGGGCGAGTCTGGATGGCCTGCTCAAATTCAGCAATGGCCTGGTCAACCTGATGCCGCGAGAACAGCGTGGCGCCAAGGTTGAAATGCGCCACGAAGTCATTGGGATCTTTGCTCAGCTTGTGCCGCATCAGCGCTTCCTGAATCAGCATGCGCGCATCCCGCCCATCTATGTCCGCGGGACGGGGCAGCACCTGCAGCCACAAATGCGCCATTTCATCGGTCGAACTGTTTCCCGCAGTCACCCGTTTGGGCGGATGATTGGGATTGCGGACATTCTCCGCCGAATTGTCGTAGGTGTAGCGCATCGAGATAACGCTGCCCTTGCCCAGGTGAATCGGCTTCACCAGCTGGTAAATACCCTGCCAGTTCGGGTCCCAGTCCCGAATATGAAGCAGCCAGCGCCGCTGCCCATTCGGCAGGGTCGCGTAGCCCTGTAGATCTTTCCCCAGGTAGTGCGCGTGAGGATAGATGGCAAGCACGTCCACATCCACCGGCAGCTTGAAATCATCGCCAACTTTGAAACTGGCCAGCCCTCCAGGAATATTGAGCTGCTCGTCGGCCTCTAATTGCACGAGCATGGGATGGACCGTGGGCGCATGCGGCGTGAAGTACAATCCAACGCTTGGCTGAATCTGTTCCGGCTTGCCCGAAGGCCGCATGTGGACATTGAGCACCAGGTCGGTTCCCGGATCGATGCGCCAGCTCATGTTGTCCGGCGTGCTTGGGGGCAGCGTGCCTGGCTTCCAGAAAATGAAATGACTGTCCGGCTCGAACACGTCCGATTCCAGGGCCACGTCCATGCCGGGAAATCCGGGCTGGCCGTCTTTTCCGTCCAGCGCACGCGAAGCATGCTTGCGGTCCACCAGCAGGTTGGCATGATGAACAATTGTCGGCGGACCAGGCCGAATCTCAACTGCCCGCACATAGACCGTCTTCTGAATCGGAACCCGCAGCACAAAGTTGCGATAGGTATCGATTCCCGCCGCAGGCAGCGTCCAGGCTGCTGGCGCGGTCACCACCATATCCGGCTTGCCCAGTTGCCAGCCATCGGGAAAGCTGGGCGGCTTGGGCAAGTCGGCTGCCGATCCTTCCTGCATGCCCTGCTTTACCCACCGCTGAATGGTTGCAATTTGCTCAGGACTGAGCCGGAGTTCTCCCAAGAAGTGTGAAACCGTTGTATCGGGCAGCCACGGAGGCATAAAGCGGGCTGCGGTGACGACGGCGATTTGCCGGCCATGCTGCCGCACATCCTGGTAAGAGATGAGAGGAAACGGCCCGGCGCCTCCGGCATGATGACATTGGGCGCATTTCGAATAAACGATCGGCGCAATGTCTCGCGAAAAGGTGGCCACCCGCGACGGATCGGGCGTAGGCCGGGCCTTTCCCTTCACTCCGGCAAAGGCCAGCGCCGCCATCGCTGTGCAGAGAACAGCGAGCAGAATGTAGTTCTTTTTCACTCCAGATCTGAGATATAGCAGCCTATACCGGGTTCGCTGGATTTTGCCACCGGCTTTCGCGCCTTGACCGCTGTGAGCACGTCCTCTAAGTCGTGTACCGTCGCCTCTGATCGCGTCTTTCCGAAGGTGACGAAGCGATTGTCAATTCGGCCGTGGTAGACCAGTTGGCCGCCGAAAAATACCGCCGCCTCCGGCGTGATCTCGGCTTTGCTGCGCTTCACCAAACCGTGCGCGGGGTCGCGCAACGCGGCAATGTGGTAGCCGTAGTCGGCGACATATTTCGCCACACTCTCCGAACTTTCCGTCCTGCTGGGGAAAACCAGCCAGAAGCGCACGCCGGCGCCGGCAAACTTCTGATTCAACCGCTGGATTTCGGGAGCATAACGGCTGGAGATCGGGCAATCCTCGCGCAGAAAGAACAAGACGCTGACGTCTGAACGGTTGTCGGAAATCGGTTCGGCAGAGTGGCCGGCAAGATCCACCGCCTGCGGCCATGCACTCGCCAGCATCCCGCAAAGCGACAGCGCCAGCACGCCGAAGAACCGCCTTACCGCATAAGAAGACATATCGCCCGTATCGCGGTGATTATATCTCCAAGCCGCGGAACCTGGACGCAATGTCCGCGGCCATTTACGCTGCGCGATGCACGCCCTGCTTGAAATTCTCCACCAGGTGTTCTGAGGTGCGCAGTGAAAACGTCAGAATGCTGATGGTCGTGGTCTTGTCGGTGCAGTTCAGAAAGACGCTGGCGTCGCACACATATAGATTCGGCACATCATGAGTCTGCCCGAAGCGGTTGGTGACAAACTTCTTGGGATCATTCCCCATGCGGCAGGTGCCGGTCTCATGCAGGCTCCAGCCCGGGATTTCCGGTGCATCCGCCGAGCCTTCCACAACGCCCCCGGCGGCGCGCATCACCTCTGCGCAAACCTGCTTGGAGTGTTCCCACATTTTCAGGTCGTTCTCGCCCCACTGAAAGTGAATGCGAACCACCGGAATCCCGTAAACGTCTTTCACTTCAGGATCGATATCCACGAAGTTCGTGTCCGACCGCAGCGAAGGCGCCTGTACCGTAAAGCTGAATGGCGTGGGATAGCGGCGCTTGATCTCCTTCTTGAATGAGGACCCGAAGCCTTCCACCTGGTCGTAATACCAGGGAAACTCCGAGCATCCGCCTCCGGGATAGACGGAATATCCCCGGATAAATTTTTCTTCGTGCGGGTTTTTCAGGTTCTGCCAGCGCGGCATCCAGGCGATGGTGTGCATCTGAAACATTGTCCGGAAAGCTCGGCTGCCCCAGCAAGCTGCGGAAGGTATCCGTGGGCGGAAGTCCCATAGAGATGGTCGCAGAGATTCTTGCCCAGCTCCCCGCTGGAATTCGCGATCCCGGTCGGCCAGTGCCGCGACTTCGAATTCAGCAGGATGCGGGCGCTCTCGATGCAGGAAGCCCCCACCACCACGCGCCCGGCCGTAAACTTCCTCCTCCTGCCGGGTCTCGCGGTCGATGTAGGCCACCCCGGAGGCGTGGCCGTTCTCATCCACCAGAATGTTCTTCGCCAGGGCATTCGTCCGCAGGTCGAGATTTCCGCTCTTCTCCGCCTTGCGGCAGAAAGAACCATGGCGTGGAGAAAAATGACCCGGTATCGCACCCGGTGGTGCATTCGCCGCAATAGTGGCAGGCAGGATGGCCATTATGCGGCACCGTAAGTTGCGCGCTGCGGTCAGGAAGGTACGGAACGCCGACCTTCTCCGCCCCTTTCTGCATGATCCAGTCAATGCAACGGAACTTGAACGCCGGCAGATAATCGCCGTCCGGATTGCTTGGGCGGTTCTGCACCGTGCTCGCCACTCCGATCATCTGCTCGACCCGCGCGTAATACGGAGCCATCTCCTCGTAGGTGACTGGCCAGTCCACGTCGTAGCCGTCGAGCGAAGCCGCCGCGAAAATCAATGTCGCCGAAACGCGCCGAGCTGCGGCCCCAGAAGTTGGTTTTGCCGCCCACCGCGAAACACCGCGGCCACAGCCATTTCGTTCCGGGAGCAGTGGTGTAGGTGATCTCGTGCTCCCAGTCGCCGTGGGTGTACTCGTTATCCATGTAGCCGTAGGAAATGTCGCGATATTTCGGGATCGTTGAAGCCGCGGAATTTCATCTCCCAGGGCATGCGGTGATAGCGAAAGTCTTTGGACGGCTGCAGTCGCCGCCCGGCGTTGAGCGCACACACTTTCAATCCCGCGTCGCACAGGGTCTTGATCGCCATCCCGCCACCGGCGCCGCTTCCAATTACGATGACGTCATAAATCTTCTTTGGCATGGTTGCTGTGTCGGCTCCTAGGATTGCGCGGCGGGAAGGTGAAGGTGCTCCGGATCGTCCTTATGGGGACACTCCGGCGACGCGGAGTAAAACCGCAGCCCCGGCCAATCCAGTTGCTTCAGACCCAATTCGCTGGTGTAGTAGCCCATCACGGTATATTCCCGCAGCAAAGTGAAGAACGCCCGCCCATCCTCATCCCCCGGCCGGAACTTTGCCCTGTAAGCCAGCGGTTCGAGGGCGGCAACCTGCTGCTCCGGAGCAACCTGCATGAAGCTCTTGCCCAGGCTGCTCTCGCACTGCGCATTGATCCAGGTCAGTCCAGTACGGAAGGCGTACTGAATGCTCGGATCGCTGAACACCATGAAGTCGACAAACTCCGCCACGCCTGTTTCACGTGCGCCGGGAGTGCCGTCGCTGGGAACAATGATGTCGGTCAGCCGCTCGACCATCTCGTACTCCGCCGCACTGAAAAATTGCGGCTTGTAGGTGGCCGGTTTGATTTGAGTGGCCGCGTTGCCCACGTGCCCGCAGGCGTAAGCCCATTTGCTGAAGCCGGTGAACTGGGCAGCTCCGGCCGCCATGGTGAGAATCCGCAGAACCTCGCGGCGATCCATTCCCTGTCCTGCCATAATCGCTTGTTCTGTTCTCTGCCTTCCTGGGTTTGCGAAGATCCAGTTGCGAGGCTACGAAAGATATCGCACAGTTTGTTCGATCAAATTGGCCGTCGCTTTGTAGGTATCGCCGGGCTCGTCATACTCCATCGAGCAATAGCCCTTGTAGCCGTGCTTCTTCAAGATGCCGAACGCCCGCGCCATATCTACCCGCGCCACCTTCCCGCTGTCGTTGCTCTCCACGTCCTTCACATGGCAGATGCAATAAGCATGGGCAAACAGCGCATCCAGACCGCGGTAGGCGTATTCCGGATCATTGCTGCTCATCAGGGTATTGCCGAAATCGGGAAGAGCGTGCAGCCAGGGACTGCCCACCTTCTCGATCACCTTCACCAGAAAAAACGGATCTTCGCTGACCGGATTGTCATTCTCCAGGCTGATCACAACATTCTTGCTGGATGCATACTCGACCACCCGCTTCAGGCTATCTGCGGTGCGGCCGAGGTCCGGCTTTGAATTCTTCGCCGCCGGCAGGTTGGTGCGGATGCCGGGCGACCCCAGAGCCGCCGCCACATCCACCCATTGCTTGCTGTAAGCCACCGCCTGGGCGCGTTCGGCAGGATCCGTCGAATAAGGGCTGTGCTCGCCATCGACCGCGATGTTGGCCACGGCGCCGCCGGATTTTTCCAGCGCGCTCCGGAACTGGTCGAGATATTTCCGATCAGTGGAGGGAAAATTCCCCGTCCAGGGCTCGATCTTGTTGACGTTGAACTTTTCCCGGACGTGGGCGGCGAAATCCTTCAATTCAAACTTGGGAGGTTGCATCCCGCTGAAGGTCGCTCCCGCACCCGCTTCTCCCGGCGCCACGATGAAGTTGCGAAAGCTGTAGGCGGAAATGCAGATCCGCTCCCGCGGCGATGCCGGAAACTGAACGTCGGGTGCATGCGACGCCGCCCCCATCGCTCGCATCCCCGGCAACGCCAGAGCGGCAGCGACGCCGGTCACGGATTGCGAGATGAACCGTCTTCTGCTGATGGAAGCCAAGTGAGCAGTTTACCAAAGCCAGGGGGATGCTGCGGACGGCAACTGAGTGAAATCCTGGTGCTGGAATGGAGCCGACGATCGGACTTGAACCGATGACCTGCCGATTACGAATCGGCTGCTCTACCAACTGAGCTACGTCGGCTTGAGTTCGATTCTAAATGGGTGTTCTGGAGGCGTAAAGCATTGGCAGGCTTTCCGCGTGATCCAGATCGGCTGAAAGGTCACTGCACTTTGGAGCTTAGCAAGTGCTCGCTGGCCATCCGCGCAAGCCGCTCGACGCCCGCAGCTAGGCCGCTCGCGCCTGAGCTTCGTATTCCTGCTCGGATTGCGCCGGCAACAGCACCCACAGGGTGTAAACCCCCAATGCGGTTCCCAGCGGGACATTCAGCAAGGCAACGAATCCCACAATCAGGGCGAGCACACGCGCCCAGGATTCCCGCTGCAACAGTCCCCAACCCGCGGCCAGGGCAGCGGCCGCCTTCACCAGAACGAAAGTCCCGAGAAATCTCATCAGAGGGTGCATGAACATGGAGTTCCCCGGACCACCCTCGCGGAAAATCGTATTGGAAAGGAGGAAAAGCATCATCCCGCCGACGACGTCGAACGCTCCCATCGCTATCCACAGGATGCCCAGCAACCGCACATGCTCCTGCACCCGGCTGCGCAGCGGCCAGGTGGGATGGATGCCGCCGGCCTTCACTGTCTTGCCGCAGCGCCCACAAAAAGCCTGGTCGGGCTGTAATGCAGCTCCACATCCGTCGCAGAACATAGCGTTTGTCTCCTCAACGAGTGCCAAGTGTACTACCGGTGGATACGCCAAATGCCCGATGCGAGTTCCAAGCGAAGCGCGGAAGCTCGGTTCAGATAGGCCAGATGCGACGGAAGGAAAGCTTGCCGCAAACGAAAAGGCCGCCCGGCAACAGGGCAGCCTCTTCTTTCAAGGGAGAATAGTCCTAACGGAGGTTTAGACCGTCAAAACTTTCTGGCGAAATCTTATGAGCCACACTTGGGGGTGTCAAGGAATTTTTGCGAAATAAATATATGTGTTTTCAATTACTTGCATACTACGCCAACAAATCCTCAAAAGCGGCGAAATTCCGGCGAAACCGCACTTTGCGTCCCTTAAGCCAATTCATTTGTGAAACTTAGCTAGGAATCGGCGGGCTTATTCTCAGCATCTCCCAGGTGCAAGGAGATGAATTCCACCTCATCCGGGCGCTCCGAGTACTTCCCCGGCCAGCCATACTTGACCAGTACCCGCGTCCACCCGAAACGCCACTCCGAACACCAGGGCAAACGCCATCAGGATGCCGCACAGCAGCAATGCATTCCACACCAGGTTCCCGATGTTGTCTTTCTTGCTCTGGTAGGTGTTTTCGTTCCAGGTGACGTCGGCGTCGTAGTTCACCGAGGCCAGCAGCGAACGTGCTTCGCTCTGCGAAAGCGGTCCGGCGGCCACCGCGACGATCGGTCCGGTACGCTTGTCGAAGATGGGGCCGACATCGAGGACCGTCGTCGCTCCCGTCTGTTGATTGTTTGGCTGGCGAGCGGCATCGATCCGCCGCAAGTGCTCTGCGGCAATCTGCGGCGTCGGATAATTGATCAGCAGCAGGGTGGCGTCTCCGCCGGAACTGTCATAAGTCGCCATCACTGCCTCGTTGGCGGCTCCGAAGTCCACCAGGCCGGGTGTCAATGGTGAGTTCACCTTCTGCAGCGCCACCGGACCCAGCACATAATGCACCGAATTCTTCTGCCGCGAGGGTTGCGGCAGATAGTTGGCGAGGGTAGGAAGGTTTCCGGCTCCGCCCTGAGGCAGGGGCAGCGCCTGGGCGAGTTCCCGCAACTCGGCCGCCGACATCGCCGTCAGGCTCTGGAACAGGGCGTCCACCAACACGCCGCCCCGGTAAAACAGAACTCGATTGTTCAGCGACGCTCCCTGGTCGCCGATCTTTTCCGGAAGCATCGGCGGCTGGACATAGAACGTGAAAGCCCCGTACGCCCCGCTCGCATCTCCGAAGCGGGCTGCGCGGATGGTCAGCTTCCGCCCGTCATCGCGCTTGTACACCGCCGAGGCGAAATCGGTAAACCCATATTCCTTCAGAACCTGGGGATTGACCGGGTCCGCCACCGCCGCAGCGCTGCTGGTATCCACCCGTCCCAAGAGCTGCCAGCCCCCGAACTCTTTGGGCAGGATGGGAGGCGCAGCCGCCGCTCCGGAACTTTGCGCCAGTGCTGTACCGGCCAGAACGATCACAATCGCAATGCTGCTGAAGAATTTCATGAAAGGCAGGAAACCTGTCCCTCTGATTAGACTACCCGCCCACCCTGAAAGTTTCCACTTTCCAGCCATCCCCGAGATCGCCAGCTTTGCTCATTCCAGTGCCTGTAGTACGCTGCCAATGAAATTCCCGACTGCGAAATTCACACTGAACCATGGCCGACGCCCCCAGCCTGCAGGCGCAACTTCCCGATTCCCAGATGCTTTTCGGTTTCTGGTACCGGGCTCTCCCCGGCGACAAGCTCATGGCGAGGAAAGCTGCAAAAGGCCACTCTGCTCGAGGTTCCACTCGTCCTCGGCCGCGACCGCAACCGCCGGCCCTTCGCTCTGCACGACGCCTGCCCCCATCGCGGCATGCCGCTCTCTTGCGGACGGTTCGACGGCGAGCAGGTCGAGTGCAGCTATCACGGATGGAAGTTCGACGCCCACTCCGGCCAGTGCCGTCTGATTCCCTCGCTCACTTCCGACCAGAAATTTCATGTCGACCGCGTGTACGCCGGCAGCTACGCCTGCGAAGAGCGGGACAGCTACATCTGGGTGTTCCTTCCGGAACCCGGCCCCGCAGGAGCGGGATTCACCAAGTCCCCTGAACCCTCCGCCCCCGTCCCGGAAATCGAGAAGTTCAGCGCAAAGTACAAGACCGCCTACCTGACCGCCGAAATGCCGGTCAGCGTGGATCACGGCATTATCGGCCTCATGGATCCGGCCCACGGCCCCTTCGTCCACCAGGCCTGGTGGTGGCGCAAGCGGGAGAGCATCCACGAAAAGCAGAAGCACTTTGAGCCCATCCCGAGCGGTTTCCGCATGAGCGCGCACACGCCCAGCTCCAACAGCGCCCCCTACAAGCTTCTCCGGCTCTATGCCGATGCCGACTCCATCACCACGACGATTGACTTTGTTCTTCCCAACCTACGCGTCAGAAACCATTCGCGCCGGAAAGTACTGGTTTTCGTCGCTGACCACGGTGACGCCCATCACCCGCAACCACTGCCGCATTGACGTGGTGGCGTGCTGGAACCTGTTCCGCTGGCTGCCGTTCGGCCCATCGCTGCTCAAATTCGTCTTCGCCAAATTCGTAGAGCAGGACCGCCACACCATGGAACTCCAGGCCGAAGGCCTGAAGCACAATCCTCACCTCATGCTGATCGACGACGCCGACCGTCCCGCCAAGTGGTATTTCGGATTGAAGGCCGCCCACCTGGAAGCCAGGCGCACTGGCGGAGAGATGCAGCACCCGATGAGCGGACCGATCACATTGAAGTGGAGAAGCTAGTCACAAGCCAACAGCGTCATTCCCCGACCAGCCACTCCATCGCCGCTTCCCGGCTTTCGAAAGTGGGAAAGTCGCGCCGGGAAAAAGCTTTGAAATTTTCGTAGAACACTTTGGGAACGCCCTCCGCTCCCACCCAGGCCGCCCGTTTCACATATGGACGGTCGAACACCAGCACTTCCTTCATCCGCACCCCGATTTCTTTATCGATCGGCGCACCGGCAAAGTCCGCCAGAATCAACACCGAATTGTGCGGCTGGCGGGTGACGGTGGCCTTCGACCTGATCGAGAAGCGCCAGCATTTCAGGCTTGGAACACTGGCTGAAATCCACCAGCAGAATGTCTTTCTCCTGATGGCTTATAAACTGGAGGCGATCTTTCATAATGACCTCCGCCCAGCGGCGTGCATAGCGGAGAAACTGGAACTCACAACCGGGCGCCCGGATAAGTGCCGGGGCAAGCCTACAAGGCTGCCGCTACCTCTGCAACTCCAGATTGTCAGCGTGCCGCCCGGCAGAGGTAATCAGGGAACGCCGCCGCGCCGGTAAGCCGTCTACCAGATAAGCTTCAGCCCCTTGTATAGACGGAATTTGTCATCAGGGGTAACCACGGGAATGTTCTCGAATAACGCCTGGGCGATAATCTGGCGGTCGAAAGGATCGCCATGATGGAGTGGCAAATTGAACAATTGGAAGGCGTGATCGCCGGTGTAGGGCAGGGTGTGTAAATCCAGATCCCGAATGGCCTGATCGGTAAGTGCCGCAGACAGCCGCAATTTGCCCAAGGTGACCTTGATTGCAATCTCTGCAATCGAAATGGCACTGAATTCCAGCAGATTCTCCGAATCCTGCAAGGCTGCGGCGGCCCGTTTGCTGAGGCGCTCCGGCGACTCTGCCGCATAAATGAGGACTGCCGTATCCAACAACAGCCGCACTCTACCCGCGTCCTTCGACGAAATCTTCCACCTCGTCGTCGCTCATCGGCTTCCACCAGTTCGGGTCGAGGATTTCGATCTTTCCCTTCAAAGTTCCCAGCGCCCGCTTCTTGCGCGTCGGCTCTTTGGTCCGCACGATATCCACCACGGGAACGCCCCGGCGGCAGATGGTCACGGGTTCGCCATCTTCGACTGCCTTGATCAACTCCGGCAGCTTGTTCTTGGCGTCAGCTACGCTCACCTGCATATTTTGGATGATAGCTATCTTAGATGGCTATGTCAATCGGGCGGGAATTTCAGCCAAGCAGTCCTTCGACCACGCCATAAACAGAACTTAGTGCGGAGTCGAGCGCGCCGGAGTCTTTGCCGCCGGCTTCGGCCAGGTCGGGACGGCCTCCGCCCTTGCCGCCGACTTTCTGCGCCACCGGGGCGATGACCTTGCCGGCCTGCATGCGGCTGGTGAGGTCTTTGGTGACGCCAACAATCAGCGAGACGTTTCCGTTGGTGGCCGAGCCAAGCACGACCACGCCCGAGCCGATCTTGTCGCGCAAGTTGGTCAATCAACGTCCGCATTTGTGAACGTTCGAGGTTATCCACGCGATGGGCGAGGACTTTGACCCCGTGCACGTCTTTGATCTTCTCGCCGATGTTGGCGGTCGAAGACGATGCCGACTTCATGCGCGCCTGGTCTAGCTCGCGCGCAAGCCGCTTGATCTCGGCGTCTTTCTTTTCGAGCTCGAGTTTCAATGCTTCGGCTGGAGAAAGCGTCGGATTCGCGGGTGGTCAGGCTGGCGACAACATTCTCCAGTTGATGATCCTTGCGGAAGTGCTGCACCGAGCCTTCGCCGGTCACGGCTTCGACGCGGCGCACGCCCGACGACACGCTGCCTTCTTTCAGAATCTTGATCAGGCCGATTTCGCCGGTCTGCGCCGGTGTGCGTGCCGCCGCAGAGCTCGGTCGAGAAATCTCCGATCTTGATGACCCGCACCTTGTCTCCGTACTTCTCGCCGAACAGCGCCATGGCGTGGTACTGGTTGACGGCCACGTCAATGGGCACGTCCTCGATCACTTCAATCTTTGTGTTGCGCAGCACTTCTTTGTTGATGATGTCTTCGATGTCCTGCAAGCTCTTCGTCTTCGACCCCGGTGAAGTGCGAGAAGTCGAAGCGCAGATGATTGGGCGCAACCAGCGACCCCGCCTGCTTCACGTGCTTGCCCAGCACCTCGCGCAGTCCGGCATGGAGCAGGTGGGTGGCGGTGTGGTTTCGCATGGTGGCGGTGCGCAGTTCGGCGTTAACCACGGCGTCCACTCTATCGCCCACGCGGAGGGTGGCCCACCCTTCCGCGCTTTTCGCGGAGGGTGGGGATTTCATGACACTCGATGCGCCCGCACGCCCTGGACCGGGTAGTAGCATCCTGTCACTTCCGCGATGACGGTGTTGTGATCGTCGGAGTAAAGCCAGCCGCGGTCGCCAACCTGGCCGCCGGATTCGGCGTAGAACGGCGTGTGGTCGAGGATGACCTCGCCTTCTTCTCCGGGCTTGAGTTCCTGCAGCGCCCTGTCCGTTCGTGGATGATGGCCAGCACTTCGCAGTTCGTCGGAGCGGGTCTGGCGGTAGCCTTCGAACACGGATTTCGGAAGCTGCTGATAGGCAGGGTTGGCGGTCTGCTTGGCGCGCCTTTCCAGGAGGCACGGGCGCGGGTGCGTTGCTCTTCCATGGCGCGGTCGAAGCCGGCCTGATCGAACACGATCCCCTGGTCGCGCGCAGCATCCTGCATGAAATCCAGCGGAAGGCCAAAGGTGTCGTAGAGCTTGAACGCTCGTCCCAGCCAGGTATACAGGCCTTGCGCAATTACTCGCGCTAGAATTTGCCGTACTATCGGCGTCGACCAGTGCCGCTATCCTTCTCCGCAATGCAGTCGCCTCTTCAAAGTTCACAGCTTCGCAATCGTTCACCGCGATGTTGAGCGTCTACGCGTGTCAGCCAGGTCGTCTTCCAGCTCACTTGAAGACCGGCATCCAATCGTGTGTGCAAACCTCGCTTCCTCTGCTAGAACCACCTTCGCAACCCGATCCGCGGTCTCGTTCAGTTCGGGATACGCGTCCTGCATCAGGTCGCGCACCGCGAACACCATCTCGTACAGGAACGGCTTTGTCTGCCCAAGCAACCGTCCATGCGAATCGCCCGGCGAATGATCTTGCGCAGCACATAGCCGCGGCCTTCATTCGAGGGCAGCACGCCATCGGAAATCAGAAATGTCGCGGCGCGCGCGTGGTCGGCAATCACCCGCAGCGAAGCCGCCGACTTGTGCTGCTCATCGACGTCCTTGTGCCTATCTCCTTCGGTCGACGCAGACTCCCGTCAACTCTGCCGCCCGCTCAATCAGCGGCACGAACAGATCCGTCTCGTAGTTCGAGATCACGCCCTGCAGCACCGCCGTCATCCGCTCCAACCCCATGCCGGTATCAATCGAAGGCTTGGGCAGCGGATTCAGCTTGCCGCCGGCGTCGCGGTCAAACTGCATGAACACCAGGTTCCAGATCTCGACGTAGCGCCCACAGTCGCAGCCGAACGCGCAATCCGTGTGTCCCTGATCCGACGCGGCCGGGCCCATGTCGTAGTGAATCTCGCTGCACGGACCGCACGGGCCGGTATCGCCCATCTGCCAGAAGTTGTCTTTCAGGCCGAACTCAAAAATCCGTGTCCTTCGGCACGCCCTGCGCGATCCACAGGTCGTACGCTTCGTCGTCGCGCGGCACACCGCCTTCGCCGTTGAAAATCGTCACGTACAGCTTGTCTTTCGGAATGCCGAACCACTCGGGCGACGTGATCAGCTCCCAGGCGTAGGCGATGGCGTCTTTCTTGAAGTAGTCGCCGAAGCGAGAAATTGCCCAGCATCTCGAAAAAGGTGTGGTGGCGGTTGGTGAAGCCGACGTTTTCGAGGTCGTTGTGCTTGCCGCCGGCGCGGACGCACTTCTGCGAGGTGGTGGCCCGGTTGTAGTCGCGCTTTTCCAGGCCGAGAAAGACGTCCTTGAACTGGTTCATGCCGGCGTTGGTAAACAGCAGCGTGGGATCGTTCGCCGGAACCAGCGACGAGGAGTGCACGATCTCGGTGCCCCTTCTGCTCGAAGAAGCGCAGAAACATGCTTCGGATTTCAGAGCCGGTTGGCATGAGCGCGAGCGGCCGCCGTCGCATGGAAGAACAACCGAATGACAAGGCGGCCTAACTCGATTCTAGCATCGGACTGCCAGAAGAGATGGCAGCTGCGGGGCGCCCTACGGACTGAACGACGCACGCGTATCAGGCTCTGGCCCAGCCGCTCTGGCCTGGCAAGGATGCGCTTCGGGCATTTCCGTGCCCCTCCGTGACCTCTGTGGTTTTAGCTTCTAGTTGTTCACCACAGAGGACACAGAGTTCACAGAGGATCCCCGCCAGCGATACTTCTTCACCGCCTCCGGATCCAGCGTCACCCCCAGCCCCGGCCCTTGCGGCACGCGGACGCAGCCGTCCTTCTCGACCGGAAAGCGCTCCCGCGTCGTCTCCCAGCGCAGGGGAGAATGGCTCAACGAGTATTCCAGTATCTCTTCATTCTTCTGCGCCGCCAGAAAGTGCAGGTTGGCGGCAATCTCGATATTGGTTTTGTAGCCGTGAGTGATCACGCGCTTGCCGCGCTGCGCCGCCGCCGCGGCCACTTGCATGATCCCGGTAAACCCGCCGACTTCGCTGATGTCGGGCTGGCAGATGTCGGCTCCGCCGCGATCCATCATCTCGATGAATTCGCGCACATGGGTCAGCCCCAGATCGCCCACGCCGAGCGGGAGCCCATGCCCGGCCATGCGGGCGTGGCCTTCCACGTCATCGAGCGGCAGCGGAGCTTCGAGGAACCATATCCCCGCATCGCGCAACACCGGAATCAGCCGCAGTCCTTCTTCCGCGGTGCGGTACGACAGCGCAGCGTCAACGATGATCTTGGCGTTGCTCCCGGCCTCTTCCCGCGCCGCCATCAGCAGGCGCCCGGTCAGTTTCAAATCGTCCATCCACCACGGGTCGGCGCAAAGTTTAAAGGCGCGAAGGTTCAGCCGCTTGCCTTCTTCCACCTGCCGCTTCACGCCCTCGGGCGTGCGCTCGATGGGATAAATCGTCCCGTAAGCCGGAAGCTTGTCGCGCTTTGCGCCGCCGATCAGTTCGCTCACCGGCTTGCCTGCGATCTTCCCCCGCAAGTCCCAGATTGCCAGATCAACTCCGCCGATGGCGTGCATCACCAGCCCGCGCCGTCCCACATAGTCGGTCGATTCATACATGCGCAGCCACAAATCGGGATCTGTGGGTTCGCAGCCGATCAGCACTTCCTTCAACGCCATGGCATGATTGTGCGCCGACGGTCCGTTGATAATCCCCTGGATCGCGGGCGCAAGCGATTCAGTCTCCCCCAGCCCGGTCACGCCCTCATCGGTGTGGACCACGATCACGCAGTTATCGTACGACCCATCAAACAATCCGATGTTCGGGTCTTCCACCCGCATGTGAATCGCTTCAACGCCAGTGATTTTCATGGATGAGCTCCGCTTTCCGGCAAGAGCAGAATCATACGAGATGCGTCGCGGCAAATCTCGCCTCACGCCGGGCGAACCCGCTAAAGCAAACGAAGAATCAGAAAATTGACGGTTTGCCGCGCGCGCGCTGGTTGTCACCAACCGCCTCAGCAGTTATGCTCATGCGTCTCATTTGATTCGCGAGTCTGCCCTTCATGTCAACGCCACCGCCTCCCGTCGCCGTCAGCTCTCGCGCTAACGGATCCCGCATCGCGGGAATGCCCGCATGGCTCGCCTATTCCCTGCTGACCATCGTGGTTTGGGGATCGTGGGGAGTAGTGTCGAAAATCGCTTCCGAAGGGGTTGACGCCGACACTAACCAGATCTTCTTCACCATCGGACTGCTGCCCCTGATGCTGATCATGTGGCGCTCTCCCCGGGTGCGCGTCCCGGGTAGCCAGCGCAAATCGGGCATCGCCTGGGCGTTCATCACCGGAATTCTCGGCGGCACCGGCAACATCGCCTTCTTTCACGCGCTGGTGATCGGAGGCAAAGCCTCCATCGTAGTTCCCGTCACCGCGCTTTTCCCGCTGATCACGGTGATTCTCGCAATTGCGCTGCTGCACGAGCGCATCAGCAACTTGCAGAAGCTCGGCCTCGCGGTCGCGCTGGTGGCAATTTATCTTTTGAGTATGTAGGTGAGCATGTCTTTGATTCCGGCATGGCTGTTGTTCGCGGTGATTGCCATGGTGTTCTTTGGCGTCACCGGCATCACCCAGAAACTGTCGACCAACCGCATCTCCAGCGAACTCTCGTTTCTCTGGTTTTCCTGGGCGATGATCGCCATCTCGGTCGTGCTCGCCTTGACCGTTACCATGCACTGGCACGTGCGCCCGCTGATCTTCTGGCTGGCGGTTCTCGGGGGCACGCTGAACGGACTGGGCGCGCTCACCAGCTTTTACGCTCTCGAATCCGGCGGCAAAGCATCCATCGTAATTTCGCTGGTCTCGCTCTACCCTCTGCTCACCGTGGGCTTTGCCGTCCTCTTTCTGCACGAGCATCTCACCGGAGTGCAGATCGCCGGCGTCGCACTCGCCATCGTCGCCGCCATCCTCCTGTCGCAGGAACCGCAACCGTCGCCCGCGCCACAAACTCCGCCTATAGTGAAGTAGCAGTTTACGGCGGTCACGGCTTGAGGCATTCCGCGCCCGGCCGTCTATTAAACGCAGAAAAAAACCTGATCCTGCGTAGATGTTGCCGCCTCAGCCGCTACAGTAGAGGTTACAAATCACGCCCAGGGCGGCCTCCAGTTCAGGCCATGACGCCGGACGATCACAGGGGTAAGTCAACACTTGAGACATATCAGAAACTCTATGTCGAATCCTTTTCGATTGGGATGGGCAGTGCTGCTCTGCCTTTGCGCGGCCTTCACGGCCCGCGCCCAAACCACCGCACAACTCAAGACTGCCGACGTAATCCTGCAAGTTGAAGCCGGAACCAGCGTTCCTAAAGTCGTGAGCCTTCAGCCTACCGGTCAAGCGACATGGATCAGCCGCGCCCCCGAAGCGTTGATCGACTCCGCCGAAGTCAATGGCCAGCCCATGTCGCTGCAGTGGCAACTCGACGCTCAGGCCAGCACGATCGAGCCGCAGCACGTGGCATTCGTTTACAACAGCCAGTCTCCGCGACTCCGCCTCACCTGGGAATGGATCTCCCGCGCCAACTACGGTCCTATCGAACATCAGATTCGCATCGAAAACCTCGGCGGCGACGAAGTCTGGCTGCCGTTGCAGGACAGTTTCCGCTTCGACTGGCAAGTCGCCCCGCAGACTCAACTCGCGCACGTGTACATCGAAAAAGGCGCAGGCAGTCCCTCCGCCGAAGGTACCCACGAGGTTTCGCTGGCTGCAGGCTACAAGTGGACGGGAACTTCCAGCACCTATGCCCACCCCGCCGAAGGCGAGCCGCGGGAGGTGATTCCATGGCTGCTGGTCGAGTCGAAAGACCACAGTCGCAGCGGCTGGTATGTCGGCATAGAATTCAGCGGACGCAGCCGCCTCTCCCTCTTCCGCGATGGCGAGTCATTGCACGGCGAGGTGGGATTGAATCCCGATCCCGGCCCCTTCAAGACCCGCGTCGAACCCGGCAAAAGCTTCGAAACTCCAACTATCTTCGTCGGAGCATTCAATGGCGGAGTCGATGCCGCCGGCAACGTGCTGCGCCGCTGGGACCGCGAGGTCCTCACCAATCCGCTCACCTGGAAGCAGCCCAACTATCCGCTGACCGTGAACAACAGTTGGGGAAGCGGCATGTCGGTTGACGAGACCCTGGCCCATCGCATGATTCGCGACTCTGCCGAACTGGGACTCGAAATGTTTCACATTGATGCCGGCTGGTTCCGCGCGCCCGGCGACTGGTATCCCAACCCGCAGAAATTTCCCCACGGCCTCGCGCCCATCGCCGAGGACGCACACCAGCGCGGCCTGAAATTCGGCCTTTGGGTGGACTGGACGCAAGCCGGCCTCGACACCGAACCCGGCGCCCTGAATGCCCTCGATCCAAAAGTCCACGACTGGCTGATCGCCGATCTGCCGCCCGGCTGGAAGCCCGAGCCCTTCAAAGGCCAGACCATAGACATCGGATTTCCGCCCGCCAAAGCTTGGGCGCAACATGAAGTCAACCGACTGGTGGACGACTACCATCTCGACATGCTTGAGCACGACGGCTACCTGGTCACGCAAGGCTGCGTCCGCACCGACCATCCCCATGCTCCACCCGATCCCGAGCACACCAAGATTTATCAGGACTGGGGCGCATCCTGGGTCATCAGTTCAAACATGACGGACGTGAGCTACCACGCTGTGCGCGCTTACTACGATATCTATTCCAACCTGCGCAAGAAACACCCCGACCTGCTGCTCGAAGTCTGCAACGACGGCGGCCGCATGGTGGATTTCGGCAGCGCCGCCCACGCCGACTACTTCTCCATCACCGACACCTACGATCCGCTCTCAAACCGCCGCGCCTTCTACGACACCGTCCACCTGCTTCCCGCCGCAATGATGGAGAGCTACGTCGAGAAGTGGCCCACGCCCCAGCATCGACAATTTCCGTTACATGCTGCGCAGCGGCATGATGGGCTGGCTCACCATCATGCAAGACACCACGGTTTGGACGCCCGAACAACACAACGTTGCGAAAGAAGAGTTCTCGCTCTACAAGCGCGACCTGCGGCCGTTCATCCGTAGCGCCGACCTCTACCATGTCTCAGAGCGTCCCGACGGTGTTCACTGGGATGCCATCGAGTACTTCGATCCCCAGCGCAAGCGCGGCGTGGTCTATGCCTTCCACGGATCCACTGAGAAAGAACCCCGGCACAGCTTCCTGCTGAAAGGCCTGCGCCCTGATCGCAAGTACATGGTGCAGTTCCATGATCACAGCTCCCCCAACCGCACCGTGAGCGGACGCGAACTGCTTGATTCCGGACTGGCTCTGCATCTGCCTTCCCCGGATAGCTCGGAAATCGTGTTCGTGAAGGAAGTGAGCTCCAAGTGACCAACTCTGCCCCTGATCGCCAGCCGCCTCTCTCCGGCAAAATCGCGCTGATCAGCGGCGGCGCGCAAGGCATCGGTCGCGCCATCGCCGAGTGTTTCCAGCGCGAGGGCGCACGCGTGCTGCTGCTCGATTGTGACTGCGAAACCGGTCACAACACCGCGGAGCAACTCAGCAACCTCGATCCCTCGCACCCGGCTCAGTCCTACTGCGCCGACCTCGCCTGTCCCGACGATGTTCAGCCTCGCCATCGAGGCCATCCGGGTCTCGCATGGACGTATCGACATCCTGGTGAACAACGCCGGTATCGAACTCGACCGCTCGTTCGCCGACCTCACCCTCGCCGACTGGGACCGCATCCTCAATGTCAACCTGCGCGGAGCTTTCGTTCTCGCCAAGGCTGTGCTGCCGCTATTTCCGGAGAGCGGCGGTGCCATCGTGAATATCAGCTCCATCCACGCCACTCACGCCTTCGCCAACTCTCTGCCCTACGCTTGCACCAAGGCCGGGCTGCATCGCCTTTACCCGCAATCTGGCCCTGGAACTCGCTCCCCGGCACATCCGGGTGAACGCCATCTGCCCCGGCTACATCGACACCCGGCTCTGGGACGAATATCTGAAACTGACTCCCGATCCTGAGGCCGTCTCCGCCCAAACCACGGCCCTGCATCCACTTGGAAGGCGCGGCCTTCCGGAGGATGTCGCCCATGCGGCACTCTTTCTGGCTTCCGACAGCTCTTCGTTCGTCACCGGAACCAACCTGGTGGTGGATGGCGGATTAACCGTTCGCGCCCACCCGTAAACCATCATCGCCCCCGATTAAACGACAGAACTGTTGGAATTGTGATGAAGTCCACCCGTCGCGCGTAATACAATGCTTCCCCGGTAGTGGGGGGTAAGGGGTGAAAAAGCATCAGGCTGCGCTCAATGGCGCACTCAAGCTGGAATTCCAGAAAGATCTTGAACTGTTCAAGCATTTCCTTCTGCTGATCAACAACGCCGGGCCGATCCGCAATGTCGAGCTGATGTGGAACGAAGAGCTCGACCCCATGAAGCCCAAGTTCAAGAATAGGGTGGGCACAGGCGATGCGCTCGTCCAATTGCAGCCCGTGGACAGCAGCGGGGCAAACCGCAACTCTCCGAGCACGTTGTTCTGCGATCTGGTCCACGGCTTCGGGGCGCATGAAGAAGAAACCTGCGCCAAGTCTGACGTTCCCGCCCAGCATCGCTGCAAAGCCACAGGCTGCACCCAGGTTTATGCCTGCCATGTCGGCCTGACCGACATCGCCGTGCCGGTCATCTGCGATGGCCAATATCTCGGCACGCTGTTTTCCGGACAGGTGCTGACCCACGCGCCGACCAAAGAGAGTTTTGAACTGGTGCGCCGCACCCTGGCCGGACAGCCGCACATCGACATTGACCAGCTTGAGACTGCTTATTTCCGAGTGCCGGTGGTCGAGCAGGCCCAGGTCGCCGAAATGGTGCGCATGCTCGAGCTTTTCGCCCGCTACATCGCCAACTCCTGGAGCCGCCTGCAAATCATGTCGGACTTTCAGCGCACCCACGACCGCGAACTCGCCATGGACCGCAAAGAACTTGCGGCTATTCTGCTTTCCGGGGAGCTGGGAGACCGCCAGGAACTCAACGATCTCGCACGCCGCGCCGGGCTGCAGCGCCTTCCCGACCGTGTGCTTGTGCTGCAAATCAAAGATTTCGGCGGCAGCCGCAACTCCCGCCAGCAAATCGCCGACCAGCTCACTCTGAACCGACTGTCGCATGTAGTGGAAGACTTCTGCCAGACCCGCTCCAACACTCTGGCCATGGTGGTGCGCCCCGGCGAACTCTGCATCTTCACCAGTCAGGAGGTCCGAAATAATGGCCACGAACGCATCTCTCTTCAGGAACTCGCGGAGGCCATTCTCGGGGCGTTAGGTACACATTCCGTAGCCACCGCCCGCATCGGCATCAGCGCTGCCTGCCGCCAGCCCGCCGAATTGATGCAGGCGTACCAGCAAGCCTGCGCGGCCCTCGATTCCGGCGCGGGAGCAGTCTCTTTCTTCACCGATCCCGCCCCCAAAGGCACTCGTCCCATGGAAGCTCTGGAGCGGCTGGTTCAGGCCATCCGCCAGGGCAGCGAAGCGCCCGGCGCAGTGCGCGAATTTCTCGCGCATGCCGTCCCTGCCGACCATTCTTCCGCCAAGCTGCAGCAGTCGCGCGCATTTCTTACCTGGGGCATTGAGCACCTGGCCTTGGAAATGATTAGCGTCGGCGGCGACAAGGGCCAGATCAACGCCGCAAAAGAACAGGCCATGACCGGAGTGCTGCATGCGCCCAGCCCGTTCAGTGCATGCGAAGCCTTCCGCCGCTTTGCTGAACTGCTGGCCCGGCAAATTGCCGCCAGCTTCAGCCAGCGCGAACACAAGATCGTGCTCGCAGTTTCCCAGCTGGTGGAAGATCGCGGCGCCGCGCAGATCACCATTCAGGACATTGCCTCTGCGCTCCACCTTTCGCCCGGACACCTCAGCCGCGTCTTCCGGCGCACCGCGGGCATGACCCTGGAAGTGTTCCTCATCCGCCAGCGGGTCGAGATGGCCAAGCGCACTCTGCTTGATCCCAGGCTCAACGTCGCCGAAGTAGCCGAGCGCTGCGGATTCTGCAATCCAGCCTACTTCGCCTCAGTTTTTAAGAAGTATGTGAATTGCACTCCGCGGGAGTTCGCCCGGCAGCCCCATTCCTGGACGCCGATGTCAGCCTCCGCGCTATCGGTGATTACTTCGCCAGTTCCCAGCGATGTGGTGTCTTAGGATTGGCAAGGGATCATTTGGGCGTAGCCCGGCGAGGCAATGTGCAGAACCTGCGCTTTAGCTCGCAGGCGGTACGATGGTGTTCCTGAGAGTTCCCAGGCCTTCAATTTCGACTTCCACCACATCCCCGGCCTTCAAAAAAATCGGCGGCTTCCGGAACACTCCCACACCGGCTGGAGTTCCAGTCGCAATAATGTCTCCCGGTTCAAGCGTAATGCTCGCCGAAATGAACTCGATCAGCGCCGGAACTCCGAAGATCAGCTCCGACGTATTCGAATCCTGAAGCGTCGTTCCATTCACCCGCGTTTGGATCTTGAGCCGGTGCGGATCCGGCACTTCGTCGCTCAAGGTGAGCCACGGCCCGGTCGGGCAGAAAGTATCGCACGACTTTCCCCGTACCCACTGCTTGTCGGCAAACTGCCACTTGCGGGCTGAAACGTCATTCAACGGCATATACCCGGCCACATACTGCATAGCATCGTTAGCCGAAACCCGTTTGCAGCGCCGTCCGATCACGACCGCCAGTTCGGCTTCGTAGTCCAACTGCACGTCTTCGCTGGAGGGAAGCACAACCGGAGCGTCCGGCCCGTTTATGCTGGTGGTGAACTTAGCGAAGATCACTGGGCTGCTTGGGATCTCCATCTTGGTTTCAATCGCGTGGTCACGGTAGTTCAACCCAACCGCGATAATCTTCCCCGGACGAGGCACCGGGGCCAGCAGGCGCACCTCCGCCAGAGCATACCCGCTTTTGCGGGACCTGGATGGCCCACTAGTTCCTGCGCCGCAGACCGCGCCTCATCCCCGCCATCCAGAAACTCGGCCATGCTTGAGAACCAGGAAGCCGCGTCCCGGCGGCACCAGCAACGGCAGCCAGATCGAGCACCCGGCCGTTGCCTGAGGGTGTGCCTGAGGATCGTCGACCAGCACACCCAGCTTGGAAACTTTGGATCCGAATTCGAAATTCACCAGGCGCATAGGCGGAAGATCTCAATACTAAAGACTTTCCCCAGCCGGGAATAGCGTTTTTCGCACAATTCGAGTGAATTTCAGATTCGGCAGGGATCAGTGACAGGACTGGAGAGATTCGCAGAAACCAAGGCGCGCAGGCCAGGCTCGTGGATCCTGGACAACAGAAGATCAGAAAGAGGGTTCGGCGTGTAGCCCGAAAGTTAGACAAAGCCGAAATCAGGACTGGCAAGATTTTCTCTGCGGCCTTCGCGAATCCTCGCGCCCTCCGCGGTAATGCGGTTAACCCACTGTATCTTACGAAAAGTCAGAGTACCGCATCATCCGCGTCGGTGAGTCCGGAAGAAATTCGAAATCATGCCGAAATGCGCTGCGGCTACGGACCACCGCCTGGGCAACCTTGATCTCCATCGAAAGGTTGATCTCAACCTTCACCATCTCGCCGGGGGACAGCTCGATTGGCAAAACCGCCGAAAAGCCGGTAGCACTCACGTCGGTCGCCCGTCCTGGAAGAACTCCTCCGCGATCGGAATAGACCGTAACTTCAGTATCCGTATCCGCGGCCCGGCGTGCGGGGTGCGCTTCTGCTGCGTTCTTTACCGGCTCGTGCCCGCTCCGCAACGCCAATTCACCCAGCAACTCCCGCCGGCGGCGCTGCCGTCCCATATATGCCGAAACGTCGGCGCGGCGCCGGGCCGGATTGCAATAGTATTCCCAGTCCATGTGCTCGATCGCCGACAACTCGGTTTCCAGATTCTCGCTCCGCGCCCAGGCAGTATCTTCGGTTTCCATCCCGAGCAGGAGCCGCGCCGATTGAATCAAGCGGCGTGAGTCGTCTTCCTTGGAGATTACGGCGCTGAACCCGCGGTCCATCGCCTGCCTCTCCATGAGCCTGTCTTTGTACGCGGTAAATAGGATCATGGGCACGTGGGACGAAGCCTTTTGCATGGCGCTCGCCACTTCAAAGCCATTCATTACCGGCATGGCAAAATCCACTACCATGAGGTCGGGATGAAGCTGCTGCGCTTTCTCCAGGGCATCCCGCCCATTCACCGCTTCTCCGCAAATCGCCCACTCTTCGTTGTCCTGTTCCAGCAGGACTCTCAAGTTTTTTCGGATTGCTGCATTGTCATCGACAATCAGGATAGATTTCGGCACCGGACACCTCCTGTCTACGACGTGGTCCTCTGTGCCTAACCTTGCAATTGTCGTTTGCGGACACAGATTCCACAATACCCTCACGAGGGTATTACCACAGTCTGCACCCCATCGTAACTCTAACTAAGTACTACTACTTAGCTAGCTGATCTCCGCTAGGTGTCATGGGAAAAGACGATAGGAGTAAATATCGGGTTCTTAGCGCAACCAGGGCCTATCAGAAAGAGGCGGTCTAAGAGGGCAAATTCCTCCCGCTAAGCTTTCTTACTGCTTCTTCCACGCAGCGTAGCTCTCTGCAGGACTCACACTGCGGGTCTGTGCAGTACATCGAACCTTGGGGTGCCGACGAAGCTTTCTTGGTTTGCGCCGATAATGGCAATGGCACCGGCTGTTCCGGCATGACGCCTCCCTTGAATGCCGATCCCGACGCGGATACTCAATTGCCAATCGAGTAAAGAAGCGCCCACTGAGACCAAAAAGCAAAAAGCCCCCCCCCAAGCGGCGTTCGGTAGCAGTAAAGCTAAGCGCGGCGCGGGAGCGGGCTGACCATTAAGGCCTCACCAGAGACTTTCAAAAGGTCCTGTGAACTTCAAGCGCCAAGAAACGACAGCTCCTTCGCTCGGAGTTCCGGAACCATAAGTGGCTAGGGTTGGTGGCGGCGGTTGGACTCGAACCAACGACCTAGGGATTATGAGATTCAAGCTGCCACCCTCCTGCCTTGCGGAGCAACAACTTAGCTTTCGGGTGAGAGCGTGTGAGTTGGGGTAAACTGCGTTGTTCGGCAGCTAACGTGAGCGGTTTTGTGCGCGAAAAAAGGACGCAACTGGTCAGCGAGAATCTCCCTGACAGTGAGCCTGTGACCCTATCGGCAAGCGACACAAGGCTCTGAAATTGGCTGTTGAAAATGTAAGGATAGCGAGTGTAAGCTCCGTTCGATATTCGGGGGCATTCAGGATTCCCAAAAGGGACTCGCTTGGAGGGCCGTCTGTGCCGAAAACTGCCCGCTGAGGATTTGTGCGGCTTTGCAGGGGGAGATTCGGACTCGTCAGCTGCGAAAAGGCTACGCCAGTTCTGTCTCCTAATAGGCAACCGACCACTTCAAGTTCGAGGATTTCCGGGCACTGTGCAGGGCGCCTGGGAGCCGGCGGTGTTGTACCGTTGCCATGATTGTCGGCGGTGGGGCCAGAGTTGTCGAATGAAAGCATTGACGCCGACCATACTCGTCATCCTGTGGGCATGCTTCTGCATCGCCTCCTATCCACAAACCTCTGGCGCGGAACTGGTGGTGCAGCGTGCCGACGCCGGTGGTTGTGAGCATTCCGCATTTAGCCACGACAGCCGGCTCATTGCCACGGCAAACAAGGACAAGATTTTTGTGTGGGAGGTCGCATCGGGCCGACTGTTGCGGTCGATTCGCATTGACGCACGGACCCAACATCTCATCGGCCAAGGTCCCATTCCCGAAGGCACAGTCGTTTTCAATCCGGACGATACGCTGGTCGCGGTCTTGCCAGTCGACTATGCGTGGCCGCTAAATTTCGGTAATCCTCTTTCCGCATCGGCAGTCTGGGATATCGAGACCAAGAGTTCCGTGCCGACTCGGCCTCGTGGTAATGCCGATCTGTCCACACTTGAGGTACAGGCGTGGAAAGTCTCGGGTAACCGGAAGAGCATGGCGGAGCTAGCAGCGAAGGGTATCAAGATGCAAGCCATCAGCGCCGATGGCAACATTGCCGCATCGTACGATGACCGTGAACGGAAGAACGAAAGAATCCAGATCATCGATGCTCGCAGCGGATCGGTTTTGCGAGCGGTAGACGCGACGTTCGACGACGTGATTGGAATCGCACTCAGCCCCGACGGTCGCTTCCTCGCAGCCGACTCGAGCAATCGCCGCTACGTGACCGTTTGGGACACAACTTCCGGAGCAGAGGTGGCCCAATTCAAACAGCCGATCCAATATCCTGACGCTTCCCACGTGGCGTTCAGTCCCGATGGGAAACGGCTCGCCATCCAGCTTGGCAATGAATTTGAAGTAATCGATACCGCGACCTGGAAAATGGCGTGGCAGTTCCGCAAGGAAATGTCTTCCAGCACGCAGGGCGAACTCAATTTCAGCCCCGATGGCGCATTCCTGGCGATCGCCGGCGACACCGTTACTTTGTTATCCATTTCAAGCGGAAAGGTGAGCACAACGATCTGCGCGCCGGCCTTGCGGCCCGTAAATAGTCTTGCGTGGGACCGCGAAAGCGGCGATTTCGCCATTTCGGCGGGAGGCATGGCACGGGTATGGAGGAATGCTCCGGCAGAACAGCAGCCAATCACTGTCACGATGAGAGGTTCAGTGTCAGCGGTCGCACTTGCGGCAGGCGGGCGTCTTGCAGCGAGTTCCAAAGAGGAAAACCGAGACGCCAAAGGACATTTGTGGGACTCTGGCGAAACCCGGATATGGAATACCAACCAACCAGCGAACGGCATTAATCTTGGTAGCTTGACGGAACCGTCAAATTTATTTGGCGCCATGTCCCGCAGTCTACAGTTCGTTTCGCATACGCAGGAAGTGGCCGCCGCGATGGCTGACCTTTTGCGCTGCAACAAAAACGATCGGCGGGCGATTTGCAATGCGGAAGACGATTCGTCGCTTGGGCTGCTCACGGTGTGGGATATCACAACGGGAAAACTTCTGAGGCAGCGCCTCCAACCGGATCCTGAGCTTGCCGTGCTTGCCGTAAGCCCTGACGGTTCGAGCATCGCGACGGGCCAGCAGAACCAGTTGGTAAAAATCTATAACACCAAGTCGTTGGATCGGACACGCGCATTCCCGAATCCCGAGAAGCAAACGCACGAGAACAGCGACAACACAACATCGGCTCTCGCCTATAGCCCCGATGGCAAGGTCTTGCTGGCCGGGTCTCAAGCCGGCCTGGTTTGGATACTCGACGCTGCCGGCGCACGTCCAGCTCGTATTTTGTTGGCCGTCGACGATTCGGATCCGGGTGGCGCCGAAGCCGGCGGTCCGCAGTCCGTTGTGGCCGTATTTTTTTCTCCTGACGGCGCCCGGGCGTATGCAGTGCAAGCAAGCGGGAGCGTCTCGATTTGGAAAACTGTGGATTGGACGAGCATCGGTCAACTTGAGGTCGGAGAAGGAACGAACGCTGCAGCGATGAATCCAAACGGAAAAGTTGTGGCCGTCGGGTACCAAGACGGCTCCGTGAAGTTTTATGGCGCGGAATCTGGGGATCTGAAACTGGTGCTTGCGGGGAGCGCGCCCGACACCAATGGACTGGCGGTCGCGCCCGACGGTACTTTTGACTTCTCGTCCGCAGCCGACCTCTCGCTAGCCATATATCGGATCGGACGGCAAGCCGAGGATGTAAGCAAGCTTCCTGGCGCCAATCGGGTCAGAGGGCTGTTTACATCTTTTCTGCGCGAGAGCTTCTGCTCCAAGAAGGGCACCCGTTGCGAGTAGATGGCCGGCGCTTTGTGCATCCGATAAATATCTGAACAAGCTCACCAAGTATTCTGCTCATTCCAGGCGGTTAATTGCGCGCTACCTCGGAGGTCATGCGAATGCTTTGGCACGGCTGGCACGCTTTTCGGCGAGGGATTGCAACTACGCTCTACGAACTCGGTGTTCCGGACAAGACCATTCAGGACATCCTTCGGCACGCGAACTTGAAAACGACGATGGGTATTTACGTGAAGGCTCGTAGAGAGAAATCAGTCGCCGCGATGGTGGGCGATTTCACGGATGCGGTCATCAAGGCAAAAGCTCAGTTCTCAGACTCTGTGCGCGAAGTAGAGATGCCCAAGCCCACCCTGCTGAATTAACTGCTTCGAATTCCGCTTGATAGGGGTGGTGGCGGCGGTTGGACTCGAACCAACGACCTAGGGATTATGAGACCCTCGCTCTAGCCACCTGAGCTACGCCGCCAATGGCTGACAACTGTTTGGAAAATATTTGTGTGGGACGGGCTGCCTTCGCCCGGTCAGATTTCCCCGGGTGTCGCTGACCGCAGGCAGGATGCCGCTCGCCACACCCGACAACTTCGATTCTAAGAGGCGCTTCCAAACAGTGTCAAACCCCGCTTCAACCCGCAAGCCGCGCAACCCTCAGACATCCGGGCCCCGGCTCAATTCCCTGGTAACTTCTTCCGACGCCGCGCGGGCCATTTGAGGAGCGTCCCCAAAGCCCTCGTACCAGACCACCTCCGGCTCGCGCCGGAACCAGGTCATCTGCCGCTTCGCGTAGTTGCGGTGGGCCTGTTGCGCCGCCTGCAATGCCGCCTCAGCGGTAAGTTCTGCTCGCAGCAGCTGCATGGCCTGCCGGTATCCCAGCGAAGTAAGCGGACGCGCCGCCTCCCCGTACCGCTCCCACAGGCGCCGCGTCTCTTCCACCAGCCCGGCGTCGAACATGGCGCGGGCTCGGGCGTTGATGCGCGCATACAGCAGCTCGCCGATCCGGGTTCAGCCCCAGCCGCAATATCCGAAATCCTTCCAGGCCGCCCCGCCCCTGCTGCCACATTTCTGTCATCTTCCGCCCTGAGCCCAGGCACACCTCGACCGCGCGAATCATTTTTGGTAAGTCATTGGCATGGATGGTTTTAGCCGCCTGCGGATCGAGCCGCCGCAGAATGCGATGGAGATAGCCGGAGCCGCGCCGCTGGGCGAGTTCGCGCAGCCGCTGCCGTAACTCTTCCGAGCGTTGCGGCCCGGGAAACAGGCCTTCCAGCAGCGCTCTCAAGTACAAGCCGGTGCCTCCAACCACAATCGGCAAGCGGCCGCGGCCGGCTTATGTCGTGCAGCATGCTCGCGCGCTTGCCGCGCATATTCTCCCGCAGTGACATAGCCGGTGGGCTCGACGAAATCCAACAGGTGATGCGGAGCCCGCGCTCGCTCGGCGGCGTTGGGTTTCGCGGTACCAATCTCAAACTCACGGTACATGGCGACCGAATCGCAGTTCACGATCTCGCCATGAAATTGTTCGGCCAGAGCCAGGGAGAGTGCGGTCTTGCCGCTGCCCGTAGGCCCCAGAATGACCACCAGCAATGGTTCGGATGCCACGTTCAGCGGGCCATCCACGGGATGGCGTTCCAGTAGCGGACAATCGTGAGCAGCAACACCGCCAAAGCAATCACCAGCAAGCCAAGGGCTTCCATCCTGCGGACGTGCCGCTTCTTTTCTTTTTCGATTCGCGCGAGTTCTGTTTGCCCACCTTCGCTTGCTTGATGCCGCGGCGGCGATGCCATAGGAGCATTCACCCGGCAATTGTAGCTCCGCCAGATGCTAAACTACGCCACGTCTGTCTCTGTTTCCGCCTATGCCTACGCCGCAGGCCAGCCCCGGCGCCTCGCTCGCGCGCTTCGGTGTCTTCGAACTCGACCCGGCCGGGGGAGAGTTGCGAAAGAGCGGACGCCGCGTCCGCCTGCAGGGCCAGCCCTTTCAGATACTCAGCCTGCTGGTGGAGCGCTCGGGCCAGATTGTGACTCGCGAAGAACTGCGCCAGCAACTGTGGCCCGCCGATACCTTCGTGGATTTCGACCACAGCCTCAACACCGCCATCAATAAGATTCGCGATGCGCTCGGCGACTCAGCCACCAACCCGCGATTTCTTGAAACCGTCGCCCGCCGTGGCTACCGCTTTCTTGCTCCTGTCGAGAAGGCCGAAGCTGCGGCTCAACCGCTTGCCCGGAACGCACCAGCTTCAGACGGTCCTCGCGGAATTCGAGCGCTGCACCCCACCCTTCAAGTGCCGCTGCCCCATCGCGGTCTGGTGCGGTCTCTATTTGCGCTGGTTCAGTTGATGTATCTGGTGTTTTATCTGGCGGCGCTGTTCCATCTCCGCGCGGTCGATCAGATCGCCCAAAACTATCTTCCGGGATGGATCGCTGTCGCGCTGTTCACCGCCGTTCTGGTGACGGCTGGGGTTGGAATCCCCATTCGCTGCTACTTGATCTCGGCCGCTGCCCTCGACTACCGCAAACTGGCAGAGAAGTTCCAGCGCATTTTTCTGGTTATGCTGCTGCTCGATGAACTGTGGGCGATTGCGCCGTTTCTTCTGACCGAGAAGATTGGCTTCGGAGCCGCCTTTGCTGCCGCAGCGGCGTTACTGTATGTCCCCTTCGCGGAGCGCACCCTGCTGCGCCTGGCATACCCGCCGGCAACAAGTGCTGATCCGCCCGCCTAGCTTGAGGATGAGGCTGCGGCCGCATGGGCTTTATCGGTTTCGCCCGGCGCCGAGACCACCGCCGTGCTGGGAGCTTTCGTCTCGTGGTATTCCATTTCCGTATTGATCTCCCAGATTTCTTCTTTGCGCGAGACTCCCGCAATGATCTGGTCCACCGCCACCATCGCGGTCAGCATGGAGTGGTCCTGGTTGTTGTACTTGTGCATACCGTTGCGGCCGATCAGGTAGAGATTTTCGAATGTGTCGAGATAGGCCCGCAGTTCAGCAAACCGCGAGTAAGTCCCGAAATATGCGGGATAAGTCTTCGGCATTCGCAGCACCGTCCAGTCCAGCAGGTCGCCGCCGTCAATCATGCCGATCTTCTCCAGTTCCGCCCGGGCGAAGTCTGCCATCTCGCCGTCCGCCTTCTTCCACAGTTCGTCCGATTCGTAGCAGAAGTATTCCACTCCGATCCACACATTCTCCTGGTCGGCCACCATCTCCGGACTCCAGTTATTGAAAATCTGCAGCCGTCCGGCCAGTACGTCCGGCTCCTGGATGTAAATCCAGTTGTCTTCGATCAGCTTGCGGCTGCGGTCCTCGCTCTCGATCTTCAGCTTCTTCAGCAGCATGCCCACGGTGATGAAGTCGCGGTACTGCAGGCCCTCGCTCACTTCTTTTACGTTCTCGGGAATCTCCGCGTCCATGGCATGGATCAGCTCTTTCACCGGCATGGTGGAGAAGAAATAATCACCCATCAATTCATGCCACTCGCCGCTTTCGTCCACTCCGTCCGATGCTGGCGATCTGGCCGCCTTCACAATGCACATGCCGGACGTCGAATCCGGTGACAATCGTCCCCCCGGCCTGCACGATCTTCTCCGCTACCGTCTCCCACATCTGCCCCGGCCCGTGTTTCGGATACAGGAACTGCTCGATCAGCGATGTTTCCGTGTTCTTCTGGGCAACGCCCGTCTGCGCGACATCCCCGCGTTTGGGAAAAAGCTGCTTCACGAAGTGGGCCACGGCCTTTCCGATCGAAAGCCCCTTAATGCGCTGCTCGCCCCATTCCGCGCTGATCTGGTCACAGGGCACGCCCCACACCTTTTCCGTGTAGGACTTGAAAAAAGTGAGATACAGCTCGCGCCCGAAGCGGTTGACGAAAAACTGCTCCAGCGTCTTCACCTCGGCCAGCGGGAACAAAGCGCTGAACAGATAGCTGACCACAATGCGAAGGCTGCGGATCGCTCCCAGATTGCTCAGCGTCCGGCGGCTCAATTGAATGGGATATTCGAAGAACTTGCGCAAATAGTAGATGCGCGACTTCCGTTTGCGGACCAGCATCACCCGGTCGGGATCGGCGGAGCTCAACCCCGCATTTCCAGCGGCGCCGACTCTCCCGCTGCTGGTGGTGATAGGCGATGGTCTGCCGCGCCGACTCCCGCGATTCCATCGGCAAATGCGACAGCCACCACTCCATCACCCGGTCGCTTTTCGAAAAGAAGCGATGCCCTCCGATATCGATCCGGTTCCCCTTGTAATTCACTGTGCGGGAAATCCCGCCCATGTACCGGCTCTTTTCCAGCACGATGGGAACCACGTCGCTGCGCGTCAGCAACTCGTAGGCAGCCGTAAGTCCGGCGGGGCCTCCGCCGATGATCACTGCGGTCTTCTTTCTCTTAACGACGGTCTGCGACAGGTTGATTGGCTGCGACATTCAGAATCCTTACCGGGTCGGTTTCTTCCACATGGCTTTGATAGGGCGTCAATCGTCTGAGCCCATCGTCCTGATCCACAATCCACACCTGGCGGTTGGGATAGGCGCGAATCAGTTGCTCATTCGCCTCTTCTCCCATGTCCCGCGCCCAGATGATCTTTGCCGTGTTCAGGTCAGGCTCGTTGTAAACCCAATCGAACAGTCCGCTTGCCGACAGGCGGTTATGCACCAGCAGAATGTGCTGCCCGGGCTTGCTCTCTAGTTGATCTTGCAGACGCACCCGGTCAACATTCGACGGCATCTCTTCGTACACGCCCAGCATGTATGGATTGAAAGCTTTCACCGCTGCCGGAACCATCACCCACAGCGCAAAGCAAAGCACGACCGACTTCGCCAGCATCGGCCCCACCGGCAGATCGCGCGGTTTCCAGGTGTGGAGCAGCCGGAGCCCATACAGCATGATGGCCACCACCAGGCAGAGCCCCGGCGCCGAATAGTGCGGATTCAGCGGCCACTGCTCGATCAGCAGGCCCGCGAACAGTCCCAGCAGACTGATCGCCAGCAGCCGGACCCTTTGGCTCTTCAACATCGCCAGGCAGGCGAACAACGCCAGTTCCATCAGCGGCCACAGATAGAAGTCGTAATAGAACTCGATCTTCAGCTTCACGCTCTTCCAGAACAGCTCCGGATAGCGGCGGTTGAGGTAATCCGGCAGCTCGTGCCCCACATACATGGTGCGCATCACCTGGTGGTGATAGTTCGGAATGGGTTTTCGCGTCTGCCAGATGAACGGCTTGGTGATGTGATACTGCTGCTCGTTCGCCTGGTACGGCATAACCATCGGATCGCCCGTACCACGCCAGTTGTAGTAAGCCATTCCCGCGCCCGCCGCGAGCAGCAATGCCGCCGCAGGAACGAATCTCGAAATCCGAAGCGGTTGCTTCCGCCCCGACCCGAGCATCCACAACAGCAGAGCGATCATGGTCGGAATACTGAGAACCAGTCCCTCAAACGGACGGTTGTTCGCCAGAAGTGCCAGTGCAAACGCGAACAGCAGCGGATAGCCGAGCCCCGGCTTGCGCTTAATTCTCGGTAACGCTCCTAGCAGCAGAGCTCCGCCAATCGCCGCCAGAGCTCCCCCAAAATACGAGTTCACCCAATAGCTGAACGTCGAAAAGCGGATCACGCAAAACATTCCGCCCAGGAATGCCCACTGCGGAGGCATCCATCCCTGCAGCATCCAGCACACCCCTCCGCACATCAGGCCCACGCTCAGCCATACCGCCCACCAGGGATGCAGGTGCAGCACCTCCGCCCCAGCCAGCATTAGTCCCTGCGCCGGGGGATACATCGACTGGTAGGTGGGCACCATGTTGACGTGAAAGGTTTCGAAGTGTTCCCACATCGCGGGCGTTGGATTGGTGAGTCGTCCGGCGGCAAACGTTTTCGCCTGCAAGAGATAGCTGTATTCGTCGTGGATGGCGGGCGCCGGTATAGGCAGGACCGGCAATAACAGCAGCCGCAACGCCAGTGAGCAGAAAATTGTGATGCCGACCGCCAAACCTCGGCGCCGGCTCACTGCCTTCCAGTGCCGCTCGATCTTCTCCAGCCCTGCCGGGCGGAAAATCAGCAGCAGCACCGCAATTACCAGCGCCAGCATCCAGAAAAACCACTCCAGCACCAGTTCATTGCGCAGCAACCCCGCGATCGGGGACAGCGGAGAAAACAGGTTCAGGAGTTCGTCATTACGCATGAAAGGCCAGGAGTTCAGGAGGCTGAGAATCCATCTTCCCAAGGCCCGTAACTCACGGCCAAGTTACGATGGTCATCTCGAAAGTATGTCGATGCGGGAACAGCGATCGCTCGCGGTCAGAAGGGGAGCGGCAGGCTTAAAAAAGGGGGGACGAAAGAAAATAAATTGGGGTGGGAGACGGGAATTGAACCCGCAACGTCCGGAGCCACAGTCCGGTGCTCTGCCGATTGAGCTACTCCCACCGTTCCTGTTCGATTATAGCAACCGCCGGAGAGGACTGTCAGAAGCTATCCGCGGCCCATACCCACGTATTCAAATCCCATGGCGCGCAGGCGGGTTGAGTCCAGCAGGTTCTTGGTGTCCACGATCAGCGCACGTTTGGCGAGATGTTTGATCCGGTCGAAATCCAATCCGCGGAATTCCGGCCAGCCGGTTCCGACTACCAGTGCGTCCACTCCTTCGGCGGCGCCGTAAGCCGAATCGCAGTAGAAAACCGCTCCATTCAATTCCAGTCGGGCGTCCGGAATCGCCACCGGATCATAAGCCCGCACTCGCGCTCCGCGGGCGATCAGGGTTTGTGCCAGGCGTAACGAGCCCGAACCCGCCACCGAATTGGTGTTGGGCTTGAAGGCCAGCCCGAGAATGCCTACATTCTTGTCCTGAATCGATTTCATCATTCCTGAGATCTTATCCACCACGTGCTCGGCAAAGCTCAGGTTTACTTCGCGCGCGGCACTCAAAATCTTCAGCGGCACGCCATTGCGATTCGCCAGGTCAGCCAGAGATTCCATCTCCGCTTCTACAAACAGCCCGCCCATGCCGGCTCCGGGCTGCAGGCAGCGGGGAGCGATCTTCTTGTCCAGCCCCAGGGCCAGCGACAGGTTCACCGCATCCGCGTTCACCTTTTCACACAGTGTGGAGAGTTCGTTGATGAAAGAAATTTTGGTGGCAACGAAAGCAGTGGCCGCCTCCCGCACCAGTTCCGCAGTCTCATGATTGGTCACAATCACCGGAATACCGCGCATTACCAGGGGATGGAATATCTGCTTGATGATCAGCACCGCCTCGTTCGATCCCGTACCCAGCAGGATGCGGTCCGGCCAGTTGAAATCTTCCACTGCACAGCCTGGGGTGAAGAACATGGGTTGCGACACCACCGTCGCCCCCACTTTGGCTTCTTGCAGGTGCTTTTCAATGGCGGTCGCGGTTCCCACCGAGACCGGTGTAGCGACCGAGAAAATCGGGGGCTGCGGCGCCATGCGCGCAATCCGTAATGCGAATTCGGCGAGGTTCTGCGGCGTATCTTCCGCCAGAAAAATGAAACGTGATTTCTGCGCGAACGATTCCAGATCGGTCGAATACACCAGCCGCCCGCAGCGCACATTGCGCCGGATCACTTCCGTCAGGTTCTTTTCGTAGAAAGGGACATTGCCCTGCGCCATCTCCACCATCCGCGAGCTGTCAGGATGGCAACAGGTGACCGGAGTCCCAAAATCGGCGAGGCAGGCGGAGATGACGGTGCCGAGATATCCTGATCCGTAAACTCCAATTTGCATGGGCGGTCTCTAGCTGCTTCGTCTGGGTCTCTCGTGAAGGGCTGCGGGGGAAGCGGCATCCACGTGGTGGCGCTCTAGTCCACTCTCTGGTGTACGACTCCTGAGAACGCTTGGCAATGCACGGCCAGACATGTACCTCCGAAAGCAGAGGCCGCAATCCGGTTTTACCCTCCTACCGCCCGGGCAATAACCGGCAAATGAGGGAGGGAATGGGAGTTCCAGGGGTAAAACCATGAGATCGTCCCGAAAAAGGATGAAGTACCACTAAGAACTGAACGCTCAACGGAAGACGAAATCAGGAAGATAACAATAATAGAAGAAGGGAGGAAGAAGCCCGCGGCGCCTGCAGGAAAAGCTAACTACCGTTGTGGAGAAACCAGCCGCCGGCCGAGTGGAAGCCCGCCCAGATCGACCCAGCGGTTCGCTTCCTGCTCCCTCACAAACGTGAGCTCGCGTACTTCCACGTAGTGGCTGCCCTCAAACTCCGCCCAGCGTTTGCGGGCCACGAGATACGCCTGATGGGCCTCCTCCTCGGTGCTCAGCTTGGCGATGGTCATGTGCGGCATGTAAGGCCACTCTTCCTGCACCGCCAGTCCGTGCGCGTTCAGCAGGTCGTGCAGCTCTCGCATCCGCTGCGCCGCATGGCACACCCGGAGAAAGACTGTCGGAGTCACAGGAATGAAAGTCTCCACCTCGCCCAGCGAGACCTGGAAGGGTTCCACCCGGCTGCACACTTCCTCCAGCGCCTCCATGGCGGAGCGCTCGCTGCCCCGTAAGCTGCGCGGAGGCAGCACCGTGAGGTGAGCCGCTAGATGAGGGAGAGCGGGATGAAGCTCCCGCCGGAGGCGCTCGACAAATTCCCCAACCGGGTCTCTGATGTACGCCACCAGGGCGTAACGGGCCGACTGCGTCATCAAATAGAAATTATACCCGCCCTGAGACTCGGCTGCTTGCTGCCGTTCTGCAGGCGGCAGCATACCCGCTCCCGGAAAATGCTCCGTACAAGAGCCGCATCAAGGCTAACCAATGAAATGATCGGGACAAAAAATAAGGGGAGCGGCTTACCACCGCTCCCCCCAAGTCTGCAGGTACAGGCTACTGCTGCTTTGCCTTAACCAGCTTCGCCATCACCGATGAGAATCCATACACGAACGGCTGTCCACCGGTGAGCAGATTCGTCCGTGTCTGGAAGTCGGCGACAAAATTCGGCTGGATGCCGATATTTTCGATGTAAGGCGCAGGCGGAAGTCCAGGGGTGGAAATCGCGTGATTGCGCATGATGATCGACTGCGTCATCCGGGCGCTGCCTTCCGAGTACGGCGCGACACTATAGTCGTATTCCACTACGTTGCCGCCGCCGCCGTCGGTGCGTACTCCATACACCGACACCCGGTTTATGTCCTGCAGCGTTGCCGCGAAGTACTCCGCCGCTGAAAGGGTAAAGTTGTCGGTCAGAAGAAGAATCGGTTTGGTGAACGCGATGTTCACCCCCTGCGCGTTCTTCGCCGGCGGATACACCAGCCCTCCGAACCCGTTGCACCCCAGCGGAGAGACGAATGGAATGGGAGGAGTGAGACCGCGCTTTTCCGCCAGTGCCTGTTGAATCTCATCCACCCACTTCTGTACCAACGCGGTGTCGCTGGCCGTGCCGCCACCCAGTTGCTCGAACAGCAGCAGGTCCTCGAAATCAAGCAGCCACTGCTGTGTGGCCCGCAAACGGGCCGTTGGCGCCCGGAATGGCTGGGGCGACAGAGACTGCACCAGGTAATTCGAGTAGCAGATGCTGCCGCCGCCATTGGCCATCAGGTCGATCACCAATCCGGCCGTGTTGTGCTGAAAGTAGGTGATCTCACTCTGGAATTGCTGGAGTGCATTGCCTTCGTCGAAGGGTTCAAAGCTTGGAATACGTATAAACCCGACAGTCTTGTTCCCCACCGGAAAAGTCCCGCTCAGGAACTCATCCGTTGCGCCGGCGCCCAGCCGCAGTTGAAATCCCGGCGGCGGTGCAAATATCGGGAAGAACGAATCGAAGGGAGAGAGTCCCCCGGCGGTCACATGCTTAGCCTCTAGCGCCGCCGCTTTCTGGTGCTTGTGTAAAGCTTGCAGAGCCTTGGGCTCCGACTTTTCTTTGCGGACTGGCCGCGGGCCAGTCCACAGTCCCCAGCGGTTGACCGTCGCTTTGGCCATCTGCCGCATCGGACGCTTTACTGCACTTTGTTCAAATGCCGACTTCTTTCCCATCGCCGCGACTTGCGGATTCGGCACCACTCCTGCGTAGTGCAGTGGCAGCCCGATGGTGAACCACGGCACGGTGTAGGTTCCCACTCCGCCGCCCGCCCGTCTCACCACAAGCGTCGCAGTGTCGCCGGGCTGCACCGCGCTCGCATAGGTGTACCAGCCCTGGTATCGGTCGAGAATGGTCGCCACCGCCAGGCGGTTGCGGCTGACCGGATTGCCTTGCCCGTTCACGGCATAGGCGCCCAGTTTCGCAATCCAATCTCCCACGCTCCTGCCATCCACCAATAACAGTTCATCTCCGACATCGAATGGATAGGTCTGGGGATCGAGCACGGATCGGTCCACAAAATCGATCAGCACCCGTCCGTCATAGATATCGGCCGTGATCGGAAGATAGGCCTCGTAGAAAGATGGAAGGGTAAATTCGTCGTGGGAATCGTGCAGGCTGGCGACGTAGCGCACGCACACGTCGTAAAACTGAAGATCGTTGTGGGTGTCGCCCACCCGGTCGAGCCACGGTTGCAGCTTCAGCAGATCGAAATCAAACGCCTTCACCTTCCATTCGTACGGACCATAATTCTTGTCATAGAGGGCGGCCAGCGACAGGAAGTCCGAGAACTTTTGCTGGCGGGTAAGTTGGGCAAATGCGCCGGAAGTTAAGCAAAGAACGATGGCGAGGGACAGCAGCCTCTTCATATTTCCTCCACAGGAGCGGGTGATGAGATATAACCTACTCCGGAGAAAGAAGCAACAGCCCTGCTTGTGAAAAACTCCCTGAATCCTCCCGTCCAGCACGGCTTCCGGCCGATTCGACGCCTACGTCGAACGAGGACGCAGGCGTTTGCCGGAATGGCTTTCTGAGCTGTTCTTGGGGAAATGCATCCCGATTTTGGCTCCCCCAGGCCGGCCACCGAGGTAAAAACGGCTTGCTTAGCCAAGTCCGCGCACTGGGTGCGTCAGACGGCGGTAGCGGCCCGGCGTTAGTTTAGAATCAATGCAGCAGGAGAGTCGGGGCGTAGCGCAGCCTGGTAGCGCACCTGCCTTGGGCGCAGGGGGTCGTTGGTTCAAATCCAATCGCCCCGACCAATTCCCACAACCCGGAAATTTCTTTCGGATACTGGCCGGAGCAGCCGCCTAACTATCCTTCCGGTACAGAAGATTGCGCATCGCTTCCCGCCGTGCTTCGTTGACCTCACGCGAATTCTTGAGCTCGTCGGCATCCTTGCTCGCATGGCCGGAAGCGGCGGAATCAGACTCGCTCTCGGTACACTCCGGGCAGCGGTTGGCAAAACCTGGCTTGCCGGGCTTGAGTTCGAACTCTTCGTGACAGATAACGCAGGTTTTGATCGGGAAAGCCATTCGCATTATTTTACGACAGCGTGCGCTCCCTCTTGTTCCGCCGTCTCTGAGATTTTGCGGGAAGCATTTCACCTGCGCCGCAATCAGTGCTAGGCTTTTGCTGCCCATGAAACGGACTCTGCCGTTTGTTCTCTTGCTGCTTCTCTTTTTCGCAGGAATTGCCACAGGCCAGAACCCCAAGTCGGCCGCTCCAGACTACCGGATCTCAAAAGATGTCGCCGTCCCCATGCGCGACCACGTCATCCTGCGGGCTGACGTTCTGCTTCCCAAGGCGAAAGGCAAGTTCCCCACCCTGGTCTATCGCACGCCATACGGCAAGGAATTCGCCCTCAAGGATTACACCACCTTCCAGCATGCGGTGGAGCGCGGCTACGCCGTGGTGGTACAGGACGTTCGGGGCCGGTATGCCTCCGCCGGAGAGTTTCGCCCCTATGAAAATGAGGCCCGCGATGGTTACGACACCATCGAGTGGGCGGCCCGCCAGCCCTGGTCGAACGGATCGGTCGGCACCTTCGGACTGTCGTATCCTGGGGCCGTGCAATGGCTGGCTGCCGTCGAAAATCCGCCGCACCTGAAGGCGATGGTTCCGGCCATGACCTTCTCCACTCCGCAGAATTTCTTTTTTGCCGGCGGCACCTGGGACATGTCGTGGATCGAATGGATCTGGGACAACATCGCTCCCGACATCCGCGTAAAGAAAAATTTACCTGGGCCCAAGACCTACAAAGAAGCCATTGCCGCCTGGGACACCACCGGACCTCGAATGCAGGCTGAATTGCCGCTGAACCAACTGGAAGAACTGCGCGGCATTGCTCCTTTTTATTACGACTGGCTCAGCCATCCCGCGGATGACCCGTGGTGGGATTGGTGCGAACTGCGCAACAAATATGGGCGCGTGCATGCCGCCGTGCTTAACCTATCTGCCTGGTACGACGATAACTACGGCCCCGAAGGCGCCACCACAAATTTTGCCGGACTGCTGAAAGCCCGCGCGGGGCAGGGCGATCCGCAGACCCAACTTCTGCTGGGACCGTGGGTCCACGGAGTGGATTCCACCGCCCGGGCCAAAGCCGGCGAGCGCCAGTTCGGTGCCGCCGCCATCATCGACTACGACAAAGTCGTCCTCGACTGGATGGACCACTACCTTCGCGGACTTGATAACGGGATTGAGAAACGCAAGCCCGTCCGCTACTTCGTCATGGGACCGGACGAATGGCGCGAATCTGACACCTGGCCGCCACCGGCAAAAGCGACTCCATATTTTCTCTTAAGTCCGCAGCTCGGCAACCGTGGTCAACTCTCGACTGATGCGGACCCGCACTCCTCAGGCTCGACTTCGTTCGTCTCCGACCCGGCGCATCCCGTAACCAATGAATACGATTCTTCAGGAGCCCACGACTACCGTAAGCTCGCCGACCGTGACGACGTTCTAACCTTCGACTCCGCTCCCTTGCAGAACGAAACCGAAGTGATCGGCCCAATTCAGGCGCACATTTATTTTTCCTGTTCTGACTGCCGCGATGCCGATCTCTGGGTGCGCCTGCTCGATGTCGCGCCGAACGGCACCGCCTTTAATCTGATGAATCCCGGGCTCGACGTTCAGCGCGCCAGCTATCGTGACCTCAGCAAGGGCCAGCAACTGCTGGTTCCGGGCAAAATCTACGAACTTAATCTCGATCACCTGATCACCGGGAACGTGTTCCAGAGGGGCCACCGCATCCGGGTGCAGATTTCCGGTTCGTTCTACCCGAATTTCTCCCGCAACCTCCAAACCGGAGAACTGGAAACGGTCTCAGCCAAAATCCGCGCAACCAGGATTTCCATCTACACCGATCATGAGCATCCCTCGCAGGTGGTCCTGCCGGTAGTGGAACACTAGAATTCTCTCGTATAGCTGGTATCAAGGATCGAAGCAGACAAATTGGCTACGAATCCGAGAACCCATCCACCATCGTGATTCACCACCGTGGAAGAGGGGCCCTTCAGGGCCCCGTTTAGCACAACAAAATTCGAGGGCTTCAGCCCCCCTGGCCCTAAGCCGCTCCAATCCTCCGAATCAAATCTTGCTGCTCGGCCCGGCTCTCCGCCCCGATCGTAAACGCATCCAGCACCCCGAGCGACAATGCATACTTCAACGCCGCGTCCTGCCGCCTCCCCATATCTCCCTGACCGAGAATTTTCATCCCGACCACTCCCTTGCCCGCAGCTTTCATTTCTTTCAACACCCCAACCACCGTCGCCGGATCATCATCCATATGCGATCCAATCGGATTCACCCGCGCCAGATCCACCTCCACCCACGGAGATTTCGCCGCCGCGCGCAGCGCCTCAATGCTGTGGCACGAGCAGCCATGCGCCCGGATGACTCCCTTCTCCTTCGCCTCCGAGAGCACATCCATCACCCCGCGATAGCGCTCCGTCCAATCGCCTTCCGTCAGGCAATGCATCAGGCAGATGTCGATATAGTCCGTGCCCAGCTCCCGCCGGAACCGGTCAAGATCAGCCCGCGCCGAAGCGGCATCCCGCGCCCAGGTCTTGGTCAGCACCGTCACATTCGCCCGCGGCACATGCTTCAACGCCTCCGCCACATGCGGATGGCTCCCATACGAATCCGCCGAATCAAAGAACCGCAATCCATGGTCGTACCCATTCAGCAGCAACTCCGAAAGTCCCTTGATTCCCAGCGCTGTCTGATGCGAATGATGTCCCACTCCGACCGTGCCTGTCCCCATCGCCAACCTGCTCGTCTTGATCCCCGTTCTGCCGATCGTAACCGTGTCAGAGGCGGCGAACTTTTGCGGCAGCGCAAATCCGGTTGCGGTAAGTGCTCGCGATCCCGCAAATGCCGCGCCCACTCCCATTCCCGCATGCACCAGAAACTCTCTGCGCTTCATGGCTCCTCCTTAAACTCTACAATTATGACGCAACCGGCATAGCCGGGGATATCACTCTGCTGCAACAATATGTTCCCGCCTGCATCGCCCGCCCGGCTCTCCGCATCTGTACCCTATGGAATCCGTCAGCTCGGCCAATCCGGACTCAAAGTTCCCGTACTCAGCCTCGGCGCTGGCACCTTCGGCGGCCGTGGAGAATTCTTCGGAGCCTCCCTCGATGAGATCTCCCGCGACACCGGCAAGACTATCCCCCAAACCGCCCTCCACTGGTTACTGCAACGCCTCACGGCCTTTTTTGTGTGAACAGCCTCGTGTCCGTCATCCCCACTTCCTTGCCCGCCAACCCTCCCCAGAGTAGACTCAAGCGGCTTTTTGACCGAATCCGATATTGCGCTACAGGAGACGAGAATGAAATATGTGATCAGCTGGAACGAACGCCCGCAAGGTTCGGCTGCCGAGTACGAAAATGCTCAGACCCGAATCCTCGATGTGTTCGGGCAGTGGAAGGCCCCTGCCAATTTCAAGATTGAGTTCTTCGTGATACGGGTTGGCGATTGGGGAGGCCACATGCTGGTGGACTGTGACGACCCCTTGGCCATCCACAAGTTTTGTTCCATGCTGCCGGCCTTCTCCATGGAAGCCCGTCCCGTAATTCCCGTCGCCGACGCCGTCAAAGCCGAACTCGAAGTCATGGCCTGGCGCGACAAAATCAAAAGCAAAGTGGGATAGCCCCCCGGATGCGGGTGCCCCACCCTTGTCGCGCATTTTGCGACAGGGTGGGGATTTTGACTTCCGATTTTGACTTCCGAATATCGATTTTGGTGCAGCTCCCGCCAACGAGCTCCGCGAGGAAGACACCCGTAAATATGGTAATATGGGTCAATGAAAACGACCCTCGAAATCCCCGATTTCCTGTTCCGTCGGGCGAAGTCGGTCGCCGCTGAACGCGGAATACCCCTGCGCCAACTGGTCACCGAGGCTGTCCAGGAGAAATTGCAGACAACGTCTCTGGAAAGGCCATGGATGAAACATTTCCGGGAACTCAAACACTCTCCACAAAGAAAGAAAACAAGTCGAAAGGCGGGTGGAGAAGGCCTTCGAGCAGGTGGACCGGGAACTCTGGAAGTGATTTTTCTGGAAATGCTGTTCGGAAACAGACGTTCTGAAAATGATCTGTTGAAGATGATCTTCTGGAATGATTCTGGATACCAATGCTCTCTCGGCTGCGGCGGACGACGATCGGGCTGTCGTCGCTCTCTGGCTCGCGCCGATCAGTTGGCGATTCCCGTGATCGTGCTGGGTGAATATCGCTATGGCATCGCACAGTCACGCAACCGGGCCAGCTATGCCAACTGGTTGAAGGGGCTGCTAAACGACTGCCTGGTGCTGAACATCAACGAGTTGACCACGCATGATTACGCAGAGATCACCCTCGAATTGAGGCGCAAGGGCACCCCGATTCCCACCAATGACATCTGGATTGCGGCCCTTTGCCGGCAGCACGCTTTGCCCCTGCTAAGTCGCGATCAGCATTTCGACCTGGTACCAGGAAACAAGCGAATCGGCTGGTAACTGCCGCCTGATTAGATAACCGTGTCGGCTCCAAAGCCTCTGAGTAGACTTGGATCGCTCAAAGAACCAAGGCTCGGAGGAAAGGAGCCGAGCACATGAAGATTGTAGGTTGTGATTTACACACCCGCTACCAGCAGATTGCGATGCTGGACGACGAGACAGGCGAGTGATTGAGCGCCGCCTGGAACACGCCAGTGGAGAGGCGAAAGAGGGTTATAGACGGTGCC
>CAWCSH010000007.1:0-78289 GCA_963798155.1 Terriglobia bacterium
GGAACCCGGCGGCGAAGTTGGTGCCGCCCTCGACCATGATCTCGGGCAGGTCGGCGTAGGCCAGGTCGCACAGTGGCACGACCACCCGGCCCTCGTCGGAGAAGGTGATCACGCAGACCCGGGCGATCTCTCCGACCGTGGGGTTCGAGAGCATCTCGCGCTTAAGGTCCGGCAGGGCGGCATTCACCGCCTCGATCGGGCCGCCGGACATGGACGCGCTGACGTCCACCAGCATGAACACGGGGAAGATTGTGTACAGTTCCTCGGTGGAATTCATAATGAGCTCCTTCAGTGCGAGCTTGCGATGGTGGCGATGAGAGAGATGAGGGTGATCGCCGCGTAGGCGTACAGCGTGTTGCGCCGGACGGTCGCCACCGGGAAGCGGTCAGACAGGTCCCGTAGCTGATACAGGGCGACCCCGATATAAGGGAGGGCGATGGCAGGCAAGAACAGGCAGCACAGCAGGCCGCGCAGATGCCACCAGGCCCCGCCCTCAATGGCCCGGGCGGCCACGCCGCCGACCTGCGGAACGGGTCGGTAGGCCGGCGGGGGCGGGCAGGCAGGCGGTGCGGGGGCCGGCGGTGCCGGTGCAGCGGGACGGCTGGCCGCACCGGGCTAACCGGCTGCGGGACCCGGCTGTGATGCGCTCGTCGCTGGCAGGAACTGCGACCAGTCGGTTAACGGTAGCGGGGTGAATGTCGGCTTGGCCAGGGCGACCACGCTCAGCTGATCCAGCTTCTGGGTGGCCGCCTCGTCGAACCGGCCGTGGTCGAGAAACACGTTGATGAGACCCTTCACCCACTCTGCGGGCCGCGGCCGTGCGGCGGGATCCAGCGGGTCGCAGAGCCCGCGTCGCAGCAGCGTGGCGATTCCTGGGTCCAGGTCGGCCGGAATCGCCCTGGGCGCCAGCCAGCTTCCGTCGGGCCGTTTCGAATCGAGCTTGCCGGAGGTGAGCAGGAGGCCGCGGTACATGGCCAGGGCGAGGCAGTACCAGTCGCTGTACTTGTCGTGCGCTGGGATGAGGTGATCGATGACCCGCGGATCGGTCCAGCCCATGGCCTGAACGCCCTGATCCGGCGGCGGATCCTGGCGGACCATTCCGTCGCAGTCGATCAGTACATGATCGGCGCGGGCGTAATAGCCCAGGCCAGGTTCTTGCCGTTGATATCGCCATGGACGAGACCGCGTGAATCAATGAAGTTGAGTATTTCCGCCATCCGGAGCAACAGCGCGACGCGACCCCTAGCCGAGGGCGGGTTCGCGCGGGCCATGACGAGGAACTCCAGGCCGCGGACGCTGTCGTACTCGTTGAAGAGCGACGGCGGTATGGCAGGCAGGATCACTCCCTGCACCGCTTCGTTCGCGTCTACGCTGACATCGACCGGCCAGTTGACCGATGACTCCGGCGTCTCCCCCGGCTTGCGCCCGTCGCGGATCAGGACGTCCCGGCCGATGCCGATCAGTCGGTCCAGATGCTGCAGGCTGGGTGCCTTGGCCGACTCGAAGTACTGCTTGTATACCCAGCGCGGATCGGTGGTCCGGTGGATCGATCCCACGCCGCCCTTGCTGACCGGAACCGACTCGACGGTGTACTGGTCACAGCGGCCGCGAACGTCGAACGTGCTCATCGCGACCACTCGTCCCGGGACCCGGGCCCGCAGAAGGGCTGGCTAAGAAAACGGATCAGCATTATTTTCTCCCCTGTCTTCGAAAGATCAGCCGGACGTCCGGCTCGTTATTCTCATTCGTCACCGAGCGGTGAGACCTGCTCGATGTAGCCGTCAACTGGGCCCTGCCGTCCGCAGGATGGGCAGCGCAGGACACGGCGGGATGTGTCGTAGCAGGCCATGGTCGAGCAGCATCCGCACTGCGCGTATTCCATCGCGCCGCAACTCGGGCATCCCTTGTAGTCGGAAGCGACGCCGAATGCCCCGGAAATACCTGCGGCCTCCTCGGCGTGGAAACCGAACCCGGACGCTGACGCGATATGCCGATCAGCATCCAGCCTTCGCCGAGGGGCTCGAACCGGCCGACCTGCGGCTGCCCGGTAACAGCGCAGGGCATGCTGGCCAGCAATGACATTTTTCGCATGGTTGCTCGCTAACTCCGGCTGCGCCTCGGGGCACAGCATGACTTACTGTCGTGAAATAGAGATCGATATTGACTACCCTTCCCATCCCGATCGACCTTTCCCTTGCGGGCTTTGAATGCAAATACGACCGCCATGGCCGGTACGGTTCATCCGCGACAGAAAAACTTTCTCGACGTTCCCGCAGCGATGAGCCGTGGCTCGCCGACCTCGCGGAACAATCGCCGGACGTGGCCGCTGGCCTCACCCCGGCAGGAAGTACAGGTCTACGCACTGTTACATCGGCCGACACGGCCGAGCCGCCAGGCCGCCACTACCGTGTCCTGATCCGCGGAAGATTTTTCCGGGTCGCGATGAACCGTTCGCCGGATGACCGTCGTACCTTGATTGACTAACAACCGAAGGAAGTGCCGCCCCCCAGCACAGCTTCACTGGGCCCTGAAGCTAAGCACGAAACGGCCGTCGTCATCTGACTCAGGCGCGCGATCAGGAACCGACTCTGAAAGGAGACCGCTGGTTCAGTGCGCCCGGAAACAGCTCTTTAAACTATCAGTAGGGAATTAACTCTCGCGAAAAGAGTGAAGCAATGACTCATTCAACCGCTACCGCTCTTGCCGAGTCTCGCAAGGCAGGACGCGAACTCGCCCACGCCCTTAACCAGGGCGCCCAGCCGCAGGAAGTATCAGTCAGCATCGTTCTTCCGGCGGGAGAGTTCTGCGTTGGCGTAACGGCCGGGTCGGTCCTGGAATGGGCGGACAGCGAGGGCCAGTACATGAAGAAGAGCGGTGGCTACGTGTTCGGCGGCGGCGGCTTCGGCTGGCCTTCAACGCGGCCAGGCTGACCACTAACGTCATGGGAACGGCATCCGCAAGGCGCGTGCAGGCCGCGAGGCCGCTTTTCAGTGGCGGCCGCTGGATCAGGGGAACTATTCGTCACCAACCGCCGGTTCGCCATTCAGGGGGCGCGTCAGTGGATCGATCTGTGGTACCAGAACATCCGCATGGCCAACTGCAACGGTCGAGCGATCGAACTGGAGATGAGCGGCAGCCCCAGGATCGCCCTGGAAATCTCCGCGCCCGACTACTGGTTCGTCATGTTCAACAAGCTGGCGTACGACCGGATCGTCATGCCTCCTGAAGACCGTAACCAGGCCTGAACAACGTCGAGCCCCGCTGGTGCCGCGCTAGCTCACGGCTCCAGCGGGGCTGAGGTATTGAAGAAGGCTGGCTGCCAACCTTCGTCCGCGAAAGGAAACGCGACCTCTATCTCACGCACGGAGACGGTGACGGATGCCTACTCGCTCCACGCATCGAGCCGGAACCGCTCATCACGCATCTCAGACGCCGCCTTCCCTATTGTCGTGCGGCGATGGCCGTGGTGGGACCGCCTGTCTGTCCCTTGCGGGCTTGTGACGGGATATACGAGGTCTTTACGCGCCGCGGTTCATCAAGCGGTAAGAAGTTTCTGACCGGACTGGGCCAGCGCCGGACCGGCAGACCTGAGACGATGGCCGACGACCCCCGAGATGTCGGACATGCTGTGCATATTGGACATAGCCGTCCGGCTCGCCGACACCAGTCGGCGAAGCCTGATCGACGAGCCGGTATCGATTCAGAAAAAATCGAGATCGGTGTGAACCGTTCGGCCGACAGGGCTGGTAAGAACCTGCTGGGGGGGACTAACGGTGTCGGTAGCCGACGCTGCAGACAGGCTCGTTGCCGAGGAGGCGGACCTTGTTGCCCAGATCGCTGCCGGGGATCTCGGAGCCCCGGTGGCCGAGCTGTACCGGAGGTATGGTCGGCGGCTATACCGCTTCGGAGTGTGCAGATGCTGGGTAACGACGGCCTGGCCGAAGAGATGGTTCAGGAGATTTTCGTGAGGCTGTGGCGCACGGCGGGGCGCTTCGACGCAGAGAAAGCCAAGGTCGGCACCTATCTGTATGTCATCGCCCGCAGCGTCGCCGCCGACATCCGCAACGCCCATCGTCTCGCCCGCTGCTCGGCGTCGAGGACATCGACGTGCCTTCCGAGCCCTACAGCGTTGACCAGGTACTAGATGCCATGATTATCCGGGAGGCCTTCGACTCTCTGGGAGAAGGCCATGCCCGAGTGCTCCAGCTGGCCCACGAGGAAGGCCTTACCCAGTCGCAGATCGCCGAACGGCTCAAGCTGCCGCTGGGCACCGTCAAGACCCGCATGTTCCACGGAATACGAGCCATGCGGTCCGCTCTCGCCGAGCGAGGCTTCAATGGCATTGGACCTAGACGACACCGTGGCCCATGCCGATGTGGCGGGCTGGGTACTTGAGGCGCTCGACCCCGCCGATTCCCGGACCTTCGAAGAGCACCTCCGGTCATGTGACCAATGCCAGGCCGCCGTAGCCGAGCTCGAGCCGGTGGCCAAAGCGCCTCGGCAAAGCGGCCCCGGCAATCGAGCCACCCGAGGACCTCGAAGGCCGTACGGTTGCCGCCGTGCAGTACGCCGCCATGGCGGCCAGTCGGCCAGAGCCGGAGAAGGCGGCCGCCAAGGCAAGTCGCTGGTGGCACCTGCACGTGAGCAACCGGTTCTTGCCGTTGTCGGCTGTGGCAGCCGCCGCCGTGACTGCGGCTGCATTCATCGGCGTGCAGCTCTCCGGGTCCTCACCGCCCCGCCACTCGCGGCCACGATCAGCCTTCACGCCCTACATGGCCAGACCGGCTCAGGCAACGCCGCTGCCCGTCATACGGTCGGCGGCTGGTCGATCCAGCTCATCGTCCAGCACCTGCCGAAGCTCAGGCCCGGTCAGTTCTACGAGTGCTGGTACGTGGGCCCGAACAACCGGCCCGGGCATCCGGAGCTGATCACCGCCGGGACCTTCGTCAGCAGCAATGCGACCCTCCATATGTGGTCTGCCGCGGATCCCGCGAAGTTCAAGATCATGCAGATCACCCTCGAGCAACCTGGCGATGCCAGCCAGCGCGGCCCGGTGATACTCCAAGGCGCCGCCAAGCCCGTCTAACGTCCACTTGTTCCGGCATCCTGCCTGGGTCAGCAGCGTGTGGGTTTCCAAACGGGGCATAGGTGGCTGACCTGCGAGTACATCGGCCATAGTGGCTGGCAGGATCGCGGCCTTGTGATGGTACGGCTGCTGTACCTGATGTTCGTCCGACTGGCCCGGTGGATGGCGATGGGTGCCGCCGGCACGCTCGTCGGCGTCTGCTTGTCTTTGAGGGCGCGGGTGAGCAGGCCCAGGTCCATGATGCGCGGGGCGGCGGCGAAATTCAGTCCGTAGGTTTTAACGAATCCTTTGTAGCCATCGGGACGCTCCATGAACTCGTAACCGAAGCCGGCGCGCCATTGCGGAGTGTAGCGGGCGGCCTGCGAGATGGTTTTCAGTCCGAGCCGGCGCGCATCTTCGCCGCGAATCTCGATAGCGAAAGTGTCGTCGAAGCCGAGCGTGGGCTCGACCTCCAGATGGAACTGCTTCTCGTACGCCGATTTCACCCGCTGGTAAACCTCGGTTGGATCAGCCTAGGGCTTTTCTTTCAATACCGCGGTCAGCGCGGTGCCGGTGTATTCCGGGATATATATCAATGCGTCCGCCTAGGATCGCCTGATGGCAGATGTAAGTTCCGGCGAGATAGAAACGGCGCTCGACCGGAAGATGAGTTTTGTTTTCGATCTGCTGAGCGATGATTTCGCCGAGAATGAGTTGCTCGGTGAAGTTCTTGGATCCGACAACGATGCGATCCGGCGCGCGAGCGGCCGCAGGAGGTGAGGAGCCAGCAGCGCAGGCGATCGCATGTGAGACAGTATTGCTGAGGCAGAGATTTCTCGCATGAGGTCGGCGGCTCAGCGCGGCATCAGCCGCTTCTCCAGCCATCCCAAGCTGACGTCGGCGGCCAGCGCCAATACTGCCGCCGGGATGGCTCCGGCCAGAATGACCGGATTGTTGACCATCGCCAAGCCGCGAAAAATGTATTCGCCGAGTCCTCCGGCGCCGATGGCGGCGGCGATGGTCGCCAGTCCGACGGAGATCACGGTGGCCACTCGAATGCCCGCAATGATGACGCCAGCGCGAGCGGAAGTTCCACCTGCCACAGCAGTTGGCCGTCCGTCATGCCCATGCCGCGCGCGGCTTCGACCACGGCGCGGTCCACGCCTTTGAATGCCGGTGTAGGTGTTGCGGATCAGCGGCAACAGCGCGTAGAGAGTCAGCGCGAGAATCGCGAGACGGTCGGCGCGCTCGCCGATCCACGGCGCGGGCAGCAGAAATCCGAAGAGCGCCAGGCTGGGGATGGTCTGAATGATGTTGGCGCTGCCGAGAATCGGCTTGTTCAGCGCGGGATGGCGGGTGATCAGGATTCCCAGCGGAATGCCGATCAGCACCGCGAGCAGCGGTGGAGACGGCCGACCAGCCAGAGTGTTCGCAGGTGAGTTCCAGGACTTCGAGTGCGGTTTTGCGCAATGAATTGCCAGAGATTCATGGCATTCTCTTTTCGGCGAGCGATCGGCTCGCGTGTCAAAGGCCTGTCCTGTAAGCCATCACGTACTGCGCGACCGGAGGAGCGGGCGAATTCTTGCCGGGAGTCGACCGTGAGCAGCTTGCCCGTCCTCCATAAGGCGACCCGGGTGCCCAGCAGCAGAGCCTCGCGCAGATCGTGAGTGACGAAGACCACAGTCTTCTTCAGGCGCTTCTGCAGGGCGAGGAATTCGCGCTGCAATTCGTCGCGGGTGATGGGATCGAGCGCTCCGAAAGGTTCGTCCATCAACAGAATTGGAGGGTCGGCGGCCAGTGCGCGCGCCACGCCGACGCGCTGCCGCTGTCCTCCGGAAAGCTCGCGGGGATAGCGCGCGGCGAGTTGCGGGTCGAGGCCGACGAGTTGCATCAGTTCTGCGACGCGCTGCTCGATGCGTTCCTCGGGCCAGCTTCTCCATCTGCGGCACAGTCGCAATGTTGCGCGCACGGTGAAATGCGGAAAAAGGCCGACTTCCTGAATCGCGTAGCCGATCATGCGGCGCAGGCGGATCGCGTCCCAGTCGCGAGGTGATCTTGCCCTCGACCTCGACGTCGCCGCCGGTCGGCACGAGCAGGCGGTTGATCAGTTTGAGCGTAGTGGTCTTGCCGGAGCCGCTGCGGCCGAGCAGCACCAGGGTTTCGCCGGGCTGGATGTGAGATTCAGATCGTGCAGCAGTTCGCGGCTGCCGTCCAGAGTCGATAGGAAACATTGCGGAATTCGATCGCGGGTTGGGAGGCGTCGCATTCGCAAAAGCAGGTGTTTGATGTCCAGAGCTGGCCCAACGATACAGGGAGATTCGGTAACCTTAATTTTCTAAATGGCGTTGTTTCAGGGCCGCGGCGTCTGCAAATAGGAAGCTCCGGCAGGCCGGTGATGCGTATTCCCGAGTGGCCTTTGTGCCGGATGTTGAGCCCGATCAGCAGCGCCGTGATCTGCTCGACGATGCGAGCGTTCTCCAGCTTGCCGCCATCGAGAGCGCGCACGCCGGGAATTTTCGCGGCGAGCGCCCGCACCGCCTGGCTGGCCGCGGGATCGTCGCTGCACACAATGACGTCGCAATCGACTGCTGCGCTCGGAGTTCAGAACATCAGCCGAAGTATTGTGAAAGGCAGCGACCACCGGAACGCCCTTGGGCACAAGTTCGGCGGTCTCCTGGGCGGCGGAGCCCTGCCAGACGCCGAGCGTGCGGGTGGCGCGTCCGCCGACGCTGGCGGCAAGCGGGACGGTAGCATCGACGACGATGCGCCCGGGGCGAATCGCGGGCTTGATCTGCTTGAGCAGCGCGGCGTGCGCCTTCGAAAGGAATGGTGAGCACGACGACGTCGGCGGCGGCGCAGGCGGCGGCGTTTTCGTCGCCCGAAATTCTGGCGCTGCGCTCCAACCTGCTCTTTGATTCTGCGGCGGCTTCCTGAGCGCGCTTCGCATCGCGCGAACCGATGATGACGGTTTCGCCCGCCCGGCCCAGCGCAGCGCCAGGCCGAAGCCTTCCGGTCCGGTGCCGCCGAGGACCGCGATCGGTCGCGGCTCATGCAAACTCCGGTCGCGCATCTGCTTCGGCGGTGAGTTCGTCGGGCTGCATTTGATTCTGATCCGCGAGTAGCTGGTGTTGCGCTCGGCGGGAATGCGCCCGGCTTCGAGAATCAGAGCCTGGAAGTCCTGCGGGCTGGTGTACTGGCCGGCGGTCGCGCCGGCTTCGCGGGAAATGTTTTCTTCCATCAGGGTGCCGCCGTAGTCGTTGGCGCCCGGCGTGAAGGCAAAGCTGTGACAAGCGCCGGTTCAGCTTTACCCAGGAAACCTGAATATTGTTGATCGAGCCGGCCAGCATGATCCGTGCCAGGGCGTGAATCTTCAGATGCTCGGCCAGCGTCGGGCCCGGGCGCGCAGATCCCCTGATGAAACAGAATCGTGTTCTTGTGGACGAAGCCAAGCGGCACGAACTCGGTGAAGCCGCCGGTCTCGCTTTGAATTTCGCGCAGCAGCAGCAACTGGTTGACCCAGTGCGCGGGAGTCTCGATGTGCCCGTACATCAGAGTGGAAGTGCTGCGAATGCCGCAGCTGGTGGGCGGTGCGAATGACTTCCTTCCACTGTGCGGTGGAAAGCTTGTTGCGCGAGAGCACGAGGCGAACTTCATCGTCGAGAATTTCGGCGGCGGTGCCGGGCAGGGTGTCGAGCCCGTTGTCCCGGAGCATGGAAAGATAATCGCGCGAGCGGCATGCCGGTGAGTTCGACGCCGTACACGATTTCCATCGGAGAGAAAGCGTGAATGTGCATGCCGGGAACGCGCATTCTTCACTGCCCGCAGGATGTCGCGATAGTGAAATGGCGGCAGATCGCGCGGCAGGCCGCCCTGAATGCAGACTTCGGTTGCGCCGAGTTCCCAGGCTTCCACGGCTTTCTGCGCCATCTGCTCGAGGCTGAGAAAGTAGGTGTCTGCCTCGCGCGGGCCGCGGCTGAAGGCGCAGAACTTGCAGCCCACAAAACAAACGTTGGTGAAATTGATGTTGCGATTGACGACGTAGGTCACGAGGTTGCCGACGAGTTCGCGGCGCAGAGTGTCGGCCGCGACCAGCAGTCCGAGAAGGTCGTCGCCGTCGGCATTTGCCAGCAGCAGGCACTGCTCGCGGGAAAGGCCGCCGCCGTCCTGGCGCTCGAGCGCGGATTCGAGCGCGGCACGGACCGGGCGCACTCGACCGGGATACGACGTCAGGCCATTCCAGCGAGGGAAAGCTCTCGAGTTCGGATTGTGCCAAGGTTCGCGGGCGATGTGCTTCGGACATGTTCTTTCTTCTTTCTAGTTCTGTTTCCGTCTGCCATCCTGCCGGTCAACGAAAGAGATCGGTCTTAGCCGGGCGAATCAAATCGCGCAGCTGTGCCGTCCCCGGCCTGATAATCGTAACCGCGCACAATGCACGCAGGGGTCCGGGCCAGCTTGCCGCAGACCAGCCCGGCGGCGCAAGCCAGCTCGTCGGCCACCGCCTCAATGCTTACCCGTAGAGGATACCCGTGCGGGTCGCGTTGCCCACGATAATCGCGCAGCCGCCTTGCATTCCGGCGACTCCGATGGCGACGTCGGTCAGGCCTTCGCGCCAGGGACGGCCGAAAGTGTCTGTGATGATGACGGGAATAGAAAGCCGCAATCTCTTCTTCAACTCGCGCTGGATCTGCCGGGCGGAACGGTCGGGGTCTTCGGGAAGAAGCAGAGCATTCCCGCCGCCGTCCACATTGGACACATCGACGCCGCTGTTGGCGCAGACAAAGCCGTGCTGGTCTCGCGTGATCAGGACTCCGTTTTTGCGCCGGACAATGCGTTTGCTCTCCCGTTCGGCCAGCTCAACCACTCGCGGATCGAGAGAGTAGCGGCGAGCCCAGGCGCGAGATCTGGCGGAAGGCTTGATCTCGCTCAGCGGCACGAGGCGGCCTTCTGCTTTGGACACGATTTTGTGTTTCACCACGATGATGTCGCCCTTCGCCAGTGTGAGCCTGTGATGCCGTAAGGCCTCCAGAAGTTTTTCTGAGACAGAGTCGCCGCTGCGGATCTCTGCCGCGAACGGAACTGGGATGAGCTGAACCGGGGTGATGCGAACGGAAACGCGTCGAGGCTCGGCTGGGCTTGCCATCTACCGGTTTGCTGCCGCGGGAAGATCGGCGAGATCCCATTCCGCACCAGGCGCTGGGAACGAGTGTCGCCGGGAGCCTCGGCCAGCTGCCGCAGGTCGGAGGGATTGTCCACGTCCAGACCGATGCCGGGGAAGGAGAGCACCACGCAGGGCTTGCCCGTGGCCTGAGCTGCCGCGAGATGCGGCTTGAAGCTGTCATTGCCGAAGCGTAGCGGGAACAACCCTGCCGGACGCCGGAAGGCCGCATTGGTGCCGCGGCCGTCAGAGGCCGGAACCAGCACCGAGCCTTGTCGCGGAGCTGCTGCGAGAACCTGCTCCAGTTCCGCCGCTTGAATTAAGGGAATGTCGGCCGGGAATGACCAGCGTGCTCTCGATTCCGCGCGACTCACAATGGCGAGTGGCCACGGCGATGGCGTCGGTCTCTCCTGAATTGCGATTGTCGGGAATGACTTCGAAACCGAAGCGTGCCGCCAGTTCCAGAGCGAAAGGATCGTTGGTCACGAGACCGACCGCCGGACACTTCTTCCAGGATGCCAGCTCGTCGAGTACATCGAACAGCATGGCCTGGGCAAGTTCCGTGCGCAGTGTCTGATCGAGTACCGAAGCCAGGCGCTGCTTGGCAGTCGAGAGATTCTTCACTGGAATCAGGATCATGTCTTCCGAATCAGTCCCTTCAAACTACGATCACCAGAGAGGTCACAGAGGACTGAGTCTCTGCTCCCATTTTTACGACGCGATGTCGGCTTGCGATAATTTTTGAGCAGCAGATAAGACTTGATGGGCTAGCTGGATGCGATCCTCTTCATTTTTCATGATTGTATTCGCCGTGTGAACCTGCAGGCCGGTTTGCCTGAGCGCTTCGGCCGCGACCCCATCTCGCGAATCTACGATCAAGAGGTCGAGAAAATCCTCGTAGGCTCGCGCCACTCCAGCGATCGAGACCGGCAATCCATGTGCCGACATGAGCGCTCCCGCCGGTCCCGAGACCGCAGCGCCCCCAACGATCGGGCTCATCGCAGCCACCGGTGCCGATGTTTTTCTGAGTGCTTCGCGGATTCCGCCTACCGCCAGCATCGGGCCGATACTGGTGATAGGGTTACTGGGCGCCAGCAGTACTGCATCCGCTGAAAGAATCGCCTCTTCCACGCCGGGGGCGGGCTGAGCCGATTCCGCTCCGGCGAAGCGCACGCTGCGAACGTCATCCTTGAAGTGGCGTTTCACGAAATATTCCTGGAAGCTGATCTCGCCTTCGGCGATCTCGACGTGCGTCTCTACCGGTGAGTCGGTCATGGGGAGTACCCGCTCTTTCACCCCGAGGCTTTCGGTAATTTCAGCAGTCGCCCCCGATAGAGTCTTGCCGCTGTGCAGCAATTGCGTGCGAAGCAGGTGTGTGGCCAGATCGCGGTCGCCAATCTGGAACCATGCCGGCTGCCCCATGGCACGCATGCGGGCCAGGCATTCGAAGGTGTCGCCCGTCGAAACCCCAGCCGCGCTCTTTACTGAGAAGACCGGCCAGCACGTAGGTAATGGAATCGATATCCGGAGAAATGTGCAGGCCCCACCACTCGAAATCATCGCCGGTGTTGACAATGACGGTGAGCTGATTCGGAAGGCACCATCCGGCGCAAGCCATCCACGAACTTGGCGCCGCCAGTGCCGCCAGTAAGGACGGTAATCACGCTGCCCTCGCCAGACCATCCGTGCCGGTTGCCGCCGATAGTTTTTCATCGAGTAGTGCCAGACCGCTCCGGGCGGCTGGAAATGAACTCCGGATAAACCGGCAGCCGCTGCCGCAAGCGAAGCCTTCGCGCTCGGTCCGCAGGCGCAGCTGCTCCAGATGCGGCCATGGCTTTTCGGGATTGATGAAATCCGGCGTCAGCGGCGAAACTCCGCCCCAGTCATTGATTCCGGCATCGAGCAGATCGTCATAGTAAGGAGCGGAAAGATTTGGCGGCGCCTGAATGTTGACCTCGGGCATCAGCAGCCGCGCAACCGCTACCGTGCGCAGCATGTCTCCACGACTGGGCTCCGGCCAATGGCGCATGGGAATCTCGGGTTTGACCCGGAAATTCTGCACGATCACTTCCTGGATGTGTCCATAGCGGCGGTGCAGCTCACGGATGGCCAGCAGCGTATCCACGCGATCTTCGGAGCTTTCGCCGATGCCGATCAGCAAGCCCGGTGGTGAAGGGCACACCCTGTTTGCCGGCGTCTTCGATGGTCCGCAGCCGCTTGGCCGGGAACTTTGTCAGGAGCGTTGTGGTGTGCCGCGCCGGCGGCCAGCAGCGCGGCGTTCGTGGTTTCCAGCATCAGCCCCATGCTGGGCGAAACCGCCGCCAGCCGGGCAATCCACTCCGCGCTCAACAATCCCGGGATTGGGGTGCGGCAGCAGCGATGTCTCGCGCAGTACCAGTTCGCACATGGCTTCCAGGTACTGCAGGGTGGAGTCATAGCCAAGCCGGCGCAGAGTGTCGCGCATTTCCGGGAAACAGCAACTCGGGCTTGTCGCCCAGGCTGAACAGGGCCTCGGTGCAGCCCAGCTTCTCGCCTTCGCGCGCAACCTGCAGCACTTCCTCCGGCGCCATGGTATGCGCGCCGGGCTCGCCGGGATCGCGGCGGAAGGTGCAGTATCCGCAGTAATCGCGGCAGAGGTTGGTCAGCGGAATGAAGACCTTGCGCGAATACGTGATGATCCCGGGCTTGAAACGCTCTTTTGCCGCTCTTGCCTCGGAAAGCAGCATGGGCAGATCGCCGCTCTCGCAGCCGATCAGGGTAAGGGCGGCGTCCCGCGAAAGCGTCCGCCCGGCGGCCGCCTGGTGGAAATAAGCTTCGAGCGGCTGCTCCGAGATGAGTTGTCCCGAGGTTGTCTGTCCGGTGGTCACTCTGAGGCCTTGGAAATAGTTTAGACGCCAAAATCATACATGAGGCTTCGCGCTAGACTAGTGGTCGTGGGACCAGAGTCGGCGGAGGGCGCTTTCCCTTCTTCCCGTCCGGCATGTTAAAACGTTGAGGCGCATGGCAGTCACTGAGACAGACTTCCGCAAAGCGATGGGCAGCTTCGGCACTGGAGTCACCGTAATTACGGTGGACGTCGACGGCCAGATCGAGGGCATGACTGCCAATGCCTTTACTTCGGTATCACTCAACCCCACGCTGGTGCTGGTCTGCGTGGACCATCGCGCCCGCACCCATGCGCACCTGCACGCGCGCAAGCGCTTTGGCATCAATGTTCTCGCCGAAGACCAGCGCGGCATCTCGGAATACTATGCCCGGCCCGACCGCACTCATCATCGTGCCGAGCAGGAAACCAGCGCACGCTTCGACCGCACCCCGCATGGAACTCCAGTGCTGCACGGCGCCTTGGCATATCTGGAGTGCCGACTACACACCATGCACGAGGCCGGCGACCACACCATCTTTATCGCCGAGGTTGAGGATATCGTGCTGCGAGAGGGCAACCCGCTTTTGTACTTCCGCAGCCAGTATCGCGCCCTGGGCCAGGCCACGGCTCCTAGCCATCTCGGCATAGATTCTGAACCCGCCAAGGACTCGGATGGCCATCAAGCTAAACGGTGAGTTCGAAGCGCAAGCCGGAAGAGGTGCCGTCTGCGCGAAACCTTCGCTGGCCTGAAACATCTAATGATAGGAGGTCGAATCTCGATATGGCGGAAAAAGTTGTTCCTACGGAAAAGGTGGTCAAGAGCGACGAGGAGTGGCGCAAGCAGCTGACACCGGAGCAGTACTATGTGGCGCGCAAGGCGGGTACGGAGCCCGCATTTTCCGGCAAGTACTGGAAGACGAAAGATTCGGGCATGTACGTTTGCTCCAGCTGCGGCCAGGCCCTGTTCGACTCTGAAACCAAGTTTGAATCGGGCACCGGGTGGCCGAGTTTCTACCGCCCGGTCGATGAAAGCGCTGTGGATACTCACACCGACAGCAGCCATGGGATGTCGCGTACCGAAGTGCGCTGCGCCCGCTGTGACGCTCACCTGGGGCATGTGTTCGAGGACGGTCCGAAGCCGACAGGAATGCGTTTCTGCATGAACTCGGCATCGCTGGACCTGCAGCCGAAAGACGTGAAGAGGTAAAACGGTTCTCTGTGCAGCGTCTCCCGGCTGATGAAGATCAAAAAAAAGGGCACGCAATTTTGCGTGCCCTTTTCGCTTTACCCCAAAGCGTTAATCTCGATTGCGACTGACGATCCGGAACGAGTGGATTCTACGCGCCGACGGTGGCCGCTTTCGGCTGGTCCATCGAAGCAGGTTTTGAAGCCTCGGCCGGCCGTGCCTGGGGCTTGCTGCCCTCGCCGCTACGAACCTGCACGCTGCCTTTGAGCACTGCGCCGTCTTCTACGCTGATGCGCTGGGTCACGACATCGCCGGTGAGTGATCCCTCGCTGCGAATGTCGAGGCGGTCGCTGCACTGGATGTTGCCCTTCACTTTGCCCATAATGACCACTTCTTTGGCGTTGATGTTGGCGGCCACGGTACCGTTGCGGCCAATGGTGACGCGATGATCGGCAACGTTGACCGTGCCTTCAATGCGTCCGTCGATGTAGAGCGATTCCGCGCCGGTGAGTTCGCCTTTGATGACCAGCGAGCGCCCGATGGTGGCCTGTTCCGCGGTGCCGCCGGCCGAACTCAGTGGCGCATAAGAAGTTGCGTTGGAAAACGACTGTGATTTCTGGCTGTCTGGTGATTGCAGCATTGAGTGGGCCTTCCTTGATCCGCGCGGCTCTCCCCATATCACCGCGGCGGCGGGTCTGAAGTTGCTGGCCAATGGCCAGTCCCGACTATCTCACTATGGGGGTAATCTGAGGAGGTTACCGAAGAACAAGACCTGGCGGAAGAATCAAACCCGGCAACCAGAGGCATTCGTATGGCCTCCTGATACCACACTTGAAACCGGTCGTCCGGCTCGTCAGTAGCCCTGCAGGAGCACTACGATTACTCCGATGAACACGACAGAAAGCACAGTTGACCACCTGGTGTATGCGACGCCCGACCTCGACCGTGGAATTGCCGAAATCGAACAGCTTCTCGGGGTGCGGGCCTCCGCCGGAGGCCAGCACCCGGGACGCGGCACCCGCAATGCCCTGCTGGCGCTCGGCCCCGCAAGCTACCTGGAAATCATCGCTCCCGACCCGGAGCAGCCGCCACCGGCCCAGGGACGCGCCTTCCGAATCGACAATCTCAAGCAGTCGAGGCTGGTGACCTGGGCCGCCAAAGGCCAGCACCTCGAAGAATTGAGGAAAGAGGCTGCCGTCAACGGGATATCGCTGGGCCACGTGCTCCCAGGAAGCCGCCGGCGTCTGGATGGAGTTACCCTCTCCTGGCAATTCACCAATCCGGATGCCTGGCTGGCGGATGGGATCGTACCGTTCTTCATCGATTGGGGCGAGTCCCCACATCCGGCCGGGATCGCCGCAGCAGGGCTGACACTTCTGGAGTTATCGGCAGAGCACCCGGATGCCAACGGCGTGAGCCTTACCCTGCAAAGCCTTGGCCTGGAAATGCCAGTGCGCTCCGCACCAGCGCCGGCCCTGATCGCCGTGATCCAGGGGCCACTCGGCCGGGTGGAATTGCGATAGACAACGGCCGGTGCTTGGAAAAACGCCTTAAGTCTTTGTGGCTGAACCCTGATGGCACTCCCTGACGTCCTGTAACACCTGGTCCGGAGTCCATTCATTACCGTGGTACCAGGCGAACACATTTCCGTCAGGACCAATGACCGTAGTGCTGAGGGAATGCACCAGCTGGCCCTCCTCCCTCATCTGCGACAGACCAAAAAACGCAGCCATCTTGTTCAGTTCCTGCGGGGTGGGAGTCAGGAAATCCCAATGCGAGAACAGCTCGCCGGCGGGAATACTGGTTGATTTCAGCGCGTAGGCGCGCATGACTTTGGGGGTATCGAATTTCGGATCGATCGAGACCGTCAGCAGGTGGGTTTGCTTGGCGAGGGCGGGATCATGTTCCACCGCCTGCTCCAGCTGCGCAAAGTTGTGGGTCATGCGGGGACAGAAGTCCGGCAAAGGGCAGCGGGTGTAGACGAAGGTGAGAAGCACAACATCTCCGCGATACTGCGCCAGATGGACTTTGCGACCATCCTGGTTGGTGAGCGCAAAATCTGGCACGGCTTCGCCTCTGCTGGGTGCATGAAAGTTGCTGGGGAACGCCGACGCATGGGGGACATCGGCTGAGCCGGTGATCTTAATGTCCTCCAGCCAGGATTTGTAGTCTTCGATCACCAGCGTTGCCTGGATGTGCTGGCCGGGTTTCAGGCTGTCAAGGACCGCCGGGTCTTTGATCCGGAAAGGCATGGTCATGCCTTTCATCAGCCCGGGAACGTCGTGATGGCTGATGGTCGCCAGTCCGGCCGCCTTATCGATGGAAATTACGTCGCCCTCGAGGTGGGTACCGGCGCTGCTGCGTCCGGTTGCATCCCCACAGGGTAAGCAGCGAAATCAGAAGTAAAGAGCCGGTAAGAAGGTGGAAACGAATGACGCAAAAGATTGAACTGATGCACGAGATTTAATTTTCATGAATCGTGAAGCCTTGGACCAACCGATACCGACAATAAAAACCGTGCCGCGGACTTTCGGACGCGATCCCGGCAGTCATGGTGAGACCTCAGCACTTGGGCGACGAATGACGCTACGCACCACCGTACCCAGCGTGAGCAGAGTGATCAAAGAAATGATGGCAAGCGAGGAGGCGCAATACACGCACCAGACCCCGAGAATGTCGGCTTCGATGTGAGCGAGATACAGTGAGAAAGCCAGCCCAGCCAGCGCCGCCGCAGTCATAAAGCGATACATGCGCTTGAGCGCCAGCACGATGAGCAGCAGATATCCCAAAATGCCGATAACAGCGACTGGCACTCCCCCGAGCAGCGCGTAGGGGCTGTGATTCACGATGCCGCAGTCCCACTTGGCGTTGATGCTGCACGGAGAGGTGTCGGTGCGATAGTGCTCCCGCAGCGCCAGTGACGACACCACAATGCCCAGCACTGCCAAGATGGACAGGACGTATCTCATTCACTTTCCTCGAAACAGCGTACAGATCGCCAATCTAGCGGAACCACTCGATTTCGCGACTGCGAGTAGCCGAGAGAAGATGCTCAACCTAAAGAGGATATACCGATTCATCCGTTGCCAAAAGTGGGGTGAGGAAAGAAGCTGGAAACGGCCCCGTGACTGCACGTGGAAAACGGCATTGACCTCACCGCCCCAACCTGCTGATAATGCATGCATTGCTTGGTGGCGCCATGATTGAATCTGTGTTCAACGTGATTGCTCGGGTTCTGAGCTGGGCTTTTTTGATCGGCGGAGCGGGTTGTGTCATCGTGATTCCGATTGTTGCTTACCGCCTGTTCGCGGTGCTGTTCGAGAAGGACCTGCCCACCGAAATCTAGCTCTGGCGGCGAGCCACTTTTACGAAATTTTTATAATCTCTTTATACGTCCTTTAGGGCCAGAACTGTCCAATTGAGGCATGAACAGTCTTGTAGTCGGCCTGATCTGGACGTTGGAAGGGATCTTCGCCGTGGGAATGGTGGGATCGGGCCTCGTCCTGGTTTTAAGCCTCATTGAAGACAGCAAGTCATTGCTGGAGCGCGACAAGCACTAACCCTTCAAGATCTCTTGGCGCCTGACCTGGTTCGGCCGGAACCCTCCATCTCTTTCGCCAGGGCAAGCAGATTGGTCACGGTATTCCAGTTTCTGGCGGTCCCCGTTTTCTTCAGCGCTTTTTCCATCATCACTCGCAGTTTCGACTGGGCGAATCCATTGGGGAAGTACGTGTAGAGCTCGCGTGTTTCAACGTACAGCTCCTCAGGATGGCAGGAGATACCCGCCAGCGCAGCGCGAATTTCCGTGCTGGGACAGTCGCGAAGGAAGGTGACCACGAGTCTGCTGGGATTGATTCCGTGCCGGTGAGCGAGAGGATTGCGGGCAATGGTTTCTGCCAGGTCCGATGCGGAGCGAAGGATCACGTCGGAGTGGAAGCCGCATTTGCGCTCGATCTCATTCTCGATCTGCGGCGCGAGCCGGGCGAGGTTGCGCGAGGCGGTGCGAAAAACAACGTTGCCGCTCTGCAGGTAGGTTCGCACATCGCGGAAGCCAAGCGATTCATACATTCCGCGCAATACTTCCATCCGGACCAGCTTGTTGCCGCCCAGGTTCACGCCACGCAAAAGTGAGATGATTACCGCCATACTGATCGCCGGAGCTCCTGAAAACGCCAGACAGTCGATAGGAAATCAGTCTTGCAATACCTGGCCCACCTGCTCCCATTCCCGCAACAGCTTCTGCAATTCCGATTTCTTCTGATCCAGCTGCTGGGAAAGCCGCTGAGTTTCTTCGGCACTCACAAACGTCAGCAGGCCCTGCTCGCAGCCGGCAATATTGTCCTCGGTTCGGGCGATGGCGCGCTCCAGTTCCTGAAAGCGGTCTTCCATTTTCTTGCGTTTGATCGGATTCAGGCGCTTTGCCCTGGAATCAGCTTCGGGCGCGGCTTGCGGCAGTGTGGTGTCCGTTTCCCGAGGAGCTTGCGGCGAGCGGCGCTTCGATTGACTGCTCGAGCTTGACCGCCCCGCCCTGTTTGCGCCAGAGATAGTCTTCGTAGTTGCCGGGATAGATCTCCACCCGCCCGCCGCCGACCTCGAAAATTCGGGTGGCCAGTTTGTCGATGAAGTAGCGGTCATGCGAGACGAACACCACCGTGCCGGTATATCCGCTGAGCGATTCGAGCAGAACATCTTTGGCGCGCATGTCAAGATGGTTGGTGGGTTCGTCGAGCAGCAGGAAATTTGCGGGGTGCAGCAGCATCCGCAACAGCGCATAGCGATTACGCTCGCCGCCGGAAAGCACGCCGATCCTCTTAAAGACGTCGTCGCCCGAGAACAGGAAGCAGCCCAGCAGGCTGCGCAATTCGGTCTGAGTCGAGCGCGGAGAGAATACCGAGAGGTCCTCGAGAATCCTGGACTCGGTGTCGAGTTCTTTGTATTGGTCCTGGGCGAAGTAGTCAGACTGCACGTTGTGTCCCAGCTTGTATTCGCCGCCAGTCAAGCGGTTCGCGGCCGGCCAGCAATTTGATCAAGGTGGATTTGCCCGCCCCATTCACTCCCACCAGAGCGATACGGTCGGCCTTTTCGATCAGAAAACTGACGTCGCGGAAGACTTCCTTGTCTCCGTAGGATTTCGCCACTCCCTTGAACTCGGCCACAATGCGGCCGCTGGCTTTGGGCTGGGGAAAGCTGAAATGGATGGTCTTTTCGTCTTCCGGAACCTCGATACGCTCGATCTTTTCCAGTTCCTTGATGCGGCTTTGCACCTGCCGGGCCTTGGTGGCCTGGTAACGAAAGCGATTGATGAACACTTCCAGCTGCTCGATTCGCTCGCGCTGGGTCCGATAGGCGGCTTCGAGTTGCTCGCGGCGCTGGGTCTTTTGCGCCAGATACTTGTCGTAGTTGCCGGAATACACGTGCATCCGCTTGTTCCAGATTTCAACGATCTTGTTGACGGTCACGTCGAGAAAATAGCGGTCATGCGAAATCAGGACGAACGCGAAGGGATAGTTGGTCAGGTAGTCTTCCAGCCAGTTGCGGGCTTCGAGGTCGAGATGATTGGTGGGCTCGTCGAGCAGCAGCAGATTGGGTTTCTGCAGCAGCAGTTTGGCGAGCGCGATGCGCATCTGCCATCCCCCGGAGAATTCTTCAGTCTGGCGCTGCCAGTCTTCTTTGCTGAAGCCCAGGCCTGAGAGCACGCTGCCCACCTGGGCTTCAATGGCGTATCCGTCGCGGGTGGTGAATTCGTGCTGGATGCGGTGGTACCGCTCCGCCACTTGCTCGTACTCATCGGACTCGTGGTTCACCTCCGACATTTTTCGGGTAAGGTCCTCCATCTCCTGCTCCATAGAGCGGAGTTCATCGAACACTGACATGCACTCGGCGAACACGGTGCTTCCCGAAAGCGAGAGGCCGTCCTGCGGCAGATATCCGGCGCTGGTGCCTTTGGCGATGCTGAGCGTGCCATAGTCGAGGGTTTCCTGGCCGCCCAGAATCTTCAGCAGCGTGGATTTTCCGGTGCCGTTTGCGCCCACCAGGCCGACCCGGTCTTTGGGGGTGATCAGCCAGTCCACTCCCTCAAACAGGAGCTTGTGGCCATAGCGTTTTCCGGCGGAAGAGAGCTGAATCATGAGCTGCTTTTATCGTCTCATGAGAAGGGAATTTGCCCAAAGCAGGTCCGTGCTCGAATCTCCTCAGCCGAGCTTTTCAACTTGAATTTCCCGCTCGGAAATGCCTCGTATTGATATGTGACACATCATGTGACACAATGATTTTATGCCAAGTGTGAACATTCGCCAGCTTCGGGAAACTCGCAAGTTGAAGGCGTGGTTGCGCGCGGGCAAAACCGTGGAGCTTCGGGAGCGGAACCAGGTAATCGCCCGCATTGTTCCCGAAGGAGCAGCCCCTGAGGCAGAGGAGTGGCCGGACTTCGGCGCTATACGCAAGCAGATTCTGGGAGACCGCCTGCTTCCGGGCGCTGATCTGGTGATTGAGGAGCGCGGGCGCTATTGACGATTTACGCCGATACTTCCTTCTTCGTTTCTCTCTACCTCGCTGATCAGCACACCTCGGAAGCAGAGCATCTTCTCGAAGTGCGTCCGGCTTTGTGGATGACCCCCCTACATGTGGCGGAGTGGACCCACGCCATCGAGCTTCATGTATTCCGCAAGGCGTTATCCCGCACACAGGCGGATCGTGTGATCGAATCATTCAACCAGCACCGTGAGCGCGGGTTGTGGAAGCAAGGCGGTCTCTCCGACGAAGCATGGGATCTTTGTGGGGAGCTGGCGCGGCGGCACGGAGCGCGACTGGGTATGCGCACGCTCGATACCCTGCACGTGGCATCCGCCTTGGAACTGAAGTCGGAACGATTCTGGACTTTTGACAACCGGCAGGCGAAACTCGCGCTGGCTGTCGGGCTGGGGACGAATCGAGACTAGTCGGAATGATTCGTAACCAACCGTGCGGCAGCAATAAGCTCAAGCGCGCGATCGATCACAGTGTGCAGCTCTCTGGCATACTTCACTTCCCGCCCTTTGGCGAGAATTCTCTTAGCTTCGTCCGGAGAAAACCAGGTGGGATTGCGCGATGTCTCGGGCGGGGGCGCCAGCCGCTCGACTTCCATCAGAAAGGCTTTGATCACGAACTCCTGAACCCCGGGAGTTTTCCAGAACACTCCCTTGGAGTGCATGTAGAGGTGAAAGTGCCGGGAATCGATGCTGCCGCGGGCTCCCGCCTCCTCCCAGGCTTCCCGCTCGGCTGCCTGGCTGTGCGACATCGAGGTCTCAGGGTCGCCCTTGGGGAAGGTCCATTTGCCCCCGCCGTTGGTATTCACCAGCAGGAATTCAAGGCTCTCACCTTTACGGCGGAAACACACCGCTGCGACCTGCAGTGGAAGCGCATGTCTCGCTAACGAACGGGAGCCCATTTCTCCAGTCACCTCGAGCCATGGATGGACTGATCTTTAGATGGTACTTCCAAGATATTGCAGGAGCGTTAAATCGCCACAGAAAAAGTGCAATTTTCCCGACTTGGGCGATTACGGAAGACATCGGGTACGCCCGCCTGGAAATCCCGGCCCGGCTTAGGTGGACTTCAATTCTGTCCGGGATTTCTGATCCAGACTGCGCATCGTTTCGAGGATGGTAGAGATCACCTGATCATCGCCGACCACGGTATTGATCATCATGTGATAGAGGGCCCGCGTCGGCCAGTCGGCGTTGAAGTAGTGCTTGATGAAAGCGATGCGATCGCGGTCGATGGAGTTGATCAGCTGTTCGGCTTCTTCCCGGCTCTTGCCGAGTTGCACAGTGCGTCGCAGCTTCTCGGCGCGGGGAGCGTAGAGAAAGACGTGAAACACGTCGGGATGGTCCCGCAGAAAGTAAGGCGCGCCGCGGCCTACGATGACACAGTTCCCCTCGCTTGCGGCCTTCTCCACCACCTGCTGCACCATGTTCACCATGCGGTCGGTGTCGAAATGGACAGCGTTGGGCAGCAGCATGCTCGGCTCGTAGCTGCCCCGCCAAAAGACCTTTGCCACCCGGTGCAATGCGCCATCGACCCGCTCATCACATCGCTTCACGGTAGCCGGGTCCACGTTGGCCAGTTTGGCAATTTCATCGGTTACCGACTGGTCCCAGAGCTTCCAGCCGAGTTTGCTTGCGAGCTGCTGAGCGATGCCGCCGCCGCCGCAGCCGTACTCGCGTTCGATAGTGATGATTCGGAACATGCGTCTCGTCTCAACGGATCCAGACTTTGGCATCCACCGACATCCCCGGGCGCAGCGCGTGCTGCCGGGTTTCTCCCTGGTCGAAAGTAATTTTCACCGGGACGCGCTGCACCACTTTCACGTAGTTTCCGCTGGCATTTTCTGGCGGCAGCAGGCTGAAACGCGCGCCGCTGGCTCCGGCGATGCTCTGCACATGGCCCTTGTAAGTGTGATCAAACGCATCCACCGAAATGCTGGCGAGCTGTCCGGGACGCATATAGTGCAGCTGGGTTTCTTTGAAATTCGCCGTGACCCAGATGTCGTCGAGATTGATGATGCTCATCAGTTGTTGCCCAGGCTGCACGTTCTGCCCGACTTCGACGCTCCTTCCGCTGACAATGCCGTTTACCGGAGAAGTGATCAGGGTGTATTGCAGGTTGAGTTCCGCCTGGTCGAGCTGGGCTTTCTTCTGCTTTGCCAAGGCCTCCGCCGATTGCGCTCGCGCCTTGATCGCGGTCACCTGTTGGGGCCCAGTGCCGGCGGAACGCAGGTTGGCGGTAGCCTGTTGCAGCTTGCTCTGTGCCTGATGCACCTGTTGCTCAGCCGCGGCGGCAGAAGCACGGGCCCCTTCCAGTCCGGCGGAGCCGGCGCGCGCGGCCGCCACCGCCTGGTCGTACTGCTGGCGCGAGATTTCCTGTTTCTCGATCAACTGCTGGTAACGCGCCAGATCATTCTGGGTTCTGGTGTTGTTGGCTTCGGCTTCCTGCACCCGGGCGCGGCTGGCATCGAACTGCTGCCGGGCGGCTGAAATGCCGGCACGGGCGGCTTCCACTTCTGCTTGTGCGGTAGAAACCTGGCTGCCGGTACTTACCGAGGTGATCGGCACATTGGCTTTGGCGGCTTCAGCTGCGGCCAGGGCCTGCTGGTAGTCGGCTTTCGCCTGGTCCACCATCACCTGATAGTCGCTCGGATCAATCTGCACCAACGGAGTTCCGGCCGCCACATACTGATTGTCCTGCACCAGCAGTTTCTCTACATGCCCGGAAACCCGGGCGCTCACGGGATTTACGTGGCCATCAATCTGCGCGTCGTCGGTCGATTCATAGCTGCTGAGGTAACGCCATACGAAGAAACCCACCACCACAACCACGATTCCGCCAATGATCAGCGCCATGCGGAAGCGCGGATTGCTGCGGCTGAAGCGCTTCCAACGCAGGTCTCGCTCAGAAGTGCGCACCGGGGTTCCATCAGAAGGGGGATCCGGACGCCGGTCTTGAGTAGCGGTATCGGTATTTGTTTCCATATGATTCTTACTTGCTGTTTTTCATCAAATATTGCTTAACGCCTTCTTCGGCGTATCCGATCGCTCTCGCCAATGAGACCTTGGCGAGATTGTGGGCATAGAGACTGGAAATGTAGCTCTCGTTGGCAGCGGCCAGCGCTTCCTGCGCCTGAATGACCTCGAGGTTATCCACCACTCCGGCGGCAAACCGGTCGCGGGATTGGGCCAGCGCCTGGTTGGCAAGGTCGAGCGAGCTGCGGGCCACCTCCACCCGGTCGGCGGCAGCGTTCAGGTCGAGTAATGCACTGCGTACTTCGTAGTCGATCTGGCCGCGAAGGTTTTCCATGCGGGCGCGGCTCTGGCGCAGCGTCGCTTCGGCTTCCAGTGCATCAGCCTTTGCTTTGCCTCCGGCAAAAATTGGAATGTTGATGCTGCCCGCTACCTGAAAGACGCCATGCGAATTGCCGGGAGTAAATCCCAGATCGCCGTAACTGGCATCCACCCCTGCCGTCGGCAGATGCTCAGCAGTTGCGGCGCGGCGGAAGTATTCAGCCGACTTTACCTGCTCCTGCGCCGCCTTGTAATCGGAGCGGTAGGCATAGGCCCGCCGCAGGCTTTCGTCGAGTGACATGGCGGCCAGCGGTTCGTAGGGAACCTTGTCGGTAAGGGTGAACTCCTGCCCTGGCGGCAAACCGATAATGCGGGCCAGTTGCAGCTTCTGCTTCGCGTAATCGTTGCGCGAGACGATAAGCTGCTGCTGTTGCGCCTGCAATTCCACTTGTGCCCGCAAAGCGTCAATCGCCGGAGTTACTCCCGCCTGCAGTTGCGCTTTGGCTTTACTGGAGAGCGCTTGCGCAGTGTCCAACTGGGCTTCGGCGGTCTCAACCCGGGCGGCGGAGGCGAGCGTCAGCAGATAAGCATTGCCGGTAGCCAGGACGACCAGGTCCCGGGCATCTTTGTAGCTGTACCCCACCGCTCTTTCGTTGGCGGATGCGCCGCGCTCGCGATACAGCGCAGGCAAATCAAAAAATGACTGCTTGAGATATGCCTGCGCTGAAAAGTAACTGTAGGGGCCGATCACGGTGGGAATGCCGGGGAAACGGAAGCCGAAGGCTGCGAGATCCTGCTGGGCGGCGGTTTCTCCGATGGACCCGCTCACGTTGGGAAGCAGTTTGCTGAGCTCCTGCCATTTCTGCCCGTGCGCGCTCAAGGTGTTGGCGCTTTCGAGCAACAGTCCCAGGTTGTTTTTCAATCCACGATCAATCGCGTCCTTGAATGACAACGGCAAAGTCTCTGCCGTGGCGGTACCTTCCGGGACGCTGCCGGTGAATGGGCTTTGCGACATCGCTCCCGAACCGGGGCTGGGAAGATTCATCTGGGGAGTGGCATTGCCGGATTGCGCGCTGGGCGCATTCACGTATCCACCCGGAGCCTGCCCAAGCGCACGCGGCAAGCCCAATCCTGAGATCATGGCGACAATCAGTACCGAGGCTTTCGCGCCAATGCGCGTCACTTTCTTCATCGTGTGCAAATCTTCCATTTCGTGCCGGAAAATCTGAAGATGCCCCTGCAGCTGGCAAGAAATTATGTAGATTCCTTTTGCCAGCTTATAGATGCAAACCATTGATGCTGCGGCAAGTATAAGACCTGAGGCGTGATATCGCCGCATAGTTCAGGCGGGGCACGCTCGACCCGAGAATTAGGATGCCGAGATTTCCCGGTTACGGCGCACCAGAAGCCAATTCACGAAAGCCACCGCCAAAGTGGCGATCAGAATCAGCGATCCCTTCAGATCCACTTGGGTGATCAACGCCAGGCACACACCGATACCTAGGACAGCGAGCACATTTCCGGCTGGAAGCTGGAACATCGCGCCACCCGGGTCCTTCCTACGCAGCATGGGCAGGGCAGCGCAACCCAGGCCGTAATAGAAGAGTCTGGCTACCGCGGACAGCGTGACGTTCCAACTGAAGCTGCCCAAGCCGGCAAACAGCCAGGTGAGGACCGCAAATACCAGGATCGAAAAGTAGGGGGTTCGAAAGCGGGAGTGAACCGCGGCGAAGATCGCGGGGAAGTCGCGGCGCTCAGCCAGCGCAAATGTAATGCGGGGGACAGAGAGCATGTTGGCACTCAAATATCCATACACTGACACCAGAGCGCCGACCGCGACCAGAACTGCCCCGCTATACCCAAACAGCAGGCCACCGGCATCCGACAGCGGACGTTCACTAGCGGCGGCATTGGGCAGAAGCGAAACCACCACCCATTGAATGACTGTATAGAGCAAGGTGCAGGTGGCCAGGGCGACGAACAGGGCGAAGGCGGCGTCCCGCCTGGGATTTCGAGCTTCGCTCATTGGGGTAAGCGCGGTTTCGAATCCTCCGTAGGCGAAGATCAGCAGCAGAATGGCTTCGAGCCAGGGCGTTGCACCGTGAACCGGAATTGCTGCGGGATGCGCCGCCCCATGGCCGGCAAAAATGTAGAGAGTGCCTGCAATCGCGATCACTAACAAGGGGAGAAGTTTCGCCACCGTGAAGATATTGCTGACCTGCGTTCCGGCTCGCACACCGCGAATATTGACCACGGCGAGAAATCCAACTAGCACAGTCAGGATCACAAATCGAGGCAGCGGCGCGCGGGCTTGCGGCCAGAATTCTCCGAGATAGATCACGAAAAGATTAGCGTTGGCCGCCGGCGCGGTGAGGCGGGCAAGCCAGAGCATCCATCCCATCTCGATTCCCACCAGGCGGCCGAAGGCCACGCGGCGCATAAAGGTATGGGCCTCCGGCCTGCGGTGAACCTGGAAGCAACTTCGGCAAAGCAGGCCATGATGACGCCGATCGCCGCTCCTGCCAGCAGCACTGCCCAGGGACTCCGCGAGCCCAGCTTGCCGGCAATGACCGAAGGCAGGCCAAAAATTCCGCTGCCGATAATCGAATTGACCACCAGTGCAGCCAGGCTCCAGCGGCCGATGGCTCGCACCAGTCCAGAGGAGCCGGGAGAGGAGAGTTCCGGAGAAGACACTGCGAGTTTGTATCACAAGTCCGGGGATTGCTTTCCAGTTTTGGCTTGCCAGACCTGGCCCTTTCGAGGACAATGCGCGCGAATTGGGGTGGAACTCATGGCCAATCAACACCGTGTATTTGTCACAGGCGGCACTGGATATCTGGGGCGGCCGCTGATCTCCGCACTGGTTGCCAATGGGCATGAGGTACGGGCACTGGTACGGCCGGGCTCAGAGCACAAATTGCCCGCGGGCTGCGTTCCGGTTTCAGGCGATGCCCTTGACGGAAACTCTTACGCTGCCCAAATCGCTCCCGCGGATACGTTCGTGCAGCTGGTGGGAGTGGCCCATCCCAGTCCGGCAAAGGCAACTCAGTTCCGCAGTGTAGATTTCGTGTCGGCGTGCGGAGCCATCGACGCCGCCCGAAGGTCGGGCATCCGCCATTTCATATACGTGAGCGTGGCGCATCCGGCGCCGATGATGAAGGCCTACATCGAAGTGCGGTCGGAGTGCGAAGACAGATTGCGCGCCAGTGGAATGAATGCCACCATCCTGCGGCCGTGGTACGTGCTTGGCAAAGGCCATCGCTGGCCTTATGCGCTGATACCACTGTATTGGCTGGCGGAAAAGCTTCCTACGACCCGCGACGGGGCGCGTCGTCTCGGGTTGGTGACCCACGAACAAATGCTGCGTACTCTGCAGGTTGCGGTGGAGACTCCAGCCCGGGGCGTGCGCATCGTGGAAGTGCCGGATATCCGCTGCGGCCTGAAGGTAACGGCGGCCTCCTCCGCAGCCTGATTCCTCCGCTTGCGACTAACTGCTGTCTGCACAACTACCTGCAAAGCCCTCCCCGGTAGTAACCACCCGTCACCCCACGGGCGTAAGTTTTGTTCCCGCAGGAATCGACATAGCATGGCGACAGTTGCTGAGCCGTGGTTGGGCATAAGGGGAGAACAGTCATGGATCGTCGGCGAAACCCGCGAATGGTGGCCCATTTGCCGGTACGGGTGTGGGGCATGGATGCGAATGGATTGCCGTTCATCGAACTGGTGCATGTACGTAATCTCAGCGCCGGCGGCGCAGTGCTGCACGGCCTGCGAAAAACAGTTCGCAAAGGCGAATTGCTGGATGTGCAACTGGACGGGCATCCTGCGCAGTTTCGCGTGGTATGGGCTGGCGTCGCCGGCAGCCGCCGCCAGGGAGAGGTGGGACTGCAGCGTCTCGAGGCCGAGCCTTTCATCGGACAGATTGAGTTGACCGGCTGCAGCCAGATCGCCGCACGGGGGTAGGCGGTCCAGAGGGGCTGGGGAGCCGTAAAAAGGGCGCTCAGGAAACTGAGCGCCCTTTGGTCTTTCTACTTCAGCCAGGGTTAGAAAGTCAGCTTCATCGCCACCTGCATCTGCCGCGCCGAGGTGGTGCCATCGGGGCGGGTGGAGGTGCTGGTGATGAATCCAAAGATCGAGCTGCCAAGCTGGTTGCCCGATGCATTGGCATCCGATCCCGGAGTGCTGAAGTGCGGGTGGTTGAAAATGTTGTAGCCCTCGACGCGGGTCTCGATTCCGACCCGCTCCGTCAGCTTCATCTTCTTGCTGAAGGCCAAATCGAAATTCACGAAGCCGGGGCCGTAAAGGTGGTTGCGGCCGATATTGCCCGGGCGGCCGTAATCGGGCTGGGCGAAAGCATCCGGATTGGTGAGGTACGCCTTGAGGCCATTGGTGGGGTTTGAGTTCGCGCCGGACGTATAGGGATCGCCGTTAAGATCGGCGCGATTGCTCAGACCGGTGCGTTCGCTGTCGGTAGTGCTGAAGACATCGAAGGGATGGCCGGTCTGCAAGCTGGTGATGCCGGAGAACTGAATGCCTTCGAAGATCCGGCCGACAAATCCACTGTTCATAAAGCTCTTGCCGCGCCCGATTGGCATCTCCCAGATGTAGCTGATGGTTGCCACGTGGCGGACATCGTTGTCCGAATTTCCGTATTCCTCAGACAGCTTGCGTGAGTTGCGAGGATAGCCGCGATTCCCTAATGCCGGGGCCAGGGGGTCGCCGGTGTCGTCCAGCGCGTGGGAGAAGGTGTAGGAACCCTGCACTTCCAGCCCGTGCGACATGCGTCGGGTGATTTTTGCCTGCAAAGCGTTGTAGTTGGAGTTGCCGTCGGAAACAATGAAGAAAGGCTGCACTAGCGCATTGTTTGGAATCGCATCGAAGGGCAGTACCCCATTTTCCGCGCCAGTAAAGAGATTGCCCTTTACCACGTCATTGGGAGTGCAACCGTAAGCATTATTGGGATCGCTGCAGAACGACACCAAATCTGCAACCAGAGTCGGGTCGGGGGGTGTTCCATCCTCCTGGTGGTAGATGTGAGTTCCCTTGGAGCCGACGTAATTCAGATCCACCAATAGATTGCCGGCGAACTCGTGCTGAATTCCCAGATTCCAGTTATTACTGGAGGAGTTGCGGAAGTGGGTGTCGAAAATAACCGGAGCCAGATTTGCGCCATTGGGCACCGTAGTTGAGGGGATCTGCTCCGGGGTGATGGCCGGAACCGTGGGATCGCTGAACGGCAGGTTCGCATTATTCCCCAGGGTCTGGAAGGGGAACGCGGTGTAGTCCTGCTCGAAAGGAGGATTTCCGCGGGCATTGCCAAACAGGTTGCCGAATACGCGGTCGTGAAAGATTCCGAAGGCTCCGCGAACTGCGGTCTTGCCGTCACCTCGGGGATCCCAGGAGAAACCAACCCGCGGTTCGATGTTGCTGTAGTCGTCGTTGTAGATCTGGTGCCCGGTGCCGGGGCCCACGACTGTAAAGGTCACGGGATCCGGGAAGGTCCAGGGATTGGTAAGCAGGTTCGAAAAGTTCGCATCTTCTTCGTAAGGCACGCCGTTGAACTGGTAGCGCAGTCCCAGATTCAGGGTGAGGTTAGGCCGCACTTTCCAGGTGTCCTGCGCGAACCCGTCATATTCGTGCTGGCGGAAGAATTTGTTATCGACTGGCTGCCGGTTGCCACTCTTATCGAAATATTGCGCATTCAGGTCGAACACTACAAAGCCCCAGTACGCGGAAGCGGCATCGGCCAGCGCCACATCCTGGTCGGGCACGCCATCAAGCAGGCTGAAGCCGAAATTCGTGGCGGAGCGAGTATCCACATAACGGCGGGAGTAAAAGCTGTTGGGGCCGCTTTCCTGCACATTGCGGAAATCACCGCCGAACTTCCAGGTGTGCGCGCCATGGGACCAGGTAATGCTATCGGTATAGCTGGTTGTTCCGGTCTTGCGGTACTGGCCGTCGGAAACCAGCAGCAGGCAACCGAAACTCGTAAACGGATTCATCACGTAGTCCCGCCCGTTGCCGAACTGATCGAGAGGACTTACGCCGTCGATGGTATCCAGGCCGGTGCAGGCGAAGTTGCTGTAGATGTGGTTCCAGCCGAAAGTGAAAGTGTTGAGCAGCGACGGCGTGAACGCCGAAGCCAGGTTGGCCGACACCGCCTGGGCAATGGCTTTTTGCGACAGAGCGCCAAGGCCTCCGGGCAGGAAGTCGGTCAGGGACAAATTAGGGTCGAAGAAGTGGTCATAGCCGTAGCGCATGCTCAACGAGTGCTTGTCATTAAAGTGATGATCGATCTTCGCTACGGTTTGATAGCTGTCCTGTTGGGAGGAGCTGGGGAAGAATATCTGTCCCGTATAGCCGTCAGAGTTCAGCTGAGTCGGATTCGGATAGAGAGCAAGAATGGCCTGCATGGTCGGGTCGGCAGGCAAATTCTCGGGATTGTTGGCTGATCCCGGCCGCAGGTCGACAGTCTCGTTGCCGTTGAAGTTGAACACTCCATTCTTGAAGTCCTGCGTCGGCACTGTGGCCGAGTTGGTCAGGGTGGTGCGGAACCGCTGGAATTCCTCATTGAAGAAGAAGAAGGTCTTGTTCTTGCGGATCGGGCCTCCGAACGAGTATCCGAATTGATTGCGCACATAAGGGTCCTGCGCGCCTTCGCGGTTAAACCAGTCGCGGGCGCCGCCGAAACCGTTGTAGCGCCCAAACCAGTACGCGTCACCGTGGAAAGAATTGGTGCCGCTCTTGGTGACCACATCCACAATGGCGCCGGTGTTGCGGCCAAACTCCGCGTCGAAGCTGTTGGTGATGACCCGGAATTCTTCAGTTGAGTCGGGATTGGAACTGAGCACTCCGCCCAGAATCCCGGGAACCGAGGTGTCGTTGTTGTCCACGCCATCCAGCAGGAAATTGTTGTTGCGCTCGCGCGAGCCGTTCACCGAGATACCGCCAATCGATGAATTGGTCTGTGAAGTGCCCGGCGACAACAACACCAGTTCGTAAGGATTCCGGGTCAGAAGCGGTAGTGCCTCGATGCGGCGAGATTCCACCAGGCTGCTGAGCTGGGAACTCTCGGTTTCCACCGGCGCTTCCAGGACTCCACTTACGGTCACGGTCTCCTGCACATTGCCCACCTGAAACTCGGCATTGAGAGGAACGGTTTGTGCGACGGTGACGCTGACATTGTCAAACTTCACAACTCGAAAGCCTGCCTTGTTGAACGTAACGGAGTACTGGCCTACCGGCAGGCTGGGAAGGGTATACGTCCCCGCAGTGCTGCTCTGCGCGGTCCGCGCGATACCGGTTTCGTTGTTCGTGGCTGTTACCTGCGTGCCGGCCACCACTGCTCCGCTGGCGTCGCTGACCGTGCCGCTGATCGAGCCGGTCTGGGCTAATGATGGCAGCGCTCCCACGAATAGCAGGGTGAGAAATATGGCGCTCCGTCTCAACATCTTCATGACAATGTCTCCTTGTCTTGTTGGTAAAAATCACCAAGGCTGCCGGATGAAGGTGCAGTTTGTGCGCCATAATTCAAGCTCGCGGATGTTGTGGTGGATGATATGAAGTTTCGAAGACGTCCGCGGCGTTTCTAATGGAATTCTGAAGATCGCAGGCGGGTATACGGAATATGGAAACAGCAGAAATGTGTGTTATCTAGACAGCAAGAACAGCAACAGATTGTTATTGTGTTGGAGCTTTCCGTTTGCCCATTCTGGCTGTTTTCAACTATCGTGCTTAGTTATTCATACTCGTCCGTCCTTCGCCGAAGATCCGAGGAAAATCATCATGAGAACTTTCTTTCTCGCACTCTCTCTTTGTGCAGTGCTGATGACCTGTGCCGTGGCTGAATCGGAACCGCAAACTCCGCTTCCCCTGATGCCATGGCCGGCCAGCGTCCAGATGGGCTCGGGGCAGCTTCCGATCGAGGTAGCCTTCACCGTCGCCCTCACCGGCAATAAAGATCCACGGCTGCAGCGTGCGGCGGACCGCTTCCTCGAAAATCTGCGCCGCAAGACCGGCATGGTTCCGCTCGACCTGATGAAGACGGATGCGGCCACCGCCACGCTGACGGTGAATGCCGAACGGGCCGAGCAAAGAGATTCCGGAACTGGGAGAAGACGAGTCCTATTCACTCGAGGTTTCGCCTTCCGGCGCCAAGATCATGCGCCGACCACGCTTGGCGCCATGCACGGGCTTGCAGACCCTCCTGCAACTGGTGGAGACTTCGCCCACTGGCTTCGTGGTTCCTGCGGTGACCATTCACGACAAGCCGCGATTTCCCTGGCGCGGACTGCTCATTGATGTGAGCCGCCACTTCATGCCGCTTGAGGTCCTGAGGCGGAATCTCGATGGGATGGAAGCGGTGAAGCTCAACACGCTTCATCTGCACCTCAGTGACTACCAGGGTTTCCGGGTGGAGAGCAAAAAGTTCCCCAAGCTGCAGGAGATGGGATCCGATGGGCTCTATTACACGCAAGCGGAAATCAAAGACCTGATCGGCTACGCGGCGGACCGCGGCATCCGCATCGTTCCAGAATTCGATATGCCGGGACATGCGACCTCGTGGTTTGTCGGCTATCCCGAGTTGGCCAGCGGGCCTGGTCCTTACACCATCGAGCGGAATTTTGGGGTGTTCGATCCCGCCATGGACATCACGCGGGACTCCACCTACAAGTTCCTCGATAAATTCATCGGCGAGATGAGTGAACTGTTTCCCGAACAGTACTTCCACATTGGCGGGGACGAGGTGAATGGCAAGGAGTGGGACGCGAACCCGAAAATCCAGGAATTCAAGAAGAACCACAATCTCAACAGCAATGAAGACCTGCAAGCCTACTTCAACACCCGCCTGCAGAAGATCGTGAGCCAGCACAAGAAGACCATGATTGGCTGGGACGAGATTCTGCGTCCCGAACTGCCGAAGAGCATCATGATTCAGTCCTGGCGCGGCCCGCAGTCGCTGGCCGATGCAGCCAAGCAGGGCTACAGCAGCATTCTATCTGCCGGGTATTACATCGACCTGATGCAGCCGGCAGGGCAGCACTATGCGGTCGATCCGCTGAGTGGAGCGGCCGCCAACCTCACGCCCGAAGAGCAGAAAAAAATTCTGGGCGGCGAGGCCGCGATGTGGAGCGAGTTCGTTTCGCCGGAGAACATTGACTCGCGCATCTGGCCGCGAACTGCGGCGATCGCCGAGCGGCTGTGGTCTCCCCAGGACGTGAAGGATGTGGACTCGATGTATCGCCGCCTGGCAGCAGTCAGCCGCGATCTGAGCTGGCTGGGGCTGACCCAGCAGGCGAGTTACACCTCTATGTTGCGGCGGATTGCCGCTTCGGAAGATATTTCGGGCCTGAAGACCATTGCGGATGTCGTCGAGCCGACCAAGGGTTATACCCGCGAAAAGTATTCGCCAGTCATGCCGACGACACTTACTCCGCTGAACCGGCTGGTGGATGCGGCGCGCCCGGAGAGCGAAACCGCCAGACAGTTTGCGGCCCTGGTCGATGAATTCATTGCCAGAAAGTTAAAGCCGGGGATGGAAGCGCAAATCCGGGAGATGCTGGTGAAGTGGCGCGACAATGGCAGCAATCTGCCTCCGGTTGATGCATCGTTCCTGCTGAAAGAATTGGGTCCTGTGTCGCAGAATCTTTCGCAGTTGGGTGCAGCCGGATTGCAGGCCCTCGACTATATGGATCATGCGGAGAAAGCGCCGGAGGCGTGGAAGACCCAACAACTCGCGCTGATTGAGCAGGCCGAAAAGCCGACGGCTGGAGTGCTGCTGATGGTAGCTCCATCGGTGCAGAAGCTGGTGGAAGTAAGCGCTGGGCAAGCCCCGAGCGCGCCGCGCCCGCCCGAGACCGATGAATAGAGGGCGGCAGAGCCAGCAATCATCAACGAAGGGTAGGGAATACGACGCGGAAGGCAGGTTACTCATAGTGTAGGAACTTCATAATCAACTACTTGGGAGTATTACCATGGTGGTTCAATTCCCCTTCGTCAGATTGCTGGCGCCCTCGCCACCGCCTATAATCGATCCACTCTGGTAGGGTTCTCCGTCAGGTGTCCGGGTAGGCAGGTGCGGGGGTAGGTCTGTCTTCCGCGCTGAGTGTGTCCACTTACCCGGCTATGCGAAAACGCCTGCAACTCGCCCTGATGGTCAGTCCCGTAATCGCGACCTTCCTTTCCTTCACCACACCATACGTGCAGGCACAAGCCGGCGCGGAGCAAATCATGGCAAACACCGATGACAGCGGTCATACGGTGTACACCAGCGATTTTGTTTCGACGCCGCCGGCAAACCGTGGACAACGCCGCTCGTCGGCTCCGGCCGGCAAGTCGCTGGTGTTCTGGAGCGTTACCGACCACCGCTGGAAGCCGGTGCCGCGGGCGAATATTCGCGCCGCGCGCTCGGCTGCCGCAGAAGTAAACCGCTACCTGGCGGCTGATTCGAGCGGTGCCGCCTTTAAACCGGAACGCCAAGCAAGCTTCTCGCAGCAGGATATTGACGCTGCCATCGAGAAGGCCGCGGAGCGGCATAACGTGGATGCCAACCTGGTGCGTGCCGTCATCAAGGTGGAATCCAACTTCAATCCCAACGCGGTGTCCCGCAAGGGCGCAATGGGACTGATGCAGCTGATGCCGCAGACCGCACGGCAGTTGAACGTCACCAATCCCTTCGATCCCGAGCAGAATGTGGACGCGGGAGTGCGCCATCTCAAGAAGCTGATGGAGAGCTATGGCGGCGACGTTCGGCTGACGTTGGCGGCGTACAACGCCGGGGCGGGTGCGGTGGCACGCAGCGCCGGAGTGCCGCACTATGCCGAGACCCGAAACTATGTCCGCCGCATCACCCAGCTGTACAACGGCGGCTGCAGTTCCGGGGCCGGCTGGCGCTACCAGCCTGTTTCGGGCTCCGATACATGTAGAGCGGGATGAGCGGGGCGTGCTTTACATCAGCAACACGGACTGACAACTCGGAATCTAATAACCCAGGCAGCAGCTTGCAAGCTCGCGCCGGCAAGCGAACGAGAGCGATTACGGGCCTTAACGAGTGAAAAAACAGTTTTCACGCCAAGTCAGGCTGGGCGGGAGCATTGCTCTGCTCTTACTGTTGCCTGCGGTGTCGGCGCATGCGCGCAGCCGTAAATCGGAAGCCTGGGCCCGCAACCGCTACGAGGCCGCCTCGCGGCTTCAGGATGCGCTGAATGCCGAGCCGGCGAAAGCGCGAACCCGCGCCGAGTATCAGAAAGTCATCAACGCTTACCGCTCGGTGTATTTCGGATCGCCGGCTTCCGGCAAAGCCGCGCCCAGCGTCGCCGCGGTGGCGGAGCTCATGGTGGAGATGGGGCGGCGTTTCGATGATGACGACATTCTGCGCCACGCCATCCGCCAGTTTGAATTCCTGCGGGCGGAGTACCCGGGCAGCGGCGACCGTTTCAGCGCGCTCTACACCATTGGTGAAATCTACAAAGACGACCTCAACGACTACGACCACGCGCAGAAAATCTTCGAAGAGTTCGTAAAGCGGTATCCCAACCATCACCTCGCGGATGACGCCCGGAACCAGTTGCAGGAACTGCAACAGCAGGCGGAAGAAAACGCCACGGACGCAAAGGCCGCAGGCGATACGGACGCTGCGTCCTCAAGCCCAGACTCCGCTAAGAGCGCGAGTGCGGAAGAGGCGCCAGGCGGTCTGACCGAGGTCACCGCGATCCGCCACTGGTCCACCCCGGATTACACCCGCATCGCCGTCGATCTCGGCCACGACGTGAAGTACGAAGCGCAGACCCTCACGCATCCGGAACGCATTTACTTCGATCTGCTGGGGACGGAGTTGAGTTCATCGCTGGCCGACCGCAGCCTGGATGTAAACGACGGAGTGCTCAGCAAGATTCGGATTGCTGAATTCGCGCCGGGCAGGACGCGTCTGGTTCTCGAAGTGAAGGACGACTCCGAGTACAACGCCTTTCTGCTCTCCGATCCGGCGCGGCTGGTGATCGATGTCCACAGCAAAGACATTCCGGTAAAGGACGCTTCTGCCGCAAAGGACAGCGACACTGGTGGGCAATCCGCCTCGGCGTCCAAAAAGACTGTGGTGGAAGCTGACGACGATGATTCCGCCCCGCTCGCGGCCAGCGCGGATGTGAAACGAATCAGCGACTCTGATGACAATAGCGGCAAGCGCTCCCGCGGTCATTCTCCGGTGCGTTCGACCAAGGGAAGGCATGCGACCGCCGCCGAAATACGCGAAGCGCAGCCCACCGCGAATGGCGACCGCTCCCTCGTGCGGGCCCTGGGGCTGAAGATCGGCAAGATCGTGATTGATCCCGGCCATGGAGGCCACGACACCGGCACGATTGGCCCTCACGGCTTGCTCGAAAAAGATCTGGTGCTCGACGTGGCGCACCGCCTCGGCAAGCTCCTCGATACCCGGCTGGGCGCGCAGGTGATCTATACGCGCAGCGATGACACCTTCGTGCCGCTTGAAACCCGCACCGCCATTGCCAACCAGGAGCAGGCCGATTTATTCGTCTCCATCCACGCCAATTCCAGCCGCGACCGCGATGCCCGGGGAGTTGAGACCTACTACCTGAACTTCACCTCATCGGAGGATGCACTGGAAGTGGCGGCCCGGGAAAACGCCGTTTCCGAGAAGTCGATTCATGAATTGCAGGACCTGGTGAAGAAGATCGCGCTGAGGGACAAAATCGACGAGTCCCGTGAGTTTGCCGGCGACGTGCAGCACGCCCTCTACAACGGCCTGGGCACTAAAAACACTTCCATTCGCGACCGGGGAGTAAAAAAGGCTCCCTTTATCGTGCTCATCGGCGCCAACATGCCGTCCATCCTGGCCGAGATTTCGTTCGTCAGCAATCCGGTGGACGAGCGCCATTTGCGCACCGCCGCGTACCGCCAAAAGATTGCCGAATCCCTCTACCGTGGCATCTCCCGCTACGTCAGCGGCTTGGGTGGGGTGAAGGTCGCCAGCCAGGTTGATAAAGGCGCAGGCCAGTAGCTCCCCTCGCAGCGTAAGTCTTCTCTGATATTGGCTTCCTTGTCCGCTATTCGGCCCCGCTCGTCAGAATCAAGTGCCGCATGGAACCGTGCTCACGATCCGCACGTATCACCGTCTGACCACTGAGGTCGAAGTCTGCCTTGTACAAGGAGCACCGCATGAAACCGTCCCTGCTGATTGTGATGTGCCTGGCTTTGAGTTCCCTGGCCCACGCCGATGATTGGTCGAAGACCTACAGCATCACCGCCAAGCCCGATCTGCTGGTAGAGACCTCCGATGCCAACATCCGCGTGGAGACTTGGGACGAGAACAAAATCGAGGCACGCGTCACCACCGAGAACCTGAAAATCGGAGACGGCGGGTTAAAGATCGAAGAGCACCAGACCGGAGACAGGGTCGAACTCCATGTACGCTTTCCTCACGAGATGGGCTTTGGGATCAGCTTCCGCAACCGCCACGTCGATGTCGAAATCCACATGCCTCGCCAGGGCCGCGTCGGTCTGCACACCGGCGACGGGAACATTCAGCTCAGTGACTTCAAAGGGGATATGGACCTAGGCAGCGGGGACGGCAACGCGGAAATCGAGGGAGTGGACGGCCGCCTCACTGCCCGCTCAGGAGACGGACACATTCAGGCCGCCGGCCGGTTTGACGAGTTGAACCTGAGTTCCGGCGACGGCCGGGTGGAAGCCCATGCTCTCGCGGGCTCGAGTGTGGCGTCCAGTTGGAGCCTCCACACCGGTGACGGCAGTGTTACAGTACGGCTGCCGTCAGACTTTGCCGCGGACATGGATCTGCACACCGGCGACGGCCACATCACACTCGACCTGCCGCTTCAGGTGGAAGGCCGCTTCAAGAGCAGCGATATTCATGGAAAACTGAACGGCGGCGGAAAGCTGGTTACGATTCACACCGGAGACGGCTCCATCACAGTGGAGAAGTTGTAAGGAAAATCCTATTGCAGGTCAGTCTTGTCGGGGTTGTAAAAGAAGTGGAAACGCAGCGCCAGGTATTTGCCGCCAAACTCCTGCGGCAGCGGGGGGAACGGACTCGATCCGGTAATGCCTCCCCAAGCGGCGCGGTCCAGGGCCACGTCGGTGGAACTGCCGACCAACTGCATTCCTGCCACTCGTCCATCTTTCAGGATGGCGAATTCGATTGAAACTTTGCCCTTCTTCATCAGCGGCGCCCGCGCCGATTCAGGGATGATGCGGTACCAGTTCTCTCGCACATCGTGCAGCACGCGCGCGAGATAAGGGCCGAAATCCACTCCCATGGTGTCGCTGAGAGTTTCCAGTTCACCAAAGGCGTGGGTCGGCTGCCGGCCCTGCCCCAGCCCGAAGTCTCCCGCATCTCCGCCATAGCCGGGAGTGGCGCGATTGGCGATGGCGGCGCGAGCGGCCTGCTCAATTGCCGATCCTGCGGTCATCGCACCAGTATTGAAATTCGGAGTGCGGGAAGGCACCGGGGGAGGCTGCAACTTCGCCATCTGGTTCTGATTGGCATCTGGTGGCGGAGCAGAAGACGGCTGTTGTTGTGCCGCCGGATTCTGAGCCGCTGCCGCGGCAGGCGGCGCAGTCTGTTGCTGCGGAACAGGAGGCCCGGACGGTCCTGGTCTCCCAGGGCGGGCGCTGTCGAGAATCGGTTTGTGTTCGAGTTGCGGAGTCTTCGAGGTCGCAATCCGGTCTTTGTCAGAAATAATGTTTGTCTTCGGCCGCTTGGTCAGCTTCTGCACGTCGGGAGGGATTCGAGATAGGTCAGCTCACGCTGCCGCATCCAGTCATTGGGACCGACGACCATCACCGAATGATGGGGAAAGTACTTGGCAAACTTGGGCGAGTTCACGATCAGGATAATCGCCACCAAGTGGAAGACCACCGAAATCCAGAACGCTTCCCGACGGCGCGAGCGCGAGAGGTCGTCCTGCAGCTGCACCAGCAGCGCCGGAACGTTGTGCATCTCGCGATAAGCGGATTCCCAGCGGCGCGCGTCGTACAAGTCTCCGCCATCGAATCGTGGCGGAGCTGGCTGTGGAGAAGATTTCCCCGGGATTTCAGTCGTTGGCATCGAACAGCTGGCTTTTAGTTAGACACGAGTGTGTCGCCTTTAGTTGCTGGAATGCTCCCCACGTGAAGGCGAAAAACCCGGTTGATAAATCTTGGGCATCTGCGGCCAAGTGCTTTCATTTTCGCATCTTTCGAGGAAATCTGCGAAAGCCTGAAGGTACAGGCACTTAGGACTGCACCTGAGGAGTCAACCAAAGCCTACACTGCCCGGCGCGGGTTCTATGTCAAAAAGTGTAAAGAGTCGGGGCATCAGGGCAATGCTAATTAGCTGCCGTGAGCTGCTCCAGGCCCACGCGGCCACCGTGCTCCCGAATCTGAGCGACAATATCGAGCGCCAGGGCCAGCGCGCGGCGTCCATCTTCAAGCGAAACCACGGGAGTGGAACGCGCCCGAATCGCCGCCAGAAATGACTTCAGTTCCGCATGCAGAGGCTCTTCTCCCGTCACCACCGGCTTGGAGACGTTGATCTGGGGGTTGATGGAAGGCACCGATCCGGCGGCTTCTGCTCCGACGGTAAACACCAGAACATCCTGCCGGCTGTAGTCGAGGGATATGTACTCCCGGGGCTGGAAGAATCGCAGCTTGCGGACCCGTTCGGTGGAAACCCGGCTGGCGGTGAAGTTGGCCACGCAACCCGATTCGAATTCCAGGCGCACGTTGGCGATATCCACCTTAGGAGAAAGAATCGGCAGTCCCACCGCGCGGATCTCTTTCACCGGAGAGTTCACGAATGAAAGCACGACGTCGAGGTCATGGATCATCAGATCGAGCACCACATCCACATCCAGCGCTCGCGGGGTGAATACGCTCAACCGGTGTACCTCAAAAAACATCGGTTGGGTGATCAAGGGGGTAGCCGCCCTTACCGCTGGATTGAACCGTTCCAGGTGCCCAACCTGGGCGATGCGTTTCGACCGCCGTGCAATTGCGATCAACTCGTCGGCTTCGGCGAGCGTGGTGGTAAGCGGCTTCTCGATCAGGATGTCCACTCCGGCTTGCATCAGTTTGGCAGCAGCTTCGAGATGATGGACAGTGGGAACGGCAATCGAGGCCGCCTGAACTTCGTTGTGGGTGGTGACAAGCTGCTCCAGAGAGCCGAAGGCCCGGCAGCCGAACTCGGTTGCCACCGCGTCGGCACGCTCAGGGTCGGTGTCAACCACCCCCACCAGTCGAACCTGATCGCCCTGTTGCTCGAGCTGCTTATACACCCGCGCGTGATTGCGCCCGAATGCGCCCGCGCCGACGACGACAACGTTAATATGTGGATCGAGAGTCAGTGATGTGATGGCCGGTGGCAGTTGCCGAACGTGAATATTCTTACCACAATTTGCTCACCCCCGCAGTTGCGCCGCGGGGTTATTTCCCCAGATCGCCGGGTTCGAATGTCCGGCTCGGGGTCATTCCTGCATTCGCCGCAGGATCGCGATCTGGCCGCCATGATACGCAACATGCTGCACCGCGCCGTGCAGCATGAAGTAAAAATCATAATCTTTGCCGGGAACCCGCTCCGTGAGCCGCGAGTCGGGGAGTGCCGCGATGGCGCGGACCAGCCGCGCATTCGTCTGCCTGACTTGGGCCACCGCCTTCTTCCAGGCTTCTTCGCCCGCGTCCGTAATGGCAGGGAAGTTCTCCGGGTCGCTGAGAACCAGAGCCTCTCCGCCGATCCGCCGCTCGATCACGCCTTCCCATGCCGCGATGTGTAGGCTGATCTCCCAGATAGTGTGGGCTTTGGCAATGGGCCGGGCAGCCGCTGTTTCGGCATCGATCCCGGCCAGGATTTCCAGCAGAGCAGGACCATGCCAGGCTTCTCCCTCGAATGCGAGTTTAAGTTGATCGGCGATGCGGGCAGTCTCAGGCATTTCTCCTCCACCCAGGCGAAGACTATGGTCTACTGATTCGCGGCGCCACTGCCAGATTCAGGAAATGGCGTCTCCGGGGCTCAGCAGTCGGGCCCGGCTGACCATCTAAGCCGCACCGAAAACGCTGAAAAGGGAGGAACTGAATGTTTCTAATCTATACGATACTCATCGGCCTTGTTGCCGGATGGGCAGCCGGCAAAATCATGAAGGGCTCCGGTTACGGAGTCCTGCTCGACATCGTGCTCGGCATCGTCGGCGCCATGGTCGGCAGCTGGATCCTGCATCTGGCCGGCTTCTACACCAGCGGAGGCCTGCTTCCCAACATTCTGGTTGCCATCTTTGGGGCTGTAGTTCTGATCGCCCTGGCGCGTGCTCTGAAGAAGGCGTGATGGGTGCCATTTACCGGCAAAACGGGCAAACCTGGTTTGACCGCAAGAACCGGATAGCCCACCGTGTGTAGCCGGCTTATCTTCGGGAACATGAAAACCAATGCGATACTCGAAATAACCGACGTGGCAGCAGCAATGCGCAGCAGCGACACCGGACTCTGGCAGGCGGTATTAAAGCGGGATACCGGCCAGGATGGCAGCTTTGTCTTCGCTGTCTCCACCACAGGAATCTATTGCCGCCCGTCGTGCCCGGCGAAGCGCCCGCGACGCGAGAACGTGACCTTCTTCCGCGCTCCTGACGAAGCCGAGAAGGCTGGCTTCCGCGCCTGTCTGCGCTGTCATCCCAGAGCGGTGGGCGCAAATTCCCAGATCCAGATGGTGAAGTCGGTATGCCGCTACATAGAGCGGCATCTCGACGAACCTGTTGGTTTGCGGCAACTGGGAGCGGCGTTTCACCAGAGCCCGTTTCACTTGCAGCGGACCTTCAAGGCCGTGCTGGGAATCACGCCCAAGGCGTACGCCGATTCCTGCCGTTTAGGGCAATTTAAGCGCAACCTGCAGGCGGGCCATTCGGTGACTCGAGCCATGTACGACGCGGGATACGGCTCCAGCAGCCGCCTTTACGAGCGTACGTCTACGCAGCTGGGCATGACTCCTGACAAGTATCGGAGGGGAGCGGTTGCTGCCTCCATCCGCTACACGTTTACCGATTCCCCTCTGGGCCGCATGTTAATCGCCGCTACCGACAAAGGAATCTGTGCCATCCAGTTTGCCGATAGCGACGGCGAACTCGATCAGGGTCTGAAGCATGAGTTCCCCTTTGCAAATCGCAAGCGGGATGATGATGCCCTCGCCGGCTGGAGCGGAGACCTGGTACGGCAGATTTCCGGGCATCGCAGAAATACCGCGTTACCTCTGGATATTCAGGCGACTGCGTTTCAACGGCGGGTGTGGGCGTATCTGCAGTCGATTCCTCGCGGCGCCACCCGGTCTTACAGCCAGGCTGCCAGCGACCTCGGCCAGCCCAACGCGGCACGTGCGGTTGCGCGGGCCTGTGCGACGAATCCCGTGGCAGTGGCAATTCCATGCCATCGCATCGTCCGCGAGAACGGGGACTTGGGCGGTTACCGCTGGGGTATAGATCGCAAAAAAACACTGCTGGAAATTGAAAGACAGACTGCCGGGGCATGATGGCCAGAAAGGCGAGGAGCAGGAGCCCGATTCCCTTGAATCAGGCCCCTGCTTGAAAGGTGGGATACATGAGGGCAACTGTTGTGACGATACTTCTTCCGCAAGCCATCAACAATCCTGCCGACTCTGTAAATGACACGACGCCGAATCCCTAGGCCGCGGGGTGTCTAAGGCACCGGCGACGCCTTGCATACAGTCTCGACCCGAGTGATTACGCCAGACGCGCTCATGACGCCGGGGTTTTCCGAATCTCGCCTCCGGCCATGGATTAGTCAAAGCGGGGCAGGTCAAATCTTTGTGCTGCGCGTGCCGAAGCGCGGTCCACGCTATCGAACAGGAAGGCGTGCATGCCGATTTTTGCGGCTCCATCCACATTCTCCTGCCGGTCGTCGAAGAAAAGCACCTGGTGAGGTGGAAGCGCGATCTCTTCCAGGCACTTGGCGTAGATGGCAGCGTCCGGCTTGACGGCACGCACATCACAGGAGAAGACCAGAGACTGGAAAACCTGCAGCCAGTCGCAATAGCGCAGCAGGTAGTCTTTGATTTCCAGCGGCATGTTGGAAAGAAGCGCCAGCGGAAATCCCGCCTGCCGCAACTGCTCCACCCAGCGCAGGCTGTCATCGTTCGGGCGCGACCAGCTCCGCGCATCGATTTCGACAATTTGGGCGATCTGGCTATCGCTGAATTGCTTTCGCTCTTCCTTCGCTACTAAATTCCAATAGGCCCGGGCGTCAAGTTCGCCGCTGTCGTAAGGCCCGCGGAATTTCCAGTAGAGGTCGTGAAGACGCGGAATAGGGATGCCGCAAACCGCGGCCATTTCCTCCACGTCTGCGGCAGTTGCTGGAAGGGAGAGAACGTTCCCGTAGTCAAAAACGATGGCCCCGGGTCGGAGCTTTGCAGGGCCCATTGGCTGCTGTTGTGATGGAGGGTGACTTCTGGCTGTTCGGATGGCATCGGTCAAGTATTGCGAGCGTTCCGGGGTACATGCAATTCCAGATGGAATGGAGAAATAGAGAATTGTTCCGTCCCGTCTAGGGATGGACGGGCAAGAGGAAATCTGAATCCTTAATTCGCGGGAATCGGAACCTGTTGCCTCGCTCAATTCGCAGCCACTGCGCGGGTGTGGTAGAGAATATTCGAAAAACTCTCTGCCAGACGGTGCAATGGAGGCCAGCTCCTGAGGCTCCATGCTGCCGGAATGGTCGGGCCCAGGCATGCTTTTGCTAAGCGTAAAGTGCTTTTCCAGGTATCCTCGCCCCTCGGGCAATCGCCACCAGAGCCGCATCCAGGCCAATCGTATGGTCACTGAATCCTGAGTAGCGGGTGAAGTCAATCAGACAGAAAATCAAGGTCGCCAGGATTGGTCGGGTATTTTGCCACGCAATACAGGTAGTCCACTCGCGCCTTAGTGGAGACGCTGGGAAAATCCTTTGCCTCCCACATACCCAGGGACACGATCACGTCTTTGCCAGTGGCGGCCACAGCTTCGATCAACGGTTTATGACCCACGCTGCGGCTTGCAATTTTGTAACGCTTCATGCCGATCTCTTCACACCAGCCCACGCGTTCGACGTCAAACACCGATGCCATAAATTCAATGCCGGCTTTTTTACAGTATTCTGCCAATTCGAAGGCTTGCGACTTGCTCAATTCCGCTTCCTTGGCGGCTCGGTACCAGCGAAAGTCCGGCTTGAAGATGGAATCGACCTCATAGAGCTGAAACTTCGCGAGCGTTCGCGCCGTTTTCCCGGGCGGCGTCGATCAATTCCCTCGCGATCGCCATGTCTCCATTGTCGGTTTTGGCCGATTTCGGCAATGATTTCTACTGGGCTTGAGGCGTTACGCATGTAGCAAGTTCCCCGTGTTTTTTCTGGAGCAAGGTGTAGTAATAAGTGTTCTTGTCCTTACTGTTGGTCATGTTTTCCGCATGTCTACGGTAGCGGTAAAGGGGCAGCTCGATGCGCTTGATAGAGTACTTCTGCAAAAAACGGATACGCAGATCCAGATCTTCATGCAGCAGAAATTGCTCATCGTACAGGCCAATTGAAATCAGGGCATCCAGGCGAAACATCACGCCGCAGGCGATCGGGCGTTCATCGGCATTCACCCGCTCCTGAACCTCTTCGCGGTCATTTACCATAGTGTAATCGCAAGAAACTGCGTCATAGCTCGAATTCATCGAGAGAAACAGGTACTCCACGCGAAGAAGGTCTTCATGCACGTAGTCGTCTGCATCCACTCGCACCACGAAGCGGCTGTGGGCATTCCGGATGCCGACGTTGCATGCCGCGGGCAGGCCGATTTGCTTTTCGAGATTGATTACCCGGATCCAGGTGCCGAAAGACTCCAGCACCCGCGCGGTGTTGTCAGTGCTCCCGTCATTGATGACCAGGACCTCGAAGTCCTCCCGCGGCATAGTCTGCTCGATCAAGCTGCGAACTGCTCGACCTATGTGGCATTCTCCATTGTGGACCGCGACGATGACTGTGACCTTCATTCCACCTCCGGAATTTCGAATCTTAGCACGGGTGGCTTGCGTGGGAAAAAGTAACCGAGTGCGTTCTCGCCCCTCAGTTTGAAGCTAAGAAATGGTAGAAAAGCCTGTGCTATTCGGTCCCCCAGTTTGGCGGCCGAACTGGCGCGACGGCCGCTCGGGGAGCCGCTGCACAGGCCCGGACCGGCAAAAAGGACCAGCAAAAAGGACCAGCAAAAAGGACCAGCAAAAAGGACCAGCAATTCCTGACACCCAAGGCCCGAAACGCAAATCCTGTGGTTTACCCTCCGACTGCAACAAACTTCACATTTGACAGCCCGGCCCCAAAATCGTACTCTCTTTAAGTCTCCTGGGCGTGTATTCAGATGTTTCTAATGGACATACCAGCGTAGTCAGCAGTACTCAGAAGTCCCCCAATTGGCACCTCGGCTGCACATAGTCCAAGGTTCGCCCTCCCCGTAACACGTTACGTCCTCCCCCGAGGGCACGGGTGTATCCGTGCCAAAACCAATGACTTTTCAGGCCGATGCTCGGCCTGAAAGCAGGTTTTAGAGAGAGAGCAGGACGATTCTAGTGACTACCAAGCGTATCGCTATAGCCATCGCTTTCCTGAGCGCGATTTGTATGCTCGCAGCTCCAGCCCGGGCCCAGTCCGTCTTTTTGAGCTCCACCAGCCGTATTGTGGGGGCCAACCCGTACTCCGTAGCCATTGCAGACTTCAATGCGGATAGCCGGAAGGACATCGTTCTCACCAACTATGCCGACGGCACCATCAGCATCATGCTGGGCAACGGGGACGGTACGTTCCAGTCTACTGTGACCCGAAGCACCGGAGGTACGGGGACCAATCCAGTCTTTGTTACCACCGCCGACCTCAACGGCGACAATCGTCCAGACATCGTGGTGGCAAACAACGGAAGCACCGGCAACAACATTGCGATTTTCATGAATGCCGGCAACGGCACTTTTCCCGCGACCCCAACCCGGGTCATCGCCAGCGGAGGCTTCTCGCCCCGGGCGATCGCGATTGCCGATTTCAACGGCGACAACTTCATGGACCTGGCGGTCACCCGTTGCGCGGAAGCGGCTTGCACCACCACTGCGTCGGTTGCTGTCATGTTCGGAAACGGCAACGGTACTTTTCAGACTCCGCTGGTTTACAGCGCCGGAGGCATCAATCCCTATTCCATCGCTGCTGGGAATTTCAATGGCGATACTCGGCCCGATTTGGCCGTGGCGAATTACGGCTCTAACAATATCGGGGTACTGCTGAACAACGGCGCTGGCGCTTTTATAGCGCCGGTTACGTATTCTTCCGGCGGAAACGCTCCCACCGGCATCGCCGTAGCCGACCTGAACAATGACACGCGGATGGATCTCGCGGTCTCGAACGACCAGGGAAATAGCGTTGCTGTGCTTTTCGGCAACGCCAACGGTACGTTTCAGGGCGCGGTCGCCTATGCCAATCGCGGACGTCCATGGGGCGTCGTAGCCGCTGACTTTACGGGAGACAACCGCCCGGAACTCGCGGTGGTGAATTCGACCAGCAGTTCGATCGAAGTCTTTACCAACAACGGTACCGGAAATTTTGGCACTACCTCGACCAGTTGGGGCAGTGGAGGTTCCACGCCGCTGTCGCTGGCCTCCGCCGATTTCAACGGCGACGGTTTCATGGACATTGTTGTCCCCAACTATGGCGACAACAACGTGAACCTTCTGCTCGGCAACGGCAATGGAACATTCCGAACCGCAAGGGATTATCGCGCGTTCGGCTACAGCCCGACGGCGATTGATACGGGTGATTTCAACGGCGACGGTCGCACCGATGTCGTTACCGCTGACTACGGCAACTCGGTGGTCAGCGTGTACCTTGGAAACGGCAACGGTACGTTGCAGACAGCGAGCACCTTCAGCTCCGTAGGCACCAATCCTCATGCAGTAAAGGTAGCCGACCTCAACAAAGACAACCGCCAGGACATCATCGTCGGCAGCAATGGCGCCTCGAACGGAATCATCGCGATTTTCTTCGGCAACGGGAACGGCACATTTCAATCGCCAGTGACTTACAACACCGGCGGAACCACGCCGGGGTCGATCGTGGTATTTGACTTCAACGGGGACGGCCGGCTCGACATTGCCGTCGCCAACGCCGGTAATGGATTGCTCGGCGTCCTGTTTCAGAATGCCAACGGCACGTTTGCGGCGCCGGTAACTTACCCGACGGGCGGCACTTCCGAACTCAACATGGTGGAAGGTGATTTCAACGGCGATGGCCGGGCAGATCTGGCGATCTCCAACGAGTGCGGCAGCGATTGCAGCATCGTGGGAAATATCGGAATTTTGCTGGGGGCCGCGAACGGCACCTTTGGAACCGTCTCGACGATCTCGAGCGGCGGCGCGCGTCCCAGCAACATCGCCATCGGCGATCTGAATGGCGATACCCGTCCCGACCTGGTGGCAACTAATGCGGAAGGCAACGTCGGAGTACTGCTGGGCAATGCCAACGGCACATTCCAGTCCGCCGTAACCTATTCCACCGCCGGACCCGGTTTGCGGGCGGTTCCAGCCGCGACGCTGATCAAAGACTTCAACGGTGATGGCCGCATGGACGTAGTTGTCGCGAATTTCACCAGCGCGACCCTGACCCTCTTCCTGGGAAATGGCAACGGCACGCTAGGAGCGGCTACTTTATATGCCAGCGGCGCGGCCAACCCGGTTTATCTTGCCGCAGCTGACTTCAACGGCGACTCGCAACTGGATATCGCTTCCGCCGACCGCGGTTCCGACGGCGTTGGCATTTCTCTGAACATCGCCAAAAATGCCACTGCCATCGCAGTGACTACATCCGGCACGCCCTCGACCGGCGGCAACAACGTGACCTTCACCGCGACGGTCACCGATAGCATCGCCGCGATACCAACGGGAACAGTCACGTTCTACGACGGGCTAACGCCGCTCGGCACTGGCAACTTGAATGCCGGTAATCCCGAACCGCGCGACCTACACCACCAATTCTCTCGATCGGCGGGACGCATAGCATTAGTGCCGTTTATCCTGGAAACACTCAATTTGGCGGCAGCACTTCGGCCGCGATTACTCAGGTGGTGAACGCGCCGGTCACGACCACGACCCTTACAGCGTCAGCGAATCCCGCATTCGTGAATCAGAACGTCACCCTGACTGCGACTGTTACCAGAACGGGCGGCGGAACTCCGACCGGAACTGTGGACTTCAACTGGGGCACCACCTACCTGGGAACGGCTGCATTGAGCCCAGTCTCGGGCGGGGCAGCGGCGACACTGAGCCTCAGCTTCAGCGCAGCCGGGACCAATTCGATCGTACGCGACGTATTCCGGCAGTCCGACCAATGACAGCAGCACCTCAAATACGCTGAACCTGGTAGTCAACCAACCACGACCACGACTGGTTCTGCAAAGCTCCTCCACCTCCGTGTACGTGAACCAGCCGTTCACATTGACCGCGAGTGTTACGTCCTCGGGGGTGCTGTGCCCACCGGCAGCGTGAACTTCATGATTGGGAACACGTCTCTCGGAATCAGCGCACTTAATGGCAGCGGCGTGGCAACGCTGAATACATTGATCGACAATGCCCTTACATCGCCGAAGCCGATTCGTGGGGTCTACGGAGGTGACAGCGGAGACCAGACTAGTACCTCCGATGTCCTCAATGTGGACGTCAGCAAGGCTCCGACGACAGTATCTGTAGTTTCATCGCTTAACCCATCGACTCCTGGTCAGGCGATCACCTTTACCGCTACAGTTACATCTCCTACTGGCAATCCGCCCAACGGCGAGAACGTCACCTTTCGCGACGGCACCACCGTCCTCGGAACAGGACCGTTGGGTTCCGGATCTGCGACCTATACGACGTCCGCTCTGCCCCCGGGGCCGCATCATCAATGCGCAGTTTTTCCAAGACGCGGCGTACCTCGGAAATACTTCGCCTTCGCTCAATCGGAGGTGGTGGCGCAGCCGCCGACGACAGTAGCGCTCACGGCATCGATCAATCCGGTTTTTGTTAACCAGAACACGACTCTGACAGCGACGGTCAGTTCAGGGGCGGTAATCCCACCGGAACCGTGGAGTTTAAGAACGGAGCTATTAGTCTTGGCACAGCGACAATGAACGCAGGCGTCGCCACGCTCAACGTCAGCTTCAACGCAGCAGGCACGCCGGCACTTACCGCCACTTACTCCGGCGATTCGACCTACAGCACCAGCACTTCGAGCGCGCTAGACCTCATTGTCAAGCAGGCCACCACCGCGGCGGCCCTGGCATCATCGGCGAATCCATCGGTACCAGCGCAGTCGGTGACGTTTACCGCCACGCTGAGTTCCGACAATGGCGTGCCGGCAAACGGCGCTACTATCAGCTTCCGTGATAACGGCGTTGAAGTCGGAACTGGGACTCTGACCAGCGGCGTAGCCACCTTTAGCACCACGGTCCTGGCCTTAGGGACACACCCGATGACCGCGGTCTACGCGGGAGATGCCGGGTTCACCGCGGCGACCTCCTCGCCGCTCTCGCAAGCCGTCAACAAAAACGCGACCAGCGTGGCGTTGACCGCCTCGGCAAATCCGGTGTTTGTGAACCAGACGGTGACTTTGACCGCCACGGTTAGTGTTGTAGGCGGCGGCACGGCCACCGGCTCGGTTGATTTCAAGAACGGCGTGACGGTGCTGGCTACCGTTCCACTCACCAGCGGCGTCGCGACCCTGATACGAGCTTCAACGCTGCCGGAGTTCCCGCGCTGGTGGCCTCCTATTCTGGCGATGCCAACGATGCCGCGAGCGACTCCTCTGCTCTGAATCTGACGGTCAACAGGGCAACCACGACCGCCGGACTGGTGAGTTCGCAGAATCCGATTACTGCGGGACAAAACGTGATCTTTACCGCCACGCTGGGTTCGGACAACGGACTTCCGCTCAACGGTGAAACCGTCAGCTTCCGCGACGGTGGAGTAGAGATCGGCACCGGAACTCTGTCGAGCGGAGTGGCCAGCTTCTCTAGCACTACGCTGCCGTCCGGTACCCACAGCATCACCGCGGTGTACGCAGGGGACGCAGGCTTCAGCACAGTGACTTCCGCGCCGGTATCGCAGGTGGTGAACCAGAACACGACCACCACGGCATTGCAGAGCTCGAACCCGGCCCCCTACGTGAACCAGGCGCTGACTCTGACTGCCACGGTGACGCCGTCGGTCGCGGGCACGCCGACGGGCAGCGTGAACTTTATGATCGGCAACACTTCGCTGGGCACGGCGACCCTGAGCGGAGGTGCGGCCACCCTGAACACCTCCATCCCCACCACCGGCAGCAAGCCGGTCCGCGCGGTGTACAGCGGGGATGCGGGCAATGCTGCCAGCACGTCGGACTTCGTCAACCTGACCGTGGCCAAGGCGCCAACCAGCATCGCACTGGTCTCCTCTGCCAACCCGTCGCCGCTCAACCAGAGCCTGACCTTCACCGCCACTATCACTTCGCCCAGCGGCCCGCCGCCGGATGGCGAGACGGTGACCTTTAAAGACGGCACTACCACCCTGGGCACGGGCACTTTGGCCAGCGGTGTCGCCACCTACACGACTTCGAGCCTGACACAAGGTACGCACTCCATCACCGCGGTCTTCTTCCAGGATGCGGCGTTCCTGGGCAAGACCTCGACGGCGCTGAGCCAGGTGATCAACAACCCGACACCCACGACGACGGCCCTGACATCGTCTGCCAACCCGGTCTTCGTCAACCAGAGTGTGACCCTGACCGCCACCGTAACCGTCCAGGGCGGCGGCACAGCCACCGGGACCGTGGACTTCAAGAACGGCGCCACCGTGCTCGGAACCGGCACCCTGAGCGGCGGAGTTGCCACCCTGAATACCAGCTTCAACGCAGGCGGAACACCAGCGTTGACGGCGGTCTATTCGGGCGACTCCAACAGCGCCACCAGCACCTCGAGCACCTTGAATCTGACAGTGAACCAGGCCACCAGCACCACGGTCCTGATTACTTCCGGAATCCCGTCGCCCCCGGAGACCCTGTCACGTTCACTGCGACCGTAACTTCGAACAAGGCGGGCCCAACAGCGGCGCGCCGGCGGACGGTACCGTGATCAGCTTCCAGGACAACGCCGCCGAGATCGGCACCGGACTGCTGTCAAACGGAGTGGCCAGCTTTACTACCACGAGCCTGGCGCTGGGGACCCATCCCATTACCGCTGTATTCGCCGGAAACGCGGCGTTCACGGCGAGCAGTTCGGCGCCGATGCCCGCAGCAAATCAATTCCAACTCGAGCGCGGTGGTCGTCAGTTTCTCGGCCAATCCGGTGTTCGTGAACCAGACCGTGACTTTAACGGCGACGGTGACCGGCCAGGGAACACCCACAGGAACAGTCGAATTCATCAAGAACGGAGTGACTTCGCTCGGACAGCTCCGCTGAATAGCGGAGTCGCGACGTTGATGCGGCTTTCGATAGCGCCGGCGTGTATGCGATCCGCGGCTCGTACTCCGGCAGACGTAAACAACGCCGCCAGCAGCGCGGGAAAGAACCTGACGGTCAACAAGGCGACGAGCACGATCGGCGTGGTGTCGTCGGTGAACCCGTCAGGGGCAGGACAGTTGGTAACGTTCACCGCCACGGCCAGTTCCGACAACGGAGTGCCGACGAATGGCGGAGAGTGAGCTTCCGCGATGGTGGAGTGGAGATCGCGTACGGGGACGCTGTCCGGCGGAGTCGCCAGCTTCGCTACTTCAGCCCTCGCGCTCGGTACCCACAGCATCACCGCGGTGTACGCAGGGGACGCAGGCTTCAGCACAGTGACTTCCGCGCCGGTATCGCAGGTGGTGAACCAGAACACGACCACCACGGCATTGCAGAGCTCGACGCCGGCCCTCCTATGTGAACCAGGCGCTGACTCTGACTGCCACGGTGACGCCGTCGGTCGCGGGCACGCCGACGGGCAGCGTGACACTTTATGATCGGCAACACTTCGCTGGGCACGGCGACCCGCGGCGGAGTGGTGCCACCCTGAACACTTCCATCCCCACCACCGGCAGCAAGCCGGTCCGCGCGGTGTACAGCGGGGATGCGGGAATGCTGCCAGCACGTCGGACTTCGTCAACCTGACCGTGGCCAAGGCGCCAACCAGCATCGCACTGGTCTCGTCGGCAACCCGTCGCCGCTCAACCAGAGCCTGACCTTCACCGCCACTATGACTTCGCCCAGCGGCCCGCCGCCGGATGGCGAGACGGTGACCTTTAAAGACGGCACTACCACCCTGGGCACGGGGACTTTGGCCAGCGGTGTCGCCACCTACACGACTTCGAGCCTGACACAAGGGACGCACTCCATCACCGCGGTCTTCTTCCAGGATGCGGCGTTCCTGGGCAAGACCTCGACGGCGCTGAGCCAGGTGATCAACAACCCGACACCCACGACGACGGCCCTGACATCGTCTGCCAACCCGGTCTTCGTCAACCAGAGTGTGACCCTGACCGCGACCGTAAGCCGTCCAGGGCGGCGGCACAGCCACCGGGACCGTGGACTTCAAGAACGGCGCCACCGTGCTCGGAACCGGCACCCTGAGCGGCGGAGTTGCCACCCTGAATACCAGCTTCAACGCAGGCGGAACACCAGCGTTGACGGCGGTCTATTGGGGCGACTCCAACAGCGCCACCAGCACCTCGAGCACCTTGAACCTGACAGTGAACCAGGCGACAGCACCACGGTCCTGATTACTTCCGGAAATCCCGTCGCCCCCGGGGACCCGGTGCACGTTCACTGCGACCGTAGTTCGAACAACGGCGGGCCCAACAGCGGCGCGCCGGCGGACGGTACCGTGATCAGCTTCCAGGACAACGCCGCCGAAATCGGCACCGGACTGCTGTCAAGCGGAGTGGCCAGCTTTACTACCACGAGCCTGGCGCTAGGGACCCACCCCATGACCGGTGTATTCGCGGGGAACGCGGCGTTCACGGCGAGCAGTTCGGCGCCGGTGTCGCAGCAAATCAGCTCGAATTCGAGCGCGGTGGTCTCGATTTCTCGGCCAACCCGGTGTTCGTGAACCAGAGCGTGACTTTAACGGCGACGGTGACGGGACAGGGAACACCCACAGGAACAGTCGAATTCATCAAGAACGGGGCGACTTCGCTCGGGACAGCTCCTGAAGAGCGGAGTCGCGACGTTGACGCGGCTTTCGATAGCGCCGGCGTGTATGCGATCCGCGGTCGTACTCGGGAGACGGAAACAACGCCGCGAGCAGCTCGGGAAATAACCTGACGGTGAACAAGGCGACGAGCACATCGGCGTGGTGTCGTCGGCGAACCCGTCAGGGGCAGGACAGTTGGTAACGTTCACCGCCACGGCCAGTTCCGACAACGGAACCCCGACGAATGGCGGAGCAGTGAGCTTCCGCGATGGTGGAGTGGAGATCGGTACGGGTACGTTGTCCGGCGGAGTCGCCAGCTTCGCTACTTCAGCCCTCGCGCTCGGTACCCACAGCATCACCGCGGTGTACGCAGGGGACGCAGGCTTCAGCACAGTGACTTCCGCGCCGGTATCACAGGTGGTGAACCAGAACACGACCACGACCGTGCTGCAGACTTCGTCAAATGCCGTTTATGTCAATCAGTTATTTAACCTGACTGCGACAGTACTCCCTCACTTGGGGGCACGCCGGCGGGCAGCGTGAACTTTATGATTGGCAACACTTCGCTGGGCACGGCGACCCTGAGCGGAGGTGCGGCCACTTTGAACACTTCCATCCCTACCACCGGCACCAAGCCGGTCCGCGCGGTGTATAGCGGGGATGCGGGCAATGCGGGTAGCACCTCCGACATTGTCAGCGTGACCGCAAGCAAGGCGCCCACCAGCGTTGCTCTGGTGAGCTCGAACAATCCAGTTTCGGTGGGGCAAGTGGTCACATTTACTGCTACAGTATCTGCAGTTACGGGTCTCGCGCCGGATGGAGAAACGGTGACCTTTAAGGAGGGCAGCACTGTCCTGGGCACGGGCGTTCTTTCCGGAGGCGTGGCGACGTTCACCACCTCCAGCTTGACGCCGGGCACCCACCCGATTGCCGCTTCGTTCTTCCAGGATGCCACCTACCTGGGGAACACTTCTCCACTGGTGAATGAGGTGATCAACCCTTAAGCTCTTCCGTGATCCATCAACTAAACATGCGCTGAGACTAACCGCTCGCTTTCTCGCGACCGCCTCGCGCTCTGCTAGATCACAGGGGGAAAATTCCTAGCGCGGTAGTGTATAATTTGTGCGGTCTAATGCGATACTGTGATCTTTCTGGCGCGCTCACAACCTATCAGTCTGGCGGGAATGTCAGTGAGTATCTGCGTCATCGATTTGGCGAATCAACTAACACAGAATCAATTATAGAGATTGCTTATGATCTCCAGGCCGGATCATATGTGCAGCATTACCACGACCATGAACCCCAACTACGGAGGTATATTGAGGAGATCAGCGGCATCATCACGCACTACGCGAGGTTTGCACGAACTATCCTCGATGTTGGCACTGGGGAATGCACAACACTCAAAGGCGTCTCAGTCTGCTTTCCTGATACAAGCCGCGTTCTCGCATGCGATTTGAGCTGGTCGCGGCTCTATGTGGGGCGTCGGTTTTTGGATGAGGGCACATCCCGAGTCAAACTATTTGCAGCCAGCTTGTTCACCCTGCCCCTACAGTCCAAGAGCATTGACCTGTTGTGGACATCCCACGCTCTTGAGCCCAATGGAGGCCGTGAGAAAGAAGCCTTGACTGAGTTATTCCGCGTAGCGCGCAAGCTGTGCCTGTTTGAGCCCTACTATGAAGCCAATTCAACCGAGGGCAAGCTCCGCATGGATCGCCTGGGTTATATACGCGATATACCGGCCGTCATATCCAGTATCGGGGGCGTGCTTGAGGATTGCATTCCCATTAGGAGCGTAATTAATCCGCTCAATCCGACATATGCATTTATTATCGCCACTCCTGATCGCACTGAGAGCAACGATTTATGGGCCTGCCCTGCTACTCGGTACCCATTGACTGAACGGTCCGGTTTCTATTACTGCTGCAATTCAGGATTGGCTTATCCAATACTCTGCGATATCCCAGTTCTGCGACCCGGAGCCGCTATACTCGCCACAGCACTAGCTAATAAGTGAACTCAGCACCCATGATGTGCGTCTGAACTGTGATGCCATGCGTGATAGGAGTAAGTGTTACTGTGTTGGACTGGTGCTATCAATCAGTCCAAGACTCTTGTCATTTTCTGTGCCTATGAAATCCAGTTGCTGTTCATCTATTGCGAAGAAAATGACTGTCAGTGAATCGATGGGTCCAGCACTTCCCTCAGTTCGGCAGGGGCGCGGTGGCGGCGCACGCGCTGGCGGTGCACCAGCTTGAATCGGGGTCGCATGGCAGCGATGGTGCAGAACACATAGAACAGGGCGGCGTTGGCGGGAATCTGCAAATTGAAATCGACCAAACTGTGCACCAGGATTCCTGTACAGCCCAACATGGCGGCGAGCGCGATGGCGCCATTAGCATCTCCCGTCCAGCCGGGGATTTTCTTGATGGCCTCCCGGTACATCACGACCAGGAACCACACCATAGCGGCGACGCCGAGCAAGCCCATCTCAATCAGTAACTGAAGATAGTCGTTGTGGGCCTCGTTCACCAGCAGGTTGGTATAGAAACTCCGGTATTTCGGATAAATCTCCGGAAAAACTCCCAAGCCCCAGCCCAGCACTGGCTTGAGCGGCGCCATTTTGATGATGTCGCGGTCCACGGAGAGACGCATGTCCATCGCCAATTCTTTCCGCTTGTCGGGATCGAGGCTAGCAAGACGTTTAGAGAGTTCTCCTCCTCCTATCCAGACCAGCATGCCCACTACGATTAACAGGAATCCGCCAAACGCAAGGCCTGTTTTACGGTTCATCCGCCCTGTAAGAACCACCATCGCCAGGACCCCGGTTTCAACAACGAAGGAAATCATACCGCCGCGCGAACCTGACAAGAAAATCGTGCTGGCCGCCACCGCGGCAGTGACCACGGCTAGGGTCCGCGGCGGGCCTTTAGCAAACAGGGTCAGGGCAAACACCAGCGGGACCGGAATCAGCATTTCCATGAGTCCCGCGTAGTGGTTGTGGTTCACATAGGGGCCGTAGATCCAGCCGCCGTGCGAGGGGGTGCGTATCCAATAGATCTGCGTGCGCGAAGACAGTCCTTGCACAAGAGCGAAGCTTGCAACTGCAAACGTATAACCGGAGAGAAGAAGGAGCAGCTGCCTCACCTGGCCCGTACGGCGAAAAGCCTGAATGACGAGAAAGCACAGTATTCCGTATGCGCAATACAGCAAGGCTGTAGAGTTCGTAATGTACGCGTAGGCCGTACGGTGGGTCAAAATCTGGACAAGAATCAGGACGGCAAATACCAGCATGGGGAGGAACAATCGATTGCCGATAATCTGCGCCTCTCCACTCGAAGCTTCGCGCCAAATCCAGATCACGAACAAGATCGCAGCCCCGGCTTCTAGAACGAAGATGGACCACGGCTGTACAGCGCCGAAGGCCAACGGTCCGAACAGGAGAAGCCCGAAGATGCCGTAGAAGAGAACAGAATCCAGCCTCGGCATTGAAGTGGGCTGCCCGCTTTCCGTCTCTGCCCTGAGCAAAGAAGACATCCTAGGTCGCTCCTAAGAGGGTGCTTTGGTTAAAGTGACACCATCAATCCAGAGCTTGCCCTTGATCGCGGTGTGCGGAGGAAAGCGCTGGATGCGAATCATGATCAATCTCGTATCACGCCCGGTGGTAAAGAAGCCGTTCACGCTCTTCCAGTAGTCAGCACCTTTCAGCTCTTCGCTGGCGAAAAACATCTCGCTGGTGAAAAGGTCCTGAATTGCGAACCGCGGCCCGCCGGCGCCCTCTATATCCTCAGCTTTGAAATAAGCTGAGAATGTGTAATGCGAGTTGGGTTCGACCGGGACCACTTGGCGAATGCCAGCATCTTCTATTCCCTGGCTATCGAAGAGAATTCGCAATGACCGGTGCCCGCTATGGGGCTGGCTGGGGTCGAGCGCTAAGGTGACGTCTGGAGACTGGCGGTAAACCCAATCGAAGCCGCCGTTCAAGATATCGAGGCCAAAGTCGCCGTTCACGATCAGGTTCTGGGAGGTGGGCTGATACTCCTGAAGCCCGCTTAGGGTGGCTGCCTGCTTCCACACCCGCCGGGCCTGATCGGGATCATTGCCAGCAATCAAGTAACGGATGTAGTTAAGAACGTATCGTTGATCTATCGGTTGATTCAACACCACCAGCGTGGCCCAGACCCGCGCCGCCCCGACGCGCTGATCTTTGTCCACTAACAGGTTCAAAAACGCAGAGTACACGAAGGGATCGGAAGGAATAACGGACCGCATCAGCGTCTCGACATCGGGCTGGATCCGCCAGCACAGTTGCAGTGCCCTGACGGCCAGAGACGGATCATTCGCGAGCACAACCTTGAGCTCTTCGAGTGCTTTGTTGTCGTCTCCCTGAACGATGTAGAAGTTGCCGGCTTCCCAGGCCACGTCAGGAGTAGTCGGAGCCGCGTCCACCGCATGCTCCACAGCGTCGCGCTGCAGGGCCGTGTTGCCGATGAATTGATACGCAGCGGCAAGATCGAGCCAGTAGCGCGCCTCATGAGGATTCAGTGCGACTGCGCTTTTGTAGCTATCGATGGAATCTGCCGGGGATTGTTGAACCAGCGAATAGTAGCGACCCAAGCGAAAGTAAGACTCGGCGTTGCGCGGCTGCATGCGAATCGCCCTCTGCAGATCATCATGATCGGGCTTCTCGGCGAAGTAACTGCCGAGAAACGACCGGCCAGTCACGTACGTGTAAGTGCCGGCCGCCAAAACACAGATGCTGATCGCCGCTATCTTGCGCGGCAGCGCCGTCAAAGATATTTGCATGCGAACTTAAGTTGAGATCGCTGAACCTGGGTCAACGCTAAGCGCTGTTAGAGTCCACCTCAGGCAAGGGGCTCTCTTCCTCCGCAATTACCGAGTCTTCATCCCGCTGGTAATAGCGGTTGCCGTATTTTCCGCTGTACTCGTAATAGTAGTAGTAATCGGGAGAATTAAGGTCCGCCGCGTTAAGCAGCACTCCCGAACTGGTGCGTTTACCCGAATCAGCAGATCGCAAGCCCGCCGCAGGGCCTGCTTGGTGGTTTGCCCGGAACGGATCACCAGTACGACCGAGTCGGCACTGGTGGACATAATCACAGCATCGGTCACCGACAACGTAGGCGGAGTGTCGATCACGATGTGATCGAACTGGTCCCGCAGCCGGCTCAGAATCTGCTCTCATATTTGCAGAAGCCAGCAGTTCGGCGGGATTCGGCGGAGGCGTACCTGCTGCAATCACGAATAAGAGTAGGCAGAATTGATGGACCGCATAATCACCTGTCGAGTGGAATGCTTCCGGTAAGGACATTGCTGAGACCCGGTGCGGGATCCTAGCGCCAGGGCCTTGTGAATGCTGGGCGCCGCAGGTCAGCGTCGATCAGCAGCACCCGGCTGCCTTTCTGGGCCAGCACAATCGCGCAGTTGATGCTGGTGGTGGTTTTTCCTTCCTGCGGCAGTGCGCTGGTGACCAGAATGACTTTAGGTGGCCCGCCGAGGAAGACAGCAGCAGCGAAGTGCGTAAAGCCCGATAGGACTCCGCCATCTGCGACTGTGGCCGCGCCTGGGTAATCAGTTCGATCACCTCTTTGAACTGGAAGCCGGCAGTACCTGTTTGGCTCCCGATTCGCTGACCATTCTTGGAGCCCAGGGGAATCATGCCCAGAGAGGGCAACGAAGAAATGACCTGCGCCTGTTCCGGAGTCCGAACGGTGTTGTCGATGCCTTCCATCACGAAAGCCAGTCCAATTCCGCTGGTCAGCCCCAGGGCCAGCGCAAACGCCATATTGCGCGGAACATTGGGCTCGGCCGGAATACGTCGGAGTCCGGGCAACGTCAACAATGCGAAAATTGTTGGAGTGAAGGCCGGCGCTCACGCCCGCTTCTTTCAGCCGTTCCAGCAAGCCTTCGTAGAGAGTGCGGTTGGCGTCCACATCGCGCTTCAGCAGACTGTATTGGATCGCGCTCTCGTTCAGCTTGTTGGCTTCCTGTTTCTGCTGCTCCATGGCTTCTTCAGCATGCTTTCCCGCTGCGTTGCGGCGAGATAATCTCCCTTCACGCGCTCAAGAATCTTTTTCTTTTCCCGCTGCATCTGGGCGTCCACTTCCTTCACCTGATTATTGAGCTGCACGAGCTTTGGGTAGGAGGGGCCAAACTGGGTGCTCAATTGCGCGATCTGGATCTTCAGGTCCGCTGCCTGCTCCCGCAGTCTTTCCAGCACATTGGAACTGCTGGTGCTGCCGGTGGGCCCACTGCTGGACTATAGCGGCGTTGGCCGCGTCGACATCGGCCGGTCTGCACCATGTGATAGATGGCTTCTTTGTCCATGCGGTCGGATTCGGCCTGGGTCAGTTCCCGGTTCAGTTCATCGAGCTTGGACGTGATGATGTTCTGCTTATCGTCGATACCGAGAATGTCATGTTGTTCCTGATACTTGACCAGCTTTTCCTGCGAGGTCTCGACTTTGATCTGCAGGTCCACCAACTGTTTTGAAAGCCAGTCCGAGGCCTGCATGGTGGATTCGAACTTGGTTTTGAAGTTCTGCTCCACGTAGGTGTTCATCAGAGTGTTGACTACTTTGGCCGCCAGTTCTTTGTCGGGGCTGCGGAAGTCAATCTGGATGACCCGAGTGTTTGGAATCAGGGAAACATTGAGCTTGTTGCGGAAGCTTGCCAGCGCTGTCTGCTCTCGGCGGAATCGGGTTGCAGCTGGTCGGTGGTGAGTCCCAGTGTCTGCGGTGGCGAGCCGCTATCCCCGCCAAATTCAGGCAGTTTTTGTAGATCGAGCTGCTGAATCACCTGCAACGCCAGCAGATCGCTGCTCAGGACCCGCACTTCGGTATCGACGTCGGTCTGATCGTAATAGCTGGGAGCGCCGGAGCCATTGGGACTGGAGAAGGCGAACATCAAAGGGTCGGTCTTGTTGATGGCGATACTGCCGGTCGCCTGATAGATCCGTGTGGCGCGCAGAGTAGCGATGGCGACAGGGCCGACGATGATACCCAACGTGCTCAGAATCATCCATTTGCGCTTGATCAGAATGCGGAAATATTCGTGCAGCACCGACTCCTGGGAATCCGGAGCATAGGCGTAAACGTTGGGCGCAATCCGCTGCTGAACTTCTGATGGAATCACCGGTTGATTTTCGCGGGCAATGGCGCCGTTTAACGGAATGAGCGGACCCGAATCCATCAATGCTCCTCAAACAACACGAAGGGTGGAGAGATACCAGCGTCGCTGTGCGTTTTGGATTGCAACTGCAAAAGCGCCTGCCGGGCAAGAACAAATGTGATGCACATTTTAGCACCTGAATCGCTGTATTCTGATGTGAATTTCACACTCTTTCCCCCGGGTTCTACAATGGCAAGTGTTAAAGCTTGCAACAAGATATCTCCGCTATACTAGCCTCCATACGAGTCCCGGTTAGAAACAGTATTGGAGGGCGGCGGCGTGAGCATCAGGTGAGTAAACAGGAAAACCTATCCGGATCTGGGAGCGGAAAAGTCACGGCGATAGTGCAGGCGCGGATGGGAAGTACCCGGATGCCCGGCAAAGTTCTGATGGACATTGCAGGCCAGACGACTTTGGCCCACGTAATCCACCGGCTGCTCCGCTGCAACTTCATCAACGAAGTAGTGGTCGCCACCACGACCGATCCGGCCGATGATGCAATTGTCGAAGAGTGCCTCCGGCGCCCGGTGGGGGTATTCCGCGGTTCGCAGGAAGATGTGCTGGAGCGGTACTACCAGGCAGCGCAAGCGGCAGGCGCGGAAACTCTGGTGCGGATCACTTCCGATAACCCTCTGATTGATCCGGGCGTTACGGGCCAGGCGATCAAGGAATTTCTGGAGTTGCAGCCGGATTATGCGAGCAATGCCATATTGCACCACTATCCCGCGGGCCTGGACACGGAAGTGATGACTTTCGAGGCCCTGGAGCGGTGTTACTGGGCTGCAGCCAAGCCGTATCAGCGGGCCCACGTCACGCCGTATATCTATGAAAACCCAGACTTATTCAAGATTCATGCGGTCAGGGGCGAGGGCAATTATCGACACTATCGCTGGACGCTAGATACACCGGAAGACCTGGAGTTTATTCGCTCGGTGTATTCCGCTTTCGAAGGCCGCGACGATTTCAGCTGGCGGGACGTACTCGGCCTGCTGGAGCGCCGTCCCGAACTGGCAGAGTTGAACCGCAACATCCAGGCCAAAGCTCTGGAGGAGGGGTGACGAGCTTGCTGCTGGGAGAGGAAAATCTGAGCGTGATCCTGTGGAATCTCCGGTGAGGGTGTTATTGCTCCATCCCGAAGATGGACTGCCAGCAGAACCAGCGCATTTCGACATTACGGTTGATCTCGCCCGCGCTCCCGCCGCAACCTACGCGGACTGGAGCCGGAAGACCGGCAGTCCGGTGATCAGTCTCTACGACGCCGCAAGGGAGATCGAGGACCTGTTTGCGGTCAGTGGGCTGGTGAAGGCGGGGCTCGGCCAGATAGTGGACCAGTGGGGGATTGACTGGTGGGACGTACTTTCCCTGATGATCTGGCCCCAACTTCTACAGACGATTCTGCTGGCCCGGCTCGCAGATCGATTAGGCAGCGGGCTGGAACTGCATGCTACGCGAAATGATTGGCGCGCCACGGCATTGGCCGCACTGGCAGGCGGCTCGTTGCACGTCCGGCAAAGCAACGCAGGGAAACTGGCGCGCGGGGTAAGTCACTATCTGGAGAGGCTCTCGTCTCTTGATGGCGCGAAGATCTTCCAGATTCTTCAGGACAAATATGACCGGAAACACCGCGTTCGGCATGCCTTAGCGGGGCCAAGGCTCGCGACCAAGGGACCGGTCGTTCTCTTACCTTCCAACTATGTGAACGTTTCGCGCACGTGCATCGCCTACGCCTCGGCTCTGCCGCGTCTTGAGTTCCTGCTGGTGATCGCCAGGCGATCGGCGAAATTGGACAGGGTGCCGCCGAATGTCACCCAGGTGATGCTCGATTCCTATGTCGGCCGCGATTCCGGCGATCTGGAATATGTTGTAGGCGCGTGGGCAAAACTCAGGCAGAACCTGGCATCCGCCGACCGGAGGTTCCTGGCAGCTGGGTCCTCGGGACTGTTAGACAAAATCCGGGGCCTCATACCGTGGGGTCTGGCGGTGCGGGACGCGTGGAATAACGTCCTCGACGCACAAGACATCAGCAGTTGCCTCTCGGCGGACGACAGTGTTCCCTACTCGCGGATTCCGCTGTTTCTCGCCAGAAATCGCGGCATCCCCGCCGTCGCTTGCCATCATGGGTCGATGGATTGCGCTATGGCGGTGAAACCTCGAGCCTTCGACTTTTATGTCGCGAAAGATGAAATGGAGGATGACTATCTGACCCGGCTTTGCCGGATTCCCTCTCAATACATCGTCCGGTCGGGCGCTGCAACTCCAGAGCCGAAGGCTGAAGCGGCGCGCGAGTTATCGCAAAACCGGCCCTGGCTGGTGTTCTTCTCCGAGCCCTACCACACGCATGGCTGGAGAGAGGACGAGGTCTATCGGGAGCTGCTGCCCAAACTGCGGCGGCTGGCAGCGGCTCTGGGTCTGAAGCTGGTTTTCAAAATTCACCCGTTTGAGAGTGTCCGGCAACACCGGCGGCGGCTTCGCCGCATGCTGACGCCGGCCGAGGCCGGGCAGATTGACATCCTTGCCGGACGGATTCCGCCGGAACTGTGGGACAAGGCCCGCCTGGCGATGGCGGTGGAGTCCACGGTAATTCTTGAATCCGCCCGTCTCGGCGTCCCCACCTTCATCTGCTCCTGGCTGCGTGACGCAGTGAACGGATATGCGGCCCAATACGCCCGTTTCCACCTCGGCGAAGTGCTAGGCTCAGCGGATGACCTGGAGCTGGTACCGGAGTTGCTCAAGCGATACGAGCAGAGGGCTCTGCTGGAGCCACTCGCAGCGCCCGTGGATCGCGAGCGCTTGTACCAGATGTTGGGAGCGGAGCGGTACCAGGCGGCTGGCGCCGAAGCGAATCCCGCAACTTCCTAGGAGGTAGTTGCGGGTTTTTCGGGAACGAGGTCCTGAAAGTAACTTGCTCCCCGGCGCAGATACCAGTACGTCGTCTGCGCCCAGGTGCGGGTGTTGGTGGTCAGTTGCTTCAGGCGCCATCGCAAGGCAAGCCAACCGAGCTGCAACCGGCTGAGTTGTTTACCGGTCTCGGGCTGATAACCCAAGGCCAGCATTTCTTTTCTGGTCAACTGCTCGATGATCGCGGCGCAGTCTTCGGGCAACTGAGTGCGCCAGCCGGCGATTCGTTCCTTCGCCAGCGGGGCAGCTGTCAGGACGTGATGGGCCACGAGTTTTCCCTGGGCATCTTTGGGGACGTAGTCTCCCGCGTGGCGGTAAAAATTAAGCAGCTCTGGGGAGTAGGGCAAGCCGGCAAAATCGCAGATCTTGCGCAACGTCGCCTCGGTGTCTGCAACGAAATCTTCATAGCGGACCGCCAGATAGTTGGGATTCTTCGCGAGTAACTGTGCCTTATGTACATCCATGCAACGCAGCCAGTAGCGGGTGAAGTGATAGACATTGAAGGCGCTGAACTCCCCGTTCTCGAAGGCGCGGACGGCGGAGCTGACGGCGGCGCGCGGGTCGCGCATGATGTGAATAATGCGCGCCTCGGGAAAGCAGGCAAGGACCTCGCGCAGACAGAAAATGTGCCTGGGCGTTTTCTCGCCCCAGCGGGCCTTTCCTTCGCGCAGCGCGAAAAAGCCGATCATAGTATTCCAGGACTTCCGCGTAAGTACCGCAGGCGCGGAGGCGCGATAGGAGCTCCGGATCTTCGACCAGACCGGGGTGAGGAGTAGATTGCAGCAGCGGCCGCCAGTCTCTCAGGAAACGGCGTAATTGTGAAGGGCGTGAGAGGCGGCCGTATTTGCGCCGCCGGACAAAGGCAGCCGTTTCCCCGAAAACCGAGGTCGTCGGATGCATATTCAGGGAAAGTTGCAGCGGCGTGGTTCCCGAGCGTCCCATGCCCACGACGAAAAGGGGTGAGATGCCCCGCCGATAGCCTAGTTTCATCCGGCCGGACCTGGCCTCCCTCCAGCAAGAACGCGCACAATGGCATGGCGGCGCGAATTCTGCGGCCAGCCAATCACACGCTCAGGTATGCTATATCGTAACAAACGTCCTTCCTATCAAGAGAGCTGACAGTCCGTGAGCGTACCCGCACCCACCCAGGCCATTACGCCTGAGACCCAGAAGTTCCGGCAAAACATGGGACATGTTTCCCGGCACTCTGCAGTTTTTTTTGCCGGGATCGTTTTCAATGCGGGCGCGAGCTATGTCTTCAAGATTTACCTGGCCCGCGAACTTGGCGCCAGGAACCTGGGTCTGTACGCGCTGGGCTTCACGTTGGTGAACTTCCTGGGGATGGTTGCCGGGTTTGGGCTGCCAGGCGCAGCCTTGCGGTTCGTTGCGTCGTACGCTGCGACGCAAAAGACAGCGCTCCTACGCGGCTTTCTGGTCCGCGGCATTCTGCTGATGGCCGCCTCGGGCGTGGCGTTCGCGACCCTGCTTTATTTTGCGGGCGCTCCTGTGGTGACCTACTTCTATCACGCGCCAGAGCTCAAGACCTACCTGGGCCTGCTTGCCCTTTCGCTTTTCCTCTCGGTGTTAGGCACGTTTCTGATGCAGTCGCTCGCCGGGTACAAGGACGTCGCTCAAAGGACAGTGATCGCCAATTTCATTGGCAGCCCGGCCGGCATGGTGTTCACTATCATCCTGGTGAGTCTCGGACTCGGGCTGTGGGGCTACATGTTCGCCCAGGTGTTGGGCGCGGGTATCGTCGTGATCCTGGGTTTGAGAGCGATCTGGAAACGGACTCCTCGCGCGGGGGGGGCCTGGGGTGGGAAAGTCCCCAAACTGGAACGTGAGGTAGTTTCCTTTTCCGCCGTCACTATGACCCTGGCGTTCCTGGATTTCTTTGTCCGGCAAGCGGACAAAGTTCTGCTGGGCGTGTACATGAATGCGAAGAGTGTCGGTATTTACTCGGTGGCGATTGGCGCGACGTCGTTTGTCCCGCTCTTTTTGCGGCCGCTGAATCAGGTTTTCACACCCACGATCTCTGACTTACATGCCCGGCAAGAGCCCCTCCTGCTGGCGCGAATGTTCCAGACCATTACGAAGTGGATTGTAGGGCTGACGACTCCGCTGGTGGCAGCGATGATTGTCTTTGCCGCGCCGCTGATGCGAATTTTCGGGGCCGACTTTGCCCAGGGCTGGCCGGTGGTGGTGATCTGCGCGTGCGGCCAGCTGGTGAATTGCGGGGTTGGCTCAGCCGGTAACCTGCTGCTTATGACCGGCCATCAGAAGAATCTGCTGTGGATCCAGGGCCTCGCCGCGGCAGTTATGGTGGGGGGGAATTTGGCGCTGGTGCCGGTTTGGGGCATCGTGGGAGCCGCCGTGGCGGCGGCAGCAAGCATGGCGATGAGCAATCTCTGCTATCTGGTTGTGGTGCGGCAGAAGTTGCGCATCTCCCCCTATAATCGAAGTTATGAGCGATTGCTGGTTCCTTTGCTCGCGAGTTCAGGAGTATTGCTGGCCGTCCGGCTAGGCCTGAGGACGGTACGGCCGGAATGGCTGCTCATCGTGATCGGGACGGCGCTGGCCTACGGGACCTTCATCGCAGCCGTTTCTCTCTTTGGTCTCGACGAGGATGACCGCGTCATCACCACGGCGATCTGGAAGCGAATCAGGAACGTCTTGCCCGGAGCAGGGGTGCAGCCGTGATGATATCGGGCGCAACCGCAGGGCGCGAGCATGCCAGCGCCACAAACGAGGATCATCCCACTCTTCTATGCCGCGCCTGCTGATCGATGGCACGCCGATCATTGTCAATGCGAAAGGCGTTGGAAGGTACGCGCATCAACTGTGTCTGCAACTGTTCGAGCGCCTGCCGAACGACTGGACCGTGCAGGTGTTGATCACGACGCCAGCAATGCCGGTGCTGCCCGCAGGGCCGCGCGGCGAACTCATACCAATCGGACCGGTTTCTGAAATTCGCAATGCGATGTCGCAAATTCCGGCACAGCTCGCAAGGCTCAAGCCTGACCTGTTTTTGAAGACCCATGAAAGCGCGGCCCTTCTTCGGAACGTGCCCACGGTAGTGGTCTGTCATGATGTGGACAAGATGATTGCCAAGGCACAGGGAACACAATGGTCGCCGGCACGGCTGGCGATTGACGCCACAAAGCGATACCTGCGCAGGCGCACCTTGCGCGCCGCGAGCTTTGTGGTTTGCAATTCCGAGTTCACGCGAGATGCAGTGGGAGACGCACTATGGAATTCCGCGGTCGAAGAGCGGTGTGGCATACTGCGCCGTGGACCCGCGCTTCTACGAATATTCACGGGCGGCCCTGCCCAGTAGAGTGCGGCAGAAATATGGTGTACCGGGATTTGTCCTCACCTTCGCCACCGGCGATATGCGGGAGAACTTCACCCGGCTTCCCGACGTCGCAGAGAGGATGGCCGCGCTGGGTGTCGATACCTGCCTTCTGGTGGCTGGAGTTCGACGCGAAAAGCTCTATGCCGCTCAACTTCGGCAGGAGTTTGTTCGCCGGGGCCTCACCGAAGGACGGCACTTCCAGTTTGAGGATTTTCTGGGAGCCGACCGCTTCCGCGATCTAGCGGACCTGTACGCGACCGCCGATTTCTACCTGGATCTGTCGCTGCACGAAGGTTTTGGCATGCAACTGGTTGAGGCTATGGCGTGCGGCACGACCTGCATTTCGTCTCCAGCGGGAGCATTGAGGGAGATCGGCGACCGGTTCGCCATCTTCACCGATCCGACACACCCGGAGGCCATTGCTTCAGCCATTGCCGATGCTTACCGCAACAACCTGCACCGCAGGAACAACGCAGAACAGGTCCAATACACACGCAAATTTTCCTGGGACAACACGGGAATCACGGTATGCCGCATCCTGCAGCAGATTGCAGAGCGCGGCTCGGCGTCGTCGTATGAGCCACGGGAGCCGCATGCGAATTAGCGAAAATGTTGCAATGCGGCAGAGGCCGGAGATCACTTTGAGTTCGCGATCCAGGGTGCGCGTCGTGCTCATCACGGAGATCATTTCGCCGTACCGCATTCCTGTCTTTAACGCGCTGGCGGCGCGCGAGGACATAGATCTGCGGGTGATTTTTCTCGCAGATACGAACCCCCTCACCCGGCAGTGGCTGGTGTACAAGGAGGAAATCCGTTTTTCGTACGAGATTTTGCCTTCCTATCGGGTGATCGCCGGCGGGCGCAATCTGCTGTTGAATTGGGGAATGACGCGGGCCCTGCGCGGGGCGGCGCCGGACGCGATCATCTGCGGTGGCTATAACGACGTAGCGTTCTGGCGGGCCCTGGCGTGGGCCAGGCGCCATCGCGTTCCTTTCCTGCTCTGGGCGGAGAGCAACCTACATGATCGGCGCGGCGGCCATGCGGCGGTGGAGGCGCTCAAGCGGGCGTTCGTGAACCGCTGTGACCGGTATGTAGTCCCGGGGTCGGCCTCCGCCGATTACCTCAAGAGCTACGGGGCCGGGGATGCTGTGATTGAGACTGCGCCGAACGCGGTGGACACGGAGTTGTTCGGGCAGCAGGCAGAGCAGGCCCGAGGCGACGCCGAGCGATCCAGACAGGATTTGGGATTACCGGCCAGATATTTTCTGTTCGTGGGGCGATTGTTGCCGGCGAAAGGAATTTTCGATCTTCTCGATGCCTACCAGATGCTCGAACCAGCGATAAAATCGTCGGTTAAGCTGCTGTTCGTGGGAGATGGCAGTGGACGGCAGGCATTGGAGCAGCGAGCGAAATCAGCCGCCCCCGGCAGCGTACAGCTGGCAGGATTCGTTCACCGCGAACAACTGGGCAGCTATTATGGGCTGGCGGATGTCTTCATCTTTCCTACTCACAGCGACCCCTGGGGCTTGGTCGTGAATGAAGCGATGGCCTGCGGGCTTCCGATCATTGCGACTGATGTGGCCGGCGCGACCGCCGATCTGGTCAAGGACGGCTGGAATGGCCATGTGGTCCGGCCAGGAGACATCCGGCAACTGGCGTCCGCGATGAAAAAGATTTTCGAAGATGCAGACTTGAGGACCTCCATGGGCCGGAACAGCCGGGAGCACATCAAGAATTACTCGCCCGCGAAGTGCGCCGAAGGGCTGGCGCGGGCTGCTCTCGCCAGCAAAGGTGCGCCGATTGAATAGCGAACGGAAGAAAATCCTGGCGCCGGTGGCGGCGTTGATTGTCTGCGCCATGTGTCTGGTCGTGGCCCTGCTCAGACCGGCGTTATTGAGCAATTATGACTATATTGGCGGAGCGGTTGTTCTTGAGGTGCTGCTGCTGGGTCTGTGGAAATACAAGCAGGCGTTCCTGCCATTGATGCTGCTGGCATTTTTTTGGGCAGGACTGGACTTGCCCGTCGCTCAGGCATGGTCAACTTTCCGCTGGTTCTTCCTGGGAGCGGCTGCACTAGCAGGGCTGTTGCTCTATGTGGGGGAGCATCAGCATCGCCTGGGGCTGGTTCATTTCACCGCTCTGGCTTGCACCGCAACGGCGCTGGTCTCCGGGGTGATCTCCCAGTATCCACTCCAGGCCACCTTGAAGGCGATCAGTCTTCTGCTGCTGTTTCTTTATTGCATCACGGGAGCCAGGCTGGCCCTGCGCGGCCGAGAGCAACTGTTCATTTCAGGATTGTTGCTGGGGTGTGGCTTGCTCACTTATCTCAGTGCCATCAGCTACTTTGTGTTCGGCTATGAGTTCTACGGCAATCCCAATTCTTTGGGAGCCGTCATGGGGGTCGCCTTAGTCCCTTCCCTGCTCTGGGGGATCCTGACCAGCACGGGCACAACCCGCAGCAGGCGCATCTTTGAATTTGGGCTGGCCTTCTTGCTGCTTTTCAGTAGCCACTCGCGGGCCGGGATCGGGGCGGGCGTTCTGGGTTGCGTGTTCCTGTGTGGGGGTCTCCGACGATTCAGGCTTCTCGCTTTTGGAGGGGGAGCGCTGGTGCTGGTTGCGGTTGCCGCGTTGCTAATGGCCCCCTTGCATCCCTCGCGTATCGGGGGGGAAGACTCTCTGCTGGGCACTTATGTTTACAAAGGCGCAGCGAACGAACAGATGATGGCCTCGCGCCACAAGGTGTGGGATGAGACCGTCGCCTCGATCCGGCAGCATCCCTGGTTCGGCACCGGCTTTGGGACAAGTGACACAGGTCCTCAGTTCACATTGCACCACGACGCCGGGCTGCGGTCGGCGCGGGCTTCGACCCGGGAACATGGCAACAGTTACCTGGCTATTCTCGAATGGGTCGGACTTTTGGGTTCAGTTCCCTTTTACGTTCTCGTGGCCCTATTGCTTTTCACGATCAAGAAAGTTGCAGCTGAAATGTGGCGGAGCCGCGATCCTTATTCGATTGCCATACCGTTTGCCACCATTGTATTGGCCGGCTGCGCCGATGCGTTCTTCGAGGACTGGCTGTTCGCGGTCGGGTACTACCTGTGCGTTTTTGTCTGGAGCATCGCGTTCCTGCTGGTTGATCTGGTTCCCGCGACTTCTTCTATGCCGGCCACGGCTGCGAGTCCGCAGCGGGTTGAGCCCTGGATGGAGAGATTTGGGCATGCGCTGCCCACCCGATGATGCGGCTCTTTTTCAATTGCCTGGCGGCCAGTGCCGGCGGCGGCCTGACCTATCTGCATAACGTTATTCCCCTGTTAGCGCAAAACCCGGAAATCAAGGTCACGGTTGCGATCGACCGGCGGCACCTGCCAGAGGCCGACGCATTTTCCAACATCAACTACGTTGAGGCCGGGGACAGTCCGAACCTCCTGGTGCGTTTTTGGAGGGAACAAACTTCAATCAGGAGATTGATCGCTGAGAGCAGATCGGAGGTTTTGATCTCCACCGGTAACTTGGCTCTGCGCAACTCCCCCGTCCCGCAAATCCTGCTGTCGCGAAATGCCATCTACACATCACCCGACTACCTGCGCGATCTTCTCCAGCGGCACGCTTACCGGGTATGGCTAGATACGAAATTGAGGGGACTGCTGGCCCGCCGTTCGATCTTCTGGGCGGACCGCACGGTCGCACCCAGCCACGCGTTTGCGGACGACCTGCGACGCTGGACGGGAAGAAACATCGACACCATTTATCACGGATTCGATTCGACAGGATTTTTTGCGACCCAGGTCCGCTGCCCGCCGCGATACGGCCGCTGCTGGCTCCGGACAATGCCCTGCGCCTGCTGCTGGTCAGCCACTACAACTACTATCGCAACATTGAAACCATGCTGAAGGCGGTTCCTTTCATCAAAAAAAAGCTGGGCAATCAGGGGATCAAACTGTTTCTGACCTGCAGCTTTGATCCGCGAGATAACCGGGGGCTTTACGATTCCCGTCGCGCGGCCGCCCTGGTGCAGGAGTTGGGGATTGGTGACAACGTGGTGGAGCTGGGGCCGGTCCCCTACAAGCTCGTCCATCATCTCTACCGGGCGTGTCATATCTACGCAACCGCCGCCTACGCGGAAACTTTCGCTCATCATGTTGTGGAAGCAATGGCTTCTGGCATGCCGGTTGTCGCAGCGGACACCGCGGTGCATTGGGAGATCTGCGGAGATGCGGCGCTCTATTTCAGCCGCTTTTCGGCCGAGGAATTGAGCGATCGAGTGTGCCAGATCGCTGGTTCGGAACAGCTTTCACGAAAATTGTCGGCGGAGTCGCGGTCGCGGTCGCAGCGGTTCTCGTGGGACCGACACGTTGCCGAGTTGTTGGCGCTGGCTGGAGAACTGGTTAGCCGCAGGGGCTTATCCACGCCCGTCCCAGACTCGTGAAGCATTGGCCATGCGCCGGAAGACCGCGTACACGACGTCCGCGCGTACTGAGCGCCTTCCGATACTTTCTATAATGGTAGGTCGAGGAACGAAGGAACTATCCGATGGGAATGCTTCGCCAAGCTGCGGAACGGGTGAGCCGGGGCAGGATTCTGCTTCGCCGCCTTCCCCCTGACTTCGGCCGCTTGCCGATCTACGTCTCGCCCGATGCCGGTTTGCGCTTTTGGCTGCCGCTAAAGCGGGCGGATCCACTGCTTTTTCGGATGGCCAGAGAACTGGTTCAGCCCGGCGCTGTAGTCTGGGATATCGGCGCCAACGTCGGCCTTTTCGCGTTCAGTGCCGCGGCCCTGGCTTCGCCTTCGGGTCATGTGCTGGCGGTGGAGCCCGACATTGAGATGGCCAACCTGCTCATGCATTCGGTTGAAAGGACCCGCAAGTTCAAGCGAGCACCCGTATCGGTGCTGTGCGCTGCCGTATCGGAAAGCAATGGGCTGGCCGAGCTAGAAATTGCGCAACGCGCCCGCGCCTCGAACCATCTGGCGCGCGCCCAGGGGTCAACCCAAGCTCGCGGGGTGCGACACCGGCAAGCCACCTGCACTGTAAGCCTGGACTCACTGTTGGAGTTCTTCCCGGCGCCCACGGTGCTGAAAATTGACGTTGAAACTCACGAGCCTGAGTTGCTGCGGGGCGCGAGCAAGGTTTTGAGTTCCTGCCGTCCGGTCATGTGGTGCGAGGTGGCAAAAGAAAATTCGGCGGAAGTTGCCAAGATCCTGTCGCTCAACAATTACACTCTCTATTCCGCCGCGGTTGCTCCGGCCCAGCGGACTCCTATCATGCAAGCCTACTGGAACACCCTGGCGGTTCCCCAATCGATATCAACCCGCGCCAGCGAGGCCCGATGAAGATCGCGAATGGCTTATGAAAGACCTGTCGCAGCCAGTTGCAACGCAGAGCCCAGCCCGGCCAGCCGAGATTCTTCCTGTCAGCGTCATCGTGCCGGTGCGCAATGACGCCCGCAATCTATGCGTTGTCTCCAATCTCTGGGAGGCGTGGGCGAAGTTTATGTAGTCGATTCCCAAAGCACCGACAGCACTGCGGAATTGGCGAATTCGTTCGGGGCCAAGCTGGTCCAGTTCCACTACGCCGGAGGCTGGCCCAAGAAGCGGCAGTGGGCGATGGACAACCTGGCCTTTTCTCATGATTGGATTCTGCTGCTCGATGCCGACGAAGTCCTGACTCCGGAACTATCGCGCGAAATCAACAAGCGCATACAGGACTCCAAATATGATGGCTACTACATTGCGCTCGAACAGTACTTCTTGGGCCGCCGGCTCCGGCACAGCGGCGCCACATTTCATAAACTGTCGCTCTTTCGCCGGGGCAGGGGCGATTCGAATGCCGGCTGAAGGAGCAGGACGATTCCATGTGCGACATGGAGGTGCATGAGCACGTCCTGGTGAATGGCGCCACAGGGACGCTACGGAACCCGCTGATCCATCACAATATCGAGTCCTTATCGCGCTATATCGACAAACACAATCAATACTCGAACTGGGAGGTGCAGGTCTGGCTCCGGGGCGAGGCGAGCTTCCGCGACCTGAAGCCTTCGCTGTTTGGCACACAAGCGCAGCGCCGGCGATGGCTAAAAAAACGGCTGCTTTCCTTCCCGGGATCTCCAGTCTTGTTCTTTTTCTATAAGTACCTATTTCGATTGGGAGTTCCTGGATGGAGTGCCGGACTGATCTGACTGCGGCTTTCAGGCGGTCCAGTTTTTTCATATCAAGGCGAAGATTTTTGAGACGATTTCCGGGCAGGTTCGGCGAACGGGAACTGTTGAAACTGCAGCGAGCGAAGACGGCAACCACAGAAAATCAGAGTGCCGATATTGTTCGAACGATGTGACCGGCTGCCTCGTAACAGCCGACTGGCAGCCGACTGCACCGATAACCCAGCTCGTGAAGTAAGGGCCATGCGATTTCCCGTCCTGCATTGGAACATTCAACGAACAGCACCGGCTTTGCGGCGGCGAGCGTCCGTTTTATTCCTTGCAGTACCAGACCTTCGGCGCCTTCGACATCGATCTTAACAAAGTGAGGGTGCGCAAACGCGCTGCCATCCACAATCTCATCAACCGGTACGGTATTGACTACAACTTCCGAAGCTGAGGCATTGTCGCGATGCCAAACCAGGCTCGCCATAGCGGTGTTTCCGGCAACTCGAAGAGTGGCAGTACCGCGTTGATCGGAGGCCGCGACTTCGAAAACATCGACGTTCTTTAGCTTATTGATGTCGATATTCCTCCGCAGGAGCGCGAGGTTCTGCGGCAGAGGTTCGAAGGCAACCACTCGCCCCTTCTCGCCCACACGTTTAGCGAGAGACAAGGATACATAACCCATGTTTGCGCCAATGTCGTAAACGACATCGCCGGGTCTGACGTATTGCCGGATGATTCGCAGCAGGTGGGGTTCGGTGGTCCCGGCGAGATAGCCCAGATTCCGGCCGGCGAAACGCACATTCGGTAGCCACGAGCAAGGCCACCGAAAATGATGCGGGGCCTCACTTCCCTCCCGAGCAGGGTGACTAGGACTTGATGAGCGTTCGGGCAGCCATTACACACTACGGTTATCACACAGCATCCGAGGACCGCAAACATGGGTTTGCAAGCGCCTGTTGCGTGAAGCGAGATGACGGGCTCCCCGCTAGGTATCACGACGGTGCTGGCGTCGGTCGTTGCTGGACCGGATGCTGCCCGCGCATGCCGGGTCGTGGATGGCTCGGTGTGCTTTTTCAGCCGCAGGAATGGTTCCTCAAAGTAGCGACGCGACAAGGTAGCCAGTCCAATGGCGAGTCCGCCACCAATGCAAAATCGTAGCACCATGAGGGAGAAGTGGCCTTGCCCAGGCTGGGCCACCAAAGACGGGAACTCGCGCGCCAGAAAATGGTCTGCGATGTCGAGGGAAAGTTTTTGCAGCAGATAGATGCCGTAGCTGATGTTGCCGAAGAACTGCAGCAGAGGAACGTGGACCAGCGCCTTGCAGCGCCCGGTGGCGAGCAATAGCGAGAGCGCAACTACCGCGACGAACGTAAAGTTAATCAGAGTCAGCTTAAAGGTGAGACCCAGAAAGCGCGCGTAACTGAGGATGCCGAATGGTCTGCCAATCAAGGCCACCGCAATACAAATAATGAAAACGGCAGTGGTTGCTCGCCACAAGGTCCTGCGCGTGAACCAGCGGCTGCGGCAGAACAGGGCCAGGAGCGAGCCCGCCGCCAGGGCATCGGCAACGAACCAGGTATAACCAGTGCCGATGGCATGTCCGTTCAGGAACGAGATCGCCCGCAGCACCGGGCAGATCACGCAGATCAGCACGGCGACTATCGCAATCCGGCGGGGAGAAAGCCTGCGAACCACGGTAGGCCAGAGCAGGTAGAAATGCTCCTCGACGGCCAGCGACCATAAGGTGCCGTACTGCAGTGGCACCCCGAGCAGCTGCGTGACGTTCGAAAGATAGATCGCGCTGAGGCCCAGAAATGCCCAGGAGACGTGGCGGCCCACCAGGCCGGTGTATTGCGTCACAATGATGAGCAGCAGGACGGCGTAATAAAGCGGCAAAATGCGCACCGCCCGGCGGAAGTAAAACCGGCGGTAGAAGTCAGGGCGCGGTTTGCTATCGAGAAGAATTCCAGTAATCAGGAAGCCCGAGAGGGCGAAGAAAAGATAGACACCGGTCCACCCCGTCAGGGTCGCGCTGACGAATAACTTGGTGATGCCGCTGAGGCCTCCCAGGCCGTAGTGGAAGCCAAAGCCATGAAAAAACAGCACCATCAGCACTGCGATGCCGCGGATGGTATCCAACTCGGGCATGTGGGAACGGAGCAGAGGCTGGGGCGCCGAAACTGGCTTCAATTGTGGAGCGGCGGTTACCATTTTCTACTTATAGGGAGGATTAAAATCAGCATACAAGCTGCTTTTGGGCTCAGCAACAGAAATCTCGGGTTTTGCTTGCTTAGAAATCCCGATTGGCCCTTGCAGTAGAATTAAGAATTGTTGTGGAGACCTCTATTCCGATAAGGGTCGCTGGTTCGGACCCTTGCCCGAAGATGCGAGCGGCGCCTTGGTGCCTTCGAGCAGCAGAAACAGGGCCGCGCGTTTCCCAAGTTTCCGCACCAGCCAGCGAGGATAGAACTTCCAAAGCAATCGGTAGAACTTCGATTGGTAGCGGGCAGAGGGTTTGTGCAGCAACAGATCGCCGGGGCTGAAAACGAGCCGGATAGTCACATTCTGAAATGCTGACATCAACACCGCCGCTTCGCACCGCGTGTAGCTTTTAGTCCCCGGGCTTTCGAGATAGTCGAAAACCGTACGCCGAAGCGATTTTCCACGCCACAGGCCATGGCGAAGCCAGAGCATCGCGCCGGTCAACGACGGGTGGTGATACACCATCAGCTTGGCCCGGCCGCCCGGTTTCAGCACGCGATACGCTTCCCGAACGCATTGGGGAGTGTCGGGGCTGTGGTGCATCACGCCGTAGGAGTACACGACATCGAAGCTGCTGTCTGCAAAAGGGAGATGCTCGGCGTCAGCGGCCTGCAGGTCTGCTTGGTAGCCGGCCAGCTCGCAACGTCGGCGGGCCCTGTCTATAGAAGCTTCCGAGAGATCGACACCTGAAGCTTGGGCGCCTGCCTTTAACCATTCGAGGAAGTCCGCGCCCATGCCGACGCCAATTTCCAGCACTCTTAATCCCTTGGCCATGCGGAACTGGGCAAATTCGTGAATGTAAGGTTCGAGTTCATACCGCATGCGGGCATGGGCATCGAACTCGTCCGTGCCTTCCAGATAGCGCGATCCGCAGGGACCAGAATTCCAGAAGTTGCGGACATCTTCCTTCAATACGACCGGCTTCAATATCGCGGGCGGGGGGGTGGACATGGAAATCTGAGTCGGATACTAGCACGCCCAAATTTGTCCGAGGCGGGCGGCCCGCCAGCAGCACAAGCCCGTTCAGGTAAGATAGGCAGAACACTGAGCGCCTGGCCACTTGCCCGAAGGACGGCCGGCAACAATCCTGAGAACTCAATCATGTGCGGAATAAGCGGACTGGTAAATGGGGGTGACCAGGCGGGTCCTGGAGCGCATGACGTCCATCCAGGCGCATCGCGGGCCCGACGATTCCGGAATCTGGGAGCATCGGTTTCCGGACGGAGGCTACGTCGGACTCGGCAGCCGCCGCCTGGCCATCCTCGATCTCTCTCCCGACGGGCACATGCCGATGTGCAATGAGGACCGCTCCGTCTGGATCACATACAACGGAGAGATCTACAACTTCGCCAGCTGCCGTCGCGAACTGGAGGGCAAGGGCCATCGTTTTGCCTCGAATACCGACACTGAGATCATCATTCACCTCTACGAGGAAGAGGGCCCGGACTGCGTAAATCGCCTCAATGGCATGTTTGCCTTTGCCATTTGCGATCTTCGTTCCGGCACGCCTGAGCTCTTTTTGGCTCGAGACCACTTCGGCGTGAAGCCCATGTACTACACCCAGCGGGGGCGGAAGCTGGCATTTGCCTCGGAAATCAAGGCTCTGCTGGAGGTGCCCGGGATTGACCCCGAACTGGATCTCCAGTCGCTGCACCAGTACCTCACCTTCCTCTGGGTGCCGGATCCCAAGACGATGTTTCGCGGGATATTCAAGCTTCCCGGCCGGCCACTGCGCCATGTTCCGCAACGGCAATCTCGATATCCGGCAATACTGGGACCTGACTTTCCCTGCAGCCGGCGCCGAATTTCCGCGTTCCGAGGCCGAACTGATCGAAGAAATACGGGGGCGCTTTCGGCGCTCGGTTGAAGGCCAGATGGTCAGCGACGTTCCGCTCGGGGCATTTCTCAGCGCAGGCCTGGATTCTTCCGGCATCGTCGCCATGATGTCGGGCGCCGGGAAGTCGAATCGTGAAAATCCGGCCACGCCGTACGCCCGCCGGTGCGCACCTACACCATCACCTTCCCTGACAAGTACCGCGTCGGCGAAACTACCCTGGATGATCCTGAGGTGGCTGCCCGGCTTGCCCGACGCCTGGGCTGCGAGAACCAGCGGATCATGGTTGAGCCCGACGTAGCCGAGTTGTTGCCGCGGCTGACCTGGCACATGGACGAGCCCACCGCGGACCCGGCCATCATCACTGCGTATCTGGTGTGCCGTGAAGCCCGCAAACAGGCGACCGTGCTGCTCTCAGGCGTCGGCGGCGATGAACTGTTTGCCGGATACCGCAAGCACATCGCGCACTACTGGTCGCAGGGATATCAGAGGATTCCAACGGAATACGGAAGCTCTCGAGAGCCGGGTGCTTGACCTTCCCGGGCTGCGCGGAAGTTCGCTCAAAGGCCAGGTCCGGCTGGCAAAGAAGATGGCGCGCAGCGCTTCACTTTCTCCCCAGGACCGGTTTGTGATGAACTGCACCTATCTCAACGCGGACCAGAAACATTCTCTGTATGCGGACGCTGTCGCCGACGAATTGAACGGATACCGATCCCGCAGTTCAGCATCGGGCGTGCTTTGAGCGGGTGGCTGAAGCGGATTTCCTCAACCAGATGCTGTATCTGGACAGCAAGATTTTTATGGTAAGCCTGAACCTCACCTACAACGACAAGATGAGCATGGCGTCGTCCGTGGAAGTGCGCGTGCCTTTCTCGAATCGTGAGCTGGCGGAATTCGTTGCCTGGCAAGTGCCGCCGTCGCTCAAGCTGAAGGGCTCGCTGCGCCCGTCCACGAAATACATTTTTCGAAAGCCATGGAGGGCATTCTTCCCGCCGAAGTCTTGCGCCAGCCAAAAGCGGGATTCGCCGCCCCGGTGGATTACTGGCTGGCGCAACGATCTGAAAGAGATGGTCGATGACCTGCTGTCGGAGTCGCGGGTAGCAGGGCGTGGCATCTTTCATCCCGCCGCGGTTCGCGGCTATGTCGAAGAGCACCGCAGCGGCGCACAGGACTGGTCCATGCAAATCTGGCAGTTCCTGACTCTCGAACTCTGGATGCAGACGTTCCTCGACGGCAACCATGCGCCCTCCGCCGAGTTGGCAGCGGAGCAACAGGCACACAGAGCATGAAACAGGTCCTGCAACATACCCGCAGTGGGACGCTAGCCGTCACCGAAGTCCCAGCCCCGAAGC
>CAWCSH010000008.1:0-457834 GCA_963798155.1 Terriglobia bacterium
TTTCGCTGGTCCTGCGGAAACTTCTCCGTTCTTTAGTTCGCGGTCGCTTGGTTCGCGATCGATCAACTGGTCCCATTGCCGCCAGTAGCCCTTCAGCTCGGCGAACATGGCGTCGATCTGCGACTCCAGAGCTTTGTTTCTGCTTTCCGAGTTCCTTCACCAGTTCGGGATCGCGCTCTCCCATCTTCCTGCTCATGCGCATTTCTTCCAGCTGCAGATTGAGCTCAAAAATCTCTTCCAGCAGCTCCGGTGGCAACACCTGCTTCTTCGCCTCTCCGGTTGCGCGCGCCTGTTCCGTGGCGGCCTTCGATTGCTCTTCCAGTTGCACTCCCTCCAGCTTCAACAGATATTCCGTCCGCCGGATGGGATCTTTCAGGGTGCGGTAAGCATCGTTGAGCTGCGAACTCTGCTGCTCAGCTCCACTGCTGCTCCTGGCCGCCGATGCGCACATAGACATCGGGATGCAGCTTGCGGCTCAGTTCGTAAAAATCCCGCTGCAGGGCGGCGGTGTCAATCTCCAGCTTGCGCGGCAAACCGAAAAAGCTGAAGAAGTCCGCCGGCGGCAGGCGGCTGTACCTTGCCGCAGGCGCCGCAGAAATGGGCTGCGCGCATTTCTCCACAGGACCAGCACTCCCCGGTGGTTACCGCCGCCGTATTGGTGTTTGCCGCCATAAACAGTTTCACCACGACGCTGGCTGCTGCAACCGGAACCGAGCAGGCGCGCCGTGGCGAAAAATCTTAACCTGATCGCAGGACGCCCGAAGTGTTCCCGATCCGGACGTTTGCGATGTTATTCCGAAGTCTAACCCGAAAACGACGTGCCGCACCCGCAGGACTTCGAAGCATTGGGATTCACGAACACGAACCCCTGTTGCATCAGCGTTTCCTGGTAATCGAGCGTCATGCCGTGCAGGTAGATGAACGACTTGGGATCGACGAACACCCGCACATCCTCAAACTGGAAGATGCGATCGCGCTCCCGCGGCTGGCTGTCGAAGCGGATGTTGTAGCTGAGACCCGAGCAGCCGCCGCCCTGCACTCCCAGGCGCAGGCCGCCCTGCTCCGCAGAGATGCCCTCTTTCGCCATGGCCGAGCGAATGCGAGCCACTGCGCGCTCCGTCACCTGTACGCCTTTGGCGGGAGCGGTCTTGGCGGGTTGTTCAGCTACTGTAGTCATACTGATGTATCCGTTCGAGCCGTCCTCGCGAGCGAGGACCCGGCCGCTTCTTTCACAAGAAGTCGCGGGCCGCAGTCGCCTCTTACTTCGCTTCGACGGCGACCGGCTTGCCGGCTTCCTGCTTCTTCTTCCAGTCGCCAATCGCCGCCCGGATGGCATCTTCCGCCAGCACCGAGCAGTGAATCTTCACCGGAGGCAGAGAGAGCTCTTTCACGATCTCGGTGTTCTTGATCGCCATGGCTTCATCCACCGTCTTGCCCTTCACCCACTCGGTGGCGAGCGAAGACGATGCGATGGCCGAGCCGCAGCCGAAGGTCTTGAACTTGGCCTCTTCGATGATGTTGGTCTGCGGATTCACCCGGATCTGCAGCTTCATCACGTCGCCGCATTCGGGAGCGCCGACCAGGCCGGTGCCGACTTCGGCGCTGCTCTTGTCGAGCGAGCCGACGTTGCGGGGATTGTTGTAGTGATCGATTACTTTGTCGCTGTATGCCATGATTTGACTCTCCTAAGCTTGTGATTCACCAAGGCCCTCGCGGGACTCATTTCCAGAATCGGAAACTACTGCAAAGTTCCCGCTCACTCAGCGGCCCACTTCACCTTCGTCAAGATCGATGCCTTCCTTCGCCATTTCGTATAGCGGGGAAAGCTCGCGCAGCCGCGAAACCGTCTCGACCACGCGGTCGGCCACGTAGTCCACTTCGGCTTCGGTGTTGAAGCGGCCCAGCCCGAAGCGGATCGAGCTGTGTGCCAGGTCATCGCCCGCGCCCAAAGCTTTCAGTACGTACGATGGCTCGAGCGTCGCCGAGGTGCAGGCCGAGCCGCTCGAAACCGCGATGTCGTTGATGCCCATCAGCAACGACTCGCCTTCGACATACGCGAAGCTGATGTTGATGTTGGCGGGCAGACGGTGCTCCATCGAGCCGTTAATGTAGACCTCATCCAGGCGGCTCATGATGCTGTCGCGCAGCCGGTTGCGGAGTCCCGCCATTTTGCAGGATTCCTGCGCCATCTCTTCCGAGGCGATGGCGCAAGCTTTGCCGAGCCCGACGATTCCGGGGACATTCAGCGTTCCGGAACGCATGCCGCGCTCGTGGCCGCCGCCGTCAATCAGCGCCGACAACCTGCACCCGCGGATTCTTGCGGCGAACGTACAGCGCGCCCACGCCCTTGGGCCCGTACATCTTGTGAGCGGAAATCGAAATCAGGTCGAGGTTCTGCTTCTGCACGTCGATCGGCACCTTGCCGACCGCCTGGGTCGCATCGCTGTGGAAGATCACGCCGCGCTCGTGACACAGCTTGCCGATTTCCGCGATGGGCTGCAGCACGCCAATCTCGTTGTTGGCCGCCATGATGGTGACCAGGATGGTCTTGTCATCCATGGCGCGCTTCAGGTCGTCGAGATCGATCAGGCCATCCTTCTGCACCGGCAGATAGGTGACGCGGTAACCGTACTTCTCCAGGCGCTTGCAGGTGTCGAGCACCGCCTTGTGCTCGGTGACGGCGGTGATGATGTGGTTGCCCTTCTCGCGGTACATTTCGGCGACGCCCTTGATGGCGAGGTTGTCGCTTTCGGTGGCGCCCGAGGTGAAGATGATTTCCTTGGTGGTCGCGCCGATCAGCTTGGCAATGTGCTCGCGCGCCAGTTCCGTGCCCTCTTCGGCTGCCCAGCCGAAGGAGTGGTTGCGGCTGGCGGCGTTGCCGAATTTCTCCATGAAGTAGGGCAACATCTCTTCCAGCACCCGCGGATCCATCGGGGTGGTGGCATGGTTATCCATGTAGATTGGCAGTTTCACGCCGCGCTCCGCGGCCTGCTGCGCGTTCGCCTGCTCGTTCATCTGCTGCCGGGGAGGAAGCTTTACTTCGGTGCTCATTGCCTCATTTTCTCCTGTCGAACTTTTCGAACTCGATGCTCACTAATTTCGTTTCGTCCACTTCTTCCGCCATCTCCGAGATAGTGATGCCGCTCAGCACATTCTCGATACTCTGGTTCACCCGCCGCAGCGGCTCGCGAATGGTGCAGTGGTCGCTCTGATCGCATTCGCCGCGCACCGTCACGCAGGACGTAATGAACAGCGGGCCGTCAATCGCCCGGATCACTTCAAAGGCGCTGATCTGGCCGGATCGCGGGCCAGTGTGTAGCCGCCATTGGTGCCGTGCTGCGAATGCAGAAGCCCGGCTTTCACCAGGCGCTGCAGAATCTTGGCCAGCAGTTCGGGCGGAATGTGATACGACTCCGCCAGTTCCTTTGCACTGCATGACCCCTGGTCCGCGTGCTCGGCGAGATGATTCATCGCCATCAAGCCGTAATCAGCTTTTTTGCTTAGCCTCAGCATCGCGACTGCTATTGACCCTGCTTCCAGAAATCCGACTCGTTTAGTCGGATATAGGTATTCTAGAGAGCCTGCCCCGGGATTGCAACCCCGTACAGGGAATTGCGGCCTGGTGCACTGAACGGTAACCCGCACAGGTTGAGCAGTTTAGGTAATCAGGTACGGGCAGAGCCCCGGACGGAATGGGGCTTCTCCTTTCGGCCACGGAAACGCGATAGCCTGCGCGGGAGAGTCGGGTTCTGCATAAATCCCTCTTCGGATACTTGACAAGCCACGAGTCCGGGCTAAAATACCCGCAAATTCCGGTGAAACAGCACCCTGGGCCCGCTCGGGCAGGGAATTCAAAATCCGGATTTATGACTTCAATCCCGCCGACGAAATCCTCCGAGAAGAACGGTATGAATCAGTGCAAGCACCCGCGCGTGCAAGTCGTCTCCCGCGACGAGGATGCGGAATTTGTGGAATGCCTCGAATGCGGAGATATCTTCGACTCCAGCGAATTCAGCGACATGACCATCGAGGAGACCAAAATTAAGGACACTGAAACTCGGGAGTGACGCCGAAGCCGACTTCCGTCTGCGCTGACGACGGAGCTCGTCTCCTGACACATCCCCCTTCGATCCTCATTGATGACCTCAGAATTGGCTAAGTGTCACCAACGTAACCACATGCGGACGGTTTCTGTTGTTGTGCGAGTGAGAGTTTGTTAATTTCGGCGCGGGGAACCTCTTTCTCCCGGATGGGGAAATGTCTCGTTTAGCGTTGGTTGTGGACGATTCCATGCTGATCCGGCACACGGTCTGCCGCTTCCTCGAAGCGCGCGGCTACGCGGTGCGACGCCGCGACCAACGGGGCAGAAGCGGCGGAACTGCTGCAGTCCCTCACCCCCGATCTCATCGTCACTGACATGGAGATGCCCCGCATGACCGGCAGCGAACTCATCACCGTGGTCAAAGCCGATCCCCGGACCGCCGGCATTCCCGTGATAATCGTAGCGGGACGCCAGAGCGGCTTCGAAAAAACCGAAAATCGCGCCAACTACGCCATCTTCAAAGATATCGACATCGAAGACCAGCTCGGCCGGGCTCTCGACCAGTTGATCGGTACGGCGGGAAGCGCCGGGGCTGCGGGCGGGCCGGACAGCAACGCCAAGGGACAGACCGCCGGGAAATAGGCGCTAGCTGCTCGTTCTGATTATTAATCCTCCTGATTGTTAATCCTCTTCTGATTCTGATTCCTAATTCTGACAATTTCATTTTCGCCGGTAGGTTTGCCGTTAAGCGGCGATCACTTCAGTTCCCGGTCGAAATGGTCTTCGATCAGGTGAAATAGATGGTCGCGGTCGGCGGTTCCGCCGATGCCATGGGTCTTGCCCGGATAGACCATCAGGCTGGAATTGCTTGCCGGCCTTGATCAGCGCGTCGACCATCTGGACCGTGTTCTGAAAATGCACGTTGTCGTCGCTGGTGCCGTGAACCAGCAAAAGGGAGCCGTGGAGATTGCCGGCAACCGCCGGCATGGCTGACTCGCTATAACCCTTGGGGTTTTGCCTGGGGAGGCCGAGCCAGCGTTCGGTGTAGATGGAGTCATAGAGGCGCCAGTCGCTGACCGGGGCCACCGACACTCCGGCTTTGAAGGCGTCGGAGTGGGTCATGGCGTAGAGCGTCATGGAGCCGCCGTTGCTCCATCCCCAGATTGCAACCCGGCTGCGGTCGATTTGGGGATATTGCCCGAAGAGCTGATCGAGCGAGGAAAGCTGGTCTTGTAATTCGACGCCGCCAAACTGGTTTTTGATCGCGGTCTGGAATTTGCGGTCGCGGTTGGGAGTGCCGCGATTGTCCACGGTAAAGATGGCGTAACCCTTCTGGGCCAGGATTTCATGAAATAAACCGGTGCTGCCGAACCAGCTGTTCACCACCAGCTGTTCCGCCGGGCCGCCGTAGATATGCACGATGAGGGGAATCTTGCTTTTGGCGTCCACACCGGGCGGCAACATCAGCTCGCCATAGAGTTTGGTGCCGTCATCAGCGTGGAATTCGAGAAACTTGGGCGAGATCAGACCGTAATCCTCCACGCTTGTGGACTTCCATACAGTCTTGCATTCACCACCGGGCGCGCAGCTGGCAAGTTCTGGCGGCGTGACGATGGCCGAGAAGTCGTCCACATAGTGCTTGCCGTCCTCGGCGAAAGTCGCGCTGTGCGTGCCCGGCGGCTGCGAGAGGCGCTGCATTCCTGAGCCATCGAGTTTTACGGAATAGAGCTGCGCCTGGCGGACGTCATCCTTATTGCTGGTGAAGTACGCCTCGCCGGCGGCTTCGTTTACGCCATCGAGCGAGAGCACTTCGAAATCTCCCTGAGTCAACTGGCGCTCCAGTTTGGCATCTGCGGCCAGCGGGTTCTGTTCGTCAAAACTGTAGAGGTAGAGCTGAGTGTGGCCGTCGCGCCAGCTGGAAGTGATAAACCGCGGGCTCGATTTCAGAATCTTGAAGTCATCGTTCACGTTGACCCATGCGCCCGATTCGTCCTCGGTCAGCACTTTGCGCGACTTGCCGGAGCGGGCATCCACGAAGTAGTAGTCCATGCGGTCCTGGGCGCGATTGAGCACTTCCGCCCAGATCAAGCCGTCCCGCACCCAGCCGAAGCGGGGAATATAGATGTCTTTGTTCTTTTCGTCATCTCCGGTTACGGACAGCCATTTTGGCTTGCCGCCGGAGGCGCTGATCACGCCCAGGCGCACGGCTGGATTGGGATCGCCGGGTTGGGGATATTTTTCGTCGTCGCTGGTGGCGTGGGTATTCGAGTAGCTGGTGATGGGATAAGTGGGAACCTGGGTCTCATCCATTTGCAGAAATACGATGTCTTTGCTGTCGGGCGACCAGAAATAATTGCTGCGCACCGAGAGCTCTTCGGCGTACACCCAGTCCACTTCGCCGTTGAGGATATTCGACTGCTCGTCCTTCTTGTCTTCGTCTTTGTCCCTTTTCTTATTTTCGTCGCGGGTGAGCTGCTGCTCTTTTCCGCCGGAAGTTTCGCGGACGAAGATGTTGTGCTGACGGATGTAGGCGACATGATTGCCGTCGGGAGAGAACTTGGGGTCCTGCTTGGAGTCGGACGAGGAGGTGAACTGGACAGCGGTGCCGTTGCTGATGTCGTAGAGCCAGAGCTGTCCCTGGGAATCGAACAGCAGGTGTTTGGAATCGGGCGCCCACTGGTAGGCGGCGACGTGGTAACGGGTGAGGCGCTCTTTCTCGCGTTCATTCTTGATGTTGCTGACCGGCGGGGCCAGCGCCGCCAGCTTCATTTCGTTGACCAGAATCTTCTTCTCGCCGGTGGCCGCGTCCACGTACCAGAGATCGCCGTGCTCGCCGGAATTGTCGCGCTGGATGAAAGAAAACCGGGTGCCGTCGGGACTCCACTGAATGGTCTCGGGACCGCGGCCGGTGATGCCGCCCTCGGCAAAGATCGACTCGATGGTGAGTTGGTGCGCGGATGCCTGGGAAGGTGAGCCAGATGAAGATGGGTCAGATGAAGATGAGCCTGGTGAAGACTGGGCCGCGGCCGGCAACGACGGCAGGGCGCTGAAAGCGGCGAAGGCGGCGAGCGTTAAAAAGTAAAGCACGGGCGGCCGGCGAAAAGTTGACAATCGTTTCACGTGAGCACTCCGGGAGGATTGGCGATTGCAGCGCAAAACTGGAAAGTGTATACCAAGGCGATTGGATGCGGATTCGGGGCGTCCCAGGCTTCGCCGCCCAGCCCAATCTCCCTCTAAATTCAGAGGTTCGGCGTGTTAGAATTTCTATAGCGCAATCCAACCAATGCTTCCAGACGTACAGAAACTCATCGCACTCCAGGGCGCAGACCGAGAAATCCTGCGGCTGAAAAATGAGGTTGCCGCCTTGCCCAAACGGGTGGCGGCCATCGAACAGAAACTCGCCGGCACGAAGGCCGCCCTCGAAAAAGCTAAAGCCGCCGTAAAAGCCGACGAAGCCGCCCGCCGCAAGTACGAAAGCGCCATCTCCGATCTCCAGCAGAAAATCTCCAAGTACCGCGACCAGTCGCTCGCGGTCAAAACCAACGACGCCTACAAGGCGCTGCTGCACGAGATCCAGTTTGCCGAGCAGGAAATCCGCTCCAATGAAGACAAGATTCTCGAGCTGATGCTCGATTCCGACTCCCGCGAAAAAGAAGTGAAAGCCGCCGAGGTTGAGCTGAAAGCCGAAGCCGCCGAAATTGAGAAGGAAAAAGAGGACGCCCGGTCAAAAACCGCCGAAGACGAGAAGCTGCTGGCGGAATGGAATGCCAAGCGCGACGCCGCCCGGGTTGGAGTGAATGCCGACCTGCTGCAGCAATACGACCGGGTGTCGAAGTACCGCGGCTCCGGCCTGGCCGAGGTGCGCGAGCAGAAATGCATGGGCTGCCAGGTAATGCTGCGCCCGCAAATTTACAACGAAGTGCGCGGCGAGAGCCGGGTGGTCACCTGCGATTCCTGCCAGCGCGTGCTGTACATCAATCCCGAAGTGCAGGCTGCCGCCGTGCAGGAGCAGGCCGCCGAAGCACACCGCCGGCGGCGCGCCCATCCCAAAATTGACGCCAGCCATGCCTGGTACTACCGCACCGAGTACGAAGATCATGGTGAAGTGTTTCTGAGCTTCGTGAACTCCGGCGGAAATGCCACCCGCCGCGTCTTCGACGTGCACAGCGGACGCATGATCGGCGACCCGCTGATCCGCGAAGGCGGCTACCGGCAGGCGTTTCCGGAAAACATTCCCAACTCGATCCGCCTCAACGGCAACTGGTCAGAGGCCGAACTCGAAGAATGGGGCGTCGAGTTACCGACGGTGGTCATCGACACCCTGGTTCGGGACCTGAACCTGGCAAAAGCCGAATCTGAACGGCCGGCCCCACCGGCTGCCATGCAGGCAGTCCCTTCCGAGCAAGTTAGCCACTAGATTCAACCAACAAATTGGGTTTGTCATCCCGAAGTTGCACGCGAAGGCGGGCCAACAGAGGGATCTTACGTCAGCGCGCCACAGGACGGTCGCGAGGACAACGAGTTCCCGTCGGCAGCTTAGGGCCTCCTCGACACGAACCGTTTACCATGAGCGAATGGTGAAAACAGCGTCTGGCCAGCCCTCGATCCATCTCTCCCGACGCGGCTCCGACCGCCTGAAAGCTGGCCATGTCTGGGTGTACCGCTCCGATCTGGTCTCGGCAGATGGCATCGAGCCCGGTTCCCTGGTCAGCGTGACCGATGAGCGCGGAAAGTTTCTGGGCTCGGCGCTCTACAGCTCCGCCTCGCAGATCGCGATTCGCCTGCTCTCCCGCGAGCCGGTCACCGATTTTCCGGCTTTGATCCGGCAACGCATTCAAGACGCCATCGCTTACCGCGAGCGCCTGCTTTCTCTCGGGAACATCCCCGACACCGACGCCTATCGCGTCATCTTCAGCGAAGCCGACTTCCTTCCCGGGCTTATCGTGGACCGTTACAACGATCTACTCTCCGTACAGGTGCTGACTCAGGCCATGGACGGCGAGCCTGTCCGCCAGGCAGTCCTCTCTGAACTGACCGGCGCTCTCCATCCCGCCGCTATTTCCGAGCGGGTCGAGCCCCGCATTCGCGAGCTTGAGCAATTGGCACCGAGAGAATCCGGCCTGCTGCTCGGAGACAAAACCAGCACCATCTTCACGGTGAACGGCGTCCGCTTCCACTACGACGCCGGCACCGGCCAGAAGACCGGGGCCTTTCTCGACCAGCGCGAGAATTACGCCGCCGCCGCGCAATACGCTCGGGGCGACGCTCTCGATGTGTTCTGCTACCACGGCGGTTTCGCCCTCCATCTCGCTCCCCGCTGCTCGTCGGTCACCGGCGTGGACAGCTCCCGTCCGGCCCTTGAAATCGCCGAGCGCAATGCCACACTCGAATGGCAGCGGAGATCGAATGGGTCGAGGCCAATGCCTTCGACCTGCTGCGCGACTACGCCGCCGCCGGGCGCCAGTATGACACCATCGTCCTCGACCCGCCCGCCTTCGCCAAGACCAGGAAGAATCTCGACACTGCCCTGCGCGGCTACAAGGAACTGAACCTTCGCGCCCTGAAGATGCTGCGGCCCGGAGGAGTGCTGGTGACCTGCTCGTGCTCCTATCACGTGAGCCCGGAGGAATTCCTGAACGTAGTGGCCGATTCCGCCCGCGATGTCCACAGAACTCTTCGCCTGCTGGAAAACCGGGGCCAGTCGAAAGACCATCCGATCTTGGTAGGAGTCCCCGAGACCGCGTATCTGAAGTGCCTTATTTTCACTGTAAGCTGATGAAAGTAGGGAAGATACAATTATTGACAACAATACACTAAGATTTTATGCTTCTTTTACACTGAATAGGCATCCAAAATATTGCAGGACGCCTGAGAAGCAGATTTTCAAACATTTCTAAACAAGCCATTTGAAGGAGGAGTTGACCATGACAGTCGTTACCCGTTGGGACCCTTTCCGTGAGTTCAGCACGCTGCAGGATCGCATGAACCGCCTGTTCCAGCAGAACTACGGCGATGGCCGGGATGAAGCCCTGACCACCAGCACGTTCGCGCCGCCCGTCGATGTGTACGAGGACGAGCACACCGTCACCCTCAAGATCGAAGTCCCGGGAATTGACGAGAAGGACCTCGATATTCGGGTGGAAAACAACACCCTGACCGTGCACGGCGAGCGCAAGCTCGAGAAGGAAGAGAAAGAAGAGAACTATCGCCGGGTCGAGCGCCAGTATGGCAGCTTCACCCGCAGCTTCACTCTGCCGACCACGGTGGATGCGGAGCAGGTGAAAGCCGACTACGACAAGGGCGTGCTGAAGATCAGCCTGCCCAAGAAAGCCGAAGCCAAGCCCAAGCAGATCAAGGTCAACGTCGGTCAGTCCGGCAAGACCCTGGAAGGCAAAGGCCCCGGCAAAGCCGCGTAAGCAGCATCAATGTGGCGCGGGCGCCCTCGCCCGCGAACTGCGGGAGGCGGCAGAGATGCCGCCTCCCATTTTCTCTGCACGTAGGGCTACTCGGGTGGAGCGGACTGAATCGGATGCGGTTCGATGACTGGGTCACCGTCAGCGCTCCAATGCGTGTCTGGATGGTTCCCCAAACTGACGGCCCGTTCCATCACCCTTCTTGCATCAATGTGGTACTCCCCGTATTCACCGGGCGTCGATTGCATGACGTCACTATTTACAGGGACAGAGACAAACGTTTGTTCCGTGACAGTGCGCCTCAGCCGGACAGCGATGGAATAGGTTTTCGAACCGCTCATAACTAAATCTTACGATAACGTTTATGATTCAAGATTGGAATTAGTCGGGAGTTCTTATGGCGATTCGCTGGGACAAATTCACTTTGAAGGCGCAGGAAGCAGTGCAGCGTGCGAACGAGCTCGCTTCCGAGCATGGCAACCCCGAGCTGCTGCCGGTGCACCTGCTGGCTGCGCTGGTCGAAGACAAGGAAGGCATCGTCGCGCCCGTCCTCGACAAGATCGGAGCCGGCGTGCAGGCGGTGCTGCACGAGGCTTATCAGGAGATCGAGAAGCTGCCCAAAGTTTCCGGCGGAGCAAACCAGCCGGGGATGTCGGCGGCGGCGAACCAACTGCTCGAAGGCGCGTTCAAAGAAGCCGCCAATTTCAAGGACGAGTACGTCTCCACCGAGCACCTGCTGCTGGCCATCACCCATCTGAAGAACGATCCGGCGCAGCAGATTCTGCAGCGCAGCGGCGCGACCTACGACGCGGTGCTCCGCGCGTTGACCGGAGTGCGCGGCTCGCAGCGCATCACCGACCAGAATCCCGAAGCCAAGTACCAGGCGCTGGAGCGCTATGCCAAAGACCTGACCGAGCTGGCCCGCCGCGGCAAGCTCGACCCGGTGATCGGACGCGACGAAGAAATCCGCCGGGTGGTGCAGGTGCTCTCCCGCCGAACCAAAAACAATCCCGTGCTGATCGGCGAGCCCGGCGTGGGCAAGACTGCCATCGTCGAAGGCCTGGCCCAGCGCATCATCTCCGGCGACGTGCCCGAAGTTTTGAAGAACAAGCGCGTGGTCGGCCTCGACCTCGGCGCCATGCTCGCAGGCGCAAAGTACCGCGGCGAATTTGAAGACCGGCTCAAAGCGGTGCTCAAAGAAATCGAAGATTCCGAAGGCCAGATCATTCTCTTCATTGACGAGCTGCACACCCTGGTCGGAGCCGGCGCTGCCGAAGGCGCGGTGGACGCCTCCAACATGCTCAAGCCCGCGCTCGCTCGCGGAGAGCTGCGCGCCATCGGCGCCACCACCCTGAACGAATACCGCAAGTACATCGAGAAAGACGCCGCCCTGGAGCGCCGCTTCCAGCCGGTGTATGTCGGCGAGCCCAGCGTCGAAGACACCATCGCCATCCTGCGCGGGCTGAAAGAAAAATACGAAGTGCACCACGGAGTGCGCATTAAAGACTCCGCCATCGTGGCCGCGGCCACGCTGTCGCACCGCTACATCACCGACCGCTTCCTGCCCGACAAAGCAATTGATCTTATTGACGAGGCCGCTGCCTCGCTGCGCATCCAGATCGATTCCATGCCCACCGAGATTGACGAACTGGAGCGCCGCGCCATGCAGCTGGAAATTGAGAAGCAGGCGCTGAAGAAAGAAGACGACCCCAATTCGAAGGAGCGGCTTGCGGTTGATTGAAAGGGAGCTGGCGGGAATCCGCGAACAGTCCGACGCGCTCAAAGTTCGCTGGAAGAAAGAGAAGGAACTCATTGCCCGCGCCCGCGAGCTCAAGGAAAAGATCGAGCAGCTCAAAGTCGAAGAGCAGGCCGAAGAGCGCCGCGGCAATCTGCAGCGTGTAGCCGAAATCCGCTACAGCCTGATCCGCCAGGCGGAAGAAGAGCTCGCCCGCCTGACCAAGCAGATGGAGAGCCAGGGCTCGCGCATGCTCAAGGAAGAAGTGGACGAGGAAGACATCGCCCGCATCGTCTCCAAGTGGACCGGCATTCCGGTCTCCAAGATGCTGGAAGGCGAAGTCAAAAAGCTGGTCACCATGGAAGACCGCCTGCGCCAGCGCGTGGTCGGGCAGGACGCCGCGGTCGAGCGCGTCTCGAACGCCATCCGCCGTTCGCGCGCCGGGCTGAGCGATCCCAAGCGGCCCATCGGCAGCTTTATTTTTCTCGGTCCGACTGGCGTCGGCAAGACCGAACTCGCCCGCGCCCTGGCCGAATTTCTGTTCGACGACGAGCACGCCCTGCTGCGCATCGACATGTCGGAGTACATGGAGCGACACGCCGTCTCCCGCCTCATCGGCGCGCCTCCAGGCTACGTCGGCTACGAAGAGGGAGGTCAACTCACCGAGCAGGTGCGCCGCCGTCCCTATGCCGTCATCTTGTTCGACGAAATCGAGAAGGCGCATCCTGACGTGTTCAACATCATGCTTCAGATCATGGATGACGGCCGCCTCACCGATGGCCAGGGCCGAACCGTGGATTTCAAGAACACGGTCATCATCATGACCTCAAACATCGGCTCTGCCTTCTTGCAGGCCGGAGACTTGAGCACCGAGCAGAAGTTCGAGGAGGCCTCGCAGCAGGTGATGCTGGCCCTGCACCAGCACTTCAAGCCCGAATTCCTCAACCGGGTGGACGACATTATCGTTTTCCATCCTCTGGGACGCGAGCAGTTGGTCAAGATCATCGAGCTTCGCCTCGAAGACCTGCGCCGCCAGCTCGCCGAGCGCAAAATCTCAATCGAGCTCACCGACGCCGCCAAAGATCTGGTATTTAAAGTGGGCTACGACCCTAGCTTCGGGGCCCGCCCGCTCAAGCGCGCCATCCAGAAGCTGATTCAGGACCCGCTAGCCCTGAAAATTCTGGACGGCGAAGTGCTCCACGGCGACCACCTCATCGTGGACGCCGATGCGAAAACAGGAAAGCTGACCTTCGAAGTCAGCAAGCGCGTAGGCGAGAAAGAGCCAGCCAAGTCGCGCAAGTAAGAACCCATCACAGAATATGTGGGCCCAGACGCCCTCGTCTGGTCGTAGCTCGGCTGGGTTTTTTCTTGTGACTAATTCAACGCAGGACGGAGCTTCGCTCCGGGCGCAGGTGGGGCACCCGCCCCTACATGGCTCGTGGTGGTTTGGCGAAGGCTTCGGCCGTCGGGGTTTGCCATAGATACCAGACCACGGCCATGCGAATGATGATGCCGAGGCCTCCCCAGAAGAGGGCTCGGGGCTGAATGCTGATGACTGCGGCCGATACCGGCGGGATGAGCAGAGCGAATCCGATCATGGCAACGAGAATTGCTGCGCGGCGGGCCCAGCGGTTGAGCCGGAGCAATCCCCAGCCGATCAGGGCCGCCACTCCGCCGGTCAGCAGAAACATGTAGGGACCCCAGGTCTCGAGGCCGCCCAGCAGCGGCGCTCCTACCGCCATGGAGACAATGCCGGGTCTGGCCAGCATCGCTCCACCAACCGCACAGAGATAGACGGCAAGGGCAAAAAAGATCCAGGCAACCGCAGTCACTCCCATGGGGCGCTCACGTTCCTGGCTGATCCGGCTTTCTGCCATTGTTGTAATGCCTCACACCCGGTTTGGCGTTTTGCCTCGGCCCAACTCCCCCGGCTGGCTCCGCTCTCTGGCCCCTCGAATGATGCCGGAACCGGGCGTATTCTGCTAACCAATTTGTCGGGAATCAGTCCGACAATTTTGCCGGTCGAGAGTCCACTTGAGGAGATGCGCTGATGAAGGCTTGCATTGCCATTCTGTTGCTATCGCTGGTAGCGTTGCCGCTGCAGTCCCGGGCCCAGGATCAGAACCAGAATTCAAATTCAGGGCAGAATCAAATGGACGAGAAGAAGGCGCCGCCTACGCTGAAGAGCATCCTGCTGGAGCAGTTGCGCAGCACCCACAACCAGAAAGAATGGTTTGTTCCGGCGAACGTTGCGGTCGATGGGCTCACGCCCGAGCAGGCCCGCTGGACCGACGGCAAAGGCAATCACTCCGTTGGCCAGCTGGCCAACCACCTGGTGTTCTGGAACCGCGAGGAACTGGCCAAGTTCAAGGGCGAGCCTCCACCCAAGTTCAGCGGCGACAATAACGAAACCTTCAACAGCTTCGACGCAAAAAAGTGGACGGAGACAGTACATCAACTGGATCAGGTGCTGACCGACTGGGAGCAGGCGGTCGAATCAGCCGACGACGCAACGCTGCAGAAGTGGTATTCGGTAATCGCGCACATCGGCACCCACAATGCCTATCACATCGGGCAGATCGTCTATGTGCGCAAAGAGCAGGGATCGTGGGACCCGGAGAAAGGCGTGAAATAACCCGTTTCCAGCGAGCTTACTCGCTCTTACGGGGGCCATTTCTCATTGTCCGGCCAGCGGGGTCTTCACGAACTGCTCTTTACTTTGTGCCCACGGCTGGTATTCCTGCGCAGAGATGGCAGATTTGCCTAAGCCGCCGCGGCGTGGCTTCCCCTGAAATTTTGCGCCAGGAACTTGATGGCAACCGGCGTGGCGAACATCGCCGCGGTGAAGAGCAGATCGCCTTCTACGCTATGCCGGAAGAACGGAATTCCAAGGCTGAACGAGAGGGCGAGACCCTCCCAGGTTTTTGCGTACATTCCGGAGAACGCCCACACGGCAAAATTGGTCACCACGAAAAACGATACCGAACTGGCCAGCGCGGCCCCCACCAGCGGGAGCGGCTTCTGGTGTTTCGCAAGGCCCAGTCCGAGGCACAGTATGCCCGCGTACCATGCCCATGGGATCAGCTGTTCCCAGGTGAACGGGTAAGCATAGACGAACTTGTTCAGAAGCAGGTCAGAGCCCATCAGCATGACCAGAGGAAACCATAATTGCTTGCGCGAGCCCCGGGCGCCAAAAAACAGCAAGCAGGCCGCCACGGGAGTGAACGCCCAGGGATGCGGCATGAATCGCACCGCCACCGCCAGCAGGACAAAAATATAAGCCAACATGGTCACCTCGCGATCAGGAGTATTGATTGTGTCGCGGATGCGATGGCGCGTCAAGGCTTCCCGAAATTTGGGTCGTCCTAATCCTCGGGGAGTGTTCGAATCGCGAGTGCTCCGCGCTCTCCGCGGCCTTTCGCCGCGCCCCAGCGATTTAAGGTTTCCGCGAAGTTTGCTAGGAAGCCGACTCACTACAGAGTAGGGTGCGGTTGGAAATTCGTTGCAGGATGTTGGGGAGGGTGGAAGAGTGAAAGGCGGAAAAACATCAGGAGGGGTGGAACTACATCGACGAACCTGCCTCAACCGAGGAAGCAGGTCCGTCGTACAACGATGAATCACGCCGCTGCTTTGTGCTCCTTCTTGTATTTCGCCCACCGCGCCCGCTGGGCCGCTGCGATTCGCTTGCGAGCCGCGACCGAGAGCGTCCGTCTCACCCGTGATAGTCCGCCGCCGTTCCGTCCGCCTTTGGTAAGCGCAGCAATCGCGGCATCGAGCCGCTCCAACTCTTGCTGTGTTCGCTTTCGCTGTTGCTGTAAGTCACCAACGATAACTGACAGATTTGCCATAGTTCCCCCTCACAAGTTGGTAACGACTCTTGTGTCGGCTTATAGCTTACCAGTTTGAGCGAGTTACGGGACGTACGAAAAACGACTGCCTGTACTAGCGATTCCCAAAACGCGAACGATGAAATTCTGATCTCGCCTCAGATGTCGGTTGGCCGGCCTGGCATTCCGCCATCGGAGCCCGGATGTCTGCAAGTGACACAAATGTTTCTGAACCTGATCCGCTCCAAGAGGAAGCTGCACGATCACGGCGCCCCTGCGGAAACCCGAGGAATAGCATCAGCCAAACGGATTCCGGCATCACATCGCCAATGGGTATCGGCGAGCATCTTCGCTTTACCGGCGGCGCGCTGAAAGGCTGGCTGTTTGCGCAATGTCAGGATTCAGTCGCAGTCGGTGTTCTCTGGCTGCTGGGTCTATACGCCATCGGAGTGCCCTGGGCAATTCTGTGGGCGATGCTCGCGGCGGTGCTCCAGTTCGTGCCTCATCTCGGCCCGGTCCTGAGCCTGATCGGTCCGGTTCTGGTGGCTACTCTGCACTGGCAGGATTGGCAGCATCCCCTCTATGTGATGAGTTTGTATGCCGCGATCGTCGTGATCGACGGTTTCCTGCTTCAACCCTATCTCATGAAGCGGACGGCGAAGGTGCCGATCTGGGCTTCAATCCTTGGCCCCATCGCCCTGGGCCTGCTGATTCCGTTCTGGGGAGTACTGCTGGCCCCGCCGCTGTTGGCAGTCGTCTATGCGTACAAGCGGCGTGCGCAGGATGTCACCGTCAAGGACGGATAGATTGGAAATTGTGCTGGCGATCCGGCCCCACAGGCTTTTAATGACCAACGCCCAGCATTCGCAGAAGCGCAAGCGCGGCCAAGATCAGCACCAGGGCCAGTACCGCTTTCCAGAGATTTTCCACACCAGCAACATACGCTACCCCGGTATCGACTGTCGATTCAGCGAGCCTGGCTTCCGCTCCTGAGTGTTCGCAGCCTGAAGTAGTCTCTCAATAAATTTCTTTGATCCACCATATAAGCGGTTTCGATTGGCGGAACCATGGTTGACACGGTAGCCTTACGGGTTGTTTCCCCGAAACGACGATTCCTGCCCATGAGTGCAGGCCCAAGAACCGGCACACAGATAAAAGGAGAGGCATGAGCGAACTGCGGAATTTCCTTGCGTTGTCCTACGACGAGCTGGAGCAAATGAATTTGAAGGCCAAGGAGCAGCGCAAGAACCGTGTGGCGCTGCACAAAATCCAGGAAGAGCGGCTGAAATATCTCACCGACGAGAAGCGCATCAAGGCGGTGACCGTCCTGTTCAGCGATCTCGAAGGCCGGCTGCACATGCTGGATTACGACAAGAAATTCCTGGTCAAGAGCTGGGACAACCTGACGTTCGACGGCTCCTCGATTCGCGGCTTCACCGCCCAGCGGGAGAGCGATCTGCGGCTGGGAATCGACTGGACGGCGTTCTACTGGGCTCCTGCAGATGTGCTGGGGTCGGGTAAGGTGCTGGTGTTCGGCGACGTGATCGACAAAGGCGGAGAGCCTTACGGAGCCGACATCCGCGGCATTTTGAAAGGCTATGCGGAAGGCCTCTTCAAGAAGCAGGGCTACACTCTGAACGCCGCCAATGAAATCGAAGGATTTCTGTTCCAGGGCGCCGACGCCGAGCGCCACTACCACGAAACCGGCAAGTTCGACTATGTGAATACCGGCGGATACTACCATTCTCTGCCCGGCGATCTGCTGCGCACCTTCATCGACACCACCGCGGAAGTGCAGCGCGCCATGGGATTCCAGAACGAAAAAGACCATCCCGAGGTTGCGCCTTCGCAGTTCGAGATCAACTACGGATACGGGGAAGTGGTGGCCGCCGCCGATCAGATCCAGCTCTACAAATTGATTTGTCGTCAGGTTGCCACCAGGATGGGAATGACCGCCTCATTCCTGCCTAAGCCCGTGGTAGGCGTGAACGGCAATGGCATGCACACCAATGTTTCCATCAGCAAGAATGGCAAGAACCTGTTCTGGGATCCCAAAGGGCAAGAGAAGCTCAGCAAGATGGGTTGGGAATTCATCGACCGCATTCTCACCCACGCCAACGATATCTGCCTGATGCTCAACTCGAGTGTCAATGCCTACCGCCGGCTCGATCCCCACTTCGAGGCTCCCAACCAGATCAAGGCTTCGCCTACCGACCGGGGCTCCATGGTCAGGGTTCCCATCGGAAACGAGAAGAGCATGCGGGTCGAAGTACGATCGGTGGCGCCTGACGCCAATCCTTACATGGTGATGTATTCGATCTTCAAGTCGGGAGTTGATGGAGATACCTCAAAGATCAAGAACCTGCGGCAGGCCGAGCGCTATCTGCCTGACAACATCTACACCGCGATCGACAACTTCCGCAAAGCGGAGTGGACCACCGAGCTGTTAGGCAAGGACGTGAAAGGCCGCTACGCCGATCTGAAACAGGCATCGGCGGACCGCTGTGCCAGATTGCTGGGCACATTCGTGAAGGCCCCCGAGGTGCAATACCACCACGACGTTTACAACCAGTTCCTGTGGAACATGTTCTAGCGAAAGCTCTTTCGCGCCTGATGATTTCCAAGGCCACCTGCGGACCGGGTGGTCTTTCCTTTTGCCGAGAAATGGCGGGGCTACGCGGCCGTGCCGCCGGTGATATGCTCGAAGGGATATTCAGTTGTGGAAAAGGGAGATGTCATGGCCATCATGCGAACCTCGAATCCGGCGTTGAATGCCAACGCGTTCCGCTTGCCGGGCGCGGCTTTGGGCGAGTCGATGTCGCTGACGGGCGTCATCAACAAGACCGGCATTCTTCTGGTATGCGCGGTGGCGACTTCAATCTGGAGCTGGAACCGCATTCTCGAAGATCCCGCATCCGCGGGCCTTCTGGTTGGCGTCGGAGCGATCGGCGGTCTAATCGCCGCCGTGGTCACGATTTTCAAGAAGGAGTGGGCGCCGTTCACCTCTCCGGTCTATGCGTTGCTGGAAGGCCTGGTGCTGGGCAGCGTTTCGGCGATGTACGAGGCGCGCTTTCACGGCATCGCCATTCAGGCCGTGGGCCTTACCTTCGGGACGTTGCTGGCAATGCTGTTGGTGTACCGCTCGGGACTAATCCGCGTGACAGAGCGCTTCAAGTTGGGCGTGGTCGCCGCCACCGGTGGAATCGCATTGTTCTACATCGTCGAAATGGTGCTGGGTTTCTTCGGTATTCACTTTGCCACCATCAACGGCGCGGGCGCCATCGGTATTGGGTTCAGCCTGTTGGTGGTGGGCATCGCGGCGCTCAACCTGGTGCTCGATTTTGATTTCATCGAAAATGGAGTGCGGGCCGGCGCGCCGAAGTACATGGAATGGTACGCAGCCTTTGGCCTGATGGTCACTCTGGTGTGGCTCTATCTGGAGATGTTGCGGCTCCTCTCCAAGCTCAGCAGCCGAAAATAAACCTCTGTACAGCTTTCCGCCGACTCTGTGCAAACTGCGCCTGATTCTCCGCATCTTTTCGAGCAACAGGCAGGTTCATACCGAATGAAAATCCCAATGCGTTGTGCAATTTATTTCACTCTCTCGTTCGTGTTGATCGTGTCGCTTTCGCTGGGAAATGCATTTGCGCAAGACGCCGGCACTTCTCAGGACGCAGCCAGCAAGCTGCTTGACCGCAATCTGCTGAGGAATTCCGGCGCTGAGTCCGAGCCGCAAGGCGATGACAAAATCGTTCCGGACTGGGCGCCGAAAAAGGCAGTCGAGGCTCCGGAATATGGCAGCGTTGGCGGAGAATGGGATTGGGGCGTCTCCGGCGCGCCCGGCGGTGGAAGACGCTACTTGCGGATTTCTTTCGAGAACCCCATCAAAGACAAGTCCGTGACTCAGCGGGTTGATGTATCAGCGCTGGCGAAGGAAATTGATGCAGGCGCAATTTCCGCTAAGGTCAGCGGGTACATCGGCGGCATGCAGGATTCCGACACGGGAGTGGAAGTGATCGCGGTGTTTGAAGATGCCAGAGGCAAAGTATTGGGGAATATGCCCACCGATGAAGTGGATACCAAGTCATTACCGAAGCCCTCGGTCGGAGGAGCGTCGATGGTTCCCCGGGAAAAGAGCGGCCCGGTACCGGTGGGAACCCGCAGGATTGTGATCCAGTTCTTTGCTCACCCAACCGGATCGTCCGGCAGTTATCTGGCCTTAGCCGATAACTTGTCTCTGGTGCTGACGCGAGGTCAGACCCAGTAAGCCAAGATTCCGAGCAAGATTCCCGGGATAGTTCCTATGATCCGCATTTTGATTCCCCAATAAAAACCCGCTATGCGGCGATTGTTAGGGGATGATGAGCTAAGTATCTAGACTCTCGGAACCCATGATCCAGAGTCTACGAGTGGACCTAGAGCGGCCAGTTCTGCCTCTGTTACAGTCTCAACGGCCAACTTCTCAGGCGCAACTCGGTAGGTCTGGCCACAGCAAAAAATGATGTTCACGTCCGGCTTTTTTTCGTCTCTGTTCTTGGCTCCGGTGGCGTGCTTCTTTCCGCATTTGGGACACTCAAAACAGTAAATGAATGGCATCTGAATGGACTCCTTTAGCCAAGGCTTTGACCTGACCCCCGAATCGGTCAAGGCCTGCTTTATCAGCAACATGGTTTTGTACCAGTACAGGTCTCTCCGCTTTCTTGACACCCTCCGGCATGGAATTTATTCTTAAATTCAGCTCCCTGGAGAACTTACGTGTCGAGCGCTTCCGCAGCCTTGGCGGTCGGGTGAGGGGGTGGCGGGGGTTCCTGATGTTTATTGAACTACAAGAATTGGAGCAACATCCGGTCGATTTTAAGGAATCGTTTGGCCCGGATGTGATTGATTTTGGCCCAGATATCCAGCTTCGCGGGCCCTTGCAATCATCCGGCCGGGTGCAACTCGTCGAAGAGCGCCACGGCAAGCACCACAAAATTCAGGACATCCGCCTGAACGGGGAGCTTTCGGTAAAGCTGGATTTGAGCTGCGCGCGCTGTCTGGAACCGCTAGCCCAGAAGGTCGAACGAAAGTTTGACTTGCTCTACCGGCCGCAAGGCGCAGATGCGGGACGCGAAGAGCTTTCCGTGACTGCAGCGGAAGCGGAAGTAAGCTACTATCAGGACGGCGGGTTGCTGCTGGAAGACGCCTTGCGAGAGCAGGTGCTGCTGGCGGTGCCGCTGAAGGTGATCTGCCGCGAGAACTGCAAGGGACTCTGCCCCAATTGCGGTCAGAACCTGAACTTGCAGCCATGCTCCTGCGCCGAACCAGTGGAAGATCCCCGCTGGCAGGCGCTCAAAGAGATTCGCTCCAAGTTGGAGCAATAAATCCTTCTGTTATTCGAGTTTCATGGCCGCGGCAAAGCGGCCCAACGAGGAATCTATGCCTAATCCAAAACGGCGGCACTCCCAGAAACGTACCAGCACTCGCCGCGCCCATGATGCCCTGAAGGGGCACTCGCTTTCTGAGTGTCCGAATTGCCACGAGCGCAAGATGCCGCACCGTGCATGCCCCAAGTGCGGATACTACAAGGGCCGTGAAGTCCTCGACGTCGAGGAAGCCAGCTAGCCTCGTCCATGCCAAGCGTCATAGCTCTGGACGCGATGGGTTCCGACCGGGCTCCCAAGCCCGAAGTGGAAGGGGCAATTCAGGCGGCGCGCAACTATGGCGTTCGGGTGCTCCTCATCGGCCAGGAATCCATACTGCGATCCGAGCTGGACCGCCACCCGAGCGCGCGCGAGCTCCCAATCGAGATCGTCCATGCGGCCGACATAATTCGCATGGACGAAAAGGCCGTGCAGGCTGTCCGCACCAAACGTGACTCCTCCATGCGGGTCGGACTTCGCCTGGTTCGCGAAGGCGGTGCTGTCGGCTTTGTGAGCGCGGGCAATACCGGCGCCGCCATGGCGACGGCCAAGATGGTGCTGGGCGCGCTGCCCGGCGTGGACCGCCCGGCATTGGCCGCGGTCTTTCCTACCGCACTTGGCACTGCAGCGGTCTTGCTCGATGTTGGCGCAAACGTCGACTGTAAACCGGAAAACCTCGAGCAGTTCGCCGTCATGGGAGAGATTTACTGCCGCACCATGTTCGGCACGCGTCGCCCGCGCGTGGGCTTGCTTTCCATCGGAGAAGAAGAGACCAAAGGCAACGACCTCACCCGCGATGCTTATCCGCTGGTGAAACAGCTGCCGCTCAATTTTGTGGGCAATGTGGAAGGCCGAGAGCTTTACAGCGGCAAAGTGGACGTCATCGTCGCCGATGGCTTCGTCGGCAATGTGGCCTTGAAGATCTCCGAGGGCGTGGCCAATCTGGTCCGTTACACCCTGAAGGAATCGCTGCGGGCGACCATCACCCGGCAAGTGGGTTACCTGCTCTCCCGCAGCGCCTACGCCGATTTTAAGAAGCGGCTCGATCACACCGAATATGGCGGAGCACCGCTGCTCGGGATTAAAGGCGTGTGCATCATCACCCACGGGTCTTCCAACGCAAACGCAATCAAGAATGCGATTCGGGTGGCGGCGGAGTTCGCCGAGCGCGGGATCAATAACAAGATCGAAAAAGAACTCGCTACCATTCGAGCGACATCAGCTGTTGCCACGTAACGGCGCATCCGCGGCTCTGCAAAAGCGATATGATTCTGGAGCTTGGATGTCGCGGGCCATCCTTCCCGGACGCTCGCTGGATAATTTATGACAACGTTGCATGGCGGCAGTAGCCGAGCAATCGCATTTCTTTTCCCCGGGCAGGGATCGCAGGCGCTTGGCATGGGAAAAGACCTGGCGGAAAGATATCCGGTGGCGCGTCAGGCTTTCGAAGAGGCCGATGACGCGCTTGGTTATAAGCTCTCCCAAATTTGTTTTGAAGGTCCCGAAGATCAGCTGCGGCTCACCGAAATTACCCAGCCGGCGATTCTTACTTCGTCAGTGGCGGCGTGGCGTGTGCTCAGGGAGAAAGGTGTGGCCCCGAATTTCGTGGCCGGGCACAGCCTGGGAGAGTACTCGGCCCACGTCGCCGCGGGAACCATCTCGTTTCGTGACGCTGTTGTCACCGTTCGCAATCGCGGCAGGTATATGCAGGAGGCAGTGCCGGTCGGTATCGGTGGCATGGCTGCCATCCTCGGAATGGACTTCGACAAAGTTGCCGAAGTCTGCCGCGATGCTGCTCAGGGCGAAGTCTGCGAGCCCGCCAACATCAACTCTCCCGAGCAGATTGTCATTTCCGGCCATGCTTCCGCTGTGGAACGCGCCACGAAATTGGCGGGCGAGCGCAAGGCCAAACGCGCCAAAATGCTGCCGGTAAGCGCACCCTTCCATTGTTCTCTGATGAAGCCGGCGCAGGACCGGCTGGCGGCGGACCTTCAGGGGCTGCAGTTCAATGCACCTGGTCTTCCTGTGGTCTGCAATGTGGATGCAGCGGTAGCTGCCGCCGCCGATGGGGCGAGGGACGCACTAGTCCGGCAAGTGACTGGGTCGGTGAAGTGGGAAGACTCGATGCGTCTGCTGATCGAGAGCGGCGTTCAAACCCTGATTGAGGTGGGGCCGGGAAAGGTGCTCTGCGGCCTGATGCGCCAGATTGACCGCTCGAAAACCTGCGTCAACGTTGGCGATGAAGCTTCGCTCCTCAAAGCCCTGGAGCAGCTTGCAGCTGTTCAAGCTTAAGGAAACTCTATCGTGATGAATTTTACGTTCTGCTTGCCTAGATTCTTGAGCGTATGAGTAAGGCGCCCGGGGACCCATAGCACCTCTCCGGCTTTCAGGTTAACCGGCTTGACCCCTGTCTTTGCGGCATCGCTTTGTAATTGCAGGTCGCTGACGGCGATGATCAGGTGAGGACCGAGGTGAGTGTGACGGGGAACGATGCCGCTGGGTTGCAGCTGAATCTCGCTGACCCGCACCCCATCCTTCACGAACAGAATGTCGCGCGTTCCGCCGTTCAGAATACTCATGCCTCGTTCCTGGTCCCATTTGGGCGGCTTAGCAGAGCGGAGTTCCTCGTCCTTTAACAATTCCACCGTCACGTTGCGGAATGGCGTGCCGGCCTGATCGCGCATCACGTGCGAAAATCCGCCATTCATGAACTGGGTTTCGCCGTCACTCAGGCGGAGCGGGATGGCGGGCTTCCCGGCAGCTTCGTTTGTGATCTGAGCGCTGCCCAACACCACGTACACGTAATCGTGGCGGTGGCGGTGCATCAGCGTGGCCGAGCCCGGAGCAACTTCCACCTTGAACACACGAACATAGGAGTTCTGCAGAACCAGATGATGGGAAGGCTCCGCCGTTATTTCCACTTCCGATGGAGCTGCCGCCTGGGCCGAGACAAGAAGGGCCGTCACGCTAAAGACCAGAACCAGAGCACGCAATCGCATGCGGCGAATTGTAGCAGGAGGAAGTTCGCAGGAATTCTCCGCAGAAGCGCTACAGCTGAAAGTACGTCTTCTGATGTAGCCAGCTATTCTCGTCTCCAATCACCAGCCGGTCCTGCCAGGCTGGAACGCTGCGGATCAGCAGCCGCAGATCACCGGCGCCGGCGGGAACGTCAAAGTCGAGTTCGCTGAGATAGAACTCTCCCGGCGCCAGAGACGTGCTCAGGGAGGTCTTTGCCCTCGAAGTCATGGGATATGAATTTCCAGCCGAATCGACCAGTTCCGCCTCCCGCGGATTTGGCGTCAGAGGCGCATCTTTGGGACGACGAGGGGAAATGGTGTTCTCATCGAATCGGGTGCGAACCAGAACTACATAGTGCTTCGAGCCCAGGCGGCTTTCCGCATGCCACTCCACAACCGAGTAAGCGAGGTGGCAGTCAATTTCGCAGAAATATTTTTCCTGGCCGGCGGTCAAGACCTCTGGATGGCTGGCAAGCGAGAAGCCAAGCAGCAGTCCGAAATATACCAGCCCTGCAGCGGCGGTCAGCAGCAGCAGAGTCCGCGCCAGCTTAGGTTTGCAGAAGAACCACGACGCGAGTGTAGTGAGCGCCGCCAGCACGGTCCCGGTCGACAGCGCTAAGGAATCCCAGCACCGCGAGGGGAGCGGGAAAATTCATGTTGCTGGCAATCGCTGCATTCCACATAGCGATTTAGTGCAATGTACTTTGCAATGTAAAGTATATCCACAAAAAAAGGGCAGCTTACTCGCTGGCGCGTCATTTCAAATCAACTCTTCCATCTGGCGGAGGTATTCTTCCAGGGCGCGCCGGCCAGCGTGGCTCAGGCGATATTCGGTACGGGGAAGCCGGCCTTCGAAGAATTTTTTGCACTCCACATAGCCGGCCTCCTCCAGCTTGCGGGCGTGCACGCTCAGATTGCCGTCCGTGGTCTTAAGCAGGCGCTTCAAATCGTTAAAGCTCAGGGTGTCGTTAATCGCGAGCGCGCTGACGATGCCAAGTCGCATACGCTCATGGATCAGGCGGTCCAGCTCGGGCAACTCTCTCTCGGCGCGGGGATGAGGCCGGTGCGGACGGGCAGACTCATGCGCTTTGGCGGTACGGGCTGATTTCGGATTACCCACCGTGCCTCCTCGCGATCCATAAACCGAAACCCAGATGCAGCCCGCCGAATCCCACCGCCATCAGAAGATTTCCCCAGGTCGCGGGAAGAAAAAGGGCGCTCACCCCTGCCAGCATGAAGCATCCTCCCATCAGGCGGACGCTTGGAACCGACAACGTGCCGGCCGAAACCACTCCTGTGCCATATAGCAATAACCACGAGCCGGGAAGTGCCCGCGCCAGGCCCGCGCGGTATAACACGATGGTCAGCAAAGCCCCGGCAAACATGGCAGGCAGGAAGCTGAAAACAAATTTACGGCCCGGGCCGCTGGTCAAGGGAAGTCCGGAACGGTCGGCTTTCATCCAGGTGGCAACAACCGCGATCGAAACTGCCACGCAGGCCTCCACCAGCCAGAGTTCCAGCCATGCCGCATTGGAGCGCGGCCGTGCCGCGACAATTGCGGCAGCCCCGAGCGCGGTGATGCCCATGACGACCTGCCCCCAACCGGGCACCGCGGTGAACGAGCTGGACTCCTCCATAGTGCGGCGGATGTAGCGCAGATCATCGAGAGCCTGCATGGGCAGAAGTCCGGAACGGGATGGGACATGCCGTCGGCGGGGGCGATGCTCCAACATAAAGGACACCATAGCCGTCCGAATAATTACTGTCAAGTACTTTACACGCAGAGTTCAGTCTCCTCATGAGCGCAGTGCGGACTTCTGCTTTCCCGAACCGTGGAAATTTGACGGATCCAGCCAGCGCTCGAAAGCGGCCTTCCGTTCCGGCCATTCGGAATCGAGCATGGAGAACCATGCGGTATCGCGGTTCCGTCCCTTAATGACCATATGCTGCCGGAATATGCCCTCGAAGCTGAAGCCGAGCCGCAGCGCCGCGCGCCGCGAAGGCGCATTCAGCGCGTTGCACTTCCATTCATAACGGCGGTACTCAAGGTCCTCAAAGATGTGCCGGGCCATCAGGTACATGGCCTCCGTCGCCGCCGCAGTGCGCTGCAATTTCGGAGTGAACAGGATGCTGCCGACTTCGATGACCCTGTGCGCCGGCTCAATGCGCATATAAGAGGCGTAGCCCGTGGCCAGCCCGGAAGCATTGTCAACGATCGCGAAGAACAGAGGATCGTCAGTGGCGGCGCGTTGCTTCAAGTGGGTCTCGAAACTGGCGCGGTCCGGGAACGGACCTTCAAACAGGTACAGCCATAAATCGTCGTGCCCACGGATCGCTTCATACAAGGGCTGCGCATCGAGAGCAGGATCTAGCGGGCGGACGGTCACCAACCGTCCCGACAGGATGGTCCTCTGCGGACGTTCGGCCGGGACGGTGCTGACTTCCGCGCCGATCGGCAGAACCGGCTTCTTGCCTTCTTCAGGAGTCCAAGCGTTTTCCATTGCATAAAGATAGCGCGAACGCCCTGGGCTGCCGTGGAAAGAACGCCGAAAAAAACGCCGTGGAAAGAATGCCAAGGCCGGGGGGCACGGAAGTGACCTGGCAAGCCATGCTCCATCTTGCAGGCGGCATGGCGCGCTCTTAAACTGGAAATAATGCATTTGCACGCCAGCCCTCGCGGAGATAGCGGAACCGCCCGAGTGTTGCGGATTTCGCTCTACGTCACGCTGGCATACATCGCCTTGCTGGTTATTGCCGGCATTCGCGCTCACTCCCTGGCCCTGCTCTCCGAAGCCGCGCACAACCTTTCGGACTTCCTGGCCCTGCTGCTTTCGTTGGGGGCACTGTACCTGCAGTCCCGTCCGCCCAGCGCCACCAAGACTTACGGCTACCATCGAGCCGGAGTTCTGGCAGCGCTGGTGAATGCGGTTTCGCTGCTGGCAGTTGCCTTTCTAATCTTCTACGAGGCTTTCAAGCGCCTGCAGACGCCGCGTGATATTCATGCCGGAACCATGATGATCGTGGCTGCCGCTGGCGTGGTAATGAATGGCGTGATTGCGCTAATGCTTTACCGCTCCGGCCGCGACGTGAACATTCGCAGCGCGTTTCTCCACGAAATCGGCGACACCGTCTCGACTGCCGCGGTGATCCTGGGTGGCTGGGCCATTCTGATAACCGGACAGAACTGGATCGACTCGGCGCTTTCTTTCGGCATCGGCGCGCTCATCCTCTGGTCGGCATTCGGCATTGTTCGCGAGACTCTCAACATCCTGCTCGAAGGCACGCCCCGGGGGATCGAACTGGGCCGGGTCGAATCCACGATTCGCTCGGTGCGAGGGGGTCAACGACGTTCATGACCTCCACGTATGGAGCATCGGCTCCGAGACCCACGCGCTTTCGGTCCATATCGCGATTGAAGATATTCCCCCGTCGGCCAGCGAGCGCATCCTGCGCGATGTGAAGGACCGGCTTCACCGTGACTTCCGCATCGAACACACCACCATTCAGTTCGAACATGTGGAGTGTGAAATCGCCCACGGCTGCGTGATTCCGGTCAGCGACGAGCACAGCCACAGCCATTAGCTCTTGGTGCAGCCACCGGCCCCGCCGGCTTCGGCCAGTTTATCCATCCTGCTATTCGCTTCTAAACCAGTAACTTACAATTTGATATTCAGATGAGCCGGGCTTGAGCCGCCGTGTATTGTCACCATCAGGCCGCCAGGAACACACTGCCTCCCGTGGAGGCAGATATGAACACCCTGTCAGGGCAATTTTGCGAGCAATCCGATCCCAAGGTACTGGTGGAGGCCGCCCGGGCAAACTCTCTCGCCGCGATGCGGCGTGTGCAGGCCAGCCTTCTGGCAAAGGCAGAGAAGCAGGCTCTCCTCTGGATGGCGGAGCGGACTCCGGCCTGGATCAACTCCGACCACCTCACCCTGCTCGGCTTGGGTGCTCAGGTCATGGCCGGCGCGAGTTATGCACTCGCCCGCGGAATCGAGGGTGGCTGCTGGCGGGGATTGCCTTCCTCGTACTGAACTGGCTCGGCGACAGCCTCGATGGCACCGTGGCACGATTTCGGCGGCAGGAGCGTCCCCGCTATGGCTTCTACGTGGACCACATGATCGACAGCATCGGGGCCCTCGCCCTCATGGGCGGGCTGGCGCTCTCGGGGTACATGCATCCCTGGATCGCCATGGGACTGCTGGTTGGGTTCCTGCTGCTTTCGATTCAGTCGTATCTGGCCGCGCATGCACTCTCCGAGTTCCGGCTATCCTTCTGGAGTTTTGGGCCAACCGAGCTACGGCTGCTTCTGGTGGCCGGAAATCTCGCATTGTTCCGCTGGCCGCTGGTACTGCACGGCAGATTCCGGCTGTTCGACTTTGGCGGGAACCATTGGACTGCTGGGTATGGCGGCCATGCTGGTGTATTTCACCACCAGCAATACCTATCGTCTCTACCAGCAAGAGCGCGTTCGATGAACCACCCCGGTGAGGAACGCTACGCAATTGCGCTGGCTCAAGTTCTACCTGGTGGGCGGGATTGGAATTGCTGTGCAGCTCCTGGTTCTCGTCGCTTTGAAGACCGGATTCGGAATCAACTACATGGCCGCCACCGCGCTGGCGGTCGAGGCTGCCATCATTCACAACTATCTCTGGCACGACCGATTTACCTGGAGGGACCGGGTGTCGGGCAGGGGCTGGGTCCGGTTCCTGAAGTTCAACGCGACCACGGGAGCGGTCTCGCTTCTGGGCAATCTGGCCGTAATGGCATGGCTGGTGGGGGTGCTTGGTATGGAATACCTGCTGGCAAATTGCCTCACCGTCGCCGCGTGCTCCGTGTTGAACTTCCTGGTTAGTGACCGGCTGGTCTTCCAGATTTAGCCGGCCGGTGCGCCAGCCAGGTCTGACTCGCGAGTTAGAGGGTGAGCGAGATTCTCCGGCAGATGAACCGAGAGTAATACCCTCCCGGTCCACCCCGGCCATGGTCGGGATGGTTCGCAATGTAGAATCGCCACATCGTGACCGAGTCCGCTGAGCCGAGCCAGGCCACTTCTGTCCGCGGGTTTGCCCGGGTGCTCCGGCTTTTCCGGCCTTCGCATCAGCACACCGCATTTTCCGCCACCGTGCTGCTGATGACGACGGTGATGCTGTCGCGGGTCATCGGCTACGTCCGCGAGGCTTACATCGCCTATGCCTTCGGCGCCGGCAAGCAGACCGACGCCTACGTCGCCGGCTTCACCATCCCCGACTGGCTGAATTACCTGGTGGCCGGGGGCACGGCTTCCATCACCTTTGTCGCCATCTATACCCGCTTCCTCGCCGAGAAAAAGGAAGAAGACGCGCAGAAGACCTTCTCGGTCATCATCAGCGTGATGACGGTGGTGATGATCATAGGAATCATCATTGCCGAGATATTTACTCCCCAGCTCACCCGCCATTGGTTTAACGATTTCAGTCCCGCCCAGATCGATCTCTGCATTCATCTGACGCGCATCCTGCTGCCGGCCCAGCTTTTCTTCTATGTCGGCGGAGTGATTTCGGCGGTGCTGCTGTCGCATCGCCTGTTTCTGTTGCCCGCCTTTGGCCCGCTGATCTACAACATTTCCATCATCCTGGGCGGGGTGCTGTTCGCCCGGCAGTTTGGCATCGCCTCGCTCGCCTACGGCGCGGTGGCCGGCACCGTAGTCGGAATTTTTCTGCTCAATGCCGTTGGGGCGGCGCGCATCGGCACCGGATTTCGAATATCTTTCGACATCCGCAATCCGGCTTTCCGGGAGTGGATCCGCCTTTCGGTCCCGCTCATGCTGGGAGTCTCGCTGGTCAGCGCCGACGACTGGATTCTGCGCCACTTCGCCTCCGGCGCCAGCGGCGATATCACCCGGCTGAACTATGCCAAGCGGCTCTTTCAGGTTCCGATTGCCGTGCTGGGACAGGCCGCGGGGCAGGCTTCGTTTCCGTTCTTCGCGCGATTGTTCGGCCAGAAACGCACCCGCGAGTTCGCCGACACCGTAAATGGCTCGGTGTACCGCATTGCCGCCATGTCGCTGCTGGCCACCAGCTTCATGATGAGCACCGCCCTGCCGCTGGTGGACCTGGTGTACCGGCGCGGGCACTTCGTCTATTCCGATTCCCGCGAGACCGCCGCCTATCTGTTCTGGTTTTCGCTGTCCCTGGCATTCTGGGCGTCGCAGGCCTTGTATGCCCGCGCTTACTATGCCTCGGGCAATACTCTGACCCCGATGATCGCGACCACCCTGATCACCGGCGCGTCATGGCCGGTGTATGCGGCGTTGAACCACGCCTACTCGACCACCGGGCTGGCGATGGCTTCCGACATTGGCATTGCCGCCAACTGCGTTGCCATGGCATTGCTGCTGAACCGCGCAAGACTCGTGCCCATCCGGCAGTTGAACTGGCTGGAGATCGGGAAGGCCGCGATCGACGGCAGCCGTCGCCGGGCTTGTTGAGCCACTTCGTGGCGAGGGGCACGATGGCAGCGGGGAGCCGCGTGGCCGACCTCAAAGCGTTGGGACTGGGCACGGCTACCTGGCTGGCGGCGGTAGCCGCCGGGTTGTGGCTGACGAGATCCCGGCTCGATCGGCGACCTCGGCGCCGCAAGCCCGTCACCTACATGCGGCGTGACAGAAAAGCAGACCAAGACCTCACTTCGGGCCTCGAACCCTGAGGCTGCATTGGCTCCACTTCCCCTGCAAGCTTAAGTATCCGCGCCCAACCTCTGCACCGCGGGAGACTCTCCGCCCAGCCACTCGGGATGCTTGGCGGTCGAGTCGAAATGCTGAGAAGTCTTGAACAGTTCGTAGGCTCCGTTCTCCGCCGCCTGCCGGGTTTTGTCCAGGATGGCCGCTACCTGCTGTTCTGACATTGGCTTGAAGGTACGCGCCGCTTCGAATGCCTGCTCGAGCACCTTCTGGCTGTCGATTCCGGTGATCACCACCGAGGTCGGCAGGTTCATCGCATAGTGCAGGCACTCGATGGGAGTGACCGCCTTGCTTTTCAGGATGATGCCGTATCGCCCATCGATTTCATGCCCAGCACGCCGATGCCGCGCTTCACCAGTTCAGGAAGCACCAGCTTGCCAAAGCTGCGGAAGTGGGCGTCCATCACGTTCAGCGGCATCTGCACCGTGTCGGGGTGAAGCCGTGCTGCTCGGCGACCTCCAGCATGTGCAGATGAATGTGCGGATCCTTGTGGCCGGTGAAGCCGATGTAGCGCACCTTGCCCGCCTTCTTCGCTTCGAGCACGCGCTTCCTGGCGCCGCCCTCGGCGAAGATGCGGTCGGGGTCTTCGAAGCGGATGATCTCGTGGTGCTGGATCAGGTCGATGTGGTCGGTCTGCAGCCGCTTGAGGGACTCGTCGATCTGCTTGGCGGCCTCCTGCTTGGTGCGGCCGTCGATCTTGGTCATGAGGAAGACCTTGTGCGCGATAACCGTCGCGCAGCGCCTTCCCCATGCGGATTTCGCTCTGGCCCTCGTTGTAGTCCCAGGAGTTGTCCATGAAGTTGATGCCGCCATCGATCGCCGCCCGAATCAGCCGGATGCTCTCGTCGTCGGTCAGCTTCGGCTTGCCCAGGTGGAATCCGCCCATGCCGATGGCGGAGACGCGTTCACCGCTGCGTCCAAGGGTGTGGTAAGGCATGCCGTTCTGCGGGGACGCCGCAGCAGGAATTCCCAAAGCCGATCCGGCTACGGAACGTGTTGCCATTGTCGAAATCACTCCCGCAGCCGCGATGCCACGAATGAAAATGCGTCTTTCCATGCTTTGACCTCACTGAGAAGTGAAGCTCTTGGATGGAAAGCGGAATGTTACCGATGCCTGAGGGCAGGGATACGACGGTCACGGAAGGGGTGAACCTGGGACGGTTTTCGGGCTGTTCGGGTGTTCGAAGCAGGGCTTGCAGCGCAGCACTCGCTGCACACACTAAGCCATTTTCACACGCAGAGTACCCGGGCAGAGTGCCTTCAACCATACGGTCGAAACTGTATTTCCCTATTCGAATGGTGTGAATTTGCTGTTGATAGTGTGCGAATCCCGCGAATTGTCTCCAGAAGTACAGTGGATGGAAGATACCTCGCCGATTAGAAAAGGGTGTTTCGCCCACAGAATGCTGAGGGGAGGCGATGTGGAACCTTGCAATTGCCCGGGTTCCACATTTAGATTCCTAGCAAAACAATCACGTTGACCCGCTTGCAGGAAGCTTCCAATAACAACTCGATGGTTGGTACTTTGCGCCGGGTACTAATGTGTTCGCCCCAGGCCGCTGGCTGGGATTCTCCCGCGACCAGGAACACCTGGCAGTCTCTTGGTTTTTTGCGGGCGCCCAATTTCCTCAAAGCCCAGCAGGAGCATGACGGACTCTGCCGCCAGCTGCAGTCGGCAGGCGCCGAGCTGCTGCATCTTCCCCCATCCGCAGACCTCTCGCTCGACGCCGTCTACGCCCATGATGCGTCGTTTATGACGCTATACGGAGCGGTGATCCTGAATCCCGGGAAGCCGAACCGGGTGGTCGAGGCTGCGCGTCACCGTGAGTTCTATGGCAGCGCCAAAATCCCGATTCTGGGCGAAATGTCGTCTCCTGCGACGATGGAAGCCGGTGACATGCTGTGGCTCGACGCCTCCACCCTGCTGGTCGGCCGGGGCTCCCGCACCAATGCAGCCGGCATTGCGCAGCTGCGGGATATGGTCTGCCCCCATGGCGTCGAAGTTCTCGCAGCGCCTCTCCCGTATAGCGCCGGGCCCGCAGCGTGCCTGCACCTGATGTCTTTGGTCAGTCTGCTGGACGATTCCACTGCGCTGGTCGATCTGCCCTGGCTGGCAGTGGAGACCGTGGAATTGTTGCAGGCCCGTGCCTTTCGCCTGGTGGAGATTGACTATTCGGAGCGGGAGACGCTGGCGTGTAACGTGCTTTCACTGGGAAAAAAGCGGCTGCTGGCCATCGCGGAGAATGTGAAAACCAATTCCAGACTGCAGCGGAAAGGTTTCGAGGTGCTCACCTTCGCCGGATCTGAGCTGTGCCTCAACGGTTCCGGCGGACCAACGTGCCTCACCCGTCCGCTGCTTCGCGGCTGATTCCTGGCCATCCTGGTGAGGTTTGTCCGGTAAATGGCGACGAGCGACTACGCGCTGGCGGCTTCCTGGTTTCCCAACGGTAGAAAATACTGGGTGCCTTTGATCGGCTCTGAGACCTTACGCAGCAACTCCTGCAGATCGTCATTGCGCTCGACGAAATCAATTTCTGAAGTGTTGACGATCAGCAGGTCTGACGAAGTGTAGTGAAAGAAGAAGTGCTCGTAGGCTTTCACCACCTCTTCGAGATAATCCTCGTTAATGGCCTTCTCGCCGGGAGCGTTCTTTTTCTTCAGCCGCTTCTTCAGCACTTCGGGCGTGGCCTGCAGGTAGATCACCAGGTCAGGCGTGGGCAACTGCTCGCGGAAGTAGTTGTAGTAGCGGTTGTAGGTGTCGAGTTCCTGGTCGGTGAGATTGAGGCAGGCGAACAGCTTGTCTTTCTCAAAAATGTAGTCGGTGACGACCGCTTTCTGTGATCGCGGCCCAACATCAAGCGCGTGCAGCTGCTCGAACCGGCGTACGAGGAAGGCGAACTGGGCCTGGAAGGCGGCCCCGCGCTCGCCTTCGTAAAAAGAACGCAAAAACGGATTATCTTCCGGCTCGGTCACGCGTTGGGCATTCAGGCGTTCGGCCAGTACCCGCGCCAGCGTGCTCTTGCCCACTCGTATGGGGCCTTCCACTGCAATGTAGCGGGGCAGCTCGAAGAGATTGGCCATGAGGTCGTGAGAAAGGAACCGCTTGCAGCATATCGCGGCAGAGCCAAGCAGGCAATTGAGGGAAAAGTTAACAGCCGGCAGAGCGACAGGATCAGCAGAAAAAATTGGCGATCCACTCCAAGTATGCAGCCGTGGAATTCGGCAATCGTCAACCGGAAATCGCCAATCCTTTACAATCCTCCACATGCTCGGCATTATGCTCGGCGCGGCAGCGATCGCGGCGGCTTCCACTGCCGGGTATCAATCTATGGCGCCGACCGGCCAGTGGTACGGCCGAACCTTTACTGGTCTCGAAAGAAAATCGAAGCAGCTGGCACTCACCTTCGACGACGGGCCCAACGATCCTCACACTCTGCGGCTTCTCGATGTTCTCGCAAGGCACGAGGTGCAGGCCACTTTTTTCCTGATTGGACGATATGTGCAGCAGCGTCCTGATATCGCCCGCCAACTGGTGCGCGCCGGACATATCGTTGGCAATCACACCTTTACTCATCCGTTGCTGATCTTCAAGTCTGAAAGTGATATCAGAAAAGAGCTGACGGAGTGCGACGCTGCCCTGGCCGATGCCGTGGGTGAGCACTCGAACTTGTTCCGCCCTCCCTTTGGAGGACGCCGTCCGGCGGTGTTGCAGATCGCGCGGCAGCTCCATCTTGAGCCAATCATGTGGAATGTGACCGGCTACGACTGGAAGGCGCGCTCGGCCAGCGAGATCGAGCGCAAGGTGGAACGGCGGGTGCGCGGCGGTGACGTCATTCTGCTTCACGATGGCGGCCACCTGGCGATGGGCGCAGATCGTTCGCACACCGTCGCTGCCACGGACCGCTTGATCGCCAGATATAAGGGCGAAGGCTACCAGTTCGTCACCATTCCACAGATGACGGGGAAAGCGGCTCCCAACCGTCAGCCTTCTGCCATTACTTAGAGCGAGTAGTACGCCGCATCGAGAACTCGGAACACGCGTTTCGACCGATATGCGAAAGGCTGCACTCTTCTACAATCCGCTCTCGGGCCGCAATCTCGCTCGGAGGCTGCGCGATGTGGAGGAGGCCCGGTCGGTCTTGTTGCAGGCGGGAGTGGATGCGACCGCCACTCCCACTCGCGCTGCCGCCGATGCCGCGGAACAAGTGCGGCAGGCCGCCGCCCGGGGTTGCGACACCATTTTCGCCTGCGGCGGGGATGGCACCATTCACGACGTGCTGCAGGGAGTGGCCGGCGGCGAGGCCGCGCTGGGCATCATTCCTATGGGCACGGCAAATGCGCTGGCGCACGATCTCGCGCTGCCGTTCTCCCCAGCAGCCGCAGCCCGCGCGGCATTGAACGCCACCCCGCGCAGGATTGCCGTCGGCCGGGTGCAGTGTCTGAATTTTGAGGGGAACGCAGCATCTCGCTACTTTGTCGTGACCGCCGGAGTCGGAGTCGATGCCCATCTCTTCTATGCCCTGAATTCTGTTGTAAAGAGCCGCCTGGGGATGGGCGCTTACTACGGGAAGGCGACACGCCTGTGGCTCACTCATCCCATGCAGAATTTCGCGGTCGAAGCCAGCGGCCCTGGATTCCACGACGAATATTCCGACGTCTCGCAACTCCTCGCAGTGCGCATCCGCAACTTCGGCGGAATCTTGCGCGTGCTCGCCCCCGGCGCGGGGCTTTCGCGCAACGAGTTGAGAGTTGTCGCATTCCGTACGAAAAGCCGACTCACATATCTGGCGTACATTCTTCGCGGGCTCTTCGGCGCAGGGAAGAACATCCGCAGAATCGAATCGATGTACAGCACCAGCGTGATCTGCCGGCCAGTTCCGGAGTCTAGTGGGACTCCTGCAACAAGGCGCATCTTCGTAGAAGCTGACGGAGAATTGCTGGGCACGCTGCCGGCAGAGATCTCCATCGTCCCGGATGCGCTGACACTATTGGCTCCGCCCTAGTGTTACATTGGCGCTTCGCGAGAGAGTCGATGTATTCTCTGTGCTTCGGCGGATTGTGAATCCCTAAGCCTTGGAACCGATCACCCATTTCCTCACCGGCGCATGCCTGGGCCGGGCCGGTTTGAATCGAAAGACCGCGCTGGCTACGGCCACCATGGTGCTGGCAGCGGAAGCGCCCGACCTCGACGTGTTCGGACGATTTGGCGGCCGGGTTTTCGGCTTTGCCCACCACCGCGGGTTTACTCACTCCTTTCTGGGCCTGGTTCTGGTTGCCGCGTTCGTGGTTGGCTTCATGTACGTGCTCTGGCGCATACGCGGCAGCAAAGTGAAAGATCCCAATCTCCCGCCGCGCTGGGGCCTGCTTTTCGTTTTTGCCTACATCGCGGGCCTGAGTCATCTCCTGCTCGACTTCACCAACAACTACGGAGTTCGTCCCTTCTGGCCGTTCTCTGAGCGTTGGTATTCCTGGGACATCGTCTTCATCGTCGAGCCAGTGATGTACATCCTTTTGATTGGGGGGCTGCTTCTGCCGGCATTGTTCTCGCTGATCAATCAGGAGATCGGCGCACGCCGCCAAGGCCCCCAAGGGCGCGCGGCCGCCATTGTGGCGCTGATCGGCGTGCTGGCCCTGTACGGCCTTCGCGACTACGAGCACCGCCGGGCGGTGAATGCCATGCAGGCCCGGTCGTACCGGGATGCCGATGCCATCCGGCTTTCGGCTTATCCCTACTGGTGGAATCCGTTCGAGTGGTACGGAGTAGTCGAGACTCCGGACTTTCTTGCCATGATGCAGGTGAATTCCCTGGTTCCGGAAGTGGACTATGACGATCAGATGAGGGTCCGCTACAAGCCGCAGGAAACCCCAGTCACGATCGCAGCGAAAAAGTCATACTTGGGGCGCGTCTTTCTCGATTGGGCACAATATCCGGTGACCGAAACCCAGGAGATTCAGGCTGCCCCCGGAGGCTACATCGTTCGTTTCCAGGATCTCCGCTATGACTACCCGGGCCGCACCGGGCGCTCTGGCCGAAGCGTCCTGTCGGGAACCGTCATTCTCGACCGCAATCTTCACGTGATCAGCCAGACCTTCGGGACCCCACCGCCCAACTAAATCGCAGCTGCGCGCGTCTTCCGATTAAGGCTCAACGTAACCTCCCTGCCGCCTCCCCGGTCTCGTTTTCGGTGAGAAATGGCTCTGTTTGCGGTTGACAGAGGCTGGGGCCTGCCGTATAAGGAAATTGAATATGAATTTCATTTTCATATTCACGAGTCGGGATCCTGGGGGCCCGACTTTATCGGGAGCAGCAGTCAACGCATGAATGTCTCGAACGCCAGTCCCGTAAAACATCGTGCTCGCCCGCACATAAAGGGAGGCGACGCAGCGCCCCGGCTGCGGAATCGTCCCGCGCGGGAACAGGCTTTGTTGCACGCGGCGTCAGCATTATTTGCGGCTCGCGGCTACGACGGAACCACTACGCGCGACATTGCCGCCGCGGCTTCCTGCGCCGAGGGCCTGATCCACCGCTATTTTGGTGGAAAAGAAGGTCTGCTGCGAAAGCTGATTCGTTCTCAGATCTCGCAGCAGGAAGCAGAATTGCGCAGCGGCCTGCCTCTTGCCGATGACTTGGAAGAGGAGTGCGCCCAACTGGTGAACTGGGGAATCGAGCGGAGCTGGCTCGACCGCGATCTGCTGCGAATGCTGGTTCCGCTGGCTCTGTCAGACTCGGCCATAGGCGGAGAAATCAAAGCCACCGGAGTGGCGCAATACATCGATATCCTGGTACACCGGCTCACCCGTGCCGGCCACGAATCGCACTCCAGCGAACAGCTCGACGACCTGGCCCGCACCATCGCCGGCCTGAGCCTTACATTCGGATTCATGCTTCCGGCCCTTTTTGGGCAGAACCGCCACCGAGCCCGGAAGACGGCGCTGGCAATGGCAAAGAACGCGGTCCGCGATCTCAAGGGATCGAACAATAGGGAAATCGCTCATCCTGCATTCAAACCCTCGAAAGTATCGCTGGCAGCGGAGCCCTAGATTCGCTTCACGCCGGTGTCATTCCGGCTTTGGCTTGGGTGGTTCCCAGAGCTCAATGCGGTTTCCGTCGGGATCGATGATCCAGGCAAAACGACCGTATTCGTGATCTTCCCCGCCGGGGATAATCTCAACCCCTTCCGCTTTGAGAGCCTCCAGAAGCGCTTCCATGTTCTCGACCAGATAGTTCACCATGAATGGAGAACTCCCGGGGCCGAAATACTTGGTGCTGCTGGGGAAAATCGACCACACCGTGATTCCCTGGGTTTTCGGATCGGAAGCATCTCGCCATTCGAAGGTCACCCCCGATCCATCGGCGCCCCGTTGAATGCCGAGGTGCCTTTCATACCAGCCATAAAGCCGTTCAGGATTCTCGGACTTGAAGAAAATGCCGCCGATGCCTGTAACCCGTTTCATGGCGTCCTGACTCCTTGTGGGGAATCACTGTAGCCGGATTAGCCAGTTTTGTGAATTTATTTCCGGACTCGAGATCCTCGGCCGCTGGAAGTTCCCAGGTGAAATACCGCTAAGTGGACTTCCGAGAACAGGTTAATGAAGCAACTGGCTCGGCGGCAGGTTGTGGCATCAAAGTTGCCGGAAGAATTAGTGATCTCTCTCGAGGTGAGACAAACATCAACCGGAGAGATTGTGGAGGTCCTGTGAAGTCAACCAAACGGAAATCGCTGCTGGCCCTGACGGCTTTCTCGTTCACTGTGGCCCTGGCTTTGGCGCTTGCGTTTTCAGTGCTGTTGGCGGGCGCTACGCTGGCATTCGCGGGAGGCCAGGACTCCGAAGATTTCAGCAGCAAGACTGTCTCGCAGCAGGAGTATTCCGGCGTGATCACAGACTCGCGGTGCGGCGCAAGACATCCCGAAAGTTCCGGGAAGAGCCCGGCGGAGTGTGTCCGCGCCTGCGTCAAAAAGGGCGCAAAGTTTGCCTTGGTCAATGGGGACAAAAACTATCTGCTGCAAGGCAACAAAGCCACATTAGACAGTCTGGCTGGCGAGCGCGTAAAAGTAGTCGGCCGCCTGCGGGGCGAAACCATCCTGATCAGTTCGATAACCGCTCAGTAGCCTCAACCACCAACACAAAGCTACTCGGAAGGCCTCTCCGCAACTAACGTCTTCTTCAGCTCCGCATTGGAAACAGGAGCCACCGAAGTTGCGACCGTGCGCGACTCCGCCCGGCCCCGTTCATCCCACTTGCCGAAAATCATTTTGCCGGCAGTGGTTTGCAACACCGACGTCACCGAGATATCCACCGTTTTGCCGATCATTTTGCGCGCATTGTCCACGACCACCATGGTTCCGTCGTCCAGGTAGGCAACGCCCTGGTTGTATTCCTTGCCTTCCTTGAGAATGAATACCCGCATGGTCTCGCCCGGCAATACTACCGGCTTGAGCGCGTTCGCCAGTTCGTTGATGTTCAATACTTCCACGCCTTGAAGCTGGGCGACTTTGTTGAGGTTGAAATCGTTGGTAACGATCTTGGCTTCGTAGACTTTAGCCAGCTCAATCAGTTTGAGATCGACTTCGCGCACCGTGGGGAAATCGTCTTCCACGATCTGGATCTGCAGCGACGCGACTTTTTGCAGCCGTTGCAGAATGTCGAGCCCGCGCCGCCCGCGGTTGCGCTTCAGCGAATCGGCGGAATCCGCCACCAGCTGCAGCTCGCGCAATACGAATTGCGGAGTCACGATAACGCCGTCAAGGAACCCGGTCTCGGCGATGTCGGCGATGCGACCGTCAATGATCACGCTGGTATCGAGAATCTTATGGCTCTTCTTGCCCTGCTTCTCTCCGCCAAAGATACCGCCCAGCGCCGAGAGGTTCAGCAGGTCTCCCTTGTTTGCGCCCACAATCAGCCCCACATAAGCCATCAGCAGCATCACGATGATCTGAAAAAAGCTTTGTGTGGGACCAGGAGGCAGGCTGTTACGGATCACCAGCGCAAACAGGTAGGCGCCGCAAATGCCAAGCACGCTGCCGATGGCAGCTCCGATCAGCCGTTTCAGGCTGATGCGTCGCAGCTTCCATTCGAACAGCACAATGCTCAGGCCGATGACCGCGCCCAGCACTGCATCCATCTTCTGTGACAGGTTGAATGGTTCAATCAGGAAGCAGGTGATTGCAACAATGAGGACAAATAGGACACGAACCAGTATCAAGTCCACTGCTGGACCTCCCCTGGGATTTCATCTCTGAGTGGCGACCCAAGATGAACCCCCGCACTGGCAGCATTATGAAAAGCCCAATCTATGTTCTGCGGCCAGAGATCTCAACTAAACGGAGCCATGAATTCAACTATAAAATGCGCTCCGTACCCTCGCGAAACCCGGAACAAGCACCGCAATAAAAACCATCGGAAGTATATACCTTGGCCCCAGGTTCCGGGTCTGCCAAGAAGCGTTGGCAAAAACCTCCGTCACGCCAAAGCACGCTGCCGCTGCGATTGCTAAACTACTGATCCATGAAGGCAATTGTGATCACCCGCTTCGGAGCTCCAGAGGTGCTGCGGTTGCAAGAGGTTGCCGATCCGGTACCCGGGCCGGACGAGATTCTGGTGCGGGCCGAAGCCGGCGCCATCAACTTCGCTGATGTGATCACAGCCAGCGGCGGCTACCCGGGAACCCCGCCTCCTCCGCTGGTTGCCGGACGTGAATTCAGCGGCATTCGCGAACGCGATGGCCAGCGCGTGATGGGTTACACCCAGTGGGGCGGTTTCGCCGAACTCGTGTCCGCGAAAGCGGACCTGCTATGGCCTGTGCCGCAAAGCTGGAGCGCCGAGGAAGGCGCTGCCTTCCCCGTCAACTACTTCACCGCTTACCTTGCTTATTGGAAGGCAGGGCTGTTGGATTCAACCGCCACCGCAAAAACGCCGAGAGTATTGATTCACGCCGCCGCCGGAGGCGTAGGAACCGCGGCCGTGCAGATTGGAAAACTGCTGGGGTTGGAGATGTATGGAACTTCCTCCTCCGACGAGAAATTGGCGCGAGTTCAGGCTCTGGGACTGCAGCATCCGATCAATTACAAAAAAGTTGACTACGAAGAAGCCGTCAAAGACATAACTGGCGGCGAGGGCGTCGATGTCGTGTTGGAAATGCTGGGTGGCGAGCACACCCTGAAGAGCATTCGCTGCCTGCGCAACTTCGGCCGCGTGATCGTTTACGGAAATGCAACCGGCCAACCCGCTTCGCTTGATCCGCGCGTGCTCTATGCCAAGGGCGCCAGCGTGCACGGATTGTGGCTCACCTATCTCTCACGCAATTCCGCATTGATGGAACAAGCCTGGAAACAGCTTTCCGAATGGACCTCGCAGGGACACTTGCATCCCGTGATCGGAACGGTGTTGCCCTGGGAGGAAGCGGCCGCCGGATACGAATTGCTGAGCAACGGCAAGAATTTTGGAAAGGTAGTCTTGCGCACCACTAGAACAGCAGCGCTGACTTAACTCCTTCCTTACATCCGCACCTGAAACCGCGCGACTGCTTCTTGCGGGAATCTCTCCCGCCATTCGTCGCAGAGTCCCATCTAGACAAAACACCGCACCCTTGTGTCTAAGCATTCTTGCTAACGAGCCATACCGCGCAGCGTCCAAGCTAATGGTTGTGATCCGTGGAACCAGCGGGCACAGCGAAACGTATCTTGATTCGGATAGTGGGAAGCCGGACGACTAACCAGCCGCGCCGGCGCTGAACAAAGTTTAAGGGTTAAGCGGGGACTGGCTCACTCTCGGTTTGGCGGCCCAGGTGAGAACAGTCCCGGAAGAGAAGCTCAGTGCTTTTCGGCACCGGCCTCTGTTTGCCTAACCCGCGGCAGCATTGTAGGCCTTCGGCGGAAAAACGCACAAGTTTTTCGGTGGAGGTGAGCGGAAGCCGCCCACAGCCGGTCCCGACGTAATCGGGAAATAAAGGAGTTGCATGAAGCTATCGAGTGTCTCAAAAGGTCTGGTGCTCTCACTGGCACTGCTGCTCGCAGCCACCGCATTCGCAGCCAACAAAGGTTCGCTGCAGGTGGGCGATGAACTCACCGTCGCCGGAAAACAACTGAAGAGTGGAACCTATACCGTGAAGTGGGATGGAACTGGCCCCAACGTCGAACTCAACATCATGAAGGGCAAAGATGTTGTCGCAACCGTTCCCGCTCACGTGGTGGATCTGAGCAACTCACCCCGGCAAGATGCGGCCGTAGTGAAAATGAATCCGGACGGAAGCCGTTCCCTGGCGCAGATCCGCTTTTCAGGCAAGCGGCAAGCCCTGGAAATCAACGAGTCCGCTGCCGGCATGAGCGGCAGCAGCGGCAGCAGCAGCAACTAAAACAGAACCAACCCTCTGCTGCAAAGAAGCGGGGAGTGCGCGAGCTCCCCGCTTTGTTGTTTTTCAGCACTAGCGATGGAACTGAATCTCTTCCAAAATTCTTCTACTCGTAACGGATTGTCCGAAGCCGGTCCCGGTTGTTTACTTGCTTCCGCCGGCTTCTTGCGTGGGAGCCGGGCGAAAGAGAATCTCGCACCTCGCCCTGCAGGCGACGACACCCTTGCGCGCCTGTCCGCCGGGTCGTCCATCCTCCTGATGGTGCTTGAATCGGTGTCAGTGCCGTCTGTCCCGAATTGTCGATCAGGAGATGAAAATGTTCGGGCATGACTACGTACCCACAACCACAAACTGATATCGTTGCCGCACCTTTTCCAGAATGCGAACAAAAAAGGCCGCGATACTCGGACAAGGCAAGGTAAGGCCGCCGACGATAGCAACTGGCGGTGATGAAGTGGAGATCACCTGCGCCGTAGAAGCGTTTGAGCCCGCCGGGGCCGGAGTCGATCTCCAGGCCGAAGTGGCGTTCCCATCAATTGGCCAGACGGTCTGAACCGGCCTGCGCCGGCAGAGAATAGATAAGCTGGCAACAAGAATGCACGAGCGTGCTGAGCCGCTTTGTGCATGGTGTTTTTGCGGCTGCGCTGTAGCTAGCGCGGAGCTGCCGCCAATTCCTTATTTCTTGCGCCATAGCCATGACTCTGGCGGCAGCGCTTGCAATAGCCCGGCGGCTCGGTGTTATCCACGCTGTGCTGCACCGGCGGCACGGTCCGGAGATAGGCGTAGATCGCCTTCAGGTCGCTGTCGCTCATGTTGCGAAACCAGTCCCAGGGCATGATGTTGGAGAGTTGCCGGGCCTGCACTTGTCCGGTGCGCAGGGTTTTGATGAACAGGGCTTCGCTCATATACGAGAGTCCCGAGGGATCAGGGGTCAGGTTGAGCGAGTTGACGGTCAGGGTCCCTTTCCCGGTCCATGGTCCGATCAGCGGCTGTCCACCGGCGAGATACATGCCGGGGAGCGGCTGGTTGTGCTCATCGACGGGAGTGTGACAGGCAGTGCAGTGGCCGGCGTTGACCAGGTATGCGCCATATTTGGCGGGGCTCGACTTGTCAGGTTCAGCAATCGGGCCCACGGCTGGGAGGGGCTGCAGCGCGGCCTTCAACGGGGCGGACAACACTGTCTTAGGTTGCTGAACGTGGGCCGGTGGAATGGAGCGGATGTAGACCACAACCGACGCCAAGTCTTCATCCGACAAGCCGCGAAAGAATGGGTACGGCATCAGCGGGAACAAAGTTCTGCCGTCATGGCCGATACCCTGGCGCAGCGCGCGAACAAAATCCGCATCTTTCCACTTGCCGGCGCCGAACTCGGGGTCGGGCGTAATGTTAGGGGCGACGACGTGGTTTCCGGGGGGAAGCCCGATTTCAATGTCATCAAAAACGTGACCGCCGCCGGCTTTACCGGGATACGGCAATGCGGGGCGCTTGGTCCAGTCCAGGTCAGAGTGGCAGCCAAAACACTGCAGAACTCCGTTGACCAGGTACTTGCCGCGAGCCATGCGCCGGGGCGTCCGCAGAATTGTGCCTGTGTCCGATGCAGCCGGCGAAGAGGAAGCTACGCCGGGCGCCGCATCAGCGGACCGCAATGAAGAAAAGACCACAACCACGCAGCACAGCAGAACTGCCGTGTGCACCAGAAGCGATTTCATGTTTCCCCCCAACTGCCTGAACAAAAGAGTGGAGCTGCCCCAAATGGGACGAGAGTCTACACTCGCATTGTCAGGCAGTCAATGGAGTGGTGGTGTTGCGCGGGCGCTCCCGCTCGCGAGTCCGGCTACGCGATGGCGGGGTTACTGAGGGCTTCGAGCGCGTCCTCGAGATCCGGAAAGATGAGGAAGAACTGCTCGACTCGGGTGATCTGGAACAGCCGCAATACCTGATCGTTGACGCCGGCCAGCACCACGCGCTTGCCCGCCTTGAAGCCGGAGACGTGGGCGCTGACCAGCGAGCCCAGGCCGGAGGAATCCACGTAGGGGACTTCGCTGAAATCCAGAATCATGGTGGGACTGGTTTCGCGGCGGACGGCATTCTGGAAGTCGGAGAGGTTGTCCATGGTGAGGGGGCCTTTGAGGCAAAGCACTCCCTGGCCGCTGTTCGGCCCACCTAAGCGTTCGATTACGAGCGGCTGCGACATAGTTGGAAATGAAACGTAAGCCCGGCGACTCTAAGCCGCCGAATTGTAAGCCTGGGGATGGGGAGGGATCAAACCGGAGGCGCTGCTCCCATCGTGTCCCACTATCGATGTGCTGAATTGATGTGCCGAGCACGGGGAGAATTCCGTTACATGCTTGCGGTGGACGTGGAGCGGGTAGGGATCCTTCGACTGCGTTTCTGCCTCGCTTCGCTCGGCAGAAACTTCGCTCAGGATGACAGGCAAGAGATAAGGAAGCGGGAGGTGCGGAATCCAAAAGCCGGGCGGGTCGCGGTTTTCGCTGGATTTTCACACGTTGGGCCGCATGCTATGCGGAGTTCTGCGGGCAAACCACGTGGAACCGCCCAATAGAACCGCATTCCAGCGGGAGATGCGCGGGAAAATGCCGGATGCGGCTGCACCAAATCCTGTCACCGGGTTGTGAACCCGCTGCATTCCACTGAAAACACATGCAGATAAAGTCGCGCGTTTTTCTTTGACTCTAAAAATAGAAGGAGTAAAAACATAATCGTTCTTTGACACGTTCTGAAGTTTTCCCGGTTGGTGCAGCGTCCGGGACTCGAGCGCGGTCAGCTTCGACACCGCAAGGTGAAAAACAGAAGCAGGGCCAGCAAGGGTCTATAGCTAAGCGCTGGTCGAGGCGAACAGGAGCCCATGTCAAAGGCAAGATAGAGTCCCGAGGCGTTGAACGGATTTATCCGGTTGGCGGTAAGCCCGGAGCCCAAGCAACGGATCGCTCGAAGCGCCCCGCAAGGGAAGCCGCGAGGTCAGGTCGGCAAGGGTCTAACGCGAGCTACTGGCCGAGACGAATGAGTTCAACATCACTTCGGGACTCTTAATTTTTGCTGGCAGCTGCTGGCTGCTGACTTCCTGGCTCTTCCTCTTTACGTCCCATCTGGCAAATTCTTGCCCTCAATGCTCCCTTTGAAAACGGTATGGGCCCTTACGTTCTTCGGTGATGGCTTCCGCCACCTTCAGGAAGGCGCGGGCGGCGTGCGAGAGGTTGGCGGACTTGCGGTAGATCAGGCGCATCTTCCTGTGCAGGCGCAGCTCGCGAACCGGAATGCGCACCAGCTCGCCGCGCGCGAGCTCACTTTCTACGCTGATTTCTGGCACCAGGGCCACGCCGTTTCCGCTGGCCACAAAGTTCTTGATGGCCTGCAGAGTGGGAAGCTCGATATTCATGTGCAACGGTGTCTTGTGGCGGTTGAATGCCTCAATCACCTTTTCGCGGTAGGGCGACGGCACGATGTGGGCAACGAAGGCTTCGGCGCCCAGCTGGCGGATGCTGACCTGAGCCTCCCCGGCAAGCGGATGCCGTGGCGGGACCACCAGAATCAGCTCGTCGAGATAGACGATGATGGAATGCAGCTGCGAGTCCTGCGGATCGTAGGTGAGCACGCCCAGCTCTGAGCTGTGGTTGATCACGTCATCGGGAATGTGGCTGCCCAGCGCGCGCTGCACCGAAATCTTGATCATAGGGTGCAGCTTGCGGAATTCGCCCAGCACCGGCAGCAGATAGAGGGCGGTAAATTCATTAGCGGCGATGGCCAGCTTGCCCTTCTGCAATTCGCGCAGCTCGACCAGGGCTTCGCGGGCGTCTTTGCGCAGGTTCAGCATTCGCTCGGCGTAGTCCTGCAGCACGCGCCCGGCGTCGGTCAGCAGGCCTTCGCGCGAGGAGCGGTCAAACAGGGGCTCGCCCAGTTCTTCTTCCAATTTGTGGATGGTCTGGCTTACCGCCGATTGGGTGCGGAACAGCTTCTCCGCGGCGCGGGAAAAGCGGCCTTCGCGCGCCACCATCAGAAAGACTTCAAGCTGGGCCAAATCCATGCGTCACCGGAATCAGAGTTGTTGCTTGATAAGTACAGCTTATGGGTTCACTATTACTAATGTAAAGTATAAAGATTATAAGCTTTGCTTTAGGCGGGCGGGCACGTAGCATAGAGAAATCAATCTGGAGGACTTACCGGTCATGGAAAGAGCGCGTATTACCGTATTCGACACCACCCTGCGAGATGGCGAGCAGTCACCCGGCTGGAGCATGAACGTGCAGGAAAAGCTGCGCATGGCGCACCAGCTCGAACGCTTGGGAGTGGACGTAATCGAAGCCGGCTTTCCGATCGCTTCTGACGGAGACTTTCAGGCAGTACAGGGGATCGCGGCCGCGATCCGCCGGCCGATCGTGGCTGGCCTGGCGCGAGCCTGCAAGCCCGACATCGAGCGCGCCGCGCAGGCGCTGCAGAATGCGGCTCGCCCGCGCATTCACGTGTTCCTGGCAACCTCCGATATTCACCTGCAGACCAAGCTGAAAATGACTCGGCAGACCTGCCTGGAGCAGGCGCGGGACATGGTCCGGCTGGCAAAATCGTACTGCCAGGACGTGGAATTTTCGCCGGAAGACGCGACCCGCACCGACCCGGAATTCCTGTTTCAGGTGCTGGAAGCCGTAGTAGAAGCCGGGGCCACGACGCTGAACATTCCCGACACCGTTGGCTATACCGTGCCGGCGGACTTTGGCGGACTGATCGAGAAGATCCGGCAGCGGGTGCGCGGGGTGGAAAGTGTGACGATTTCGGCGCACTGCCACGATGACCTCGGGCTGGCAGTGGCCAATTCGCTGGCGGCGGTCGCCGCCGGGGCACGCCAGGTCGAATGCGCAATCAACGGCATTGGAGAACGCGCCGGCAACGCCGCGCTGGAAGAACTGGTGATGGCGCTGCGAGTGCGTCCCGACCAGTATCCTTACGAAACGGGAGTGGTGACCGAACAGCTTTACGCTTCCAGCCAGCTGCTCTGCGAAATCACGGGAGTGGGCGTGCAGCCCAACAAAGCGATCATCGGCCGCAATGCCTTCGCTCACGCCGCCGGCATTCACCAGGACGGCATGCTCAAGAACCCGCTGACCTACGAGATCATTACTCCGAAAACCGTGGGCGTTCCTGATTCAACGTTAGTTCTCGGGAAGCATTCCGGACGGCACGCTCTCGGGCAGCGCTACGAAAAGCTGGGACACCAGATGGAACGCCGCGAGCTGGATGACATCTACCGCCGTTTCCTGGCGCTTGCCGACAGGATCAAGCATGTAGAAGACCACCATCTGCTGGAACTGCTGGCCTCTCCGGCGCTTCCTGCGTCACCTAAAGAGGAAATGGCCTCGGCTGCGGCGGCTGCTGCGGACGGGAAATTCCAGAAGCCATTTCCCATGCCGCCGGCGAGCGATCAGGGCGTGCCTTTGCCCCGCAATTCCATGGCGGAACATCACGCCGAGCAAGAGGACTATCTTTGGGGAGTATAGATTTCTAAGATCTTCGTTTAGCCGACTGGTTACATCTGTGACCACAAGTCATTTTGTGCCGATCTTGTAACGCTTATTTACTCCATTGAAACGTTTGATCACCTTCATTCTGCAGTAGAATCGGCGGCAGCAAGCGGTCTGCAATCCACGTCGATTCAGTCCCGCCGCGAGAACTTCCGCTGTCAGAGCAGTTTCGTCCAAGCGAACCCATGCTTCTGAAAATCACTGTTCTTCCCGGGGATGGCGTCGGTCCCGAAGTTACCGAAGAAGGCATTCGCGTGCTGCAGGCGATGGCCACTTGTTTTGACCATCAGCTGCAGGTCACGAAGCGAGACATTGGAGGAGCGGCCCTCCTCAAGTACGACGATCCTTTCCCCAAGGAAACGCTGCAAACCTGCATTGCCGGCAATGCCGTGCTGCTTGGAGCCGTAGGTGGCCCCGCCTTTGATAGTTATCCCAGCCATCTCCGTCCTGAGAGCGGGCTGCTGCGTTTGCGGCGGGAGTTGGGAGTGTTTGCCAACCTGCGCCCGGCGGTGTGTTTTGCCGCAGTGGAAGATTGCTCGCCCCTGAGGGCCGAGATAGTCCGGGGCACCGACATGCTGATCGTCCGGGAACTGCTGGGCGGCATCTACTTCGGGCAGCCGCGGGTCATTCACGGTCCCGCTGGCCAGCGCTCGGCGACCGACACCATGCACTACGGCGAACAGGAAATTGAGCGGATCGCGCGGGTTGCGTTCGAACTGGCGCGGGACCGGAGAAAGAAAGTGACTTCGGTCGATAAAGCCAATGTGCTCGATTGCTCCCGCTTGTGGCGGGATGTGGCGTCGCGGGTGGCACGGGACTTCCCTGATGTGCAACTCTCGCACATGTATGTGGATTCCGCCGCCATGGCGCTGGTGGCGCGTCCGGCGCAGTTCGATGTGGTGCTCACCGAAAATATGTTTGGCGACATTCTTTCGGACCAAGCCGGCGGTGTGGTGGGGTCGCTCGGCATGCTGGCCTCCGCCAGCATAGGCGGCCCGGTGGCTCTCTATGAGCCGGTGCACGGTTCCGCTCCTGATATTGCCGGAAAAGGAATCGCCAATCCACTGGGAACCATTCTTTCCTGCGCGATGATGCTGCGCTACTCGTTCAGTCTGGAGGGCGAGGCGGCTTGTATCGAGGCGGCGGTGAATCGAGTGCTGGCTCGCGGAGCTCGCACTTGCGATCTCATACATTCCGGCAAGCCGGGCCTGAGCACCACTGAAATGGGCCAGCAGGTTGCAAGTGCGGTGAGGGAGTGCGCAGAACAGCACTCAGCTTCAGCCTAGCCTGAAGTGGGAAGCGTTTGCAGGTATTCCAACTTTTTGATCGCAGCGCCAGACTTCGACAGGGTTACAATTGCTGGGCAAGAACTCAGTTGCCGGATCCTGCCATGCTGTCGAAGTGCGCCAACCCCGGTTGCTCCAACCGCTTCTTGTACTTGCATCAAGGGAAAGTGTTTCTCTTTGACGCGGAATCAATGGCAGATTCGGTTTTTCTGCCCGAGTTGAAGAAACCGGCCCGCCGTCTGGAACACTTCTGGTTGTGTAAGGATTGCGCTTCGAAGATGACCCTGGCTTTTCGCCCGGGAGTCGGGATCATCACCAAGCCGGTACGGTTGGCAGCGGCAGCCAAGGCTTCGTCTTCTTAGACTCAACCGGCTAGACCTCACCAGTCAGACGCAACTGGTTGGCGCTTCGGCTTTGGCGGAGTACCGCCCGGTCAGGCTGTTCCAGCGAATCCGCAGCACATCTCCAAACATATACATCCCATCGCGGAAGGGGTGGAGGCGTGTGCCTTCCCGATGCTCCCATAGGACGGGTACTTCGAGCACCCGCAGGCCGCTTCGCTTCGCCAGGAACAACAGCTCGGGATCGAACCCCCAGCGCTCCACTTGCTGCCGGGGAAAAATGCTGTGGGCTGCGCTGTGAGTGAAAGCCTTAAAACCGCATTGCGTGTCTTTGAAGCCCAGGCCGAGAACCAGGCGGAGAGAAAGATTAAAGATGCGGCCGAGAAGTTGCCGATAAGCAGGCTGCCGCTTCACTTGCAGCCTGGGGTCCAGCCAGCGCGAGCCAATGGCGATGTCGGCGCCGGCGTCCAGGGCAGAAAAGAGCTTGTCGGCTTCTGTTATCGGCGATGCCAGGTCGGCATCGGTAAACAGGAGAAGCCGCCCTTTAGCGCTGAGCATTCCGTGGCAAACGCTGTAACCCTTGCCACGATTGCCAGGGTTCTCCAGCAGCCGGATGATCGGATTGTGGGCCGCGTAGGAGCGCACAATCTCCACGGTGTTGTCCCTGGATCCGTCATTCACCACAACGATCTCGGCGTTCCAGCCGGTGGCCTGGAGGTGCGCGAGGATCTTCTCAAGCGTAGGCCCGATGCGGGCACTCTCGTTGAACGCCGGAATAATGATGCTGTAGGTATAGGGTCCCAAATGAAGCTCTCAACCGGAAATACATCTCCGGCTCACAGCCATCCAGCCCCCCGTGTCAAACCCGAGTTCCACTAGTTTGTCGGAAGTGCGGCAAACAGTCAAAACAGACTCAGGAATGTGGCGCAGCCCTGCGGGAAATCAGGCCACTTGCCGCTGCTTGCTCAGCATGGAAAAGAACTCCGCCACCAGTTCCTCGTCCCACAAGCCTCTGCGCGCTTCGTCGCGCATGGTCACCATCGCCTGCTCATGGCCGAGGGCAGGTTTATAGGGACGGGCAGTAAACAGGGCGTCGTACACGTCCACCACTTGCAGGACTCGCGCCAGCAGCGGAATTTCTCCCTCCCGTAAGCCGTCGGGATAGCCGCTGCCGTTGGGATGCTCGTGGTGATGCCGGATGATGGGCAGGACCAGGCGAAGCGACTTCAATGGCTTGCAGATATTTTCTCCGGTAACGGGATGCTGCTTCATCACTACCCACTCTTCGGGGGTGAGGTTTGCGCCCTTCTTGAGGATTGCATCGGGAACGGAAATCTTGCCCAGATCATGCAGGTAGCCGCCGCGGCGCAGGGCAAGAATGGAGTCTTCGTCCAGCCCAAGATGCCGTCCCAGATCGCTGGCGTGCTGCGCCAGCCGCTCGCAATGGCCTTCGGTGTAGGGATCGCGCGCTTCCACGCTGCGTCCCAGCGTACACAGCACCGACTCCGCGGTTTCCAGCTCGTCGGTGAACTCTTTGAGTTTCAGCAGCGACTTGACGCGTGCGAACAGTTCTTCGGCGAAGATGGGCTTGTTGAGAAAGTCGTCGGCGCCGGCCTCGATGCCGCGCAACTTGTCCTCGCGGTTACTGAGGCCGGTGATGAGAACAAACGGGATGAGCCGGGTGGCCGAGTCCTCTTTCACCGCGCGGCAGAACTCGTACCCGGATTTTCCCGGCATGACGACGTCGGACAAGATAATGTCGGGCATCTGCCGCCGGATCTCAAGTTCCGCCGTATTCACGTCCTGCGCACAGGCTACTTCGTAGCCGCGGCTCGAAAGCAGCTCGCGCATGAGTTCCATAATCTCTGCATTGTCATCTACAACGAGGATGCGCGCGGGGCGGCGGCGCAGTGGAAAATCGCCCATATCCTGATATGACTGAAGACGTCGTGAAAAAGTTGTACGGAGCTTGGCAGCCAGGTTCATGATCGAAGCCGAAGGCGAGGCTTCCATTGTAGGGGATTTGCCACCATTCAGAAAACCCTGCAAGCTATGCGCAACAACTTCAATCGCCTACCGCCTCGACCGCCGGCATCTCGTCCGACAATCTGCGGTTTCTCACCTGGGCGCTGGTCACCAGCACGACCGAGGCCACCACGATGGCAGACCCCGAGAGGATATAGCGATCAATGGACTCGTGCAGCACCAGCCAGCCGAGAAACACGGCGATCACGGGATTCACATACGCATAGGTGGAGACCTTCGACGTCGGCACATGGGCCAGCAGCCAGATGTATGCGGTGTAGCCGATGAGCGATCCGCAGACGACCAGGTACAACACCGCGCCGACTCCCCGGGCGGTCCAGTGCAGGTGGGTGTAGTCGCGGATCACCAGAGCAAGACACAGATTCGCAAGCCCGGCAAATGTGACCTGCCACGCCGCCGCGCTGAAAGAAGCCTTGGCTTGCCAGCGCTTGGAGAGCACTGAACCCAGCGCCCAACTGAACGAGCCTCCGAAAAGACTGAGGCAGTACCACAACTCCTGCCGGCTGATTGCGCCCGTGGCGGTCAGCTTGGGCCATAGCAATACGGCGGTGCCGACGATTCCAAGTCCCAAACCAGCCAATCCCCGCCCGGCGATTCGGTGATGGCCGATCAGCAGGGTGTCGAGCACGAGAAACCACAACGGAACAATCGCAACCAGCAGCGCGGCCAAGCCGGTCGGGACGTAGCGCTCGGCATAGGAGAGCGTGAGGTTGCCGCCCATCAGCAGCAGAATTCCAACGATTGCCAGATGTCTCAAATCTTTAGCGGAGTAGCGGATGCTCTGTCCACGCACGAGGCAGATTCCCAGCATCAGGGCTCCCGCCAGCAGAAAGCGGATGGCGCACATGGATGCCGGAGGAATGTCCTGCACGGCGATGTCGATGCCCAGATAGGTCGAGCCCCAGAGAAGGTAAACCAGTCCGAAACAGAGAACGGTCATGAAACGGTGCTGGCCCTGGGCTTCGGTCATGAAAGGAAAGATCAAGATAACAGACGACTCCATCCGAATTTCGGGACGAGAGCATCACCATGCAGCACATCGGCAGGCGGTCTTAGCTTGAGGCGATGTGCCTGCTAGGATAGCCGTTGATGGCGGCACTGCTGGAAGTTCGCAATCTGCAAATCGGGTTTCCGGAGCGCGGCGCCGGCGGCGGTTCCGGTAAGCGAAAGCCTACGGATGCAGCTAGTGGTGATTCGAGATCTGCACTGGCGGTCCGTGATCTCAGTTTCGAAATTGCCACCGGCGAGGTCTTAGGGCTGGTGGGAGAATCCGGGTCCGGCAAGTCTCTAACCTCGCTGGCCATGATGAAATTGCTGCCGCCACAGGCCCGGACTTCGGGCGAAATTCTGCTGCACAACGGCGAAGCTCGTACCCGGAACATCCTGCAACTTTCAGAAACGGAAATGCTCTCGCTGCGCGGATCAAAGATCGCCATGATCTTTCAGGAGCCGATGACGGCATTGAATCCGGTGATGCGGGTTGGAGAGCAGATCGCGGAAGCGGTGTCTGCGCACCAGCGGGTCACAAGAAAAGAGGCCTGGGAGCAGTGCAGTCGCGCCATGGACGAGGTTGCCATTCCGGATGCCGCGCGACGCGCCCGCGACTATCCGCACCAGCTCTCGGGCGGAATGCGGCAGCGGGTGATGATCGCCATGGCGCTGGCGAACCGGCCGCAATTATTGATCGCAGACGAGCCGACTACGGCGCTCGATGTCACGATCCAGGCGCAAATTCTGGATTTGCTGGCCCAACTCCGCGCCAAATTCGGGCTGACTATGCTTTTTATCTCGCACGACCTGGCGGTGGTTTCGCAAGTGGCAGACCGGGTGGCAGTCCTCTATGCCGGCAGCCTGGTCGAACTGGGCAGCAAGCAGGACATCTTTAAGTCGCCGGCCCATCCATACACTCGCGGACTTCTGGGCGCTGCGCCTTCCCTGTGTACTGATCGCTCCCAGCCGCTGCAAACTATCGAAGGAACGGTGCCGCCCGCGTATGTCGCGCTGCCGGGCTGTCCATTTGAGCCGCGCTGCAGTTTTCGCTTGCCGCAATGTTCCGAGAGCATGCCGTCACTGGTCGAAGTGGCTGCGGGTCATTGGGCACGCTGCCCGGTGGTCAATCATACTGAAATCAGCTTGATGTGCTCCTGGGCGCAGCAATTCGAGCCCGATTGGGTCTGGGGGCGAAGTCACTGTTACGAATCCAGCATGACAGGAACAACTGTTTCTGTGCAGCGGCCCCAGTCGTTCTATAATCCGCTGACTTGCGCATTCTTCTGCTCAGCGACATTCACAGCAACCTCGAGGCGCTGGAAGCTTGTCTGGCCGCCGCGCCCAGCTATGACCTGGTGGTCAATCTGGGCGATCTGGTGGGCTACGGAGCCAGCCCCAATGAGGTGATTGCACGCTGCCAGGCCCTGGGAAAGCACTTTGTTCGGGGCAATCACGACAAAGCTGCCAGCGGACTGACCGACCTGCGCGATTTTAATCCGCTGGCCGGAGTGGCGGCGCTGTGGACGCGCGATCACCTTGCCCCCGAGAATCTGGAGTGGCTGCGGAATCTGCCGATCGGGCCGGTCCGCATCGACGAGTTGCCGGGAATCCAGTTCGTGCATGGATCTCCCGCGGATGAAGACGAATACATGGTCAGCATGGATGACGCCATTGAACCGCTGGTGCTGGCGAAGATCCCTCTGACATTTTTCGGGCACACTCACCTGCAGGGAGCGTTTTATTCTTCGGTCGAAGGCGGTGAATATTTTCGGCCGGAGTACAAAACTGCCGGAACTCTGGCGAGCTGCGAATTCCGGTTGCAAGAGGGCCTGCGATATCTGATCAACCCGGGGTCGATCGGGCAGCCTCGGGACGGCGACTGGCGCGCCGCCTTCGCCACCTTTGACGTGGAGAGCCGGATGGTCACTTTCTGGCGCGTACCTTACAGTCTGAAATCTGCCCAGGATCGCATTCTGGCCGCGAATCTTCCGCAAAGGCTAGCCACGCGACTGGCCGCTGGACGATAATCTCTGCCCATACTGTCTATGAACATACCGAACCGCCGAAGTCTCGCTTTCTGCCTGCTCTTCCTCGCGGCGTTTGCTGCCAGCGTCGCGCATGCTCGTACGAAGTCTGCGCCGGGACAGAGCGCCGCGCCGCCTTCGGCCCAGACGTTCGACCAGGTTGCGATCTCGCCTGATGCCTCTCATGTGGCCTGGGTGCAGCCGCTGATCGATGACAGAGGAGAACCGACGGGGAACTCGGCGATTTTCGTGCAGAACCTGAAGTCGCACCAGAAGCCGGAGCGCATCTCCGCCGCCGCGGCCGGCAGCGATGCCTATGAAGGCTCGCTGGCATGGTCGCCCGACAGCCGCCAGCTTGCGTTTCTTTCCGACGCCAACAGCCCGCGGCAGCAGCAGCTGTATGTGCGAGAGATTGATCAGAATGAGTCGCGGAAACTGACTGGGCTCACTGGATACCTGGCTGATCCGGCGTGGTCGCCGGATGGCAAGTCGCTCGCCGTGCTGTTCACGCAAAATGCGCCGCGAGTGGCCGGCCCACTCATGCCGATGACTCCCGAGACCGGAGTGATTGACAGCAAGATTTACGAGCAGCGGCTGACCGTCATTGACGCTACCACCGCCGACGTGCGGCAGATTTCTCCCGCTGATATGTACGTGTACGAGTACGACTGGTCGCCGGACAGCAAGAGCTTCGCCCTGACCTCCGCCCACGGCGCCGGAGATGCCAACTGGTATGTGGCCCAGCTCTACACGTTACCGGCAGCCGGCGGCGAGATGAAATCGATCTACAAGCCGCCATTGCAGATTGCCGATCCGCGCTGGTCTCCGGATGGAAAGAACGTTGCTTTTATTGGCGGGATCATGAGCGACGAAGGTGCAACCGGCGGCGATATTTATGTGGTGCCTGCAAGCGGCGGAGAGGCTCGCGATGTGACTCCCGATATCGCCGCTTCGCCTTCGCAGCTGCACTGGAAAAGTCCGACTGAGATGCTGTTCGCGGAGAATATCGACGGAGAGACCGGGGCCGGTTCGGTCGATCTCGAGTCCGCGAAAGTCACACAGCTTTGGCACGCGCCGGGCGTAATCGCGACGGAACTCTGGGGAGCAACCGGCTTCTCCCTTGCCTCGGATGGTCAGACCTCTGCTGTCATTCGCAACTCGGCCTCGGCTCCGCCGGAAATTTGGACCGGCGCCGTGGGCGACTGGAAACAAGTCACTCATCTCAATGACGCCCTGAAACCAGCATGGGGCGAGATGAAGAGCCTGCACTGGACGAACGACGGCATGAAGATCCAGGGATGGCTCATGTATCCCAGAGATTACGACCCGGGCAAGCGTTATCCGCTGGTGGTGATGGTCCACGGCGGACCGGCCTCCTCGGCGCATGACAGCTGGCCGGGAAGGTTCTTCAACACTTACGAGCTTTCCACGCGCGGATATTTCGTGCTTTATCCCAACCCTCGCGGCAGCTATGGGCAAGGCGAAAAGTTCACGCAGGCGAATGTCAAAGATTTCGGCTATGGCGATTTTCACGACATTTTGGCCGGAGTCGATGAAGTAGTGAAGACCCTTCCGGTCGATAACGACCGCGTTGGGATCACCGGCTGGAGTTATGGCGGCTACATGACCATGTGGGCGGTGACCCAGACTGACCGCTTCCGGGCGGCAGTCGCCGGCGCAGGACTCTCCAACTTCCAGAGTTATTACGGAGAGAACGACATCGACGAGTGGATGATTCCTTATTTCGGAGCTTCGGTTTACAAAGATCCGGCAGTCTATGCCAAGAGCTCACCGATCAACTTCATCACCCACGCGAAAACACCCACGCTGGTGCTGGTGGGCGAGCGCGATGGCGAAGTGCCGGCTCCGCAGTCGCGGGAATTCTGGCACGCCCTCAAAGACCTGGGCGTCGAGACTCAACTGGTCATTTATGCGGGCGAGGGCCACGCCATCCTCAAGCCGGAACATCGGCGGGATATCATGAAGCGTCTGATCGCGTGGTTTGACGACCACATGAAGCCGGCGGCCAGTGCGCAGAAAGCAGCCGATTGATTTCCTCTGTGTTCCTCCGCGCCCTCCGTGGTTGAGATCTTTCACCGCAGAAGGCACAGATGAAAGAAGTACCAGGTCAACCCATGCCCACTCGCCCCCAGCACCATCTCGTAGCCCACATCGACGGCGGAGCCCGCGGCAATCCCGGGCCCGCTGGTTATGGAGTAGTGATCCAGGACGAAAGCGCAACCAAGATCGCCACACTCAGCCAGTATCTCGGCCGGCAAACCAATAACTTTGCCGAATATCAGGGATTGATTGCCGCCCTGGAATACGCCCTTGGACACGACTGCAAGGCAATACAAGTGATCAGCGACAGCGAGCTGATGGTGCGGCAGATCAAAGGCATTTACAAGGTCAGGAATACGGTGTTGCAGGACCTTCATGCCCGCGCCAAAGAGCTGATTGCGAAACTGGAATGGTTCTCCATCGAGCACGCATTGCGGGAACATAACCGCGAAGCGGACCAGCTTGCCAATGAAGCCATGGACAAAGGCATGGGCCGCCGTCCCGAGGCGGCGAAGGCGAGCACGGCGCTTTCCGGACCGCAGAAATCTTCCGCGAAGGCGGGCGAGGAATTGGAAGGCGTGGTGCGCGGTGGGAATATCGTGCTGCTGAACGGCAGTCTGCCGGAAGGCACTCGGGTGCAGGTGCGGGCTAAGCGATAATCCCCTAGCCTGATTCTTCAATCCTAATTCTGCCGGCCCCAGAGGTTCCGCGCTTTCACACGTACTGTGCTACAAGAGACGCATGCGACGAACCTCTTGCCGGCTGCTCTCGCTCTGCGTTCTGCTGATCGTCGGAACCGGGACACTTCCCGCCTCCTCGGATGACGTCCAAACATCGATTCTCCACGTGATTCAGGCGCAGCAGGCGGCGTGGAACCGGCACGATCTCGACGGATTCATGGCCGGCTACTGGAATTCTCCTGAACTCACGTTCTTCTCCGGCGCGAAAACGCTCTCGGGATGGCAGGCAACGCTGGAACGCTATCGCAAGACTTACCAGAGCGAAGGCAAGGAAATGGGCCATCTGGAATTTTCCGATTTGAGGGTCGAGCCGCTGGGCGGCAAGGCGGCATTTGTTCGTGGGGCGTGGAAGCTCACGATGCCGGAGGGTAAGACCCCGCATGGGTTGTTTACTCTGATTTTCCGCAGGTTCCCCGAGGGCTGGAAGATCGTTCACGATCACACCTCGGCCGCGGAGTAAAGGGGGACGACTAGCGCGTGTCTGCCGCTGCTGGGAACAGCAAGTCAGGCGCGGCTCTTGGCTGGGGCTTTGGCGGCGGTGGCTTCCCATGGACGCTTGGCGCGGGCGGCGGCTGGTTTGTCGCGATCCACATGCGGTCGTACTGATAGGCTTCGCTTACCGTCCGAGCGACTCGTTGTACAAGCTGGGCAGGCCGAGGGCTTCCTTCAATTCTTCGCTGAATTGCTGCAGAGCTTTCAGGTGGTCGGCGGTGGCGGCGACTTCGGTCTTGGCCGTCTTGAGGACCTGCTGGTATCCCTTGTTGACCAGCTTGGAAATTTCGCTGCCGATCAAGTATCCGGGATAGGCGAAAATCTTCACGCCGTCGTCGCCGTTCTTCTGAATGGCGGCGGAGACGTTGTACTTCTTCAGAAACACGCGGCCCTGCGTGCCCGGCGCTTCAATCAGGTCGAAGCCGTGATCGCGCAGCCAGTTGACTGCATCTTCGTAAGTCCGTTGTTCCACTTTGGTTGCCATGGCTTGCTGGGTTCCTTCCCGTGCTGGCCGGTTACTTAGATGCGAATCGCGCCAAAAGCGGCTCATCCACCACTTTGACCGCACCTCTTTTATAATCGAAGCCGGAGTGGGGCTCTTGTTAATTCACCTTTACAATCCATTACGATAGTACCCTCTGCCGCAGCGCGGCATCATGTAATCATGCGGAGCGTGCCTGCCAAACTCGAAGCAGCGACCCACATCGGCGGATCACGCCGGCGGTGTGAACCCGCTGGGCGTGCGCAGCATGGAGCGCGTCGGCAATACACCGCTGGTGCGCCTGGCCCGCATTGCCCACGACGTGCCCGGCATCGAACTGCTGGGCAAAGCAGAATGGATCAATCCGGGTGGCTCCGTCAAGGACCGCGCGGCGTCCAACATCGTGGCGGAGGCCCGGCGCAGCGGAAAATTTGCTCCCGAAAAAATCTCTGCTCGACGCCACCAGCGGCAACACCGGCATCGCTTTTGCCATGATCGGCGCCGCCGAGGGTTTCGCGGTCACGCTGTGCATGCCGGAAAATGTTTCCGTGGAGCGCAAGCGCATTCTGCGCGCCTACGGCGCCAACATCATTTACACCGACCCGGCGGATGGCTCCGACGGCGCCATTCGCGCGGCCCGCGAAACCTACGCGCAGGAGCCGGAAAAATATTTTTACGCCGACCAGTACTCCAATCGACGCCAACTGGCAGGCTCACTACCATGGCACAGCCAACGAAATCTGGCAACAGACGGAAGGACGTATCACGCACTTCGTCTCCATGATGGGCACCAGCGGCACGTTTGTGGGAACATCGCGGCGGCTGAAAGAACTGAACCCAAAATTCGTTGTATTTCGCTGCAGCCGGATTCGCCCTTTCACGGGATCGAGGGCGCCAAGCACATGGCCAGCGCCATCGTGCCGAAGATTTACGATCCTTCGATTGCGGACGAGGACCTGGGCATTTCGACGGAAGAGTCCTATGCCATGTGCAAGCGGCTGGCGCGCGAAGAAGGATTGCTGGTGGGGATTTCGTCGGCGGCGGCCGTGGTCGGGTGCCTGCAAGTGGCGCGACGGCTTCCCACGGGGGAGCACGCGGTGTTGGTGGCGATTTTGCCCGACTCGGGGGACAAGTATTTGAGCGAGAGATTCTGGGAAGAGGATCTGACGGTGCCGGAGACATGAGCACTGAGCCGGCGAGTATGCTGCAGCAGACTTCGTCATGCGAGCGGAGGAGTCGAAGGACCCCTGAAGGTTTGCAACGGCTCAGTCGTACCGGGGATTTAGGAGGACGCTCACAGCGAAAATTCCTCGACGAGCGTGGTACCGAAGTGGTCGAAAGGGGTCCTTCGACTGCGTGATCGTTCGCATTCGCGAACGTCACTCGCTCAGGATGACAAACTAAAAACTATGCTGAAGATGACAGACAAAGATTATGAGCCATCCGCCAGCACGGCGAAGAGACGTACCCCACGAGTGCTGTGGGGTGCTGCTCGGCGATATGGATGGCGATGGCGTGCCGCATCGTGACTTCGATCGCGCGTTGCGGGAATACGCGCGATGACTCGCCGCACAACCGCTACCACATCGATCCCAAGGAACTGGTGCGCATTCAGCGCGAAGGGCGCGAACGCGGCGAAGACATCATCGGCTTCTATCATTCGCACCCCGACCATCCGGCGCAGTGGTCGTCCACCGACCTGGCCGAGGCACACTGGTTCGGCTGCTCGTATGTGATTACCGCGGTGGAGAAGGGCAAGGCCGCGATCACTAATGCCTTCGAGCTGACCGGCTTCGACGAAGCTGACAAGAAGCTGGTGGACGAGAAGATGGAAGTCAGCTAATGTGGCGCGGGCGCCCTCGCCCGCGCAGGGAGCGAAACAGAAGCCGGCTTCGACCAAGGTTCGTATCAGGGCACGCCTTCAGGCGTGCCGATCAGCAGACTTTCAAAGAGCGCCTTCAGGCGCTGCGGACACGGCGGCTGAAGCCGGTCGGTCCTTCTTTGCCTGATTCTCTACGGCTGAAGCCGCAACCTGATACGAGCCGCAAACGAGCGACTCTGACAGGTGTTCTCAACCGCTCTACTGGCATCCCGGCGACCCGATGCTGCCCACTCCCGGCGACCCGATGTCCCCCCTCCCGCCGGTAACCACCTACCCATCCGTGGGGCTGAATCTTCCTGCTGGCTGTGGCATCATTTAGGCCTATGGCGAATATCCACATTCCAACACCTTTGCGGCAATATGTCGGCAAGCAGGCCTCGGTCGAGGTCACGGGCCGTACCGTCGGGGAAGCCCTCTCCGACCTGGTCACCCAGCATGCCGATCTGCGCCGCCATCTGTACACCGATGACGGCAAATTACGGGCTTTCGTGAATGTTTACCTCAACGACGAAGACGTGCGCTACATGCAAAAAGACGGGACGGCGGTGAAGGATGGTGATACTATATCGATCGTGCCCTCGATCGCTGGGGGCCGCTAAGTCTATGATTCTACGTTGGACGGCCCTCCCATCCCCCTCCTGCAATGCCTGCGGTTGTTGTATGCCCCCTTGTTGTCGCTAAGCTGGGTCGTTTTCCTCCTCCCCGAATCTAATCTTTCAAGTTGAGGATGTTTCATGCCAACCATGACCGAAGTTAAGCCAGCTGAACAGGTTACGACGAATCCGTCGACCCTGAGCAACGACGAAGTGCTGCGCTATTCGCGCCACCTGATCATGCCCGAAGTGGGGATGGAAGGGCAGCAGAAGCTGAAAGCTGCCAAGGTGCTCTGTATCGGCGCGGGAGGCCTGGGCTCGCCGCTGGCGCTCTATCTGGCTGCTGCCGGCGTGGGCACCATGGGAGTGGCCGACTTTGATGTGGTGGACTTTACCAACCTGCAGCGGCAGATTATCCACTCCACCGCCGACGTGGGCCGCAAGAAGCTGGACTCGGCCGCCGACAAGCTAAGGCGATCAATCCCTTCGTTAACGTCAAGAAGTACGATACCCGGCTTTCCAGCGAGAACGCGCTTGAGCTGTTCCGTGAATTCGACATTATTGCCGACGGCACCGACAACTTTCCCACGCGGTACCTGGTGAATGATGCGTGCGTGCTGACCGGCAAGCCGAACGTGTATGCCTCGATTTTCCGCTTCGAGGGCCAGGCCAGTATCTTCGCCACGGAAGATGGTCCCTGCTACCGCTGCCTGTATCCCGAACCGCCACCGCCCGGACTGGTTCCTTCCTGCGCGGAAGGTGGTGTGCTCGGCATTCTTCCCGGACTGCTGGGCGTGATTCAGGCTACGGAAGTGATCAAGCTGATCCTTGGTAAGGGCGAGCCGCTGATCGGCCGGTTGCTGCTGGTGGATGCTCTGGCCATGAAGTTCCGCGAGCTGAAGTTGCGCAAGAATCCTGACTGCCCGGTGTGCGGCACTCATCCTACGATCAGGGAATTGATCGATTACAATGAGTTCTGCGGCATTCGCGGCGAGGAGGCTCCGGTAGTGGAACTACCAGCTCGGAAATGCAGGTGGAAGAACTCAAGCGGCGGCTCGACGCCGGCGATGACCTGTTCGTGCTCGACGTGCGTGAGCCCCACGAATACCAGATCTGCAACTCGGGGGATACCTGATCCCGCTCGGCGACCTGCCGAAGCGGGTGAGTGAACTCGATTCCAGCAAGGAAATCGTGGCTCACTGCCGCTCCGGCGTACGCAGCGGCAAGGCGGTGACTTTTTGCGGCAGGCGGGATTCAGCAACGTGCACAACCTGGCCGGGGGAATTCTGGCCTGGGCGGACCGGGTGGATCCGAAGATGCCGAAGTATTAATAGTGGCTAGTTGCTAGTGATTCGCTGATGAGTGATTTAAGGAGGGAGCGCTTGGCGCTCCCTTTTTTATTAAATCTTTAACCACAGAGAACACAGAGGATCACAGGGGAAAATTGAAACCGGGTGATATGGGGTTTCTCTGTGTGACCCTGTGCCCTCTGTGGTTGACGGTCTTCTCTGCCTAATTCACGAAGTGGAACCGACCAAAGGCTTGGCTTTTACTTGGTGGCTTCTGCCCACTCCTGCTGGCCTCGCTGGAGCATGGCTGCGCGATCTTCGGGAAGAATCCAGCGTTGCTTGATTAAGTCATCCACGGCGGCGGTGTAGCGGGACATGTAGTCTTCGCGGCCGGAGTAGCGCTCCGCGAGGGAGCGGCGCGGGTCTCGCGCCTTCTGCTGCGATGCAGCGGTGGCGGGAAACGGGAGATACGAGGCCTCGAACGGAACTCGCTGGTCGGGAGCGCCGAGGGAAGGGTCGCGCAGGTTCCATGGGGCGTAGGTGGCAAGCGGAACCGAAATCTCGGGCAAGTGAACTCCGGCGCGTTCGTTTCCATCGCGATCCACCTGCGGAACCAACAGCGGAAATGCTTTGCCTACTTTTGGCGGCTGAATGCTGAGGATCCCTTTTCTCCAGTTGGGGCCGAAATCCAGACGATAGGCGCGGTTGGCTTCGTGCGGCTGCTTAACCCCGGGCAGTGCGGGGAAAGCATAATCCTTAAAGGCAACCAGCGTTCCGTCGGAGATTTTCGGATAGCTGCTTGCCGGGGGAAGCGTGTTACTGCGCACCCACGCGTCCATGTTGGCGATCATCGAGCGCCAGAAATATTTGACCGGCAGCGGCGATTGCGGCTGCTGGCCCATCAGGTCGGCTGTCCCCTTGGCGGGAGGAAAGGGGCCCGAGAAATGCTGCAGTCCGGTGAACATGTAGATGCGAACATTGTCGGAGAGCGGAACGTCCCGAGTTCCATCCGGGCTGACGTGAGTGAGCGCTGCGACCCGTCCCCAATATTCGTAAGACGTATTGGAGAAGAAAATCTTCGGGACTACGTGCTCCGCGGACGCCTGGTCGAGCAGCCCGCCTTTGGCTCCGGTCTGAGGGTCGACTTCGGGACGGTCGGTGAAGGGAAAGATGTCGGTCGGATAAAAGACCGCCGAAGTGGGTTCGGCATCGCGCGACGGCTGGGCGAACCGGTAGTTGAAGCTGCCCCGTCCGGCGCCGGCAACGTGCGCCAGCACCCCGTCGAGGGCGATGCGCCCTTGTTCATCCGCATTGAAGCTCTGGTAGAGGAAGTCGCGCAGGAATCGTCCATTCTGCGAGATGCCCTGGCCGTAGATCCGCGCCGCCGGAGTCACTGCGTCGGGGGAATGCTTGGCATAGGCGGCAAAATCGCGGACAGCCGCAAACCCAAGCCCGGCGATCACCGGGTCCGCGACCACGTAAACGTATTCGTAGAGCTTGCCCGGCTGAAAACCGCCATTGAGATGAATGTAGCGATCGCTCGGCGTCAGCTTGCCATCCACGGTGTGCGCGAACTGCCACGCTGACCGGGGAATCACGGTGCGCGGCGCGTCCCGCGAATCGCGAACCGTGAGGACGTTGCGAGGATCGGCAGGGGCCGCAACCGGATATTCACTGCCGCCGATTTCGTCGCGCACAAAAAAGTGGCCCAGGGGAATCTCGGAGATGGCGCGCCATGGGGTGTAGTCGCCGCGAAGCAATCCGGTAATGGTTTTGCCATTCTCTTTGGCAATGGGCGCAAACAGGCGCAGCGCGTCTTCTCCGGTTGCGTCCCACTGCCATCCCAGGGTCACGAGGCTGTATCCATTGCGCAACAGCCACTCGTCGCCGGCATCTTTGGAGAGGTCCCAGTTACCTCCGTCAACCAGGCTGACGAGCCGGCCATGGCCGCGGTTGGGAACTTCCAGAATCAGCGAGCCGTTAGATTTGTGCGCATCCTTGGGACGTAAAGCGACAAAATCCGCCGAGAACTCGACTTCGCCATTCTTCAGGTTGACGGATTTCGCGAGATCAACGATGCGGAGGTTGTGCGGATTGGCGACGGAGACCGCGAAATAGACGCGCCCGGTCAGTCTTTCGTAAGCTCCTGCCGGCCCGAATTGTTTGCCGTGCAAAACGTCCGCGCGGGAGGCGACTTCGACCCGCAGCACTCTGGCGTGGACCGGCAATACGGCGAGCAAAACTGCAAGTAAGGTCTTTGTAGCCCGTTGTGACATCTGCGGAGAATACACTGCCGGACGGCGCTATGGCGAAAGCGGGCATACAACTCTCGATGAATTTCCGGGTTCAAACCAAGCGGGAGAGCACGTACTAAAACGGCGCTCCAGCGAGGGGCTTATGAGAGTTACCCTGACTGCACTTCTGTTTGCCTGTGCTGTTACTACGATTTGTGCCGCTCAGAATCCGCGCATATTCATTACCGACAGTAAATCCTGGGAAGTCTCGGGCGGAGGCGGAGGGACCGCGGACGGGTTTGGGACTGCGGGTGGCGGCGGCGCGCGTCCGCAAACTGCCGAGATCATCAAGACCTTTTCGCAGCGCTGCCCAAATGTGATCGTGAACAATCGCCAGGATAAGGCGGACTACATCGTGCTGCTCGACCATGAAGGCGGGAAGATGGAACTCTCGCGCGACAACAAGGTGGTGGTGTTCAACCACGATGGCGATTCCATCGCGACCAGTTCCACGCGCGTGCTGGGGAACGCCGTCAAAGATGCGTGTTCGGCCATCGGACAGGACTGGAATACGCGCGGGCGGCGGCAGGCGAACGAACGGCAGGAATCGAAAACCGAAACGGCAGCGACCACGAAGAAATGATCCCGCAAGAGAGGCGGCCACCCTCCCAAACTGCGCACGGACGAGTGCTCGTTAACTTCTGAGCTTAGTTCCGTAGATGGGCGGGCCACCGCCCAAACGCGAGGGACACCTTTGATTTACTCCAACTCGGGACGGACGCTCCGTGCTGTGATTTTCATCACATCGCAGTGCACACCGGGTGCATACACTGAAACCGGGAACGAAATTCTTAGTTTCGGGCCCGCCGCGTCCCACGCTGAGTGCCGAATGCAAACAGGAACTACACTCGCCTGATTTTCGTAGATAACTTCATGAGGCGGTTTGCTGACAGTTTCCGCCAGGTGTTGGCTGCCATATTGGCGCACAAAATGCGCTCCTTCCTCACTATGTTTGGAATTGCGTGGGGAGTCGGGTCACTGCTGCTGCTGGTCGGCTTGGGGGAGGGCTTTCGCGCGGGAACCGAGAAGGGCCTGGCGTCGCTTTGGCGAAGACTACATGCAGATCTACAACGGCCGTGTCCCTGCGGTCGGCGCCAGCCAGCTTTCGTCCCGCCAATACTACTTGGATTACCAGGACTATCTCGACATCCGCAATTCTCCCTATGTCCGCAATGCCACGCCCGTGATTTACCGCGGCGACCTTCGCCTGGTGAGCGAGTATGGCAGCAGCAACGGATACGTGGATGGCTCCGAGCCGCAGTTCTGCTGACATTCGCTACCAGCCGGTTGACCAGGGGCGCTGGCTGAGTTGGACTGATGAACAACAGCACAGCAATGTCTGTGTGATCGGCAAGGAGTTTGTGCGCCTGCTGTTTCCGGGGCATCCGGTGGTGGGTGCCAGGCTGCTGATCAACGGCGTGCCCTTCCAGGTAATTGGGACCATTCAAAGCATCGGCCACGGCAACAACAACGACCAGAATATGCGGCTGGTCATGCCTTACAGCACCATGGCCACGTATTTCCCCATGCAGGGAGCAGGCAACGCCAAGGCCATGAAATATGTGGCCTACCAGCCCATTACGCGAGCGCAGCACGTGCAGGCCAGACAAGCCGTCCACCTCATTGTCGCGAGAAATCACCGTTTCGATCCGGAGACGCCGGATGCGTTTGACGATTGGGACACGATCGAAGCGGCTGAAATGGTTGGCAAGATTTCCGATGCCATGGATCTGTTCCTGGGCGCGGTCGGTCTGGTGACGCTTGCCCTAGGCGCCATGGGAGTGGTGAATATCATGCTGGTTTCGGTCACCGAGCGCACCCACGAGATCGGCTTGCGCAAGGCTCTTGGCGCCACCCGGCGAAGCATCCTCCTCCAGTTCTTTCTCGAAGGCCTGATGCTGACCGCGATCAGCGGCGCCATCGGAGTGAGCGCGGCCTACGCGATGACCCGGCTTTTCGGGCTCGCGCCGCCCATCGATGGATTCGAATTACCCCACATCTACCCAGCCACCGCTGCCCTGGCTGCGGTAAGCCTTGCGGCCGCCGGCATCATCGCTGGACTCTATCCGGCGCGGCGCGCAGCTTTACTCACGCCGGTAGAGGCGCTACGTCAGGAGTAACGGAGTAACCATGATTCGGGCAAAGGACGTATGCTCCGAGGCCTACGGCGCACTCCGGCAAAACCGCCGGCGCACTGCCATCACCATACTGGGCATGGCGTGGGGAATCGCTACGGTCGTCCTGTTGCTCGCCTACGGCACCGGATTTTCCACCGCCATCATCAATATTTTCCGGTCCTATGCCAGCATGCAGTCGGTGGGCATTGTGGGCGGACGCACCTCCATGCAGGCCGGAGGGAACAAAGCCGGCGTCAACGTCCGCTTGACCGAAGATGACGTTGACCATCTCTTGGCCAACGTGCCGCAAGTGAAGCGGATCACTGCCGATGCTTTTTACCAGGCTTCGGTCAGCTACGAGGGGCGCTCTTACAGCTGGGATATCGATGGCTCCCATCCCGTGATCCAGGAGATTCAGAACCTGAAAGTGGATGCCGGGCGCTTCTACAACGCCGAAGATGTGCAGCTGCGCGCGCGGGTGTGCGTGCTGGGCTCGGAATCTAAGGAAAAACTGTTCTCCGGCCGTTTCGCCCTGGGAGAGAAGGTTCGGATCAACGGCATTGCTTACGAGGTAGTCGGGTGTTCTGAAGGCGCGTCCGCAGCAAGGCGAGCAGAACAGCATCAATCGCGTCGTCTACATTCCCTTTTCCGCTATGAGCGACTTCCGCGACACCCACTACATTGAAATGATCTGGCTGGACTTTTTCGGCTCCGACTATCAGTCGGTCGAGAGGTCGGTGCGCAACACTCTGGCGGCGCAGCACCATTTCCGTCCCGATGACGAGCGGGCGCTGCGGGTTTTTGTCATGCTGGAGCAGCTCTCTCAGTTCCGCATGATCACCATGGCCCTGCAAGTACTCTTAGCCTTCATCGGCACTCTGACCCTGGGCATCGGCGGCGTAGGACTGATGAACATCATGCTGGTAAGCGTGACCCAGCGCACTCGCGAGATCGGCGTCGAAAAAGCGCTGGGCGCCCGCCGCCTCGACATTCTCATGCAGTTCCTCTCTGAAGCGTTGGCGATTGCTTTCGTCGGAGGCGTGCTGGGCATTGTGTTCGCCTACGTGGTGTCATTCTCGGTCGGGGACCTCACGTTTTACAGTGCGCTGGCCCAGCACGGAGAAGCGGGCGACATCCGGCTCATCATTTCACCAGGCAGCGTGCTGGTTGCGACCACGATCCTGGCGCTGGTGGGCTTGGTGAGCGGCATGATCCCGGCCATTCGCGCCTCCCGGTTGGATCCCATCGAGGCGTTGCGTTACGAGTAAGCATGGACGACCTAAACACCGACCACCAGGAATTTCCGGCCTGACCGGATAACTTTCCTCTGCTCTGATCGTCCAAGTAACCTGTTTCGGGAATAACTCTACTGACAGGCTCTTACTATGAACACGCTGCGAACGTATAGGCTTCGAAATTGGACGACTCTAACACTAACAATTTGTCTGTTGACCGCGCCCCTGTTCGTCACACCCCTGCTCTCCGCCCCCAGGCCCGCTGCGCCCATGAGCCCAGAGGATCGCGAACACCTGCTGGTGCACATGGAGATGACCACGCAAATGGTGGCCGAGCAAGTTCGTGGCCTATCACCGGCGCAACTCGAGTACAAAGCCTCGCCTGATCGCTGGAGCATCCGCGAAATCGTTTCCCATCTGGCCGTGGCCGAACCCGACTATTGGCGCGACCTGCAAAAAGCCCTCCAAGCTTCGCCTGACATGAAGGACAAGAAATCGACCGTCACCGACGCCGACATCATGTGGTACGGCATCGATCGTGTGGTGCACACCAAGACCGGAGGCGGGCACGAAAAAGTCGATACTTACAAGGACCTCGGCACCGCACTCGGCAAGTTCCAGGCGCTGCGCGCCACCATGATCGATTACATCAAGACCACCGATGACGACATGCGCGCCCACAGCTTCGGCGATCGCGAGGTGATCGATTGCTGGCAGTGGATGCTCGAGATCTCCACCCACGCCGAGCGCCACATCCAGCAGATTCGCGAAGTCAAGAACGACCCAAAGTTTCCTGGGAAGTGAGTTTGCGGGCGGGATGACTCGCCCTTAGGACCATTCCATCTGTCAACCGGATGGGTGGCCCACTCAAGCCGGGTGGTCCATTCAATCCCGACTTTGGCTTGAGTGGGGACGTCTCCTGGCTCAACCACCCGCAAAGCTACATCCTCGCCGACGCGCTGAAATCGCTGAAGCAGGAGTATCGCGGCGTTTAATTCGCGATGCGGAGCATTTCTGGCAAAAGCGCTACTACGATTTCAACGTTGGGAGCTATTCGAAATTCCTGGAGAAGCTGCGTTATCTCCATCGTAATCCGGTCCATGCCGGCTTATGCGAGCGACCGGAGGACTGGGAGTGGAGCAGCTTTCTCCACTACGCAACCGGCGCTGAAGGACGCGTCGAGATCGAGTCGGAATGGACAATCCGAAAACGCGAACCAGCGGCGGGAACCCTCTGTCCAGCCGTCGAACTGGGCCACTCTCCCGACTGTGGCGGAAACCGGGAACAGGCGGGAGCCTCAACGGGATGGGTATCAGGCTGGTATCGTAGCCTCCATGGGCGGAAGTTGTGGACGCCAGCACTATGTGTGAATATTTTCCAGATGGCAAGCGCTCCTCTTGATTTTCAATCCGTTCGGAGAGTTGCAATCACCGCACTTTTCTCCGATGACATCCTTTTCGATAAGCTCGTGCTTAAGGGCGGAAATGCCCTCAACATTGCGTTAGGAATTAGCGAAAGAAGCTCACTCGATCTTGACTTTTCAATCGAAAACGATTTCGAGGATCTTGAGGAAGTGCAAAAGCGGTTATCTGCAGCCTTAACTAGGCGGTTCAGCACAGTTGGATATGTAGTATTCGATTTCAAATTCGAGAGCAAACCGAAGGTGGCGAGAGAAGGGGCGAGTCCGCGTTGGGGTGGATATATGGTCTCGTTCAAATTAATGGAACAAGGGAAGTACTCTCGGCTGTCGGGCGACATTGATGCGGTTCGCCGTGATTCGCTCGTGATTGGGCCGAATATGCAGAGGGTGTTCACTATCGACCTGAGCAAGTGTGAATACGTCAAGGGCAAGAGAAAAATTGAATTTGATAGTTACACAGTTTACGTCTATTCGGCAGAGATGATCGCAATAGAAAAACTTCGTGCGATTTGTCAGCAAATGCCCGAGTATCAAATCGAACCGTACACCATCGCCACGTGCGAGAGACTTCTTTGACATACATCTCATCCACTCCAAAACCGATATGGATTTTGCTTCAGCGGAAAACCTTGAGTTGGCGCGTCAAATATTTGCAGCGAAAGAAGCGCGACTTGTTTTGTTGGCAAATATCGGAGCTTTCAGAGAATTTCATCGCCCGGATTGGGAGAGCGTTAAAACTTCAACAAAGGGAGAACTGGAGTCGTTCGATTACTACTTCGATTTCGTGCTGGATTCGGTTAAGTCAATGAAGTCCCTTTGGGACAAATAGTCGCCAGTCCGCAACATATTCCTTCTCACGTAGATCGTACGTCAAATAGAAATTGTATTTGAGGCCGAGATCTTTAAGCCTATCGTACAGTTTTTCTGGATATCCGGCTCGCTGCATGTAAAAGCCGATCGCTTGGTGGTATGGGTAGACGTATGCGAGTTTCTTAAGCGTTGCAACAAGTGTTGCGACCGAAATACGTGTTTGAGCACGCCGGTAGGCCTCCAGCACTTGGAATACACCGCCGGAATAGTTTGGGCGAACCACAATGTCGATTAGGGTACGTTCCAAACTGGTGACGGGCAATTTCACCCCAGAATAGTCCAGTTGTATTACCTCAAATTGGCCAGTATTTTTCCCAGAAACCAAAACTGCTTGGTTGTTGTCATATCGAAAGACAAAGTTCGATTCCCGTTGTCGACCTGAGAACGCTCTGTCAATTCCCTCCTGAGTCAGTATCCCAGATGATTCTTTTGGACTCTGCTCAGCGTTTACAAAAATGATCGATGGGATTTGTTCGGTTAGTCCATGCAAAAAAAGGGCGGTTGCATAGCAAAGATACGCATTCCGTTTCAGCGAGAGCGCGATTTCGTAAGGGTTCGCTTCCTTCCATACATACCTGACCGCCTTAGAAGCTAAGCCGTGATGAACAGGTATGAGCTCGACCTTTTTCATGGGGGTTTTCTCAGTGAGGAATCTGAGAAAAGGTCGCGTTGTGGTATTTTGCGCGAGACGCCAAAAACTGCGGTGCTCAGTCAGGAGTTTTGAAATGTCGCTTGGCCAGTAGATCCTGGTTGGCAAGGAATCAAAAAGAGTGATTATGTCTTTTCGGGCGATTTGTAGTCGTGTAGCCAATCGAAATACTCCTTAAGCCATTTGTTTTCAGCCTGTTATGGCATGCTTACCGGCCGTGCAGGGGAGCTTTAGTATATATACCAAAGCTTCCCTGATGTCCATGCGCTGCCGAATATTGCGGTTAGCGACCATAGCGTGGGAATTTGGAGCAAGCATATGCATGTCTAGCTTGGTATATATACCAAGCTAGACATCCAGAGAGTACTGGGTTCTAGACGACCGTAGGTCATAAGGGATGTTCCTTTGCATTCGGCTTAATTAAAAATATTGCTTGGTATATATACCAAGCAATATAATGAACCAGAATACCACAGTCAAGCCGCACGGCAGGAGTCGCAGGTGGTGAACAGCCGGGGAGATTCCTGACAGTTTAGACCGGAGACATCCCTGACAGTTTTTCTTCAACCTGTAACTCGAGGGGGATGGGGTGCAGGGGAAGGGGAAACGTCCACTTCCCCTGCCTGATCCATGTCGAAGCCTTCACCTCGGGACAAGGCCAGAATTGGCGGGTTCTATAAAAGGGGATGTCAAGTAAAAACACTTCACCCCTCGCGGGGAGGTGTGGTTTTTCTTGGCATCCAGCCCCTGCTGGCAACTCGACGCAGCTGGTATCGCATTGTTGGAATCGCCACGCATTTCCGGGTCACCCTGGGTTCGCTAGGTCGAGCTCTGGCGCCGACAAGCAGATCGGTGGCAGCATGGCCAACCATGGTTCTATCTGAGGCTCGCGTCGTGCGCGGCACTAATGGCTTTGTTGGGTTGTCCGAGGGAGCATAGGGTGGCCCGTGAGACTTCGTCGCCTATCCCGCCCAGGATACTTACCCTCGAACCCGTGCGCGCAGCTCTCCAACCTTGCGAACGTCCGGGTTACCGCTTCCGGACTGCGTGGGGTGCGCGCTTAAGCTGCTTGTACCATCAGATGTTCGGCTGCGAAGGTCTCTCCTTTCTTCCACAGAATCAGGGCAATCGCCGCCATCTTGCGGGCCAGGGTCAGCCGCGCCATGGCCGGCAGCATGCCGTTGGTGATTCTGATTTCGTAGAACGCGCGAAACGGACCGTCCATCGCGCTCGCCGTCGTGGCCGCGCTCTTGAACACATTTTTCAACTCGTGGCTGTAGTTCCAGTTCAACCCGCGGATGTAGACCGGCTTTCGCCGCCGCATGATGTGGCCATCTTTCTCCACATAGTCGGCGCTGCTGCGGGTCTCCAGCCCCAGGCCGCAGTAGGTCCAGAACTGGCGCTTGGTCCGAAAACGGTGCGGCGTCTGCACTCGCGCGATCAGCACCGCCGCTCGCAGCGGACCAAAGAACGGCATGGAGCGCAGTAACTTCGCGGCCGGATGTTTCTGGCACTCCGCCATCACCGCCTGTCGGGCTTCGCGCCGCAACCCCTGTATCGCGTCCAACTCCTGGTACAGCCACTCCGCCCGCCGCCGCTGCCCGCTGTCGCTCAGTCGCGCCAGCCATTCTCCGCGTTGCCGCTTGCCTAACGGCTTCTTGCCCGCGCACCCGATCGCCTGGCTGCGGTACAGGGCTTTGATCCGCCGCATCGCGCGCCCCGTATCCTCGGTCAGCGCGGTGTAGCTGGCTACCAGTTGCTGTAGCGTGCGCGTGCTCTGCTCCCCGTGATAGACCGGCGACAGCATGCCCGCCCGCAGCAGTTCCGCCAGCTTGCGGGCATCGATCTGATCGCTCTTGTTGCCCGACTTCAGCCACGCATTCTTGCGCGGATTACATACCACCACCCGCGCCACCTGCCGCACCACCACGTCATAGAGCCAGGCCGAGTAGGTTCCTTCTTCGAAGGTGACCTGCAGCACTCCCCGCAATCCCTTCAGCAGATCTCGCACCGCTGTCGCTTTGGTCGCGATCACCGACTGCATCAGCAGTTTGCCTTCGCCATTGAGCACGGCCACGCTGATCGTGCTCTGGTGGACATCTAAGCCAACGTACTTCACACTCTCCATGGGTGTTCCTTTCGTTCGGCGTAGTTACTGTTGCTCACAGCAACTGCAGCCTACTCTGAAAGGGGCGCCCTTTTATATTGCGTGGCCCGGCCCTTATTCTCTGACTCGACCCTAAACGGGGGTGGGTTTCGCTAGAAGCAACGGAATCTGAGACTCTAGCCGACTCCCTCTTCGCATTTCTCGTGGCGCTTGTTGGCTCGGTTCCTGTTCCTTGCACCGACGGGACGATCGAGACAGACGTAAGGTCCCTCCCAGTGCGCTACCGCACTCGCCGGGATGACAGGCGAGGGAGATCTGAGTTTTCAGGCGCTTCAGATGAGTTCCAGGCGAACCTGGCGTCCGACGACGGCGGCGGCTTTTTGGAGGGTGGTCAAGGTCAGAGCGTCATTCTCGGGATCGAGCAGGCGGTCGAGGGCCGCGCGGCTGGTATGCATCCGGCGGGCCATCTCGACTTTGGTCAGGCCTTTTTGCTGCATGGCCGCCTTCACCTGGCGGGCTATGACCCGCTTGATAGCGGCGACGCTGACCTTTTCGTAGAGGCCTTCTTCGCGAAGCCAGCTGTCGAAGGTCGAGCCGATGTTTTTCTTTTTCATGGCTTGCATGCGCTATCTGTAGGTTGTCCTCTGCAGGTTATCCCAGGTCTCGCAAAAGTGGCGAGACCCTTCGACTTCGCTCACGGGGGGCTTTGGGGCACTCGAGTGGGACACTATCTTCATTTGTTTATGATTCCATGCCCTTCTTCCGCTTTAACGCGAGGTCGATTTCGTGCTCCGGTGTTTTCTGGGTCTTTTTCATGAAGCCGTGCAGCAGCACCATGCAATCTTTCTCCACGCAGAAAATCACGCGAGCGATGCGGCCGCGGCGCAGGCGGCTTCGGACCTCCCACAGCTCGCGTCCGAGAGAGCGTACCAGCGGCATGCCCCGCGGCCATGAGAACTCGACATCCTTGATGTCTTCTCCGATGGTCCGGCGGTCATCTGGCTCCAGAAGCTTGAGCCACTCCCGCACCGGCTCGCGTCCGCTATCGGAGCGGTAGAAGCGCGCCGGCAGCCGCTTTGGAGGGCGTCCATTCATAGCTAGTGTACCAATAGTGATACATTGAATCAAGTAATGAAACGCGAATCCCGAGGAGGGTAGTCTAGTTTGTCATCCAGGCGATGTCTGTGACGTGTGAACATTCCCAGTGGGTCGTCTCTCCCGGGTTTCGCAAAAACGGCGAGACCCGGGGCACCCGGCGACAAAGTACCAACGGAACTTAGGAAACAACTTCAGGATGCGCTCAAGAAGCGACCACAGCACAAGTAGGAGAGTACAAGCACGATGAGGCAAAAAGTTGCGTTCTCGTCCCGTATCGGCGACCGCTGGACCTTCGCGATCGAGTTCGAGGGTATCGGTAATCCGCCTAAAGCATGGAACGAATGGTGGGGAAGCCTTTGGCTATGGGTTGACGGCCACGTGGTCGGTCGCCCCTCCGAGATTGAGATGGTGATGACCGGATTCGATTCGTTGGTGGAATCCGCGCAGCAATCTCGCCCGGACCTTCCCAGTCCTCTGCAACCCTCTCTTCCTGCCGGGGAAGCCCTTGACCTCGTGATGTGGGCACGCTACGGAAACGGTGATCGAGCCCCCGGCAGCTTTGGCGGCGATCCTTCGACACTAACGCGGTACGAGGTTCTTCCGCGACTGACAGGGCCATTTTTCGACGGCTGGGAAGCTGTTCTGATAGAGGGCGCCCAAGAGGAGCGCTTTATCTTCCGGCGAGAAGGAGCCGAGGTTAGGGAAGCCCTCTGGCCCGCTGGGACGTTTAGGAGCGTTGTTCAACGAGCACTGGATGACTTTAAGAGATTTGCGGCGGACTGAGGGTCGGATGGAAAATCGGTCACCAGATGCGACATCCCTTCCCATTCCGGAACCAGTCGCGACAGAAAACCTCTAAAGCTCGGCTTCTTGCTTGACCCTCCAACCTGCCTGCGCTACTCTCTTCCACCTTTTTGCTCTTTGACAACCTCACCCAGGGAACAAGTCTCGCGTTTTCTTGACTATGGCTGCAAGTCCCTGGCGCTCAAAGATCTGCGGACAATTTTCTCCGCTAAATCGATGTCCGGCAAAGACCAGGGGGGAGGGGGGATATCCCTGTGCGTCAGGAATTCCCAAAACGGGCCACGATTGCATAAACCGAGGGGACACAGGAGCGGGTAGGGATCCTTCGGCGACAAGAAGCACGTCGCCTCAGGATGACAGCCTCAGGATGACAGCCTCAAAATGACAGCCTCAGGATGACAACAGAAAACGAATTCCTCCAAGGCCACTCGCCTATTTGGCAGATAGCGTGCTCCCGCACCGAGCTGAGGACTTCGCAGCCTGACATGGCCGCATTAAGATCGGCAGACTGGGAGGAATACTTATGACGATCTTCGCGGAGGGGCGTGGCAAGGTGATTGATATCAATCCGAGTCCGGCATTACGGCTGATTGCAGCGCTGGTTGTGGCCGTGGTGCTGCTGGTGGTGGTGCTTTCCTCGACTGCCCGGGTCGAGTCCGGCCATGTGGGCGTGCTCACTTTATTCGGACGCGTGTCCGGAGAGGTGCTGCCCGAGGGCATTCACCTGGTGAATCCTTTCAAGGTGAATCATGAACTCTCGATTCGCACCCAGGAAATCAAAGAATCGGCCAGCGTGCCTTCTAGCGAAGGACTGGTGATGAATCTCGATACCTCGCTGATCTATCACCTCGATGCAGAAAAAGCCGCCGAAGTCTATCGCAGCATCGGCCCCAATTATCGTGACGTGCTGATCGAGCCTAACCTGCGGGCGGCGATTCGCGAGTCCACGGCTTCGCACACCGCGAACGCTCTCTATACCGGCGAGCGCGAGCTGGTGGCCAAGCAGATCAACGACCAACTCACCAGCAAGTTGGGGCAGCGCGGCGTGATTGTCGAGAGCGTGCTTCTGCGTGATATTCAGCTGCCCTCCACTCTCAAGGCGTCCATTGAGGCCAAGCAGCAGGCGGAGCAGGAGGCGCTGGCGATGAGCTTCCGCCTGCAGAAAGAGACGCAGGAGGCGCAGCGCAAGCGTATCGAGGCGCAGGGCATTCGTGACTTCCAGCAGATCGTGGCCCAGGGGATCAGTCCGCAACTGCTGGAGTGGAAAGGGATTGAGGCGACGGAGAACCTGGCCAAGAGCTCCAATGCGAAAGTTGTGGTGATCGGCAACAATAAGAATGGGCTGCCGCTGATTCTGGGGCAGTAGAAGGGGTTAGAGGTTGGCCAGCGTGTGCCCCACCCTTCGCACAAAACGCGAAAGGGTGGGCCACCTGTGAAACGCGAAAGGGTGGGCCAGCCGTTGGCTGCGGGGCAGCGCCATCCGCCGGAGGGCTTGCTGCTCCGGGTTATAATGAATGTATGCGCATCTGCCGGCCCAACTCGCATCTTCCTGAGTGCTGGCTGCATTTTCTGGTGTGTCCGCGGCGCTACCGGGCGGTTTTGCCTTCGCAGCGGCGTCCCGGCCTTTTCGGCAGCGACTAGTTTCCAGAATCCTCCCATCTGTGAATTTGGCCAGGATGTAGTCCGGCTGTGCCGGGAACCGCTTGGCCGAATACCGACCCACGATTGATAACCGCAAAAATGGAGGATCCCATGCCGACCCAGACTTTGACTGGTCCGAGCGCTGTGACTGGACCCAAGATTAAGACCGCCCTGCCCGGCCCGAACGCCAAGCGCGTGCTGGCGGGCGATGAGAAGTACATTTCTCCGTCCTATACCCGGTCGTACCCGATGGTGGCGAAATCCGGCCGCGGCATCGTGGTGACCGATGTGGATGGCAACGAGTTCTTCGACTTCTCCGCCGGGATCGCCGTGACCTCGACGGGGCATTGCCATCCCGATGTGGTGGCCGCCATCCAGAAGCAGGCGGGCGAGCTGATTCACATGTCGGGGACGGATTTTTACTACGAGAGCATGGTCACGCTGGCGGAGCGGCTGTCGAAGATCGCTCCTATGGCCGGGCCGCACCGGATTTACTACGGCAATTCGGGCACCGAGGCGGTGGAGTGCGCGCTGAAGCTGGCGCGTTATCACACCAAGCGGCAGAACATGATCGCATTCTTCGGCGCGTTTCATGGGCGGACCATGGGCGCGCTGTCGCTGACCGCTTCGAAGCCGCAGCAGAAGCGCCGTTTCGCGCCGCTGGTGCCGGGAGTGACGCACATCAAGTATCCCGATGTGTATCGCGGGCCGGCGGCGGGCGAAGATCCCGAAGCCTACGCGCTGAGCTGCGCGCGCTTCATTGAAGAGAAGCTGTTCAAGACCATTCTGCCGCCTGAGGAAGTTGCGGCGATCTTTGTCGAGCCGATTCAGGGGGAGGGCGGCTACGTGGTCGCTCCCACGAATTTCATGAAAGAGCTGCGGCGCATCTGCGACCAGCACGGCATTCTGCTGGTCGCGGACGAAGTGCAGAGCGGCATCGGACGCACCGGCAAGTGGTGGGCGATCCAGCACACCGGCGTCGAGCCCGATATCGTCTGCATGGCCAAGGGCATCGCCTCCGGCATGCCGCTGGGCATCACGATGACTCGGGCCGAGATCATGGACTGGGTGCCGGGTTCGCACGCCTCGACTTTCGGCGGCAACCCGGTGTGCATCGCGGCGGCGCTGGCCACGCTCGATGTGATCGAGCGCGAAAACCTGCTGCGGAATTCGGCGGAAGTCGGCAACCACATGCTGAAGCGCATGGCGGACTGGCCGAAGAAGCACGCCATGGTCGCCGACGTCCGCGGGCGCGGGCTGATGCTGGGCGTCGAGATCGTCAAAGACAAGGCCACCAAGGAATACGGAGGCCCGGAGCGCGACCGCATCGTCGAACTCGCGTTCGAGCGCGGATTGCTCCTGCTGGGCTGCGGCCCGAGCACGATCCGCATCGCGCCGCCGCTGGTGGTGACCAAGGACGAAGCCGATGTCGCGGTGGATGTAATGGAAGAGTGCATCAGCATCGTGGAAGAAAGCTCCCGCAAGGGAGCGGGCCCGGGAAAACCGCAAGGGGCGTAGTAGGGGCTTCGCAGGAAGCCTTGAGTCGATCCAGAGGCACAGGTTTTACTTGCCTCAATTTTTTTCAGCGCCGTGGTGCGCGATTCAGGCTCAGGCCGATTTCGCCGCGCTGCCATCCAAGCCCAGGGTTGCGGCGATGCCTTTCATCGCCTCGATGCACAAAGCGATCTGCTCTTCGAGATCCACACCCAATGCTGCGGCGCCGGTGACAATGTCGTCGCGGCTGACGCTGCGGGCGAAGGCTTTGTCTTTCATCTTCCTGCGGACGCCTTTGGCTTCGACTTCGGCCAGCGACTTGCTGGGCTTCACCAGGGTCACGGCGGTGATGAATCCGGCGAGCTCGTCGCAGGCGAACAGGGCTTTTTCCATCGGGGTGTCGCGGGTGACTCCGGTGTATTCGGCGTGCGACATGATGGCGCGGCGGATTTCGTCGGAATAGCCGCGCTCTTTCAGAATTTCGTTTCCTTTGTAGGGATGATCTTCGCGGCTGGGATACTTCTCGTAGTCGAAGTCATGGATCAGGCCGACCATGCCCCAGAGGTCCTCGTCGGCGGAAAATTTGCGGGCGCAGGCGCGCATGCAGGCTTCGACGGCGAGCGCATGCTTGCGCAAACTCTCGGATTGCGTGAACTCAGTTAGTAAACACCAGGCGGCGTCGCGATCAATCATTGTTTGTGGGCCATCCTCTTTTTGGGGTTTCGCTTTGTCTTCGATTTCGATTCAGGGCTGAGATTACAATTCACTTGACTTCCACAGGCCCTGTCCCGCAGATTACGCTGCAAGGTTGGAGCCAAGAAGTTTATGGCTCCAGGAGAGGCCCGCTCTGGCAACTCCCACCCTAGATGGCCACAACTCTTGCCCCGGTAGATTCCAGGGAAGTTGTACGTTGCGACCGTTGCCTGCTGGTCCAATTTCGCACAACCAACAATCTATGCCGTCGCTGCCACGGTTCGCTCGATGAGGACGAACCGGAGGTGATGTCTGCGCCACCTGAACCGCAGGTGATGCCGATGAACAGCAACGGCCGCGGACATCTTAATCTCGCAGTGGCGATCCGCTCACTGCGGTTGCGCAACGGACTGAGCCAGCGCCAACTGGCAGGCCGCATGTCGGTGCCAAGGACCTACGTGTCGAAAATCGAAAACGAAAAAGCTACCCCGACCCTTTCCTCACTGGAGCGCCTGGCACGCGCCCTCGAAGTCACGGTACCGGATCTTCTGTCTGGCGGTGAACGCAACCGGCAGGAAGAGATCCGCGAAATGATCAAAGATGAGTTTATCGCGGAGATGCTGCCGTTCGTCACCCAGCTCAGCGGCATCCAAATGTCGAGCATTTTGACCCAGGTGCGGGACTTGACCATACGTCCGCGCCGCAGCGCCTGATTCTGACAGAGTGCCGCGGTCTGGTTGGATCGCGGCGCTTCGTTCGACCCTGAGAGTCGCGGACAAGGGTGTCCGCGCTACATTACGAGTTTAATCCGGGCAACCAGCCAACTAGCGCCGGGACCGCAAGGTCCCGGCTTTTTTATGCCGCGAAATCCTGTTGCGGCGGAACTGGAACGGGTTGCGGCAGGCGGTCGTGACTTCGGCGAGCTCCGCGAGCTTGCGCGCCAGGTCGGGCGTGAGGCAGCCCTGCTGGTAGCGCCAGTGGTAGTTGCCATCCTGCTGGCTTGGGGTGTTGATGCGGGCTTCGCTGCCCAGGCCGAGCACATCCTGCAAGGGAAACACCGACAGGTTGGCCACCGAACTCTGGGCGAGACGAATCAGCGCCCAGTTCACCCCGTCTTCGCAGGGACCGACCAGCGCGTGCACCGCCCGGCGCTCGTGCTCGGCCGCCGTCTTCCACCAGCCCAGTGTGGTGTCATTGTCGTGGGTGCCGGTGTAGATCACGCGGTCAGGCGTGAGGCGGTGTGGAAGATAGATATGTGCGCCGGGATCGCCGAACGCAAACTGCAGCACCGCCATGCCGGGGATCTGCAGGCGCTCGCGCAGCGCGTTTACGTCAGGGGTAATCACGCCCAGGTCTTCGGCAAAGAAGGGCAGAGCTTCCCAGGGCTTCGCGCAGCTTGCAGAACAGGTCATCGGAGGGGCCATCGACCCAGCGGCCGTGGATGGCCGTGGGCTCGTGGGCCGGAATCTCCCAGAACTGGGCGAATCCGCGGAAGTGATCGAGGCGGATGTAGTCGCAGGTCTGGGTGGCCCAGCGCAGGCGCTGAATCCACCAGTCATAGCCGCGAGAGCGCAGCGCATCCCAGTTGTAGAGCGGGTTTCCCCAGCGCTGGCCGGTGGCGCTGAAGGCGTCGGGAGGCACGCCGGAGACGACTTCCGGTTGCAGATCGTCTTTCAGGCGAAAGATGTCGCGGTGGGCCCACACGTCGGCGCTGTCATAGTCCACAAAGATGGCGATATCGCCGACTACCCGGATCGACAGTCGCGCGCAGCGTAGCCGCAGGGCGTGCCACTGCTCATAGAAGAAGAACTGTATGGCGCGCCGAACCGCCATCTCAGCGGCCGAGTTCCTGCCGGGCGCTCTCCAAGGCTGCGGTCTCGCGGCGGGCGAGTTCGCCAGGCCAGTGGTTCCAGCTCTGTCTGGAGTAGCGCTCCCGCAAAGAGTCGAACAGGACGAAATCTTCCAGCCACCATGCATTTTCGTCGCAGAAGCGGTCGAAGCGTGCGCGAGGAGTGCCCGACGCCCGCTGCAGAAAATTATCCGCCGCCTCGTTGAGTAGCGGCAGTTTGTGCGCCCAGGTCTTTGGATAGTCAACGGGATCCACATGGCTCGACAGGGATGCTTCGTGACTGCGGTCCAGCCAGCCGTGATCAACTAACCGTTCCAGGCTGATCAGCAGGGGATTACCGGCGAAAGCTGAAAGTGAAGAGTATGGAGATGTCCCATTGGCCGGGGGCCCCAGTGGCAGCACCTGCCACAGCGACTGCCGGGCGGAAGCGAGGAAATCGAGGAACTGGTACGCCGCCGGGCCGAGATCGCCAATCCCTCCGCGCGACGGCAGGGAAATGGGGTGAAGAAGGATTCCAGTTGCACGGGGAAAAGACATAGTGGCCTAAGTACTGCCTGGAACCCTTAGGATGGCGTTAAAGTGCGGAACGCCGCAACCCGGAAAAAAATTCGGCACCACACTCGTACACCTGAATTGCGCCGCAGTGAGGGGCAAGCCTTCCACTGGGGGGAAGTTGTCTATTCTCCCTCGTCACTCGCCGACGCATGGGTCAGGTTCTTCATTTCTTCCTGGTTGATCTTGATCTTGCCGGACTTTTCCATCTGATCGCGCAGGTTGGAAACGAAGAGGCCGAACGCCTCGGTTTCTTTGTTCTGCAGCAACGACTCGCGAGTCTCGTCTTTCTTGTCGGCAAACTCCTGCGGGGTGGGCTCCTGCTTATCCAGGACCTTGAGGACTGAGCCGCCGGTATTGCTGGCGATCGGCCCGCTGATCTCCCCCGGCTTCATGGTAAAAGCCACGTTGGCCGGCCCGCTCATAGCGCCGATATCGGGCACCTGATCGGTGGGGAGCACGAAGTCGCTGGTCTTCATGGTGGCCCCAAGTTCTTTGGCTGCCTTCTTCAAATCGTGCTCGGCTTTGGCGCGGTCGGCGAGGTCAAGAATCTTTTGCGACAGCAGCTGCGCCGCGCGCTCGTTCTTGAACTCGGTTTCCACCCGGTCGCGAATCTGCTCGAACGTGGGCGTGGCCGGAGGCTCCACGCCGGTAACCTGGAAGATCACGAAGCCCTGCGAGATCTGGGCTTCATCGACCGGAGCATTCTTATCCGGCTCGTTGAATACCGCTCCCATCAATTGCGGAGAAGGTCCGACCCCGGGCAGCATGTCGTTGCGGCTCACGAAATCGGTGGTTACTACCTTCACTCCGTGATCAGAGGCGGCCTTTTCCAGGTTGCTGCTACGGGCTTGCTTGAGGAGTGCGTCCGCCTGGGATTGAGCAGTCTGGGTGGCCTTCTGCTTCTGTAGGATGGGCTCGATTTGGTCTTTCACCTCGTCCAGAGTCTTGAGGTGGGCCTGGTCTTTGTCATCCACATGAATGATGTGGAAGCCATAACTGCTCTGTACCAGGCCGCTGGTGCCGCCCTTGGGCAGGGAGAATGCGGCCTTCTCGAATTCCGGCACGGTGCGGCCGCGCTGAATCCAGCCGAGGGAGCCGCCATTGGCGGCGCTGCCGGGATCATCTGAATCCTTCTTGGCCAGGGCCTCGAAGCTTGCGCCTGCTTTCAACTGCTTGAGCACGTCTTCGGCTTTCTTACGGGCGGCATCGACACCCTTCTGGTCCACCTTGCCGTCAGGGCCGGGCGCCGGGGTCTTGATCAGAATGTGCCGGACGTTCACCTGCTCGGGAACGCGATACTCCTCGCGATGCTGGTTGTAGTAGCTCTGCAAATCGCTTGGCGTGACCTTGACCTGCGACGCCAGCGCGGAGGTATCAATCAATGCGTATTTGATCTTCCGCTTCTCGGGAATGGAGTTGGCGTAGCTGGCCTTGTTGCGGTCGTAAAAGGCCTTGAGTTCGCTGTCAGTGGGATGGATGCCCTTCATCACGTCGTCTTTGCTGAGGACGGCGTATTCGAACTTGACCTTGGTGTTCTGCTTCTCGAACTCATCGTGCACTTCCGCATCGGAAACCGTAGCGGCTCCTGCGATCAGATTGCGGATCTTGTCGAGCAGGATGTCGTTTTTCAGGCTGCTCTCGAACTGCTGCACCGAAAGATCGGCTTCCTGCAGCTTGCCGATGTAGGCGTCCTGACCAATAAAATTTCCGTTAGGAAAGAAGACGGCCGAATAGCGGCCGTGCTGCAACTCGTCCCGCAATTCGCCATCGCTGACCCGGAAGCCCATGCGTTTGGCTTCGGCGATGAGGGCGTCGCGGTTGATCAGATTTTCAGCCGCGCGGGACTGGAAATAAGGACGCAGCATCGACATCTGGGGTCCGCCGCGCGGGAACTGCTGGCGGATCATCTGTTCGGCTTCGCGCTGCACTTCGACCAGGGTGACATCTTCCCCGCCGACTTTGGCCAGCACGCCCTGCCCGGGGCCGCCGAAGCCGAAGTCCGTTCCCAGCCCGCCGGGGACCAGGGTGATGACCATTGCGCCGCAGATGACCAGCAAAAGACCTCCGAGCACAATTTTCTTGATCGGGCCAGGGGTCTGGAGGAAACGAATCATGGTTAGAGCACTCCATTAGAACACTTCATTTTGGATATGAGTGGATAGCTTGATTATAAACCAGACGGCGTTGACATCCGTCGTGCGAGAAGGCGGTAGCTGGAACTGGTTCTGCGCCGACTTTTTGTGATCCCAGGCCGGGAGAAAGCCCTCCCCATCGAAGGGAATGACCTTTTTCCGCCAATCACGAATGTAAGGAGTTCGGCTAGAGCAGTCGATGGTCAAGGAGGATGCTAGCGGATAGCAGAATCATGAACCCAATCAGCCAAAAAACGCAGATGCGAGGAAGGTCGTTCGTCCCGTACAGTTGCCGGTATTCGCGGAAAAGCTGGAATGGGTTGCGTCTGGGCCCGGTTCGACGGGGGCCGCACGGCCATCTTGGAAGTTGCAGTTGCGGAGGACAGCGATCGTTGATGCGTGCGATCAGCCGGTCAAAAAACAGCACCTCGGCTAAGAGGCAAAAAATCGCCCCTAAGCCGAAGATGTCTCCTAATCGTTCCCAGTTCCGGGTGACCATTCGCTGCCAAGATAATATTCCAGCCGCGACGAGAAATGGGTTCTTTCGGCTGTCTTGGTACGTTTGTCAGGTGCGAGGATCGGCGGAGGGCCGGGAACCAATTAAATCCTCTATTGAAACGAATTAATAGACGTGTTATCCCTTTCAGGGCTTGCGGATGGCCGTGGCTTTCGCGGCTCTGTGCGGCATAATGGGACGCATCGAACTCACAACTTCCCTGTCGAAGGAACTTTCATGAACAGACGCTGGGCGTGCCGTCTTTGGTCTGTACTGCTGTTCTGCTTCTTTATTCTTGCGGCGCAGGCGGTGGGGCTTGCGCAGAAGACCTCCCCGCGTCCGATTGAGAAGACGCACGGGCTGACCCTGAGCGAGGGCTGGAGCCTGCAATCTTCGCGGCAAGGTGGACGCCAAGGGTGAGGTGATTTCGACTCCGAAATTTCAGCCCACGGGATGGTATTCCGGCCTCAACGTGCCCACCACCGTGGTGGCGGCGCTGGTGAAGCACAAGGTGTATCCCGATCCCGATTACGGGATGAATCTGCGTTCCATGCCGGGGGTGACCTACCCGATCGGTGGCAACTTCTCCAACATCCCCATGCAGCAGGACAGTCCGTTCATCATTCCCTGGTGGTATCGCAAGGAATTCACGTTGCCTGCCGGCGACAAGGGCAAGACTATCTGGCTGGATTTCGGAGGCATCAACTACCGCGCCAACATCTGGCTCAATGGAAAACAGATTGCCAACTCGGATGACGTCGCCGGGGCGTGGCGCACCTACGAGTTCAACATCACCGACGCTGCGAAGCCGGGAGCTGCGAACGTGCTGGCGGTGGAAGTCTTCTCGCCCACCGATACCGATCTGGCCATCACATTCGTGGACTGGAACCCGGCTCCTCCTGACAAGAACATGGGATTGTGGCGGGAAGTCGAGATCAAGACCAGCGGGCCGGTAGCGATTCGCTATCCCACGGTCGTCTCGAAAGTAGATTCTCCGGACAATGACAAAGCCCACCTGACGGTCACGGCGTTGCTGAAGAACAGCACCAGTCAGCCGGTTCAGGGCACGCTCAAGGGCAAGATCGAGAACGTCGAATTTTCGCAGGATGTCGAACTCGCGGCGGGCGAATCGAAGGATGTGACGTTCACTCCCGAGCAGTTCTCGCAGTTAAATATTGATAATCCCGTGCTGTGGTGGCCGGCGCAGATGGGCAAGCCGAACCTGCACAAGCTGGAGATGAGCTTCGACATCGGCGGCAAGGCATCCGACAAGACCGATACCGAATTCGGCATCCGCCAGATCGAATCGCAGGTGCTTTCGCCCACGCAGCGCGGTGTTCTCCATCAACGGCAAGAAGATTCTGATTCGGGGCGGCGGCTGGTCTCCTGACATGATGCTGCGCAATGACTGGCAGCGGCTGCGTGATCAGTTCCGCTACGTGAAAGACATGGGGCTGAACACCATTCGCCTCGAAGGCAAGCTGGAGCCGCCTCCGTTCTTCGATCTAGCCGACCGCGAGGGAGTGCTGGTGATGGCGGGTTGGTGCTGCTGCGACCACTGGGAGCATTGGCCGAAGTGGAAGCCTGAGGACTTCAAGATTGCCGAGCAGTCCCTACGCGACCAGATTTACCGGCTGCGCATGCATCCCAGCCTGGTGATGTGGCTGAACGGCAGCGATAATCCGCCGCCGCCGGATGTCGAGCAGACTTATCTGAAAGTAGAAAAAGAACTGCTGTGGCCGAATCCGGTGGTGTCGTCGGCGACCGCCAAGCCGGCGGCCTTTTCGGGCGACAGCGGCGTGAAGATGAGCGGGCCCTACGAATATGTTGCGCCTTCGTACTGGGAGACCGACAAGATCGACTCCGGCTTCAAGTGCAATGTGGGTGGCTGCGGCGGTGCTTTCGGTTTCAATACCGAAACCAGCATGGGGCCGGCGGTGCCTCCGGCGGAGAGCATTGAGGCCATGCTGCCGAAGGAGCACTGGTGGCCGATTGACGATTTCTGGAATTACCATGCCGGCGGCGGCGCGTTCAAAGACATCCACGTCTTTACCGACGCTTTGAATGCGCGCTTCGGCGAGGCCAAGAGCCTGCAGGACTACACCATGAAGTCGCAGCTGCAGACCTACGAAGGCGTGCGCGCCATGTTCGAGGCCTACAGCCGCAACAAGTACACCTCCGACGGCGTGATCCAGTGGATGCTGAATAATGCCTGGCCGTCGATCATCTGGCACCTGTACGACTTTTATCTGCGTCCCGGCGGCGGATACTTCGGCGCCAAGACTGCCATGCAGCCGCTGAATCCGCTGTACGGGTATGACGATCACGCGATCTGGCTGGTCAGCAGCCAGTATCAGGACGCGAAGGACCTCAAGGTCAAAGTTCGCGTGCTGAATCTCGACATGTCGGAGAAGTTCTCGAAGGAAGTCAGCGTCGATGCTGCTGCTGACAGCACGCAGAAGGTGCTCGATCTGCCGTCAATCGATGGGCTGAGCCCGACGTATTTCCTGGATTTGCGGGTGGAAGACGGCGGCGGCAAGCTGGTTGGCTCGAATTTCTACTGGCTCTCGACCAAGCAGGAGACGCTGGACTGGGAGAAATCCAACTGGTACACCACGCCGACCGCCACCTACGCGGACTACACGGCGCTGTCGCAACTGCCTAAAGTGAAGCTGAAGATGACCGACCGCACTGAACGCAAGGGGGACGACGCGGTCACCCACGTGATGCTGGAGAATCCGAGCAAAGATCTGGCTTTCTTCGTGCGCTTGAAAGTGGATAAGGGCAAGGGCGGAGCGGAGATTCTGCCGGTGGTGTGGCAGGACAACTACATTTCTCTGCTGCCCGGCGAGAAGCGCGAGTTGACCGCTAGCTTACCGCGCGAGCGAGTTAGGGCGCGCCAAACCGGCGGTTGAAGTGAGCGGATGGAATGTGGAATAGGTTTGGGCGGGGCGGAGCATTGTCGCTGGTAATTGCTGCCCTACGTGAGCTGGTGGGCGTCGACATTTGTTCCCTGCGCGAACCGGGCATTGATCAGGTAGGCCCAGACACCTCGTCTGGGTGGGCGGCGCTAGCTCAAGCCAAATTACTCTGCGGGTTGGAAGGGCAGGATTGCAAATCTGCCGATTTTAGGCTTCGCTGAAGTCAATCATTACTGGCTTGCTGCGGAACCAGTTGGTCTTGAACCCGACGTAGAGAATTCCGATCAGGAACCAGATTCCGCCGACGGTCTTTGCCAGGTAGTTCAGGTTCCACCAGATCAGGCCGCAGAACAGGAAGCCGATCAGGGGGAGGATTGCGTCTTTCAGCAGATGCCGCTTGTGGTTGTCGCGCGAGACAATGGAGAACTGCCAGAACGTTGCCAGGTTCACTCCCATGAAGGCCAGGAAGGCTCCGAAGTTCAGGAGCTCGCCGGCATGCTCGTAGGCGCTGCCGATGTAGTTCAGCACCACCGCTCCCAGAAATGCCAGGAAGCCGATCAGCACGATGTTGTAGGTGGGAGTGTTGCTGCCGGGCTTGAGGTAGCCGAAGAACTTCTTGGGCAGAACTCCGTCGCGTCCCATGCCGAAGAGCAGGCGGGCAGCGCCGAGGGTCCCGGTTAGTCCGCTGCCGAACGCGGCCACGATGAGGATGACTCCCATGGCGTTGAACAGGACGATTCCGCCAACCCGGCGGCAGATATCCATGTAGGCGGTCTCGAGGTTGGGGAAGGTGTGCCAGTCGGGCCAGACCCGCGCGCCGAGATATGCCTCGAACGCGCTGGCCACGCCGGCGAACAAGCAGGTGAGCACCACCGCCAGCAGCACGTTGCGCTTGGGATTTTCCACGTCTTCGGCCAGCGTGGTCACTCCATCGAAGCCGATGTAGGTGAGCGCGGCAAAAGAAGTCGCGGTCAGCAGGCGGTGCGAGTTGAAAGTCTTGGGATCGTAGAACGGCTGGATCGAGAAGAGGCCGGCCCAGCCTTGCCCGCCGTAGAGATACTTGATTGCCAGGACGATGAAGAATCCCAGCACCGCAAACATCACCACCAGCAGAATTTTGTTGGCGCGGGCGGAGGACCGAACTCCGGCCAGATTCAGCACCGTCATAATTCCTGCAATAATTGCCGCCCACACGATGTAGGGAACCTGCGGCACGTAACGGGCGTGCAGCGCGGTCGAAATCCAGACGGTATTGATCAGGGGCTGCAGCAGGTAATCGAGAATCATGGCCCAGCCCGCCAGGAACCCCAGATGCGGATTCAGGCCCTTGCCCACATAGGTGTAAGCCGAACCCGCGGAGGGATACAGCGCTCCCATGCGCCCGTAACTGACCGCGGTAATCAGCATGGCAAACATGGCGATCAGGATGATGGTGACAAAGTGGCCATCGGAAAGTTTCTGGGCCACGCCGTAGAGCGGCACCGGCGCAATCGGCTGGATGAGCACGATGCCGTAAAAAATGAGGTCTGAAAGGGTCAGGACGCGCTTCAGACGCGGTGTCGAGGAGGCGGAGCCCGTGGATTCCATGCTGGCGTATTGGATTATGCAGTGCGGAAAAAGTCAAATATTAAAACGATTTCGTGGACATCGTGATGCAACTGGCAGCGCCCTGCAGACGGGCACGCCGAGAAGGTGGCCTTCATTTCTCGGCGTGTGCTGGCGCATCCGGATAATTGTAGGAATATCCGCGTGGCTCGTCTCCTGAGAGATGGCGGGTGTTGTATTGCAGGAAGTAGTTGAGGTGCGCGTCGTCCATGGGGAAGGACTTGCCCGGATATGGATAGGTTCCCATGGCGCGGAAGGGCAGCGGTTCGACGGTGCTGCCGTGGTAGGCGTAGAAATCCATGTCTTTTTCGTAGCCGTTGGCGAGGAAGAAGTAGTCGCGCGTCCAGCCCTTGGGCAGCGGCGGCAGCTTTGCCGGGTCGAACTCCAGCGCCACGCCTTCGCCGGAACCGAAGACGGCCAGGCGGTCGTCGAAGCCGGTGAGCAACGGCAGGACGTCGCCATAGCGGGTGTAGGTGCCGGCCTGTCGGGCGTAGGGGCCGGTGAGGCTGACGTCTTCGTAGTTGTACTTCACCACTCCCGGAGGCTGCGACTCGATCTGGCGCGGATAGCCATGGAAACTCAGGTTCGCGCTTTCGAGTGGAACCTCGCTTAGCCGCACCGTCTGGTTCTGCGCAGTGCGGTTGATGAGGACGCTGTCCCAGTAGATCTGCAGGTTGGTTGAGATGCGGATGCGCTGCGTGCCTTTGGGCAACTTGCCGCTGAGGTCGGCGGTGATGGTGCGCGGGCCTCCGGCGGGGAAGCCCATATCGTTTTCGACACGGACCCACTTGCCATTCGCGCTGAGCGCTTCAACTTAGGGCGCGGTCGCCTGAATTCCGGCCTGGCTGGCGGCGTACATGCCGGTGGCGGTGAAGTATTCGATCTCGCCGTGCAGCAGCAGCCAGAGGGGGCCGCCGTCATACGGCTTACCCAGGTCGAGCGTGAGACTGTGCGGCTTGGTGAAGCCCTTGTAGGGCTCAAGCTGGAAGTCGCCGACGTAGCGATGGGCAAGCAGATCGGGCAGCAGGTTGTGGCCGTGCTCGTCCCACGCTCCGGCGGGAGGCTGCGGATCGCGGGCGCTTACCACCTTGAAGGGCGGATAAGGTGGATTGCTGGCGAAGTACTCGTTGGGATAGACGTCGAAGTTCGTGGGATGGTCCACGGCCAGCAGCTTTACGCGGTCGAGATAGACCACCTCTTCCATCGGCTCCATCAGGCGGAAGCTGAGCTTGCCATCTTTTTCATGGAGAGAGTTGCGGTCGAGTTTGACGTACTCGGTGGGCCGGGCGATGTTGCGCTCGCCGGGCGCGACCCAGTGGCCGACCACGCCGGCTCCGATCATGTCGGCAACCAGTTCGTAGTGGTGGCCGTCCCAGGCGAACAGCGTGGGGCAGGAGCTGCCGCGGCGGTCAATTTCCAGGAAGTCCTGCTGCTTGTCGGCGGCGATTTGAATTTCATCCTGAAGCACGCCGGTGGGCCACAGCATGCGGACCACATCCGCTTCTTTGGACTGGCCGAGGCCGACGGTCAGGTAAGGCGAATTCTGCCCGAGATAACCGGACGAGCCGGCGATCTCGAATTTCTGGCGATTGCCTCCGGCGAAGACTTCCACCTTGGTGCCGATGGCGGACTTGTTGTCGTTCAATCCCTTGAGCGCGAGCCTTAGCCAGTGGTTCTTGTTGCCGCCCTCGTTGCGCAGGAGGACCGCGGAGCCGTGATTTTGCGTGACGAGCAGATCGGTTGCGCCGTCGTTGTCGTAGTCGCCAGTGATTACCGCGCGTGGGGCTTTCAGCGCAATTTTGTCGAGCCCGACGTCGGCCGTGACATCTTTGAATCCTTCGGGGCCGAGATTGCGGAACAGGCGAATTTCGCCTTTGCCGTCTTTGGTTTCGCCCACGGCGACGATGTCCACCCAGCCGTCGTTGCCGTAGTCGAAGGCGGCAACGCCATAGGCGCGAGCCATGTCGGTCGCGGGAAGCTCCACCTGCTCAAAGGATTTGCCGCCGTGGTTGTGCCAGAGGGTGAGGGCTGAAGAAGACGCACTGAGTTGAGGCAAGATCTGTCCATCCATCATGGTCAAAATCGAGCGTCGCGATTCCGGCGCTGGCGCGCGTGCCGCCGGCCTGAGACAGCGGGAGCGCATTGAACTTGCCCTCGCGCGGATTCTCATAGATAACCGGAGACTGGCTCCACCCTGTAACCACCAAATCCACGGCGCGATCGTTATTGGTATCGGCGCCAACGGCGGCAACGCTGGGCCCGGGGCCGGACAGGCCGACCGCATCCGTGACGTTGGTAAAGGTGGAATTCCCATTGTTCCGGAACATCAGATTGGGTTGGTGGAGCTGATCGTAAGGGAGGCTGATTGCCTGCCCCGGCGCGGGAGCCGACTGGTTTATAAAGCGCGTGATGTAGAGGTCTAAATCGCCATCATGATCGTAGTCCACGAACGTCACGCCAAGATCGAACTCCGGGCTGGCGATGCCAGCCGCTTTAGTCGCATCCTTAAACGTGCCGTTCTTTTCGTTGTGGAGGAGAAGCACCTTTCCATTGAAACTCACGACCAGGTCAGGGAAGCCGTCGCTGTCGTAGTCGCCCGCGGTGCAACCGATGCCGTGCGATTCCGGATCGAGTCCCGCCTGCTTGGTTACATCTTCGAACTTGCCATTGCCGAGATTGTGGTACAGCCCCTCGCCTCCCATCGGGCCATCGTCGGGAAGGAAGATGTCCGTCTTGCCATCTCCGTCGTAGTCGAGAAAGCATGCGCCCGGTCCGAGATAGGAAGCCAGGTCGTTCCCCGCGGAACTGTCCGGCTTTGTCACTAATCCCGCGGCGGCTGTGACATCCACAAACTTGACCGGAATTGCGGGCGGCACCTTTTCTACTGCCGCCTTCGACTCCTCTACTCGTGAGTATTGGCCCTGCTCGCCGTAGGCCAGGCTGATGGGAGATCCGAGCTTGTTCTGGGTGATGTATTGAAATCGCTTTAAGTGCTCGCGGGCTGTGGCGGTGTCTCCGGATTGCTGGTAGGCGCGCGACATCCCAAATTCTGCCGAGGCGTGCAGCGGGTTCAGCTTGACGGCGTGTTGGAAGGCCTCAATCGCTTGCGGATACTGCTTCAGCTGGGCATAGGTGGTGCCGAGGAAGTACCAGGCGTCGGCGTCATTTGGGTCGATCTCGGTAACGTGGTGGAAGGCTTCGACTGCGGCATCCGCGTCGCTCGAATTTTTCTCCAGCAAGCCGAGGTTGTACCAGGCGTTGGGATCGTCAGGATTCTGCTTCACCGCGTCTTCCAGCAACTTCTTCGCAGGCTCGACTCTGCCGAGGTTGAGCAGCGCGATGCCTTGATTCAGACTGGCGACGGTCAGCTTGGGGTCAAGCGCCTGGGCCTGCTGAAAGGCCTTCAGCGCCTTCTCGAAGAGCTGCTGGTTCATGTAGGCTGCGCCGATGTTGTTGAGCCGGGCGGCCTCGGCAACTTTGTCCTGGGGCTTTGATTTTTGAGGAGCGGCGGCGAAGATGCCCAGCGCTGCGAGAAGCAGACCGGAGGAGACGAGCGAGAGCCGGCGAGTCATAGAAGTATGAATTTAACCACAGAGTCACGGAGGAACACATTTAACCACAGAGGTCACAGAGGAACACAGTTAACCACAGGGTCACAGAGGAACACAGAGGCTTGTGAGTCGCTCATTTCTTTTCAGCTGCTGGATGCCATTTTGACCGGCTGCGTGATGCGGGTTGCTGAGTTTACTTCTTCGCGAAATATTCCGGCGGCTTTTCGTAGGCCTTCGATGCCACCATGCCCTTACCTTCCTGAATGGTGACTAGCTGACCTGCGGGGAGATTGGAGAGTTTGTCCACCTGGCCGCTCGGCCACTGCACTTCTACGGCATCGGCCTTGGTGGCTGCGCCGAGTCCGAAGGTCAGCATGAGTTCGTTCTGCGACAAGTAGCTGGAGCCGCTGCGCAACATCTTCCACTGCTTGTCTTTGTTATTGCCGGAGGTGACGCGGACCACGGCGCCAATGCCGTCGCGGTTCGATTTCGAACCGGCGAGCTTGATGCGCAGGCTGTGATTGGTCATCCCCTCATTGTGGAAGAGGTACACCCGGCCGCCGTTGGTGGTGACCAGGATGTCGAGAGCGCCGTCGTTATCAATGTCGCCGTAAGCCGCTCCCCGCGCCACTTTCGGGCTGGCGAACTCCGGTCCCAGGGTGGCCGCGACTTCTTTGAAATTCCCTTTTCCGAGATTGCGGAACATGTGGGGAGGCTCGGCGAACTTGACGCGCTTCTGCACGGTTTCGATCTGATCTTCGATATGGCCGTCGGCGATGAAAATATCGGGCCAGCCGTCGTTGTCATAGTCGAGGAAGAAACAGCCAAACCCGAGCGTGACCAGGCTGTCGCGGCCGATCTCGGAGCGCGGCGCTTCATCGACAAACAGTCCATTCCCTTCGTTGTGGTAGAGCGAAATCATCTGATTGGCGAAATTGGTGATGATGATGCTGGCATGACCGGAGCGGTCGTAGTCGGCGGCGTCCACGCCCATGCCGGCGCGGGCCACGCCATCTTCACTGAAGCCGATGCCGGCGGAAACACCCTTCTCTGCAAAGGTGCCGTTCTTCTGGTTCTCATACAGCTTGTTGGGCTGGGTGTCATTGGCCAGCAGGATGTCGGGCCAGCCGTCATTGTTGTAGTCGAGGATGGCGATTCCCAGGCTCTTTGAATCGGGATCGTAGAACTTGGCTTTCTGGGTAGCGTCTTCAAACTTGCCGTTGCCGAGGTTGTGCCAAAGCCGGGCGGAGGCTCCCTTGTAGGATTCAGGAGTGCAATACGACTTCTTCGCGCCGTCGATGGTGCAGAACAGGTCGCCCTTGATGGACCACTGCACGTAATTCGCGACTACCAGGTCGAGCTTGCCGTCGTGATCGTAGTCTACCCAGGCGGCGCTGGTGGAGAACTCGTTGGGTCCCCACAATCCGGCGGCCTTGGTCACATCGGTGAAGGTGCCGTTGCCGTTGTTGTGAAACAGATGGCTTTGCCCGAGGGCGCTGATGAAGATATCGTCGTGGCCGTCGTTGTCGTAGTCGCCGATGGCGATGCCCAGGCCGAACATGCGAGACCGCCAGTCCAGCCTTGCGGGTGACATCGGTGAATTTGCCGTTGTGGTCGTTGCGATAGAGCTTGAGGGTGGTGACGGCGCGCTTGTGCCCGGGCCAGTCTTCGCCGTTGACGATCAGGATGTCTTGCCAGCCGTCGCCGTCGTAATCAATGAAGGCGCAGCCCGGGCCCATGGTCTCGGGCAGATACTTTTTTCCGAAGGCGGCATTGTTGTGCGTGAAGTGAATGCCGGACTGTGCGGTAATGTCACGAAAGGTGATCTGCCCGGCCCCCGCGGACAAGGGAGAGAAGAGGACAAACATCAACGCGACGGAACAGCATCGCTTGCACAGCAGGGCATAAGTGCGGACACAGGCTGGTACCAATCTCAACATCGTTTGCCGTCCCAGAAATAAATTCATTTCGACCCGCCGGCCACCGTGGTCACAACGTTCCGCGGGTGATGTTTGGTTGCAACTTTGGTTTGCAGAATCGGCAGCGGTACCGACACGTGCTCGTGGATCGCCTGGCGTTCGTTATTGTCGTCGGGATGCGTCATGCGATAGGGACCGGTGATGGTCTGCGCCGCTTCGTTGGCCTTGAAGCGCAGATACCGCACTTCGTGCTCGTGCGCCTGCTTCTCGTCGCCCAGTCCGTTGAAACAGAGCATGAGGTTGTAGTGGGCCTGCAGATCCTCGGGATCGACGTCCAAGACCCGGTCGAGCACTTTCACCGCCCCGGCGTATTTGCGTTGAAGGAAGTAAATGCGTCCCAGATCGTTCAGGGCGACGCGGTCTCGCGGATATTGAGCGAGCACGATTTGCAGATTCTGCGCCGCTTCGTCATAGCGGCCTTCACTGCGCAGCACCCGCGAGTAGAAGTAATGAGCCCGGGCCAGATTCGGGCTGAGGGCGAGGGCCTTCTGTAACACCGTGGTCGCGCGGGGCAGATCGCCCTCCTGCACGGCGGCACGGCCGATGTTGACCCAGCCGTCGGGGTTGTTGGGCGCAACTTCGGTGACTTTCTGGAACGCGGCCTGCGCGCCCTTCAGGTCTCCCTGCAACAGGAGCCCGATGCCATAGTCGTTCCAGCGCTGCCAGTCGCCGGCGTCGAGAGCGACTTTCGGTTGGGGTTCGGGAGCGCCGTGCGGCAGCACGCTCAAAGTCACTTCGTTCTCGGCCAGGGCCACGATGGGCAGATTCGGAATCTTCTTTTCTTTGGCAGAGACATCGTTGAGCGCTCCGGTGAAGACGAACTTCGTATCGTCGTAACCGGGAGCGGTCTGGACGTCTTTTTGATTCGGATCAGGAACGCCGGCGAAGGCGAACTGCGTGTTCCACCAGGCAAACTTGCGGTAGCACAGGCGGGCATGCAGAGTGATCTTGTTGCCGACGTTCTCGGGAATGTGCATGCGGTAGTGGACGGTGTCTGCCGCTCCGGGAGGGATCAGGTGCACATACACCACCGAGCGGGTGGCCCATGCGTTGCGTTTGTTGATGGGATTGCCGTGACCATCGACTTGCAGTGATTTGTAGAAGTGGGCTCCCGGCTCGACCGGTCCTTTACCGTTGTCTTCGACCTCGCCGCTCCAGAACATGGTCTGGCCCTTGTCGTCGGTGCCCTTCAACTCGACCCAGGTGTCGTAGGCGTCGACGGTGCCGCCGGGGAAAAAGTGCCCGATCTTCTTGGTGCGCACGACGACATCCACCAGCACGGTATCGCCGCGCCGAACTACAGGCTGCACACGGTTCAGGGGAGCGGTGACCGGCGCTACTTCTCCGGTTGTCGCGGGAGTGATCTTGGATTCTGATTCCTCGCCGACGGCAAAGGTAGTGGAGAGTTCCGACTGGTTATATCCGCCGGCTTTCGCGGTTTCGGCACGCGCCGGAGACATGGCGAAGATATCGACGCTCAGGATGTCGTTCTTCAGAAAGTTTTCTGTGATCTTGAGCTGCTGCGCGTCGTCGTTGGCGGTCGGAACTGCGGTGTTGGCGGCCGGGAAACGGTGCGAGTGCACAAACCCGTGGGTATTGCCCATGTCCTTCGAGGGAGTCAGCGGCATGTGGCAGTCGGCGCACTGCATGGGCTTGGGCGGATAGTAGAAGGAACGAGCGCCCTGGCCGGAGACTCCGCTGGCCTGCCAGTTGTCGTATTCATTGAAACCGCGAATCCAGCGATAGTGGTTCACGGGCACGTCAAGGTGGACCTTGTGGCAGGTGGAGCAGAATTCAGCGGTTTGGTCGCGCATGAACGGCTTCAGGAACACGCGGCGGTGGGGTTCGGGATTTAGTTTTACCAGGAAATCGTGCAAAACCCGCATCACCGGATTCTTGGTGGCGGCAAGCGCGTGCAGCTTGGGATATTCCAGATAGAAATCGGCCTGTCCCATGGTGCTTTTCACTTTCGCGATGGAGTGGCACATCATGCAGCCCAGGCCGGCCTGCGACTCTGGACGGTGAATGATCTTCTTAATCGGGCGTGTCCATCAGCCCGCTGTAGAGCACCGCCGGGTCGTGGCATCCGCCGCACCACTTAGAAGGGCGGGTGCCGACCGTGTCTTGCATGTACTCAATGGCCTTGCGATACCACTGGTTGTTGAAAGATGAGAAATGATGGGCCGAGCTGAACCACTCGTTGTAGATGTCTTCGTGGCAGCGCTTGCAGGAATCGGATTCCATGAAAAACTTGCTGGGAATTTTCTGTCCGCCGTAAACCTGAGCCGAGCTGGGGAAGAAGTGTCCGTTGGGGCCGTCGCCTTCGCCGTTCATGGTGGCGGGTGGCTCGGAAGGATTCTCGATCAGCAGACTGCTGACCCAGCGGGAATTGCGCATGTACCAGGCGCCGGCGCTCAATCCGGCCACCACGATGAGGCAGGCGGCACAACGGGCGAGGGTCCGGACCACGCCTCCGGCCAGCCAACCACGCTTCCCGGCCCAGTCGGCGAAAAGCAGTCCGCCACCGGCCAGGCACAGAACAATATGAATATAGAGCCAGTTCCAGTCGGAACGAGGAGTTCCGGTGTAGATCAGCACCCCGCCGAGAATTCCGCCGGGGAGCAGGAGCAGCCAGCCGGCGCGGGCGGTCCAGGTGCCATTTCGCCATAGCCCGGCAAGGTAGATCAGGAGCATCACGGTGGCCACCACGCCGCCGAATGCGTGCAGCAGCACAATTACTGGGTAAACCAGATTGGGTTGGGGGAAAGCGTAAAGGTAGGCCGCGGATGCAAATAGAAAGATTACTAGCCAGAAGAATGAGCGGCGAAAGAATCCTTTGTTGAATGACATTTGCGGATCGCAAGTAGTTGCGGCGGCTCGCTCCCACTGCGCGGCCGACGCTGAAGATCAGGTGGGCAACAGGCTACTCCCGACGGCGTTCCTGCCGAAATAGTAGAAAAATACTAGGACGCCATTTCAACCATTGCACAATCAGAGGCTTGGCGGTTTTACCCAGCCGCCACATTCCTTTTGCAGCACCTCGGCGATGCTCAATACAATTTCTTCTTGCCAGGGGCGTGCGGAGATCTGCACGCCGATCGGCAATCCTTCTTTCGAGCGACCCACAGGCACTGCGACGGCGGGTGTGCCGAGCAGGTTGAACCACTCGGTGTAACTCCAGGCATCGAGGTAATCCACAATCTTGCCGTCAATTTGCCAATGGCGCTCGCCATGGCGGAATGCCGGGACGGCTGCGACTGGGCAAAGCAGAACCGGGTACTGCTGCATCTGGGCAAATATTTTCATGCGGAGAAGGTCACGCTCGACCCAGGTATCGAGCAGGCTCTGCCCGGTATGAGGAGATTCTGCGGCAACCCAGCCCAGGAATTGCTTCAGTAGAGGGCTCAATTCGTCTTCGCGGCCTTCGGTCATGGGCCGCAATAACATGCCACCCGCAATTCCAAAGAACTGCCACCAGAGTTGCCGGGCCTTTTCCAATCCGTCGGGTCGAAATGGCTCAACGGTAAACCCGACGTGCCGCAGGGCCTCGACCGCGGTGTTCACCGCCGCCCGGGTTTCCGAGGTGACGGGAGTACGGCCATCCTCTTCGAAATAGCCGATGCGCAGTCGCTTGAGCTCCGAGCCTGAGGGCCATTGCACGCGCACTGGCGCTGCGGCGGCGTCTCCGTAATCCAAACCCTGCATCACTTCGAAGAGGAGCTTCAGATCCGAGACAGTACGGGCCATGGGGCCGACTACCCCGAGCAAGGCAAAGGGGCCGGCGGAGACGGGAAAATGTCCCGTGGCTGGAATGCGGCCGGGAGTCGGTTTCAATCCGCAAATTCCGCTGAAGTGGGCCGGAACCCGTATCGAGCCACCGCCATCGCTGCCCACGCCTCCGGCAGAACATCCGGAGGCAATCGCGGCGGCCTCGCCACCACTCGATCCACCCGGGGTTCGCGACAGGTCCCAGGGATTGTTGGTGCGTCCGTAGAGGAGATTGTCGGTTTCCCAGGCCATGAGCAGTTCGGGAGAGTTGGTTGTGCCTAGAATAGTGGCCCCCGCCGCGCGTACCCGGGAAACCAGCGGAGCATCCTGGCCGGCTACCACTCCCGCGCGCAGACGTGTTCCAGCTTCGCAGCGCAGTCCTGCTACTTCGATGGAGCTCTTGATGCTAAGCGGGACGCCGCAGAGAGGGCCAGCATTGCCGCCGACGCGATCAGCGACTCGGCGGCGCGGGCGTGTCGCAGCGCTCCTTCCACATCTATCTGGACGAAGGCATTGAGCTTTGGGTTAAGCCTTTCGATTTGCTGAAGGTGGGCCCGTATCAGCTCAGAAGGAGAGACTTGCTTGCTGCGGACCCGCTCCGCCATTTCACCGGCGGAGAGGAAGCACAAATCAGTGTCGCCCATAATGTAGGTTGAATGGTGAAAAATGGAGTCTAACACCGGGCCATTGGCGGCTGGATAGAGGGGAAGACAAAATCGAGTGTCAGCGTTTTTCTTGAGCGGTAACGTTGGGACAGCAAGTCTCTCCACTTCGCAGATCATCGCTTTCGCGATGATCTGCTGCGGTCGAGATGACAGAGCGGAGGGTTGATTACAAACGGGTTGCGCTGTCGCGGTTTACGCTGCTTTCGTGGTCTGCTTTGCCCGCTCGCTGAACAGATTGATGGCTTCGCGATTGAAAGCAGGAATGTCGGTCGGCTGCCGGCTGCTTACCCAGTTGCGGTCGCGGACCACTTCCTTATCTTCCCAGTTTCCACCGGCGTTGCGGATGTCGTCTTGAATGGTGTGATAGCTGGTGAGAGTGCGTCCCTTGGCGAGGCCGGCAGAGATCAGCAGCCAGGGGCCGTGGCAGATGACGGCGATGGGCTTGCCTGCCTGCTCGGCGGCCCGCACGAATTCCTGTGCGGACTTTTCCACTCGCAACGCGTCCGCGTTTAAAGCTCCGCCCGGGAGTAATACTGCGTCGAACTGTTCCGGCTTTGCCTTGTCCAGAGTGGTGTCCACGTCATATTGGTTCGTCTTGCTGTCATGCTTCATTGCCTGAATCTTGCCTGACTTGGGAGCGATCAGAGTCGTTTTTGCGCCGGCCGCGTCGAGCGCTTTGCGGGGTTCCGTCAGCTCAGCTTCTTCCACTCCGTCTGTAGCCAAGATTGCCACGCTTAATCCAGTAAGGTTTTCCTGGGCCATCGCAGTACCTCTTTCTCTTTGGAATAGTTTTATTGTCTCAAGCCGGGGCCGGGCTTTCGCATCCGGTGAATTCTTTAAGTTGCGGAGTTGCGGGCTGTATAGACCTGAGCAAGCCAGAGGGCGGAGCAAGTCTACTGTTTGACCCGGCTGCCGACTCGCTGTTCAAGCTCGGCAAGTTGCTTGCGCGCTCCAGCGATATTGGAAGCGTCGGGATTGCGCTGAATGTAGTTCCGGAGATGGAGGATCGCGCCGTCATATTGCTTCTTTACGCCCAGCACTGCTGACAGCAGGTACTCCGTCTCTGGCAGCGCATGTTTGGTATCGAGAGTGATGGCGCGCAGCACGGATTTCTCCGCTTCATCAAACTGGTGCAGGTTGTACTTTGCAACCGCATTGAGAAACCAGTATTGCGGGTAGCTCACCGGATCGATTGCGAGAAGGCGACCGGTGTTCGCGTCGAGTTGCTGCCATTGCTGCTGCTTCAGTGCCAGCAAAGACAACTCCTGATACGGAGTAACGACGCGGGAGTCTGCATCCACCGCTTTCTGAAAGGATTCCTGCGCGCCGAGATAGTTCTGCTGCTGGATCTGCAGGCGACCCAAGGCTATCCACGCCAATGCAAAACGCGGATAACTTGAAACCGCACTCTTGAATTTCTCGTAGGCAGCCGCCAGCTTGCCCTTGCGCGCCTCCTCTTCTCCTTTTCGAAAGGCCTTTTGCGCGTCTTTGGGGGCAGCCGCAGTGGTCGCACTAATCATGAATCCGGCCCCTGGAATCGCACTGTGCAGCACAACGGTCCCGACGTTCACCATGGTTTCAGAGCCGATGCCCCATAACCCCACTCTCGAAGACTTGTAGCCGGCGGCGCGCGCCCAGAGTTCACAGTCCTGAGGATCATCCGGGGAGGTTGATCCATTACCGAAAGGCGAGCTCTGGGCGACACCAGTGCCGAGCACAGCGGGAGCCGGACTATAAAGGTCAAAGCTGAAGCCACCCTTGGGGTCGGTGTATCCCCCGCTGTATGTATAGCCGCTACATTGCGCCACGATTTCAATGCGTTGGGGGACCGGAGATCCGTCGTCGGTCACAGCTCTTCCCGTCAGAATCAAGTGATCCAGGCCCGGGTCTCTTCCCGAGCTGAGTCTTGCTAAGCCGTTCGGCATCTGCGCGAAAAGGGGTAAGGAGGCTAGAAGAAGACTGGCTAAAACTTCGTTCCGCAACAACATTCCACACGACCTGCCATCTGAACTATTTGCTTGTCAGATGGTGATCGAGCAGTCATGGTGCACCGATTAGCTTTTCCCGATACTTTAGTTGAGCAGAAACGAATGCGTAGTCCCAAAGCGGAAACAATGTAAAGAGTGGGAGCCGCTGCTGAAGGGCCTCGCGCTGTGTGATCTTCGGGGCGGGTTCGAGGCTCGTCGCGCGCGCTCATCGAATCCCATGACCAAAGTTTCCGGCACGCCGCCCCTGCTTACGATTCCGATTGCTTGAGCTAAGTTCCCCCAGTATTGTTTGCCCAACGACGAGCTGAATCAGCTCTATTGAAGTGGCAGACCTTCGCGTAAAGCAGTATTCCATCTACCTGCGTGTGCTGGCGCAGTCGAGGCGTTGCTGGCCGCACCTCGCCGGCATTGCCCTGCTCAGCTTGCTCTCCCTGCCGTTGACTCTGCTCTACCCGCTTCCGCTGAAGATTGCGGTGGACAGTGTGGTGGGCCAGCAACCCCTGCCCGATCTTCTGCGCGACGTGATTCCCGGCATGAGCCATCCCCGCATGGCGGCATTGGGATTTTCCATCACGCTTCTGATCGTGATTGCCGTGGTGGTGAATCTTCAGGGGCTGGCGTCGTGGTGGCTGCAAACCTATGCCGGAGAAAAGCTGGTGTGGGACTTCCGCGCCCAATTGCTCAACCATGTTCAGAGGCTGCCGCTGGTATTTCATGACCGCTACGGGTCGCATGACTCGGTGTATCGCATTCAACACGACGCGCCGTCGATCCAATACATCGCGATCCAGGGTGTAATTCCTCTGTTCACCGCCCTGGCCACGCTAGTCGGAATGATCTACGTAACCGCCCGTATCGATCTGGCGCTTGCCGGAGTAGCCCTGGCCATCACTCCGGTGCTGTTCCTGCTCTCGGCTGGTTGCAGCCGGGTAATGCGCCAGCGGTCGCGAGAGATCAAGGACCTCGACAGCTCGGCGCTTTCGGTGATCCAGGAGGTACTGGGTTCGATTCGGGTGATCAAAGCCTTTGGCCAGGAAGTGCGGGAGCACGAGCGCTTCATCCGGCATTCCAGCAAGCGCATGTCACAGCAGTTGAAGCTGGCTATCCGCCAGGCACTGTTCAATCTGCTGATCGGGTTAACCATCGCCGGAGGCACCGCCGCAGTTCTCTACATCGGAGTGCAGCACGTGCGGGGGCACCTGCTCACCATCGGCTCACTGCTGGTAGTGATGGCTTACATCGCGCAGATGTACCAGCCGTTGCAGCTCCTCAGCACCAAGGTGACCGATTTACAGGCCTGGCTGGCCAGCCTGGAACGAACGTTCGTTCTACTCGACCAGGCCCCGGAAATTGCGGAAAGCCCGAATGCCCTGCCGGTTGCGAGAGTGCGGGGCGACTTCGAATTCCGTAACGCGTCGTTCCTTTACGAAGGAAGCGCCCACGGACTGCACAACATTTCGTTCAGCGTGCCCGCCGGGGCCAGGGTCGGCATTGTGGGTAGCACCGGGGCGGGCAAGACCACCCTGCTGAACCTGCTGATGCGCTTCTACGACTGTAGCGACGGCCAAGTGCTTCTCGACGGAGTGGACATTCGCGAGTACCGGGTGGCGGATCTGCGGCGCCAGTTCGCCGTTGTACTGCAGGAGCCGGTACTGTTTGCCGCGAGCATTGCGGAAAATATTGCATATGGCAAGCCCGCCGCCTGCGATGACGAAATCGTGGCCGCCGCCAAGGCCGCCAGTTCTCATGAGTTCATTCTCGGGCTTCCGCAAGGCTACGAGACCAGCGCCGGGGAGCGCGGCGCACGGCTTTCCGGCGGAGAGCGGCAGCGCATCTCATTGGCGCGGGCATTCCTGCGCGACAGCCCGATCCTGATTCTGGATGAGCCAACCAGTTCGGTGGACGTTCAAACCGAAGCCGCCATCATGCAGGCCACTGAAGAGCTGATGCGAGGCCGCACGACGTTCATGATTGCCCACCGTCTGAATACCCTCAAGAGTTGCGACATCCTGCTCAAACTCGAGCAGGGCAGGCTGGTCGAAGTCACCCGAACCACTCCGCAAGCCTGGTCGGCGCGCGCCGGAGATTGATAGTTTTCGATCGATGCCGGCGTCTGGTGAGGCGGCGCCATCAGGATTTCCGGAATCAGAGATTCTGTAAAATCGAAGGCGATCGGATCAATCGCTGTCTTGGATTTTCGGAGGCTCTATGGCGCACCAGCATTCCCCCCGCTTTCTGCAGATCGTGAACGATGCCAAGCAACGGGTACGCGAAATTACGGTGGACGAGGTAAAAGCCAGGCTCGACCGCGGCGACAAATTCACCCTGGTGGATGTGCGCGAAGACCACGAATATGCCAAGGACCACCTTCCGGGAGCCATTCACCTCAGCAAAGGAATCATCGAGCGCGATGTCGAAGAGCGAGTACCGGATCTGAATGCTCCGCTGGTTCTCTATTGCGGAGGCGGCTACCGCTCCGCCATGGTTGCCGACAACCTGCAGAAGATGGGCTACACCGATGTGATCTCGATGGATGGCGGGATCCGGGGCTGGCGCGAGAAGCAGTATCCGCTGACTAAGGGCTAGAGATCCGCGCGTTCGCCTGATTGCATCCGATTGATTGACACGGGTTGATTGATCCCAGGCTAATTGACACCCTCCCCCGGCCGGAGTACTGTTGGCTGCCTTTCCCAACAAACTTCCACCGTCCAGGAGATCGATATGCGCGTGCACTTGGCACTTTGTTGCCTGTTGTCCGGACTTTGTCTGGCTCCACTGCTCTTGGCCCAGGATGCCACCAAGGTCGATCCCAAGCACTACACCGTAATCAGCGAAAACGACCAGGTGCGGGTTCTGAAAGTGCACTACGGTCCGCATGAGAAGTCGGTCATGCACAGCCATCCAGATGCAGTGGCAGTATTTCTCACCGACTCCACCAATGAGTTCACCTTTCCCGACGGAAAGAAGCAAAAAACTACTTCCAAAGCTGGTAGTGCGTTGTTCACTCCACACACGGTTCATCTTCCGGAAAACACCGGCGACACCGGAATGGATCTGATCCTGGTCGAACTCAAGAGCAAGCCAGGCAAGAGCGCGAAAATGGGCAAGGAGTAAAGAGTAAGGCCGCCGGGGTTCAGCGCAGAGGGCGTTGGTTTGCTATCTCTGCAACAACAGAGACCGCCCGGAATAAGGAGCGCGAGGTCCGAAGGTGTTCTTGTCTCTTGCTCTCGCCACCCCGGTGACTTCAAGCTGGGGGATTAAACCATGCTGAACCGCTTCATCATCCCGGCGATTGTGCTTTGTGTGGCGGTGCTGTCGGCTGTCCCCGCATTCAGCCAGCAGTCCGCTGAGGAACAGGAAGTCTGGAAACTGGAGCACGCTTATTGGGAATATGTGAAGGCCCTCGATTTGGAGGGATATCGAAGTCTCTGGCACCGCGATTTTGTAGGGTGGCCGTCTTCGAGTGCGGAACCCGCGCGGAAAGACCACATTACCGACTGGATCAAGAAGTTCACCGACAAGGGGCTGCGGCTCAAGTCCTACACGCTGACGCCGGCCGCAAGCCAGGCAACTGGCGATGTGGTGATCACTCACTACTGGATGACCGATTTATGGGTGGACAAGCAAGACCGGGGCGAACCGGACAATACCAAAATCACTCATACGTGGATTCGGACTCCCGAAGGATGGCAGATCATCGGGGGCATGTCTGCCCCTGCCACTAAGCCTGCGGGCCGCTGAGAAATCTGGCGCCACGCTCGAAACGTGGCGGCGCGCTGTTCAGGAACCTTCGTAACTTGATGCAGGTGACCATCACGTATCAGCATCATGGCTGGGAACTGAACCGCGATGGCGAACCAACCAACATCTACAGGCGAAGGAACTGCCGCCGCAACTACTCTAGATCCACTATCTGCGCTGGCCGACAACACTCTGGATGCGGATGCGTTCTGCGCTAAACTGGCGGGCCTGCTTCACGTCGCCACCACGGAAGTTTCGCTGCTGCGACTGGAGAAGGGTCTGCTCAGATTTCTGCATCCGGCGGAACTCAAGAGCGCCGGTTCTATTCCGCTCTCGGGAGCTACGGTGGCAGCACACACAGCCTCGAGCCGGAAATCGGAGATGTTCAATAACTTCACCAAGGTGAAGCACGCCAGCGTGTTTGAGACGGTAAAGCTGGAGAACAAGAAAAAAGAAGATCCAGGGCAGGCGGCATCGCAAATCCAGAAGCTGATCTCCACCCCCATCATGGGCGACAACCGGCAGGTGCTTGGAGTATTGCAGGTCTGCAGAAAAGGCTTCCAGGCGTCATCGGTCGCCGACTTCGCCGTCTATGACCAGCAAAGCGTTGAGTTTGCAGCCACGGTGCTGGCAACGGCGGGATTCATGCAGCCGAATGCGGACAGCACCAGCGCCAAGAGCTGAGGCGGCGCGCAGGGGTGCTCCTCCGCACCCTCTTTCGCTTCGGGATGACTTCAAGGCACCCCGGACGCGGCTCGCAACCGTCACTCCGGGGTGTCTCTTTCGCCCTGACTGATCGTGGAACGGCAAAATTCCCGCTTCTTGCATCCCAAAAATTGATAGCATCGCCGTATCTGAATGGGGTCCTCGGATCGCGCCCTAATGGATGACAGCGCCGAAACCGTCGTGGAGATTTCCGCCGCACTGGCAGCGACGATTTCCTCTCTTTACCAGGGGTCGAACTGCGCCAGGTACGAAATTTCTCAGGAGCAGTTCAGCGGCATTCTCAAAGGGATTGCCGAGAAGCAGGCAGCCGGCGCGGGACACCAGCAGATTTGCGATCTTTATGCCAGCCTGCATGTGGAAGACCTGGTTCTCGCCCGCGCCTGTGCCGCGGGCAATGAGCGCGCCTGGCAGGACTTCATGGCGCGCTTCCGCGAGAAGCTCTATACCGCGGCAAATTACGTGGCCAAAGAAAGCTCGGCCGGCCGGGAACTGGCGGACGCGTTGTATGCCGATCTATATGGCACAACCGTTCGCGATGGGCGTCGGGTCTCGAAGCTGGCGTCCTATACCGGTCGCGGGTCGCTCGAAGGCTGGCTACGAACTGTTCTAGCACAGGAGTTCGTAAATCGCTACCGCAAGCAGCGCCGGCTGGTGAGTCTCGACGAAGAATCGGAGGAGGGAGCCCAGTTTGCCGCCCCCGATCCTGAGCCTTCGGTTGCGGTGGATTCCCGGCTTACGGCAGCGACCGATGGAGCGTTGGGGGCTTTGCCGCCGGAAGATCGTTATCTGCTGGCGTCTTATTATCTGGATGGCCGCACACTGGCTGCGATCGCCCGGTCGCTTTCGGTACATGAATCCACCATCAGCCGCCGCCTCGATAAGTTGGCGAAAGGGCTGCGGAAGCAGATTCTTGCGACGCTGGTGCAGCAGGGCATGAGCCGCCGCCAGGCGGAAGAGGCGCTCGATCTGGATGTGCGTGATTTGCAGGTAGATATCCGCAACCGGCTGGCGCAAAAAGTGGAAACTCAACCGTTCTCAGAGAAGGAAGCCGAAGCCGGAGCAGGAGATGGGTAGTCGAATGAGGGTGCGGAGCTCCGGAGTAAGACACGTGGTAACGCAAGTTGATGGAACAACTTCCACATATCGTGAGTGAGCGCCTACGGGCGATGCAGGACGCAGCAGCGCATCCCGACCCCGATCTCCTGAACGGGCTGGTAGAGAACTCCCTGCCTGAAGGCGAGCGCGGTCGTGTGCTGGAACACCTGTCGCGTTGTGCGGAGTGCCGGGAAATCGTTTCGCTTTCCGCGCCTGAACTGCCAGAGGAGCAAGCAGTTGCGGTTGCGGCAGCGGCTGGGGTTGTGGCGGCAGCTGCGGTGCCGGTGTCACGCTCTCCCCGTATTGGCTGGCTTGGCGGGGCGTGGCGCTGGGGAGCCGTGGCGGCGGGAGTGATTGTGGTTGGAACGGTGGCCTTGGTATTCCAAACCGCACATAAACGCCCGGGGGAGATGGCGCCTTACGCGATTGAATCCAAAAAAACACCAGAAGCGGCGCCGCCCAACGCGGAGAAATTTACTGCCGATCGAATTCAGAGCCTGCCCGCGGCACCGTCTGTCGCAGCGAAAGACAGCGAGCCTTCTGCCGGTAAGCCTCAAGCGCAGGCTGCGGCGAGTTCGCGAACGCCCGAACGTGCACAGCAATCTCGGACTGAGGCGTTCTTGAAGAAGACGCCCGGTTACGACAGCCGTGCCAATGCAGACGAGGGCATGGCGAGATCACGCGGCACGGTTTCCGGGTCAGGCTTTGGCGGGGAAGGACCGCCTCTACAGGCAAGAAATGAGGGCAAGGCCAGTGTGCTCCCAGCACCGCCGCCACCTCCGCCTTCTGCGGTCACGGTCTCAACCGCTCCCGTTCCTTCCGAACCGGTAGAGGACCAGAAGCAGTCCGCAGGAGCGGGAGGCAACGCGCCTGCGGCTGCCAGCGAAACTGTCACCGTCGCTGCAGTCCCCCAGGCCGAAGCACCTTCTAAGATCGCGAATACGAATGGCTTGAACAAGGTGGCAACGAGTACGCCGAGTTCCACAAAGGAAGTCACGGTCGACATCGCCAACGAGAGCGACATGACGGCATCGCGGTCGCTGGCAAAGCGGAAAGTCCGCCTCGGGGCATCCAGCATGGCCGGAATGCGTTGGAAGCTTTCTCCCGAAGGAGCGCTACTGCACTCGGCGGACAATGGTGGAAGCTGGCAACCGGCGGTGAACCCCGGCGGCAACATCCACTGGCGCGCACTTTCTGCTCAGGGGCCCGATTTGTGGCTGGGTGGACCGGCTGGAGTTCTGTATCACTCGTCTGACGCGGGGCAGCACTGGAAGGAGATCGCGCCCAAGTGCGAGGGGGTCCTGCTTACCGCGGACATCAATCATCTCGACTTCCCCGATGCCCGCCATGGCAAGCTGTTCACCGCCAACCGCGAAATCTGGATCACTGGTGACGGCGGCCAAACCTGGGAAAAGACGTCCGAGTAAAGCTCCCCAAGTAGCGCGGCCGCATGCCCCATTCTGCTGCCGACGGGCTGCTTCTTTTCTCAATTTCCAAAAATTGCAAGCGCATGAGTAATGCTTCGGGACATCTGCAGACGTTACGTCCGTCCGTTACTCCCGTGGAGTACTGCAATTACCTACGGGCCATTTACAGTTTTGCGGGCCAGACTTAGTATCCAACTCGTGGTTTGGCAGTTCTGGGGGAGGGCTGCCAAGGCGTCCTGAACTTAGGTTCAGGACGCTTTTAATTTTGAGTGGCTAGTGGCTAGTTGCCAGTTTCTAGTGGTTCGCTGCACGTACCCTTGATCGTCTCGAAGGGCTTGGGCAGAGCCGCTGCCGACTGCAGACTGGAACCTACGCGCTCCCACTGACCTTGACTGACCTGAGCTGCTGACCCCTAGCCACTAGCCACTAGCCACTTCCTCTCCCCACCAGCCCACCGACTTCCGTACCCGCTGTCGCAACCCTCTTGCGACTTCTCACGCCGCCGAGCATCCAATACAGATGTTAGGATAGAGCCTGCTGAAGAGCCCCTGCTTGGGGCCGCAGGCGGATGAAAAACGCGGCGAGCAAGCCGGAGTAAACCCAACGGAGGAGCGATGGCAGCGAAAGAGATTTTTGAGGTGACCGATGTTAATTTCGACCAGGATGTTCTGAAGTCAGACCAGCCTGTTTTGGTGGACTTCTGGGCGGCCTGGTGCGGGCCGTGTCGCGCCATAGCGCCGATCGTGGATGAACTCGCCACCCAGTACCAGGGCAAGGTAAAGGTGGGCAAGATGGATGTGGACCGCAACAGCGCCACTCCTATGCGATACGGGGTTCGTGGCATTCCGACCCTGCTGGTGTTCAAAGGTGGACAAGTGAAGGAGCAGATCGTGGGCTACGTGCCCAAAGAGACCATCCAGAAGGCGCTCGACAAGCACATTGGATAAGCATCGACTGTAGAAAGATCAAAATCACACGCCCGGATCTCACATCCGGGCGTTCTTTTGTCCGGAAGTCTCGCCTTCGTCTCGCGGCGATCACGGTAGTATTGCAGCAGCAACTCTTCTAATTCATGAGAGTCACAATCTTTGGCGCAACTGGACTGCTAGGCCAGGCGCTGGCGCTGCAGTGGAAAGACGATCAGGTTACCGGCCTGGGCTCGAAAGATGCCGACATTCGGGATGAGGCGCAGGTGCGCCGGGCGGTGGAGAGTACGCGCCCGGAGTGGATCGTTTTGGCCGCGGCCTACACCGACGTGGACGGATGCGAATCGAACCAGCAACTGGCCTTCGATGTGAACTGCCAGGGCGCGGCGAATGTTGCCCGGGCCGCCAAGGCGGCCGGCGCAAAATTGCTCACCGTCAGCACCGATTACGTTTTCGATGGGAACGGGACTTTTCCCTATGAAATCGACGTTCCCCGCGCTCCGCGCAGTGTTTACGGCCGTTCCAAGGCCGATGGCGAAGTGAAAGTGAGCGAGATTCTGCCGCAGGCCTGCATCGTGCGCACTGCGTGGCTATTTGGTATGGGCGGCAAGTGCTTTCCTGACACAATCCTGAAACTGGCGGCGGTCCGTCCGGCGATTGATGTGGTCAACGATCAGCGTGGTTCCCCGACTTATTCCGTTGATCTGGCGCGCGCCATCATGGAGCTGTGCCGCAGAGGCGCCCAGGGGATTGTCCACGCCACCAATTCGGGCGAGTGTACCTGGTTCGAATTCGCCCGGGAAATTGTCAGCGAGGCAGACCTGGCCACTGAGGTCAAGCCCACTACCAGCGATAAATTTGTGCGTCCTGCGGAAAGGCCTAAATACTCGGTGCTCTCTCCCCGCAGCTTGCACGACTATGGAATTACCATGCCCTCCTGGGACGATGCCTTACGGCGTTACCTGGAGGAGCGAAGTACCTCGCCAGTTCCCTGATAGCCTGCGTGACCGCGGCGCCCCGGCAAGCCCCGCCAGGTCCGCCAAGTTACTTTCGCTACACACTTTATGAACAATTAAGCTGCCCGGCGACCTGACTCCAGCATCTAAACCGGGGTAACTCAGCCTTGGAGGATTGCCTTGAAGAAGCTAGTGGCGGTCGCGATTTTCTGTGCACTCGGTATGGGAGCGGGGTACGCCCACGCCCAGGAATTTGACGCCGCAATCGGTTTTGGCACTCTTACCGCCCCCTCTGCCTCGAGCGCAACTGGCGACCACTTTCCGCAGTCGATGAGCGGCGGGCTCTATCCCAGCTTCAGCGCCGATTTTATGATCCGGCACCGCCTTGGAGTGGGTGCCGAGGTCGCATGGCGCGCCTCGCGCAATGACGAGTTCTTTCAGGGTGCGGTCTATCCGTACCGGCCGGTGTTGTTCGATTTCAACGGGATCTACGCTCCGCGGCTCAACAAGTTCGTCACCGCTGAACTGATGGGCGGAATCGGGGCCGAGAACATTCGGTACTACCAGGGCTACTACAGCTGCGGGTTCACCGGCTGCACCGACTACCAGAGCAGCAATCACTTCATGGGTCACGTTGGCGCCGGTCTGCGCTACTACTTCTGGGGACACGCATTTATTCGTCCTGAAGCGCATTACTACTTCATTCACAACAATGTGGATTTCGCTTCTGGACATGCTGCCCGCTTTGGAGTGTCGCTCGGTTACACTTTCGCGCCGGGATTCTAGAGGCGGTTGCTGGTAGAGATCATCGGGCTCGGGACGCCTCCCAGGATGTTGCCGGGAGGCGTTGTTCTGCGCGCGACACTCTACGATTTTGGCACGGGGAGCCGGAGAGTGCGTCCTGTGATTTGAACTCGCCCTGCGCGACTCTTATACTTACAGCCCGCAATGAAAGTGTTCGCAATCATCCCGGCGGCGGGGTTAGGCACGCGCATGACCTCTGCGCCGAGCGAGAAGTCCAAGAAGGGCGCCCCCTCGAAACAGTTCACCGAACTGGGAGGCATTCCCATCCTGCTGCATACCCTGCGCAAGTTCGCCGCCGCGTCCGAAGTCGATGAAATCTGGGTGGCGCTGCGTTCGGGAGAGATTGCCAACGTGCGCGCACGTCTTGAGAAGGACGGCAAAGACATTCTGCGGAAGAAGCTGCAACTGGTCGAAGGAGGAGAGCATCGCCAGGAGTCCGTCGCGAACGCCCTGCGGGCTATTAAGGCGGCGAGCGAGGATGTGGTACTCGTGCACGATGCCGTGCGGCCCTTTGTAACTCCCGAGATCATCCATGAAGTGGTTGAGGCGGCGCAGAAATACGGCGCTGCCATTGCCGGAATGCCCGCCGTCGATACCGTGAAGCAGGTGGAGCGCACTTCGGAGGGCGCCCTGATCAAGACCACGATTCCGCGTGAAAAAGTGGTGATGGCGCAGACACCGCAAGGCTTTCGCTACGACGTGATCAGGAAAGCCTTTGACGAAGCCATCGCCGACGGCTTCATGGGCACCGACGAGGCGTCGCTGGCCGAACGTTCCGGACACGCGGTAGCGGTAGTGATGGGCTCGCCGCGTAATATCAAGATCACAACCCCGGCAGACTTAGAACTGGCCGAGTTCTATCTCGGTAAGTGAACTCTTTTACGAAGGTCCTGGAATCAGGACCAGGTAAGCTCAGGACCAGGTAAGCTCCACCTTCGCGGCGCGAATATCCGAAAACTGGACGGACGCTTGAAACTTGCAATGCGTATTGGATACGGCTGGGATTCTCACGAATTCAGGAGCGGAATACCCCTGAAGATCGGCGGACTGACCATTCCCTATTCCAAGGGGCTGGGCGGCCATTCCGATGGGGACGTGCTGCTTCACGCGGTTACCGACGCGCTGCTGGGGGCGATTGCCGCACCCGACATCGGCTCGCTGTTTTCACCGTCAGACCCGCAGTGGAAGGGCGCCGATTCAGTGATCTTTCTGCAGGAAGCCTTGAAACGAGTACGCGAGGCGGGCTATTCGGTGGCGAACGTCGATTCGACGCTGATTCTGGCGGCTCCGAAGATCGGGCCGCACGCCACAGCCCTCCGCGAAGAGCTTGCGAAGCTGCTTGGAATTCCTCCGGATTATGTCGGGATTAAAGCCAAGACTCCCGAGGGGATGGGGACCGATAATGCGGCCATCGCACACGCAGTCGTGCTGCTGCAGAGAGTGAACGCGACCGTGCCCCGCAAGAGAACGCCGAGAAAATAACCCAAAGTTGAGCAGCGCGGGCTAGAGCGGCTCGGACCGGTCGTCCGCCGCCCGCTTTTGATGCGCCTCGGCTGCCTCAACCAGCGCGCGAAAGAGTTGGCGTGAATGGCCGTCGTCGTACGAGCGCTCGGGATGCCATTGCACCGCGAGCACGAAATGATCTGGCGACGTACCTTCTAGCGCTTCGATGGCGTCATCATCGGGACAACGCGCGACCACCCGCAGGTCTTTTCCGACAGTCTCTGCCGATTGATGATGACTGGAATTCACCGGAATGCGAAAATTGCCGGAGACTTGCGCCGGGGCAGCGAGAGAGACAGCGGCAGACTCCGCGTGCAGAATTTCCGCCAGCCGGGAACGGCGATCAATCTCTACCTCATGAGCAATCGGAACGGTTCGTCCGGCGGCATGGTTCACCCCGGATTCGAGGTGCTGCACCAGAGTTCCTGAGCGGTACACGTTCAGACTCTGCAGACCGAAGCAGATGCCGAGCACCGGCTTACGGGTTTCATAGGCATCTTTCAGGAGCAGTTCATCGACATCGTCACGCGCGGAGTCGGCTGCTTCGGTCTTGGGGTGGCGCGGGGCGCCATATTTGTCCGGGTCGATATCGGCTTTGCTGCCGGGCAGGAGCACTCCATCGCAGCCTTCCACCATCTCCAATAATTTATCGGCGGATTGATCGAGCGGAATGCGGACGGGCTCGCCTCCCGCCAGCCTTACCGCTTCTTCATATTGAGGAATGGCCCGCTCGGCATACTCGCGGTCGACGGAGTGCGGCAGCGGGATGGCGATGCGGGGCTTCCGCGGGCGCGCCTTCATGGATTGATTGTAGCTCGTGGTTCGGGCCGTCTTCGCCGCTGAGTCGGCCGCTCGGCTGGATGCATGCACGAGACGCGTTAAATCGAAGTGGCGCGGCAGAACCGGCCTTCAGCTCACGCGCTCGATTCCCGATAGAGCTTTCATCTGGCGGTAATGCTGCACTTCCAACGCAGCGGAATAGATCAGAGCACAAACGCCCACCAGGCCGGCCACGAAAGGCGCGAGCTGCCGGTAAACCAATCGCAGATCCGGAGGCGTGTTTCGGACCTCGGCTACGATCACGGCGGTGATGATTCCGAGAAACAGGCTGACCGCGAAGGCCATGAGGGTGAGCAGGAGTGTGACCAGCAGCACCCGCACCGGGATCCAAAACCAATGAGGACGGTGAATGAAACTGTTGCCCAACATCACTGAAATTGTAGCGCCTCAGGGGCTGTCTTTGATGGCTTTGGCCGGCGGACGGTCAGCGCCGGTCTGCTGCGCGGCGGTGGAGGCTGCGCCACTGTGCGCTACAATACCTGCATGTCGCAAGCAGCGCCGGTCATTACGCGCCCGCCGGCAGATGTAGTCCGCCAGAGCCCGGTTTCACAGGCTGCCAACGGCATCTGCTATGCCGTTTCCGGGGAGATCACCATCTCCGCCACCGATCTTGAGCGCATGGTGGCGACGGTGCCGCGGGCGGCGGCCGCGGCCCTCGAACGCAAGGCGTACTACTTCGTCCCGCTGACCGTGAACCAGGGAGACGAGACGGTCATTGCCGACCGCTACGACGTGGCGCTGAGCGACAATGCGGTCTGCCATCGCAATCTGAACCTGGGCGATTCGCAGTGCGTGTTCATCTCCACCCGGCTGATGGACGACAAGTTCTCGGTGGCATTCGAATTCTTTATCAACGTAGGGCACGCGGTGGTCGAGCGCGCCGGCGTCTCGCAGGAGTTTGCCGATCTGGTGTGGAAGCAGGTGGAAGCCAACGTCCGCGGGCGAAACTTCGCTCGATGCCTGGGAGTCGCGGAAGCTGGCGACCGGGCCGGGACCCGACGCCGAGAAGCATAAGAACGAATATCTCTCGGCGACGTTTGCGGACTCCATCTCGATCTATCTGCTTGCCCTCTATCTCGACGTGGACTACTACGATCTGCGGGAACGGGACTATCCGCTGCTGGCTCCGGCGCCAATGGCTGAGCGGCTGCGGAAAGTGGCGGAGCTGTTCCCGGCGAATGCGGGCTTTGAGTTTGCGATTTACTACAAGCGGCGGGGGTAGTGCCGGTTTTGAATCGGGGCCTGCCCTCCATGGTTCTCGCCTTATCTGCTGGATGGCTGCGTTTAATTCCTTTCTCCAGTTAGAATCACCGTCCATGACGGTCACGACTCATTCTTTCGCGAAGATCAATCTCGGTTTGTGTATCGGGCCGCGGCGGCCGGACGGCTTTCACGATCTGCGCACGATCTACCAGACGATCGCGCTGCATGACGTTATCCGGGTGAAAGTTGAGCGCGGAAAGGGATCGAGATTCGCTGCGAGGATGAACGGGTTCCGCGGGACGAGTCGAATACCTGCTACCGCATTGCAGAGCGCGCGATGGCTGCGCTCAAGGCAAAGGGCAGGGTCGTCATCGAAATTGAGAAGCGGCTGCCGGTGCAGGGTGGCTTGGGTGGAGCTTCGGGGAACGCGGTTTCGACTCTGCTGGCGGTGGAGCGGGCGCTCAAGAAGCGACTGCAGCGGCGCGGAGCGGTTGCGGATCGCGGCGGAAGTGGGGTCGGACCTGCCGTTGTTCCTGGTTGGGGGGACGGTGCTGGGGGTGGGGCGCGGGGAGGAAGTTTATCCCTTGCCGGATTTGGCGTCCATGCCATGTGTGATCGCGACTCCGGAAATCGCGGTTTCGACGCCGCAGGCGTTTGCGGATTGGGACATCGCAGTTACGCCGAGGGCTCTGAAATTGACGGCTTGCTGCACCCTCCGATAGAATGAACGAGTTCAGCCGTAGCTTGTGCGGCTTGGCTGAGCGGTGATTCCCAGCCCAAAACTGGGAAGGCTTTATCCGGTGTCCCTGGCATGCGAGGCAGGGGCCGGGCCGAGAACCCGCTTCTCGACCTTGTCCGTACCGGGATAGAAAACGACTTCGAACAGCGTCGTCTTTCCGAAATATCCCGAATTGCGAGAGGTCAAGCGTGTGCTCGAACGGGATGGGGCGCTGTATGCCTCGTTGTCCGGCTCTGGCTCGGCATTTACGGACTGTTCAGCTCGCGTGCGGCCGCGGAGAAAGCCGCAGGGAAGCTGCGCCGGAGACGGAGTTCCGGCGCAGGCGACGGTCACGCTGACCCGGCCGCAGTACTGGAAGAGGATTTTCGATTGACGATTTCCGATTGCCGATTTTGCGGGCTTGGGTACACTAGACGCGCCAGCCAATCGACAACCGGCAGTGAAAGACCGTCAATCCACTGGGCGAAGGTGAGTACTGGGCCGTCGACTAATGGTAGGTTGAGGCGTTTACGCGGCGTGAGGCGGAGCGAATGCGACGCCGGGAGACGCGTGCCGAAATCCTGAGCGAAGCGAAGGATCGCTCGATTCCAGGTCGGCGCTAGGTGGAGATACTGGGCCGTCGACTAATGGTAGGTCAAGTGCCTTTGGAGCACTTTGTCTAGGTTCGAATCCTAGCGGCCCAGCCAGAAAACCAGCTCGTCAGCTATTCAGCTTTCGGCGTTAGCGGGCAGGAGAGCCGGCAGCAGGATTCAAGCTGATGGCTGAACAGCCGATAGGCTGAGAGCGTCCTATGGCAACTCTTGCGACCGCGACCGAGAAGAAGGTCCAGATGAGCCCCGACGAGAAGCCGGAGCGCAAGCCGCAGCGCGCCCGGGTGGACGAAAAGTTCAAGATCTTCTGCGGCACGGCGAACGAGCGCTGGCCGACGAGGTCTGCGCGTTTCTTGGGATTGAGCGCGGCCAGGCGCAGGTCACGCGCTTCAAGGACGGCGAGGCTTACGTGCAGATCCAGGAGAACGTGCGCGGCGCGGACGTTTTCGTGATTGCAGCCGACCTGCCAGCCGGTGGATGAGCACCTGATGGAATTGCTGCTGATGATCGATGCGCTCAAGCGGGCTTCGGCGCGGCGCATCACGGCGGTGATTCCGTATTACGGGTACGCGCGGCAGGACCGCAAGGACAAGCCGCGGGTCGCCGATTTCGGCCAAGCTGGTGGCCGATCTGCTGACCACCGCGGGGGCCGACCGGGCGCTGATGGTGGATCCTGCACGCGCCGCAGTTGCAGGGATTTTTCAATATTCCGGTGGACCACTGTTCGCTTCCCCGGTGCTGGTGGACTATTTCAAGCAGCCTGAACCTGCCGGATCTGACGGTGGTTTCGCCGGATGCCGGCGGCGTGGAGCGGGCCCGGTTCTTTGCCAAGAAGATGGATTCGGCCCTGGCCATCGTGGATAAGCGCCGCGTGGAAATGAACGTGGCCGAAATCATGCACGTGATCGGCGACGTGAAGGGCCGCACTTGTCTGATGATTGACGATATGATTGATACTGCGGGCACGCTGGTGAAAACGGCGGCGGCGCTGATGGAGAACGGCGCCAGCGCGGTGTATGCCTGCGCATCGCATCCGGTGCTTTCGGGGCCGGCGGTCGAGAACATTTCGCAGTCGTGCATCACAGGTGGTGGTGACCAACACCATCCCGCTGAGCGAGGCGGCCAGGAATGAGCCGAAGATCAAGGTGCTCTCGATTGCCGGCCTGATTGGGCGGGCGATCCAGTCGATCCACGAAGAGACTTCGGTCAGCAAATTATTTTTGTAGACGGGAATTCAACTATGGCAAAGCAACAGAAAATACTCGCTCTGGAGGCGCAGCCGCGCACTCCTGGAAACAAGAACGATGCCCGGCGCGTGCGCCGCGGCGGCAAGGTGCCGGCGGTGCTGTACGGCGCAGGCAAGGAGCGGTGTCGCTGAGCCTCGATCCGCGGCAGGTGTCGCGCATTCTGCACTCCGAGACCGGGCACAACACCATTTTCGACCTGGCCCTGGACGGCGAGCCGACCAAGGCCATGATCGTGGACTGGCAATATGAGCCGATCAAGGGCGCCCTGCTGCACATCGACCTGAAGCGCATCGCCATGGACCGGAAGCTGGGGGTCGAAGTGCCAGTCGTGCTGACCGGCGACCGCGCGGGCGTGAAAGCAGCAGGGCGGCATTCTGGAGCAGATGCTGCGCGAAGTGGAAATCGAGTGCCTGCCGGGCGACATTCCCAGCTCGATCGAAGTGGATGTCACTGAGCTGGTATTCGGCAAGGTGCTGCGCGTCTCGGACTTGCCGCAGAGCGACAAATATGAAGTTTCTGACCGACGCTGAACCAGCCGGTGGCGCACGTGACCGCGGTGAAGGAAGAAGTGGTTGCGACGCCGGAAGCGGTCGCCGGCGAAGCTGCCGCGGCTCCGGCCGAGCCCGAAGTCATCAAGAAGGGCAAGCAGGAGGCCGAGGGCGAAGAAGGCGCCGCGCCTGCTGCGGAGAAGCCGGAGAAGAAGGAAAAGAAATAACGGCGCTGTGGCGGGCGTTGCGCTCGCCGCCGCGAGCCGGACCGCAGCGGGAGCTGCAGGATTCTCGGGTGGCACGCCTTGGAAGACAGTTCGAGCGCAGCTCGACGAAAGAATCGAAAGCGGCTGTCCGGGAACCTGGTGTGAAGCTGGTTGTCGGGCTGGGTAATCCGGGCATCGAGTACCAGTTCACGCCGCACAATCTGGGATTTCTCGCCATTGACCGTATTGCCGAGTGAGTGCGGCGTCGAGGTTCGAAACCGGCAGTGCCAGGCGCTTACCGGGCGGGCGGTGATCGGTTCGGAACAGGTGATTCTGGCCAAGCCGGAAACCTACATGAACCTGAGCGGCATGTCGGTGCGGGAACTGGTGGCGGAAGAACGAGATCGGGCCGGAAGCAGACCTGATCGTGGTCCACGACGAATTGGATTTGCCGCTGGGCACGATGCGGATCCGTCAGCGGGGCAGTTCGGCCGGACACAACGGGATGGAGTCGGTGATCGGAGCGCTGGGCACGCAGGAGTTTTTGCGGGTCCGGCTGGGGATTGCGCCGGAGCGGCAGTGAAGGATGGCGTGGGCTATGTGCTGGCGCCCTTCCGGAAAGCGCAGTTGAAGATGGTGGACGAGGTTCTGGACACCGCGGCTGAAGCAGTGAAGGTGATTTTGAAGGAAGGCGCGGCGGCGGCGATGAACCGCTTCAACCGCAAGCCGGAGACGGGAGCATAGCATTTAGCCATTACGGGTTTGATGCGGGAGCTTCAAGAGCCTAAAGGGGCTAAGTGCTAAGATGCTAAATGCTAAACACAGATGTTTGGAGAACAGAATGAATCGTACTTATGAATTGATGTTCATCGTTCGTCCGGACATGCCGGAAGAGGACCAGGACAAGCTGGTTTCCACGCTGGAGTCCGCGATCACGGCGGCTTCGGGGAACCGTGAAGAGCGTAGAGAAGCTGGGCAAGCGGCGGCTGGCATATACGGTCCGCAGGTTCCATGACGGCCTTTACATCCTGCTGACCATCGAGGGCGCCGGCGGATTGATGCACGAACTGGAGCGCCGCCTGCGGGTGACCGAGCAGGTGATCAAGTTCCTCACCGTCCGCATTGATGAGGAGCAGAAGCGGCTGGACAAGGTGAAGAAGCTACGGGACGCGCGCCGCAAAGCGCCACCAACGCCCGCTCCTGCCCCAGCGGAAACGCCGAGGTGAAGCGGCAGCTCCAGCAACGGCATAAGCCGGCACTCAGCGCAGACTGCGGAACAGGCGCGACTGGCGCAGCGGACTGCGAGTGATTCAACAACATTATTTCCAGCGAGTAACAGTGAAGGAGCATCATGGCTGACGAAACAAGAGCAACATCTGCACGTCCGGGGGAGAAGGCTCCTCGGGCGGAGACCGCCCTTCCGGTGGCGGCGACCGGCCGTCCGGCGGTGGAGACCGGGGAAGAGGACCGCGTCCGGGAGGTCCCGGCGGGCGTGAAGGCGGCCGCAAGTATTTTCGCCGCAAGAAGGTCTGCAAGTTTTGCGTCGAGAAGATCGACGCCATCGACTACAAGGACTAGCGCCTGCTCGGGCAGTTCGTGGCCGAGAGCGGCAAGATCGTGCCGCGTCGGCTGACCGGAGTGTGCACTCCGCATCAGCGGCGTCTGTCCACGGCCATCAAGCAGGCCCGCAACATCGCACTGCTGCCGTTTGCCGGGCGCGCGTCGTAAAACTGCAGCCGCGGACATCGCGGGCCTGTGTGGGGCTTTGCTTGTGAATAAGCGACACGACCACGCCAGAAATTTGATAAGGGAGTCATCGCAATGGAAGTGATTCTGAAAGAAGACGTAAACAAGCTGGGTTCGCGGGGCGACGTGGTCAAAGTCGCGGAAGGGTATGGCCGCAACTATCTGCTGCCCCGCAAGCTGGCCATCGAAGCCTCGTCCGCCAATAAAGCCGTGATCGAGCAGATGAAGGCGGCTTCGGTGCGCCGCTCTGCTAAGGAGAAGACGCAGGCCGAGGAACTGGCCAAGCAGTTTGACGGAGTCTCGGTGTCGTTCCAGCGAAGGTCGGGCGAGAACGATCAGCTTTTCGGCTCGGTGACGTCGGGGGATATCGCCGATGCGCTCAGCAAGAAGGGCTTTGATGTGGATCGCCGCAAGATCCAGCTGCATGAGCCGCTGAAGACTCTGGGCGAATTTGCCATTCCGATCAAGCTGCACAAGGACGTAACCACCCATCTGAAAGTGGTGATTGAGAAGGAAGCGGTCGAGTAGACAGGTTTTCGGGGGTGGGCTCTTCAGCCCTCCCCGCGATTCTCTTCCCCGCAGGGTGCCTTTTGCTGAGGTAACCTCTTTCCCTCCAGCTTCTTACTGGTCGATGTGCAAGCCCTCCAGCCCTATAATCTCTGCTCACACTTCCACGGCTGAGCCGTCCATAGCTATGGCAGCCGGAGAAGTAAGTCGAAAGCAGCCGGTGCCGGGTCAAGGACAAGGAAAATCATGCCGGCCGATGCGTGGGCAGTATCCTTGGCGGTTGGCAAGTGTTCCCCGCCGCAGGCGATACCAGGGCCCAGGGAACGAAGCGGTGAGACAACTCGAGCAACCCAGGACCCCTTCGCGCGGGGCACCATGACTGGGCAAAGTTCAACCCGCATTGACGATACGGCTCTAGTCCGGGAGGCCCAGCGTGGAGACCGCGCCGCCTTCGAAGAACTGGTGCGGCACTACGATCACGCCGTGCTGCGCCTGGCCATGCACCTGACGGGCTCGGAGCACGAGGCCCAGGACATTTACCAGGACGCGTTCCTGAAGGCGTACCGGAACATCGCAAGCTTCCGTTTCGAGTGCTCTTTCTATACCTGGATTTACCGCATCGTGACCAATCTCTGCCTCGATCATCTGCGCAAGAAACAGGTGAGAAAAGAGGACGCTCCGGTGGGGGTGGATTCCCAGGGCGAGACCTACGATGTGCTGGAGCAGGTGCCGGATGCGCGGGCGGGATTCAATCCCGAGCACGAGTTGATGAGCCGGGAGCTGGGAAGCCGTATCAACCGGGCGCTCCAGCGATTGTCACCAAAAGAGCGCATGGTGTTCGAGCTCAAGCATTTTCACGGGCTCAAGCTGCGGACCGTGGGGGAGATTTTGCAGACCACGGAAGAGACGGCAAAGAATACACTGTTCCGCGCTACTCAAAAATTGCGCGGATCGCTGGCGGACATGCGATGAGGAGAGATTTACGATCTTCGATGGGCGAGAGTACTGGTACTCACCGCCGAGACGCAGAGCGCGCCGGGAAGAAAGTAATCACCACAGAGGAACACAGGGTTCAGGGCTGAGGCGGATCGAGAAATGGAAATAGACGATGGTCAATGAGCTTGTTGCATTACAGCAAAATTCGACTCGACGGCCTCAGCGTCTCGGCGGTAGAAAAGTTGGCGAGCGGAAATCGGCAAACGCCCTCCGGGGGCTTTTATGAAATGTGACTGGGTCCAACAAAACATCACGCTGTACGTTTACAACGAACTGGCGGACGACGCGCGCTATGAACTGGAGCAGCACGTAGCCCGTTGCGCCCACTGCGCGGCTGAACTGAACGCGGTTCAGGATTTCCACGGTAAGTTCGCGAGCTACCCGGTGGTTGAGCCCACGCCGAACCTGCTGACGTCGTCCCGCATGCGCCTGCAGGAAGCGCTGGAATCGACTCCCCAGGGGGGATTCTGGCGGCACCTGGTCTTCGATCCCTCAGCATGGTTGCGCCAGCTGCGCTTTTCTCCCACACTGGCGGCGGTGATTTTTATCGTGGGCTTTGCCGGCGGGATTGGCACGGCGTACAAGGTGGTTTCGGGAAATCAGGCGATTGCGAAGGGGCAGGATATCGTCCCCTCCCAGGCATCGATCAGCGGCATCCGTTCCGTCAGCCAGGAGCCCGGCAGCAACCAGGTCAGCATCAAGTACGACACGGTTACTCCGCAGGAAGCCCAGGGATCACTCAATGACCAGCGCATCCAGCAGCTGCTGCTTTATGCCGCGCGCAATAACTACAACTCCGGGGTGAGGATTGATTCGGTAGATCTGCTGGCGCAGAGGCACGACGACTCCCGGGTGCGCGAGACGCTGATTTATGCCCTGCGCTACGACTCGAATCCCGGCGTGCGGCTGAAAGCGCTCGACGGGCTGGGGGCTTACGTGAAGCAGGATGTGCGGGTGCGCAATGCCGTGCTGGAAGCTCTGATGCATGACTCCAACCCCGGCTTGCGGACCGAGGCGCTCCACCTGCTTGGCCCGGTACGCGCCGACAGCAGCGTCCGCGCGGTACTGCGCAAGCTCGCCGAGGGCGACCAGAACCAATATATTCGTTCGCAAGCCCGCACGGTGCTCGCGCAGTTGCCGGAGATCGACTAGGAATCTTGAACCATAGATGGAACAGAGACAAGTGAACCCGGACAGCGGTACCGGAAGTTTCAGAGGTGAATGTTGAAGAAGTTAGCACAATTCGTCGCGCTGGTCCTGCTGGTCACGCCAGCGCTGGCGCAATCCCGCATCTATCAGGAAGGCGGCAACTGGGCCCAGGAGCTGAGTGGCTCGATCGGCGCCGCCAGGAACCTGCAGGTGCAAGTGGACGCCTGCTCGGTCCGGATCGAAGGCGGATCGCAGCCGGGCATCAGCTACGTGATGCACAACCGCGCTTACACCAGCTCGGAAGATCGCGCGCGGCGGCAGTTTGAATCGTACAAACTCACGGCCTCCACCCATGGCGACACTGTGGTGATTGAAGGCGAGTGGGAAAATGGCAGCCCGCGGAAGTTCTCCGGTGATCTCGTGATCAATGTACCCCGCGATTTGGCCGGGGTGAAGATTGAAACCAGCGGCGGCAGCGTCACCACCCGGGGGATTGCGGGGAGTGTGGACGCCGAAACCGGCGGCGGCCGGGTGCAGATGGAAGACATCGGCGGCTCGGTCCGGGCCTCCACCGGCGGTGACAACATCGAAATCGGCACGGTGGGGGGCGACGTATCGGTTGAGACCGGCGGGGGGCGGGTATCCCTGGGCAACGTGCGCGGCAAGATCAACGCTTCAACCGGCGGCGGCGACGTCGTGCTGGTCTCGGGCCAGCAGGGCGCGATTCTGCAGGCGGGCGGCGGCAACATCCAGGTGAAACAAGTTGCGGGCCGGCTCAAGATTTCAACCGGCGGCGGCAACATCGACATTGGAGACGTAAGTGGACCGGTGGAACTGGAGACGGGCGGTGGCAGCATCCGGTTGGGATCTGCCCGGGGCCCGGTGCGCGCCGAAACCGGCGCCGGACGGATTGAACTGAACGGTGTGCCCTCCGCGCGGGTGGAAACCGGGGCGGGTGGAATTGTCGCAAAATTTGTTCCCGGCTCTGGGAGTGAGAATTCGAGCCTGGAAACCTCGGCCGGCGACATCACGGTGTATCTCAGTTCCAAGATGAATCTGACGATTCGCGCGGCCATCGAGATGGCCAACGGGCACCATATTCATTCCGACATTCCTGAGATCAAAGTGACCAGCGAAGGCTGGCCAGTGGGAGCCGCAGACCATTACCGCCGAAGGCACCATGAACGGCGGCGGTCCGGTGCTGAAGGTGCAGACGAATACCGGCGACATCTGGTTCCGCCGGGCGAGTGATTAGCGGTTAGTGGCCAGTGGTTAGCGACTGCGAGGGAGGTAGTGCGATGAGAAATTCAACCTGCAAGCCGGCAATCTTGACTCTGGCAGCGGTGGCGCTGTTCTGTGTGGTCGCGGGTTGGCCGACGGCCAGTAGCGCGAGTGCGGCCGCGGAAACAGGCAATGCGTATTACGCGAGGGCGGCTGGAGAAACCGGCAATGTGCATTACGCCAGAGCAGCTGGAGAAAACGGGAATGTGTATTACGCCAGGGCAGGTTCAGGAGCCGGCAATGCCTACGCGTTCGGTTTCTCCAGCGACGACCTGTTCGGGAGCGGTTCCTATCTCGGTGTCGACACCCGAGACATCACTTCCGACCGCCTCGGGCCCCTTCATTTGAAGGAAGAGCGCGGAGTGGAAGTGACCATGGTGGACCAGGACGCGCCGGCCGGCAAAGCGGGACTGAAAGAGCACGATGTCATCCTCAGCATCAATGGCACGCAGGTGGAAAGCGTGGAACAGCTCCGCCGCCTGATTCGCGAGGTCCCGCCCGGGCGCACCATTACCATCGGAGTCAGCCGCGACGGGCAGCCTCTTACTCTGAAAGCCGAACTGGCGGATCGCAAGCAGGCATTCGCCTGGCACTCTGACGACAAGGAATTCAAGTTCGAGATGCCTGCCATGCCCGCGGTGGCGCCAATGCCGCTCTATGCCTGAAATTGATGTGCCCGTCTCGGTGGTAATGGTTCACTCCGCACTGCGCAGCGGCCTGATGGTAGAGAACCTCACGCCTCAACTGGGCGACTTCTTTGGGGCCCGCGCGGACGCGGTGTTCTGGTGCGTTCGGTGGAGAAAGGCAGCCGGGCGGAGCGGGCGGGTTTCCACGCCGGCGATGTCATCGTGAAGATCAACGGCGAGCCGGTCGGCGACTCGGCGATTTCGGCCATGCGCTGCGTTCCCGCAAAGAGAACTCGTCACGGTCGGCATCATCCGCGACAAGAAGAACAGACCCTTACCCTCACATTGCCGGAGCGTAAGCAGTCCGATCTCAAGGAAGAGAGCTTCGAAATCCCGGAAATCGATGCCGAGGCTCAGGTTCAATTTGATGAGGCGGGTGACGAACTGGCGCGAGTGCAGCCGCAGATCGCGCTGCGGTCTCCCAGGCCAATATCAATGCGGCAGGAATCCGGAAATCACTTTGCGACCAGCAGAAAGTGAGGAGAGGCAGAAGATCGAACTCAAGAAGCAGGTAAGAGTGATGAAGAAGCAACTCATTCAGCAACGTGAGGAGCTGAGAAAGCAAACCGGCCCGGCAACCTGCTCGATATCTGAAGTTAGTTGTTGTTCGAACAAGCAAGGCAGTTCTAGTCGGGGCGCATTTCATGCCGCTATAGTTGGTGTTTCTAGCGTCCAAAAGCGTACGCTGAAAGGCTTTCGCCCACCGGGGCCAGCAATACGCGGTTCCGCCCTGCCAGCTTGGCCGCGTAGAGGCCGGCGTCGGCGGCCTTCACCAATTCATCTCGCGTGGTGCCGTGGTCGGGGAAGGCGGCGGCCCCGGCGCTGATGGTCACCGGCCGCGGCACTCCGGGAAACTGCCAGCTTTCCACCATCCGCCGCAGCTTTCTCCGCCACTGCAAAGGCATGCTGGGCGTTGGTTTGTGACAGCAAGATGGCGAATTCTTCTCCGCCATAGCGGCAGACCACATCGATCTTCCGCAATTGCTGGTGAAAGATGGAAGAAACCTGTCGCAGCACCTCATCGCCCAGAAGATGGCCGAATTCGTCATTCAGCCTTTTGAACTGGTCGATATCGACCATGATGATGGCCATGCCGTGGTTGAAGCGGCGGGCGCGCTCGATTTCTTCAGAGATGCGCATCTCGAAATAGCGGCGGTTGAAAATGCCGGTCAAGCCATCGAGGTAGGCCAGTTGCTTCACCCGGTCCACATAGCGGGCGTTCTGGATGGCGTTGGAGCAGATGTCGGCCACCGATTCCAGGGATTGCACGTCGATTGGGCTGGAAGGCTCGGTTTCGGCACTGTCCAGCACCAGGACCCCAGCGTCTGGCCAAACGAGACCAGTGGGATGCACATGCGGGAGGCGGTTTCCGCAAAGAAGCCGACATGGTCGGCGCGTGCTCAGACGTTATTTTCAATAAGCGTTTTGGCGCTGTGCCAAGGACCTGCCCCACAAGCCCGAGTTCGGCCGCAGCTTCCGCCCTTCAGGAATTCGCGGCGTCAAGACTGCCGTAATGGGCGCGCAAGTACGAGTTCCTCTTCTTCTTTCAGAAGCACGGAAACGTGGGAAATGGGGAATGCGTTCTGGATCAGCGAGCAGACTTTGGACGAGAGTTCTTTGAGGTCCAGCATCGCCGTGGTTTGCTTGGCAATGGCATTGATGGCTTCCAGTTGCAGGGCGCGGCGGCGTTCCAGAGAGTACAGCCGGGCGTTTTGCAGCGCCATCGAAGCCTGGGTGGAAAACAGGTCAGCAAATCAATGGTGTCGAATCGAAGTGGTTGACGTCCTCGCTCTGCCAATCGAGCACGCCCAGCACTTCATCGCGAACCATCAATGGAATCGCCAGCTCGCAGCGGGTGCTGTCGCATGACGTTATGTAGCGGGAATCCTCCCTGACATCCGGCACATAGATCGGACGCTTCTCCCGCACCGCCGCTCCGACAATCCCAGCTGTCCGCGGGTACCCGGATCTTGTCGTAGCCTGTTCCTGGCCAATGTGGCAGGCGACGTAAAGCTCCTGCGTTCTTTCTCGCGAAGGAGAATCGCGGCATCCTGCACGTGGAAATAGTCGTGCGCGATGCGTCAGGATTTGGTGCAGCACGCCATCCAGGTCGAAAGTAGACAGCACCGCCTGACCGGCGTCATAAAGGATGGCGATTTTTTGCATTGTGGCTTGCCGAATTTTAGCTTGGCAGCCGGAGCGTGGCCGAAGTGCCAAAAGTAACTAGACGAAATGAAATTTAGGCGTTGGCGCGCCGAAAGGAGTGTCTTATCTCAGCTGTTTGCGTGTTTCTTCGCCCGGCAATCGTTTTGAGAGCGCCAAAGATGACCAGGCAGATCCAGAAATCCACCAGCATTCCCAGGTCAATTTTTGAGGAGGTGCCTGGCTGCAGCCGGCAGGTGGGGCATCAGCAGGTAGTAAACGGCATTGCCGCCGAGGACCGCGACCAAAGCTTGCAGGAAATTCGCCACAGCCTGATTTAGACACCGCAAAGGGCTGAGAGGATCCGACCTGGCTCCGCTTTCCGGAGCGCCGGGTTAGGCCCTCCTCCTGCTACCATCATGCGATGCTGGAACCATCCACGCCCGTCCAGTACGTGAAAGGGATTGGTCCCCGCCTGGCGGAAGTGTTGCTGGCCAAGGGCATTCACACGGTGGATGATCTGCTGCATTATCTGCCGTTTCGCTACGAAGACCGGCTAAATCCGCGCACCATTGCCGAGCTGCGCGCGGGAGAAATGGCTACGGTCATTGCGGAAGTGCGCAACTCCGGGCTTTTTCGCACCCGGCGCATGCCCATCTTCCAGATGACCGCCGGGCAGGGAAGGGCCCGGCTGCAAGTGCATCTGGTTCAACGCTGGCTATCTGACGCGACCGTTTCAAGCCCGGGCAGATGGTGGCTCTCTACGGAAAAGTGGAGCAGGACGATTACAACGGCGAACTGCAGCTGGTCCAGCCGCAGTTTGAAGTTGTTGGGGGATGCGGGCGAACGGACTCAGGGGGTGGCGCCGACAAGCCGATAAGAATTGTCGCTCGCTGGAAGTGGGCCGCATCGTTCCCATCTACGAGTCAGCCGGGCAGGGCCGGCTCACCTCGCGCTGGTTTCGGCGAATCATCCGCAGCGCGCTCGAAGCAATTTGCTCGCCGGAGGTGCCGGACCCCATTCCGGCGGCGGTGCGGCAGCACCTGAGCCTGGTTTCGCCGCGCGAGGCATTGTGGAAGGTGCACTGGCCGGAAGCGGGAGAGAGCCTTGCAGGATCTTCAGGCGTTTCGTACCCCGGCGCACGTCCGCCTGATCTTCGAAGAGCTGTTCTTCATCGAACTGGGCCTGGAACTCAAACGCCGCCAGCAGAAGGCGCAAACCGGAATTGCCTTTCGCCTCGACGAAAGGTGCGGGAGGCGATCAAGAAGATCCTGCCGTTTCATCCCACCGGCGGCGCAGAAGCGGGCGCTGAAAGAGATTGCCGCCGACATGGCGCAGCCGTCTCCCATGCGGCGCCTGCTGCAGGGCGATGTCGGCTCGGGCAAGACTATCGTGGCTTTCGAAGCCGCCATCATCGCCATCGAGAACGGCTATCAGGTCGCGCTGATGGCGCCCACCGAAATTCTGGCGCAGCAGCACTATTTTTCCGCGCGCACGCATTCTCGAGAACGCCGGCTACCGCGTCGTGCTGCTCACCGGATCGCTGGAAGACGACCGCAAGCGCGAGATCCGCCGCCACATCGCGCAGGGCAATGCGCAACTCGTCATCGGCACCCATGCCCTGATCGAACAAAAAGTCGAATTCGCCAAGCTCGGGCTGGTGATCGTGGACGAGCAACACCGCTTCGGCGTCCTGCAGCGTTTCAAGCTGATGAAGAAGAGCGGAGAGCCGGGCAGTGCGCACCCGGCAGCGGCCTCTCGCCGAGCCCGACGTCCTGGTGATGACCGCGACGCCGATCCCGCGCACGCTGGCGCTGACGCTCTACGGCGATCTCGACGTCAGCGTGCTCGACGAGATGCCGCCGGGGCGCACGCCCATCGTCACCCGCCGCGTCTCCGACGACCGCGCCGAGCGAGGTCTGGGAGTTCCTGCGCAAGCAGGTTGCCGCCGGGACATCAGGCCTACGTGGTCTATCCCGTAATCGAGGAGAACGAAGAGACCGAACTGAAAGCCGCTCTCAAGATGTACAAGCGAGCTGAGCAAGAAAGATCTTTCCCGACCTGCGCGTGGGACTTCTGCATGGCCGCCTGGAGCCGGACCTGAAAGAGCAGGTCATGCGGCTGTTCCAGAAGGGCGAGCTCGACATTCTGGTCTCGACCACGGTGATCGAGGTCGGTGTGGACGTGCCCAACGCGACGGTGATGGTCATCGAGCACGCCGAGCGCTTCGGACTGGCGCAACTTCATCAGCTGCGGGGACGCATCGGCCGCGGCGCGGCCAAGTCGTACTGCGTACTGATGACCGGCGGCAAGGTTTCGGAAGATGGCGAGCGGCGGCTGGATGCCATGGTTCGCACCACGGATGGTTTCCAGATCGCCGAACTCGACCTGCGAACTGCGCGGCCCCGGCGAATTTTTCGGCACGCGCCAGGCGGGCATGCCCAGCTTTCAGGTGGCCAACCTGATTCGCGACCGCCAGTTGCTCGAAGCCGCCAAGCTCGAGGCCGCCAGCGTGTCTGGCCGGTCCGAACGCGGAAATTTCGCAGGAAGAAATCGACCGCGCGCTTCGCCACATGCGCACCCGCTGGCAGAAGACCTACGGGCTGGTGGAAGTGGCGTAGAGCGGGAACTCTCGCCTGTCCTTTTACGACCGGACGCGAGCTTGGCCCATGCAAGCCTGACGCGTGGGATAATCTTTCGGGTGGAAATGCACGCCAATCCCGGCTTGTACCGCAAGCTGCCGTCGGTGGACGAGCTCCTACGTTCTCCGGAGCTAGCGGCGTCTGTTGGCCGAGAAGGCCAGACCGCAACTGGGGACGCAATCCGCCTCGTGCTGGCAAAACTGCGGGAAGAACTTGCCGTGGGAACGCTGGATGAGCGCGGTCTCGACCTGGCTCTCACCGGCCTCGGCCAGGCTGTCGAGCGTGAACTTCGCAGCACGCTGAGCTTCTCGCTGCGGCCCGTGATCAACGCCACGGGAGTGATTCTGCATACCAACCTTGGGCGCTCCCCACTTGCAGTCTCGGCACTTGCCCATATCCAGAACATTGCGGGTTGCTATTCGAACCTGGAATTCGATCTGGGCGCTGGCGAGCGCGGCAAGCGGGATGCCCACGTGGACCGATTGTTCCGCAAACTTTTCGAGGAACTCGCGCCAAAGGGTGCGGAGCAAAAACGAGAACCTTCCTTTTCCACCATCGTGGTGAACAATAACGCTGCCGCGGTCCTGCTCGCGCTCAATACTCTCGCGGATGGCGGTGAAGTCATCGTGTCGCGTGGAGAACTGGTCGAAATCGGAGGATCTTTCCGCATTCCGGAGGTCATGTCGAAGTCGGGCGCGGTGCTGCGCGAAATCGGCACCACCAACCGCACCCGCCTCGGCGACTACGAGAGTGCGATCAATGAACGGACCCGGCTCCTGCTGCGGGTGCACCGCTCCAACTTTCAGATCACCGGTTTCACCGAGCAGCCTGAACTTTCAGAACTCGCCCAACTCGCCCGCAAGCGCAACATTCCTCTGCTGGAGGATTTAGGTAGCGGCTCGCTGGTTGACTTGCGCACCTTTGGGATCGAAAGCGAACCGGGGGTTCTCGATAGCCTGCGAAAGGGGGTGGATGTCGTTACTTACAGCGGAGACAAACTGCTCGGCGGGCCGCAGGCGGGACTGCTCACCGGGCGCGGAGATCTTATCGCCAGCATGCGCGCCAACTCCTTGTTCCGGGCCTTGCGCGTCGACAAGCTGACATACGCCGCACTCGAAGCTACCCTGCTGGCCTATTTGAAGCGCGACTATGACGCGATTCCCGCGCTCCGCATGATGGCAATGTCAAAGCAAGAAGTCAGCCGGCGCGCAGCGAATGTCGTTGAACAAGTCACGGCGCAGAACTTGAGCCTCGAGTTGATCGACGGCGAATCGGTCATCGGAGGAGGCGCGGCCCCCTCCACAGTCCTGTCCACCTGCCTTCTGGCTATCACTGGTGACGGGTTGAGCGCCGACGAACTCTCCGCGCGGTTACGTGCATCGAATCCAGCGGTGATTGCCCGGGTTGAGGATGGGCGGGTCCTGCTCGATCTGCGAACGGTTTTTCCTGAGCAGGATGCGGCCATTGCCTGCGCATTGAATTCGATCGTCCAATAAAGGCGCAGGGATACCGGGAAACCGCCAACCAAGTCCGCCGCAAGCCTATGGCCACTCTCTTCACCATCGGCCACTCCACGCGAACGATCGCTGAGTTCCTCGAAGCGCTGCGGGCGCACGGCATTCAGATACTGGTGGATATTCGCTCCCTGCCCATGTCGCGCCGCATGCCGCACTTCAACCGCGAAGCGATGGAGCAGAGTCTTGCAGCCGCAAGCATCCGCTACGTGTGGATCAAAGAGCTCGGCGGGCGGCGCAAGAAAATTCACAACGACTCGCCGCACATCGCCATCCGCAATGACAGCTTTCGCAACTACGCCGATCACATGCTGACCGAGGAATTCCAGCGCGGGATCGATCAACTGCTCGAACTGGCGGGGCAGTCGCGCACCGCCTACATGTGTGCCGAGCGAGTGTATTTCCACTGCCATCGCATGCTGGTTTCCGACTGGCTCGTAGCCCACGGACACGAGGTTGTGCATATTGACGCCACCGGCCCGGTCAAACCGCACAAGCTGACTGGCGAAGCCCGTCTGGTTGAAGGGGAGCTTATTTATCGCGGCGACCGGCTGTTGTGAGATCGGCCGGATGCGCCGCCGCTGTGTTAGGTTCAATCCATGATTGTAGGGACGGGCATCGACATTATTGAAGTGCCCCGCATTGCTGAATCGATCTCGCGCTTCGGCAACCGTTTTCTGTATCGCATCTTTACCGAAGGCGAGAGGCGCTACTGCGACTCCAAAGCCAACCGCATCGAGCGTTATGCCGCGCGCTTCGCCGCCAAGGAGGCAGCGATGAAAGCTCTTGGCACCGGCTGGAACTACGGAGTCCGCTGGCGCGATGTGGAGATAGCGCGACAGCCCGGCCAGCGCCCGACTATCGTCTTTCACGGCAAGGCGGCAGAATTTGCCAGCCGCCTAGGGGCGAAACATGTGGCGCTCTCCATCTCGCACACGGCCGAACAGGCCATCGCCCAGGTAATACTTGAGAACTAAGCCGGGGCTTTCCTTAATCACTCTATTCACCCTTGCCCACATGCCGCCGCGGTGTTCGTCGGCATTAGTATGGAAGTGGAGGCACCGCCCTTATGTTTACGCCGCGCGCAATTGGTTTCATCAGCAGTCCTTACCAGCAGACGAGCGCAATCCCCAAGGGGGTTGGCGCGAAGCATGATGCCGAAGGGATGCTCAACATCCTGCCGGAGTTTGAGCCGGGACTCACCGACATCGAAGGCTTCTCCCACCTTTTCGTAATTTGGGAGTTCGATCGGGCGGAGGGCTTTGATCTGATCGCGACCCCGCCCTTTGATAATCGCCCGCACGGAGTATTCGCCACCCGGTCTCCGCAGCGGCCGAATCCGATTGCTCTGACGGTTGTCGAACTCCTGCGGCGCGATGGGGGGAAGCTGCACGTCAAGGGAGTGGATATGCTGGATGGCACGCCGATTCTGGATATCAAACCATATCTCTCCAGTATCCCAGCCGAAGCGCTGCGCCGGGGATGGATGGCCGAGGCGGAGGCTCGCCGGAAGAAGGAATGATCCAGGCCGTCCGCGAAGGGTTGCGGCGGCTCTGCTAGACTGTCGGCTTCGTTGCTCGTCCCATGATGCTTGTCCCATGCCCAATATGAGTGCGACCCCCGAGCTCCCAGCCGTCCGGAATGATGCAACACCCATCCCCGAGATATCTCTTATAGCTGGAGTGGCCCTCAGCAGCTTTGCCGCCCTGCTGCTTGAATTGGGCCTGACCCGCGTGTTTTCCGTCGTCCTCTTCTATCACTTCGCGTTTCTGGCCATCTCGATCGCATTGCTTGGCCTCGGAGCCGGCGGAGTTTTTGCATTCCTGCGCAAGAACTTGGCTGGCGCAATTCGGTACCCGAAGCCTGGTGGCGCGGCTCTGCATTCTCAATGCGGTCGCGGTTCCTACAATTCTTGATCTGGTGCTGCACATCCCGGTGTCTCTGGAACTGACCGGAGGCAACTTCCTGCGGCTGACAGGGATTTACCTGGCGTCGGCCATTCCTTTCTTTCTTACCGGGATTGAACTTTCTGTGGTCTTCGCCCGCGAGCCGAGCCGAATTCCCCGGCTCTATGGAGCCGACCTTACCGGAGGCTCGGTCGCCTGCCTCGCGATCGTCCCGCTGCTCAACTGGCTGGGTGGGCCGAACGCAATTCTGTTCTCCGCATTCACGGTTGCCGTGGCCGGCGTAGTTTGGGCCGATGCCCGCCGCCTTCGTCGCGCCGCGCTGGGCGTAGCTTTTCTCTGGGCGTTTGTCATAGCCGCCAATTATTCAGGAAAGATTATCGATATCGTGTACGCCAAGGGCGAGCTCCGCGATGCTGCATGGGTTGAGTTTGCGCGCTGGAACGCCATCTCGCGCGTCGAAGTGGATCGCCTGATCAATGCAAAAACCATCGTGATTGACGCGGACGCCTCCACCTACATCATGAATGCCGACGCCCAAGCGACTGGAACAGTCCGCGGCTGGCAGAAGAGCGCTGCAATCCGCGCCTCCCGCGCTGGCTAACGTGCTGCGGCCGCAGGGCAGCTACGCCATCATCGGGCCCGGCGGCGGCGTGGATGTGCTTCGCGCCTTGGCTGGCGGCAGTCACGAACGTGACGGGAATTGAAATCAATCCCATCATCGCCAATACCATCATGCGCGGGCGCTATGCCGATTATTCGCAGCATCTCTATGAGCGTCCCGAGGTTCACATTCACGTTACCGACGGCCGCTCGTTCGTGCGCAACGCCAAGCAGCAGTACGACGTGGTGCAGATGACGCTGGTGGATACCTGGGCTTCGACCGCGGCGGGCGCGTTTGCGCTCAGCGAGAACAGCCTCTATACGGTGGAAGCATTCGAAGAATATTTCGACCATCTCAAAGCCGGATGGCATGATCGCCATTACCCGCTGGGAATTCCAGCAGCCGCGCGAAGCCTTGCGGGTGGTTTCGGTGGCGATGGAGGCGTTGCACCGCCTCGGGGTGCAAAATCCGGCGCAGGAATTTCATCGTGGTTTCGCAAGGCGATCTCGATGCAGACGGAATTCCCGTCGTGGTGCTGGCGAAGAAGAGCGCGTTCACTCCCGCAGAGGAAGCGGCGGTTGCCCGGCACTTGGACGCCTATCCGGATCTGGTGGCGCAGTATCTGCCGTCGTCCCCCAGACGAATCCCTTTTCGGCGCTGATCGCGCAGCAACGATCCCTATGCCTTTGCCGCGGCAATACGCATACAACGTCGCGCCTGTGTACCGACAACGCACCATTCTTTTTCTTCACCGATGAAGCTGGGGCAGATTCTCAACCATGGCGATCTTGCTGAGGGAATCGACTGGAAGGTAAATCTCGGCGTGGCCGTGCTCGGGATGGTACTGATTATTTCCGCGGTGGCGGTGGCCGCTTTTCTGGTAATTCCCCTCGCGCTTGGAGCGGAGGCGCCCGCCAGCAGTCGGTTCGCCTGCTCTACTTCATTGCGATCGGGCTCGGCTACATACTGGTCGAGATCGCATTTATACAGCGCTTTGTTCTGTTTCTCGGCCATCCCACTTATGCATTGACGGTGGTGGTGTTTTTGTTCTGCTGTCGAGCGGCCTGGGCAGCCTGTTTTCCCGCAAATGTATTGGCCGACCGCAAGCGCATGGCTGCCGCTGCTGTTGATCATCGCTGTGCTGCTGCTCTACGTGTTCGTGCTTCCGGGTATGCTCAATGCGCTGGTGGGCTTGCCCTTCGTAGCCAAGCTGGCGATCAGCGGATTGCTGTTAGTGCCGCTAGGGTTCGCGATGGGCATGCCATTCCCCACGGGCCTGCGCTCGCTGGCCGGTCTCCCGCTGCCCGATGCTGCGGCCGGAGCCACCGCGAACAATGCAGTGGAGTGGGCGTGGGCGATGAACGCCGCCTCCACCGTGCTCGGGTCGGTGCTGGCCATGGTGATCGCCATTCAATTCGGATTGAACGTAACCCTCGGCTGCGGTGCGCTGGCATATCTGGTGGCGCTGCTCATGGCCCGCACTCTTCATCCCGCAGCTATCTGATGTGAAGACGTATGCCGCTCTCTGCTATCATTCTGGAAATCCTCCCGCTTTGAGCACTCTTGGGGAGGTCTTTTTGCATGATCTTGCCTGGGAGAGCTCGTGCCTAGCCAGAAACAGTTGAAGTGGTCTCAACTGAAGGTCGGGCTTACGGTGGTGGCTGGCAAGCGTCACTCTGGCCGTGCTCATTTTCCTGATGAGCGGCACCGGCGGCATATTCACTCCCAAAATCATTCTTAAGTCTTACTTCGACAATGCCAGCGGCTTGCGCAATGGGGCTCCCGTCCGCTTGAACGGCGTGGATATCGGCAACGTCAGTGCCATCCGCGTGGTGCGCGGCCACGATCCGATGCCCGTGGAAGTGACCATGAAGGTGAGCACCCGCTACCACGATGCGCTGCGAAAGGATTCGGTCACGGCGCTTTCGACTGCAGGAGTACTGGGCGAAACCTACATCGATATCGACAGCTCCCGCGCCAATCAGGGCGAAGTGCAGAATGGCGATGTTCATGCTGACTCGCGACACGCCCGATATTCAGGACGTGGTGCGCGCCAGCCAGGGCACTCTGCAGAACCTGGATGCCCTGCTGCGCCGCCTGGACCGCATCGTGGCTTTCATGGAAAGTGGCAAGGGTTCCATCGGCAAATTGATTTACGATCCGACGCTGTATAACCGCTTCTCCGCCACGGTCAACGAATTCCAAAGCCTGGTTTCGCAGGTGAGCGAGGGCAAAGGTACGATCGGCAAGCTGGTGGCCGACGACACCCTCTACAACAAGATCAATGCCAGCGTCGATAAGTTGAACGGGATGATCGACGACCTGAATGCCGGCAAAGGCACAGCCGGAAAGCTGTTGAAGGATCCCCAGCTTTACAACAACGCCAATCAGGCCATCGCTAACGTGAAGCAGCTTACCGACGACATCAACGCCGGCAAGGGAGCCATCGGGAAACTGGCGAAAGATCAGGAACTGGCCGCCAAGATACAGAACACCATCAATAAGCTCTCTGCCATTTCCGACCGCCTTGAAGCCGGCGAAGGTACGGCGGGCAAGCTCCTCAAAGATCCCACCCTGTTCAATAACGCCGACCAGATGCTGGTGGAGACCCGCGAATTGGTCAAGTCGATTCGGGAGAATCCCAAGAAGTATCTGACCATCCGCATGCGGATTTTTTGAGTTGGCGACTTCTCTGAGCGGTGAATCTATATGCTAGGTTGGTGTTATGCCTGACGCCGCCATCCAGCAGAAATCGTTCCTCAGCGACAAAGTGGCCAAGTTCACCGAGTCGGTTATCCGCGAGATGACGCGGCAGGCGATGCTGCACGGGGCTGTAAATCTGTCGCAGGGCTTTCCGGATTTCCCCGCGCCGGAAGAGATCAAACGCGCCGCCCAGGAGGCGATCGCGGCCGACATCAATCAGTACGCCATCACCTGGGGAGCGAAGACCCTGCGCAATGCCATCGCCCGCCACACCCGCGAATGGCAGGGAATTGAGGTCGATCCTGAGACTGAGGTCACGGTCTGCTGCGGCTCCACCGAAACCATCGTCTCCACGTTGCTGGCGGTGTGCAACGCCGGAGATGAAGTCGTGATTTTCGAGCCCTTCTATGAGAACTATGGTCCCGACTCCATCGTTTCGGGAGCCAAGCCGGTTTTCGTAAAGCTGCGGCCGCCGGATGCGCCGGGTGGCGAGTGGACTTTTGACGAGCGGGAATTGCGGGCCGCCTTCCGTCCCCACACCAAGGCTATCGTGGTGAACACCCCGAACAACCCTACCGGCAAGGTCTTCACCCGAGCGGAACTGGAACTCATCCGCGATTTGTGCGTCGAGTACAACGTTCTCGCCATCACTGACGAAATTTACGGGCACATTCTTTACGACGACGCCGAGCACATCTCCATTGCCCGCCTCGACGGCATGCGGGAAAGGACGGTAACCATCAATGGCCTGTCCAAGAGTTATTGCGTCACCGGATGGCGCGTGGGATGGGCGATTGCGCCATCCGCAGTGACCGATGCCATCCGCAAGGTTCACGATTTTCTGACGGTCGGAGCTCCCGCCCCGCTCCAGGAAGCCGGGGCAGTCGCCCTCAGCCTGGCGCCCAGCTACTACACGGAGCTTGCCGCGGACTACCGGCGCCGGCGCGATCGCCTGATTCCGGTGCTCGAAGAGGTAGGCTTCCGCTGCTACCGTCCGCGCGGCGCTTACTACGTGATGACCGATATCAGCGGCTTCGGCTACCCGGATGACGTCGCCTTCACCGAATATCTGGTGAAAGAAATCGGCGTAGCCGTAGTGCCCGGCTCAAGCTTCTACAAAGACTCTCGCGATGGCGGCCAGCAGGTGCGCTTCGCCTTCTGCAAGCGCGACGAGACTCTCGATGCAGCCGCCCAGCGCCTGAAAAGGTTGAAGCACTAGAGGTCAGGCGATGCGCGGTGTAATGGGCGGAGGAGTCGCTACTGCCATCTCAAGCATTCCCTATGGCCATCTTTTTCCGGCGGCTTGATCTGGCCCAGCATCTTCTGGATCGCTTGGCTAAGCTGCGCTGCGGTGTGAATGCGAAATACCGTACCGTGCAGCTCTTCGGTCAAAGAATCGATCGCGTCGTGGAACTCGTAGCCGGTCCATGGATAATATTCGAAGTAGAAAAAGCGGTGCGGACCGGGCTCCAGTCCCCTTATCATTTCCCTGGGGACTTTGTTCCAAAGCTGCATGTTGGGGCCGAGGAACACTACGGCATCGGAGGCGTCCTTCGACGCAATTTGTTCCCGCGCGAGGCGAGCCAACATACCCGCCCAGCCCTCCTGCTGTAGCGCTTTGGCCGATACGGTAGCCATCTCCGTGTGCCGCAGGGCGTCCATAAGCTCAACGAATCCGTCGGAGTCGAAGCGGTCCTGGTGGAAGATCTCGCGCCGCTGGCCGACATTGAATGCGATGACCCGCACTGAACGACAGGGCACCTCCCGGAGCAATGAGTTGAGCGACTGTAGCAGGAACGCCCGGTCCCAGGCATAGAGCTTCGCCGCCCGGGGATTCATCGGCGTGGCATGCAACAGGACAGTCAGAGTCACTCCGTTTTCCGTGAGCTGTCCGTCCCAGGGTTTCGAGATCAGGGCAGACGCGGTGTTGGCCGGCAGCGCCAGGGGAACGCTTTCATCCTTGTGCCTTTGCTTGGCTTCGACGTGCCAGTGCTTCCGGTAAGTCCGGCCTTGCCGGTCGATCAGCAGGAGTTCCACCGCATATTTTCCCTCCCCCACCGCAAACGCCCCGCTCATTTCGATTTGCGCCCCGTACGCTCTTTTCCGGCCCACCTTGGCGACCACCTCCGGGGGAACTTCCGGCACCTGAAACTGTTCTCCCAATGCCAGGGGTGTTCCGGGATTCGGAGTGATTCTGACGTAAGAAATCAGCTTCTCGCCCGTCTCAAACTGTCCGACCCGGCAACTGATCACGTAGGCCTCGTCAAAGCGAAAAGTGAAGTCGAGGCTTGGGCCCATTCGCCGCAACGAACAATCAAGCGAAGCCTCTTTTGCCGGGTGATCAAAAAGTTGGTTTACGGTGGGGACAATCTGGGGCAGCAGCGGAAGCTGCGCGACGGCAGGAACAGACGACACTGCCCAGAGACAAACCAGCAAGAGGGAAACAGCAAATATCTTGGACACTGCGCAACCCGAGACGTAGCCAGATTCTATCTCACAAGCCGGTCTCGCTGGAAAGCCGTGCCATAGCGTTTTTCTCTAAAACGGCCCAAACGGGCGAGAATCACAGCTTCTCACAGCATGGTTCTGCGTTATACTGCGCCTCAAGCCCAAAAATCTCCCGCGGAAAGAAGCGCAATCATGCCGGTAAAGATGGTGGAAGAGTTATCAGGTCAGGTACCTGCCGACGATTTTCAGGCCCTGGAAGAGAAGGTTTATCGCACTATTGAACTATATAAGTCGGCGCGCGAAGCCCGCGGAGCGGCGGAGCGCGACGCCAGCCGTCTGCGCGAGCAGCTGGAAGAACGGGAAGAAGAGATCGAATCGATGCGCCGCGAGATGGTACGCCTGCGTAAGGAGCGGGAAGAAATCCGGGCCCGGGTCGAGAAAATGCTGGAACGGATTGAGTCTCTGGCCGAGGAACCTGCGGCGGCGAGCTGACCGCGCAAGCGGTCGAGCCTGACCCCGCTGAAGAGGAGCGAACATGGCAACTGCCAGCAAGCACCTGCCGGTCAAAGACAGCGCCAACACCAGTGTGCGCGTGGAGATTTTCGATCAGGGCTACAATCTGCGAGGCTCTGACCCGGAGTACATCCTGAAGCTAGCCGAGTACGTTGACGGCAAGATGCGTGCCGTGGCCGAGCAGACCAACACAGTGGATACCGCCCGTCTGGCCGTGCTGGCCGCGCTCAACATCGCCGACGAGTACCACCTGCTGCAGCGCAATCACAACCACGGCTCCACCGATTACCTGAAACGCGCCCACCATTTATCCGAAGCGCTTGATGAGGTCCTGCAAGAGCACCGCCGCGCAGGATAGTTTGCCGGGATTCCCCATCCGTCTGCTCGCTCTTGCTCTGCTCGTGGCGGTTGCCTTCCCCAGGAGCGCCACTGATACTCGATCCACAGACTTTCAGAGCGGCGATCAGTCCCCCGCCGCTTCAATCCTGGAATCACCTTCCATGCTCACTCGAATGTGGTGATCGCGCCCGCCTTGGTAAAAGACGCTGCCGGACATCCCGTCTACGGCCTGACTGCCGAGGACTTCGTCATCGAAGATGAAGACGTTCCCCAGCCGGTTCATCTCGATGAAGCCGCGGAGGCCGAGCCGGTTTCGCTGGTGGTCGAGGTGCAGACCGGACGCAAGGCGTATCGCGGGTTTGGGCCGGAATGAAAGGCTTGATCTCGATGCTGGTCCCGGACTTGAGCGAACCACAAATCGAGGCCGTAGTCGAGTTCGACAGCGAGATCTCGCTCGCCCAGCATTTCACTCATCCGCTCAAGGCGATAGGGTTGATTATTGGACTCCCCGCAGGCGTGACAACTTGAGTAGAATCAGGCTGGACGCGCATGCCTCTCTCTCCCGGTACGCGATTGGGTGATTTTGAAATTGTCTCTCCACTCGGAGCGGGGGGAATGGGAGAGGTGTATCGCGCGCGCGATTCGCGGCTGCACCGGGTGGTTGCGATTAAAGTCCTGCAGGGGTTGGTCACTTCCGATCCCGGATCGGTTGCTGCGTTTCGAGCAGGAAGCCAGGGCTGCGGCGGCGCTGAATCATCCCAACATTCTAGCGGTGTACCAGATGGGCACCTACCAGGGCGTGCCTTACATGGTTTCAGAGCTGCTGGAAGGGGAGACGCTGCACGAGATGCTGCGGCGCGGCGGTCCTCTGCCGTTGCGCAAGGCGATTGATTACGGAGTGCAGACTGCGCATGGGCTGGTGGCGGCGCACGAGAAAGGGATTGTCCACCGCGACCTGAAACCGGAAAACCTTTTCATCACCAAATTCGGCCGGGTCAAGATTCTGGATTTCGGCCTGGCGAAGCTGCGGGAACGTAAAGAAGCGCCCCCGGGGCCGTTGCCCACGCAGACGCTGCAGACGGAAGCCGGCATGGTGCAGGGCACGCTGGGCTACATGTCTCCCGAGCAGGTGCGAGGGCAGGCACTGGACCACCGCGCCGACATCTTCGCATTCGGCGCCATTCTTTATGAAATGGTGATGGGGAAGCGGACATTTCAGAAGGCGACTTCGGCCGATACCATCAGCGCCATTCTGAACGAAGAACCTCCGCCAATTTCGCAGTTTGCTCCGGATACGCCGGCGGGCTTGCAAAAAGTCGTGCATCGCTGCCTGGAGAAGAAGCGGGAGCAGCGCTTTCAATCGGCCGCCGACCTGGCATTTGCGCTGGAAGTGCTGGCCGACCCGGCAACCACCACACACTCGGCGTTTCGAGAAGCAGTGCCGCGCGCGAGGCAGATCCGGCCAGCGTATGCAGCCGCAGTCACCGCACTCGTGATCCTGGTTGTGGCCCTTGGCTATTATTGGACGCGGCCGCCGGTCATTCCTTCGGTTTCCAATTATGTTCAGCTGACGCACGATGGACAGCCCAAGTCGCTGGTCGGGACGGATGGTTCGCGGCTCTACCTGGCGCTGGGAAGTTCGGGGAGCTCGGCTTCCCAGGGTATCGCCGCCATGTCGGTTTCCGGGGGCGAACCGCAGAAGCTGGCAGGCGTGCCTTCTCCCGATATGGTTCCGGTCAGCTTGTCGCCAGACGGTTCGCAGCTTCTGGTGGTGGATGGGCAGGGTGCGCCTCCCCGGGGGCCGATGTGGAGTCTGCCGGTCCTGGGCGGGTCGCCGCGCAAACTTGGAGATGCGGTCGCCGAAACCGGAGCGTGGTCACCGGATGGCGCAATGCTGGCCTATAGCAACACCGGCGACTTGTTTGTGGCCAAGGCGGACGGAACCGCGCCGCGCAAGCTGGCATCCGTGAGCGGCCATATCACGGGGGTGACATGGTCGCCCGACAGCGGACACCTGCGTTTCGATTCTGAGAGTCTGTCAGGTATTGGCCAGCAGGCGGCCTGGGAAGTGTCGGCGGATGGCAAAGATTTACGTCACGTGTTTTCTGAGGGGCAGCAGCCTGCGGCGGAGTGTTGCGGCAAGTGGACATCGGGCGGGGAGTACTACGTTTTTCAGGCAAATGGCCAAATCTGGGAGCTTCCCAGCAAAGGCAGGTTCCTGCGCTCCGCGCCTACTCCGATTCAGTTGACCTCGAGCCCGCTCTCGCTCTCCTCCCCGCTGCCGAGCAAAGACGGCAAAAAGCTGTTCGTCATCGGGCAAACATATCGCGGGCAGCTGATGCGCTACGACGCGAAAGCGGCACAGTTTGCGCCGTTCCTCAGCGGGATTTCCGCGGAATATGTGGCCTTCTCGAAGGATGCCCAATGGGTGGCGTATGTTTCCTATCCGCAAGGCACGCTGTGGCGCAGCAAACTGGATGGAAGCGAAAGATTGCAACTTACGTATCCGCCGCTGTATCCGGTGCTGCCGCGCTGGTCTCCGGATGGCAAAGAGATTGTCTTTTTCGAGTTCGGGTTGAGCGCAGATAAGCCGGCCAGGATGTATGAGGTCTCCGCTGCAGGAGAAAGCCCGCGGCAATTGCTTCCTGACGACCGCCACAATCAGGAGGACCCGAACTGGTCTCCGGATGGAACGAAGATCGCATTCGGCGGACAGTCGAATGATTCCGCTTCCAACCTCCGCGTGCTCGACCTGGCGAGCGGGCAGGTTTCGAGCCTCCCCGATTCGCAAGGAATGTTTTCGCCGCGATGGTCTCCCAATGGCAAAAATCTGGTGGCTCTTTCGGCCGATTCGAAGCGAGTGTTGATGTTCGATTTTCAAACCCAGAAATGGACGGAGATCGCCAGCGGCTCCCTGGGCTGGCTGAACTGGTCGAGCGATGGGCAATACGTTTATTTTCTTGACTACACCGGAACCGGCGCAGTGCTCAGAGTCCGGGTGGCGGACCACAAGAGTGAAAAGGTGGCAGACCTGAAGAACTTCATCACCACCGGCCGGTACGGCGGCTGGCTGGCCCTGGCCCCGGACGATTCGCCGCTGCTGCTGCGCGACGCGGGCACGCAGGACGTTTACTCGCTGGATTGGCAGGCACACTGAGCAGTAGGAATACGGATCACTATAAAGATTGTGCTGTTTTCGATCTTTGGAGCGGCGACAGTTCTCCCCCACGCCGAACGTTGACTTCATTTCGGCGTCACTGCGCATATTCGACAACTACCTGGTTGAATCCCAACGATGCGCCGATGAAGGCGGTTCAGGCTGCGTCGCAGTTTTCCCCAGATCCCGGCTTTCCGGGCCGCGGCTTCGGCAATGCAATTGCGCACGGCTTTCGGGGACAAGTGGTCACCTTAAACAATGCATTCTTGGCTTCCTTGGACCTTGGGTCCCTGGTCAGTTCAAGAATGAAATCCTGCTCGTCACTGGTAAGCGGCAGGCCATACGACTCCGCCGTGCCGACCGGATCCTCAAAAAACTTGTTGATGAACTCTTCGTCGTCAACCGCCGCGTTCCCCAATAGCGTCAGCAAATTCATGTAACCCTCCGTTTTAACAAAGTGAGTGTTTAACAGCGGCTCTGAAGCCGGGCCCCCATCTGGTGGTAATTTGTACTCCGGAATTGGATTGGTCGAGTTCTCGTTGCGCCTGTCGCATTAGCGGAATCTTGTCACCGTGTTCCCAGAGGCGAAGGAACTCCCGATAGTGGGAACGCGCCCGATCTGAATTCTTCATCGCCCGATATGCCCGGGCTACCTCGAGGTGGGCGAGCAGGAAATCTGGCGGAAATTGGTGCTCCAGAGTTTCTCCTTTTCCCGCTAAAGCTTTCTCCCACTCTGGGGAGGCGACATCCCAGCGTTTCTGAGCTTCGTAGGTCCGCGCCAAACCCGCATGAGAGAAGGGATCCGGGTAAGCTCGCAGTGCCGCCATGAAAGCCTTTTCCGCCCGGTCGGGCTTCTTCTCAGCCAGCATTATCTCGCCCTGAAGGTTCTCAAAGCAGCTGTCTCGCCACGAGCTTGGTAGGCCTTTGCGCGATTCATCTAACCGCAGCAAGACCTGCCTTGCCCTGTCGACCTGGCCGGCGCGGGCATAAATGACTCCTGCAGCGAGTACGTCTGCGACCTGCAATCTCTCGCCAGGAGTGCGAAGGATGAGGTCTGCTTGTTCGGCGGATTTATTTGGCTCGTCCTGCAGCAGATAAATGCGGCCCAATAGATAGCGCCGAACTGTCAGCAGGCCTCCCGCATCAATCGGCGCCGACCGGATCTGAGCTAGCAGGTGGCTCTCCCCCAGCTTCAGCCTGCCTTCATAAAGGTCTGCAGCGATCAGATACAAATCTCTCAGATCTTTGTCGGTTTCAGTTGCCTGGCCAATGCGCTGGAACTCCTCTCGCGCCATCTCCACCTTGTCCTGCCCGAGGTAAGCCAAGCCGAGAGCGCGGTGCAATTCCGCTGAGGTGATTCCGAGCTGCTGGGCCTGGTGAAAAGCAGCAACCGCTTCATCGTCGTGGTTGTTGTTGGCGAGATAGAGAACTAATCTCTGGTATGCCGATGCGGACATCGGATTCAGCCTGAGGACCTCCCGCAGTTCAGCGATGGCCGGCTCGAGTTGTGCGAGATTGCGGTACGAGACCGCCAGGTCTTCGTGGGCGTCGGCATCATCGGGATAAAGGCTTACCAGAACGCGCAAAGATTGCGCAGCGTCATCGTATCTTTCCTGGTCGGTATAGAACTCGCTTTCAATCCGAAGCTGTTCGCGATTGGTCACGCCCCGGCGCAGGTCGTAGGCCCGCTTCAGCTCTCGTGAAGCGTTTTCGTTCTTTCCTACGATCCACGAGTAATACCTTCCCAGTTGAAAGTGGGCCATGGCGAAGTCGGGATCGAGCTGCAGGGCGCCTTGCAGGGCAGCGGGTACTGAGTTCATGGCCCCCCTTGCCATGGCATCCACGGCTTCGGAATAGAGTTGCAGCGCCGGAAGCGAGCGCGACGTCACTTTGGCGAGGGGGCGGCTGGTCTTGTCGATGCGGGCAAGAGATTCGCCCAGATTCTTGCGTACCCGCTTGCTGAGCTGGTCCGCCTTTTCAAAGAACTGGTCTTTCTCATCGAAACGCTCGTCGGCTGCAAAAAGCAGATTGCCCTGCGCCGGATCGACCGCGCGCACGGTGATCTGAAAGACACGTCCAATGTGCTCGATACTGCCGGTGAGCAGCACCTGCACATTTTCCCGCTGGCAGATTTCCCTGCCTAAGGTTTCGTCGATGCGGGTTACGCCGGGATCTCGCATGCGTTGCAGGACTTCGTAGGCGCGGGTGCGGGGATAGACATTCACGTACTGCGACTGCTGCAACGCGATCGTCAGTCCCTCACGCACGCCGGTATCGGGGATGGGATCGTCTCCGCGGGTGTCGAAGTCGGAAATCAGCACCCAACCGCGCTCGTGGAGAATGGGCGTGCTGCGGGCCGAGCGCTTGACTGCAAATACCGCCGCCGCGACCGCGCCGGCGGCGACGAAGGCAAGCAGCCAGCGTTTCATATTGTGTCCCGAGCTGACGGGTGAACTGCGCGCTGGATCGTCACGGCATGACTTGCGGATGTCATCCAGCAGGGTTTGCGCGTCGGCGTAACGCTGATTCGGATCTTTGGCCACCGCCTTGGAGACCACTGCTTCGAGCGCCTGAGGCACCTTCGGATTGAGAGAGCGGACCGGTTTGGGCGTCTCACGCAAGACGCGTTCGCTGGTCTCAACGAAGCTGCCGGACAGGAATGGATGGCGGCGAGTGAGCATTTCGTAGAACACCACGCCGAGAGAAAAGATGTCGCTCCGCGCATCCGGCGTCCGCTCCAGCAACACCTCAGGACACATGTACGCTGGGGTGCCGGCCATTGAGCCGCTGGCGTCCAAGGTCATACTCTGGTCGGTGCGCGGCAGGTGCTGGGCCAGTCCGAAATCGAGAATCTTTACCCTTCCGGAGGAGGTCAGCATGATGTTTTCGGGTTTGATGTCGCAGTGGATGACGCCGTGCCCGTGCGCTGCAATTAGGGCTTCGGCGCACTGCGTGGCAATCTCGAGAAACTGCTCCAGGGTGATTTCCTGATGCAAGCGGCTGCGCAGGGTCTGGCCTTCCACGTATTCCAGCACCAGAAATATCTCGTCCTGATGTTCCACGACGTCGTACACCGAGGCGATATGAGGATCGCTGAAGCGCGAAACGCGGACGGCTTCTTCCTGGAACTTGCGGCGGGAATCAGGGTTGGCGCGGAGATGAGGGGTGAGCCGCTTGAGCGCAACCGTACGCTGCAGCTTGATATCGGTGGCTTCGTACACCTCGCCCATGCCACCTTTGCCCAGAGTCCCGCTGATGACGAAACGGTCCGCGACGATTCCAGACAAGAGTTCGGCGTCCTGACCCGGCTTTGGGCTGGGGGGTCGGAATTCGGTCACGGGAACCTCCCACGAGCGGACAGAATGCGCAGTGGAACCGGAGTGACCCCGAACAGTGCGGAGAACTATTGGTAGGGCATCTTACTTCAAGGATAGAGATGCTGCAATTGTGGGCACTGGGAGGGGGTGAGCCACATATGGCCATTGAGCCACTCTTGTTTGGCTCGGGCCTGGAATTTCCCGTTCTTGTTTAGTCACAGAGCCTGCGCTTCGGCTGTGGTCGGGATGCGAGGCCTGCCATCTTTTAGCCGAAGTACCTCTGCCCAAGTGGCAGAGGCGGCTTGCTTGCGGTCGGGGTAAATCGTCGAATGCCCGGAAAACTCAACTTTCGCGATGATCTTTCCGCTTGAGAGCAGTTTGAGCAGGTGCGGAACCAGGGTCATCTCTCCCCAGTAGCAGACATCCTGGGCTACGGAGCCGCGCTCCACGGAATAGCCGATCGAGGCGGGAGTGATGGTCGCGCCCAGGCGAACGGCGGGCTCGAACAGGGCGGAGTGGAAGCGCAGCACGGTGCTCCCGTCGGAACTCGTCCCCTCGGGAAATAGGATGATGGGAACATCCGTGGCGAGGGCAGCCTCGATTTCAAGCGTGCTCTGGTGGGAACTGGTGCGGCGCTCGCGCTCCACAAAGATGGTGCCCGAGAGTTTGGCGAGCGGCCCGAATAAAGGCCAGCGGCGCACTTCGGCTTTGGAGACGAAGATGCATGGATGGATAGCGCTCAACACCAGGATATCGAGATAGCTGAGGTGGTTGCAGACGACGAGTCCTGCACTTGGAATATTGCCGCCGGGAATAGTTTCGATTCCGAGATAACCCAGGGCACGAGCGCAAGCGTGATGCAGCCACTCCGCGCGAGCTGCCCGGCTGGGGCGAAATCGGGTGCGAACCTTCAGCCAGGCGAATCCCAGAAATGCCTGAGCGACCGCGACCAGCAGAATCACGGTTCGACCTAGCCCTTTGGCGGCGTGGAGCATGCCATGATCCTATCGCAGGTTGCTGGGTTTCACGATGGGAGAGAGTTAAGAGCTTGCACCGCAAGGGGCGCGGAGAATGGCCATAGAGACCTCGAAGCACAAACCGAGCCAGCTGTCAGGCATTGGCAGCACGGCCTCTGTGGTTTGCATTAGACTGGAGCGGCGTGGATTGATCTTATTCGAAGAGACATCGTGGTGTTGAAAGGCATTGTGGAACAACAACTGAATTGTCTGACTGAACGAAGGTTGCTGAGCAGGATCATTGAGAACGTGAACAAGGTTGGCTTTGCAGTGGCGCTGATTTGCGCGCTGCTGGCTGCCATGCCGGCAGTAGCGCAGAATGCTCCAGCAACGGCAGCGCAGCCGGAGGTGATTGAGATCAATACGGCCGCGCCGGCACATCCCTTCCCCCATTTCTGGGAGCAGATGTTCGGCTCGGGGCGCGCCATCCTCAGCCTGCGCGAAGGCTACCGCAATGATTTGAGGCAGGTGAAGCAGATCACCGGATTCCAATACATCCGCTTTCACGCGATTTTCCAGGATGAAGTGGGAGTGTACGACGAGGACGCGCAAGGCAATCCGGTTTATAACTTCTCGTACGTGGACCAGATCTACGATGGCCTGCTGGCCAACGGGGTGAAACCGTTCGTGGAGCTGAGCTTCATGCCGAAAAAGCTGGCGGCGAAGGAATCCCTGCACGCGTTCTGGTACAAGCAGAACGTCTCTCCGCCGAAAGACTGGAAGAGGTGGGACGACATGATTACCCACTTCACTCAGCACCTGGTGGACCGCTATGGAATCGATGAAGTCGCGAGCTGGTACTTCGAGGTGTGGAACGAGCCCAATATCGATTTCTGGACGGGCAATCCCAAGCAGGCGACTTACTGGGAGCTCTATGACCACACCGCGCGCGCTATTAAGGCGGTGAATTCGCGTTTGCGAGTGGGAGGCCCGTCCACTGCGCAAGCCGCCTGGGCGGATGCCTTCATCGCCCATTGTGTACAGAACAAGGTGCCGGTAGATTTCGTCTCCACGCACGTCTATGGCAACGACAAGGCCGAAGATGTCTTCGGCACCCACGAAGTGATTCCGCGCGACAAGATGGTATGCCGCGCGGTAGAGAAAGTTCACAACCAGATCAAGGCATCGGCCATGCCTGACCTGCCGCTGATCTGGAGCGAGTTCAACGCCAGCTACAGCAATGAGCCCGAAGTCACCGATTCCGCCTACATGGGTCCGTGGATGGCTGAAACGCTGGCGCAATGTGACGGCCTGGTCGACATCATGTCCTACTGGACGTTCTCCGACGTGTTCGAAGAGCAGGGCGTGGTGAAGACTCCGTTCTACGGAGGGTTCGGGCTGCTGGCCGAAGACAGCATTCCCAAGCCGTCGTTTGATGTGTTTGAGCTGTTGCACCGGCTGGGCGGCCAGCGGATCGCACTGAACTCAGATTCGGCGCTGCTGACTCGCCGCGACGATGGCACGCTGGTGCTGGCGGTGTGGAACTATGCGCCGCCGGGAGAAGCGGGCACGCCCAAGACTTTCACCCTGCACTTCACCGGGACCAATCTGTCGCACGCAACCATCTCGCGCGTGGACCGCGACCACGGCGATGTGCATCCGGCTTACGAAAAGATGGGCGCGCCGCGTTATCCGACCGAGGCGGAGATCCAGGAGTTGCGCAAGGCAGCGGAGTTAGCGCCAGCCGAAGAGCAGGACGTGAACAACGGCGAGCTGACGCTGACGATTCCGGGGCAAGGGCTGGCATTGGTGGAGCTGCAATGATATTGGGGCGTAGATGATTTCCGAGGTGCGGAAGCAGACGTGCGAAGGCGCTTACCTTTCCCCGATCCAGCTAACAGCGAAATCGTGGGTCGCGTCTTCGACTTGCCCGACAATGGCGTAACCCGTATCCCAGAGCTCGGTCTTCTGATTCTGGTTTGTCCCGGTTTTGAGTTGCCGGGGTAGCGTGTCGCCCTGCACTCTGGTTCCAACCAGCACCCAGCCGTTTACTGGAATTCCTTGCGAGTCATCATTGCCCGCACCCAGGGCGGTGATGATGTATCCCTGTTCCGCGAGTTTGCCTGCCTCTTCTACAACTGTGTCTGCGGTTGCGGTCGAGATCTGAGCTTTCATAGACGGCGTCTGGGATCATCGTTCCAACCGTAGGACAGGACATACACTGTGGCGGTGCCATTGAAGGAAACCGCGGTGATTACCCGGCCCTGTTGAGCCTGCTGGGCAGCGTAATCCTGCAATCCGGCGAGAGGCATCGTCACCTGATTGAACGAGAACCCTTTCGATTGGGGAGACTCCACCCAGGAAACGGCAAAATTGTCGTTGGAGGGTTCGAGGTTCAGCGAGGTAATCACGGCGTCGGCCGCAACGATCTGCTGTAACTGCTGGTCGAAATACTCCAGCATGTCGGCGCTGTAACTGGTCTTCATGTCGGGGACGTCGATCGGCAGGGGAAACACCTCGAGGGCATACATGCAATTGTAGGGGCTGCCGGCGCTCATACAACCGGCGCCCGTCGAAAACGGGCTGCCGTAGTAATTAGTGAAGAACATTGCCATCCTGCCGGTGAAGCCGTAGTGGACGCTGACCCCGACTTGTCCATAGCCGTGTGCAGTGGTCACCGATCCGACCTGCTGAAAGCGCAAATCGCCGGCTTTGGGCGAGCGCGGGCCAACAGAGAGGGTCGCGGGATTGCTGGCCGCCGAACCAACTGGGTTTGAAACCTGAACCGTGAAGGTTGCACCCTCGTCGGCCAGGATCACAGGCGACGTGGTGTAGGAGGCTTCGGTGGCTCCGCCGATGATTTCGCCATTCTTGCTCCATTGATAGGTAAGGGGAGTCTTTCCCGCGGCCAGCACGGTAAACGTTGCGCTTTGACCGAAGGGGATGGTCTGGCTGGCCGGCTGAGTGGCGATAGTGGGGGCCTCGGAGGGAAGCGGGGCAATAGTGCCTCCACCACAGGCCAGCGTCAGAATCAGAGGGACGCTGAATAACAGGGTAGAGAAGAGACTCGCGGCGGTGCGCGTAAGTGAAAGTGGAGAGCGTTGCTCGGTCATTGGGCTGGGCTCCTGACCGCCGAGCAGTGTGACTGATTGGGAGCAGGAAATCCGTGATTGGCGTCACGTGCAGAACGGCATCTTTACTGAGCATGCTGCGTGACCTCCCAGGAGGGTAGCCAAGCTGGGCGGTTTCATTGCTCGTCATGTACAATCCCCCGGCCGGGGTTCCATACAAGACAATCCACAATTGTCTAAGTCCTGAAAGCAGGACTGGCTCTCATTGCGTTCGGGCCCTGTCAGGGAGCCAGCATCCCGGAATCAGACGCAAAAGGAGAGGTTATGAACAAGCGTTTCATGGGGATAAGCTGTTTGCTGTTCCTGCTCTGTGGTTTCGCCACGCTGCCGTCCTTCGCACAGATGGCACAAGGCAAACCCGATGTTTACACCTACGTGGCCGAATGGAGCGTGCCACGGGCGCAATGGGCCGACATGGTGAAGGCTGATGAAGCCGACAAGCCGGTTCTCGACAAACTGGTGGCCGACGGCACGCTGGTCGGCTACGGAGCGTATACCAATATCCTTCACGTGGAAGGAGAGCCCACGCACGGCACTTGGTTCACGGCAAACTCGGAGGGCAACCTGCTGAAGGGGTTGGAAGCAATTTACGCTCAGCCGGGCCTGACGACGTCTCCGGTGCAGGGCGCGTCGAAGCACTGGGACCTGATCTTGACCGGCGACATTTACGGTGGGAAACCCGTCAAGGCCACCGACGGCTATCTCACTATCTCCAGATGGCAGGTGAAGCCGGGAATGATGCACGATTACGTCGAGCTTTCCAAGAAAGCGATTGTGCCGGTGCTCGATAAACTCGTGGCGGACGGGACTCTCACCTCCTACGGGCAACTGAGGGAGGACTACCATACTCAGGGTCTGGGAACGGTATGGGAGTACTTCACGGTGCCGGACGCAGGGTCGATGGACAAAGTGGACAAGGCGCTGGAAGCTGCTTTCGAAAGCAATCCGGCGCTCGGGCGATGCGATTCGCGGCGTGGTAGAGCACGACGGCCACCGCGACTACATCAACCGGATTCGGTTCATGGTGGCGAAGTAAGGAAAAGCGTGCCCCACCATGCTGCCTTCACAGAATGGTGGGGCATGCAACTTCAGGCTGTAGACTTCCCGCTTTCGCGTAGTGACATCGCTTGAACTCTGAGTTCGGCATGTCTCACGGCCACCGCTGCCAGGTATTCCTTTGCCGGCACCAACGATTCCATCTGCCAGTCCCCCGGATCCCCAAAATGCGTGGCCAGGATTTCCGGCTTCTCATCTGGCGTGACCTCGATCTTCGCCAGGTTCTGGCCGATGCCTTCTCCGGTGGCTTTGAGGAAAGCTTCTTTGCGCGTCCACAGGGAGAAGAAGCCGCGGATGCGGTCGGCTTCGGGCAAGGCGGCTAGCAGTTCGACTTCCCGCGGAGAAAAGTAGTGACGCGCAATCTGCTGGAAATGCTCGACGGGGCGAAGATGCTCGATGTCCACTCCGATGGGGCAGGCGCGGGTGAAGCCGTAGAGCGCCAGGCCGCCGGAGTGGGAGTCATTGAAGTGAATTCTGTCTTGGGGGTTGGCAACTTCGGGTTTCTTGAATTCGCCGTAGCGGAATTCTACGGCTTCGGGTTTTATGCCTAGGTACCGGCCGAGTAGAGTCCGCAGGATTCCGTGGCGGATGATGTAAGAGTCGCGATGATGCGGGAAGCGAAAGCGTTCGGCTCGGGCACGTTCGGCAGGGGAGAGCAGGGTTGCCAGGCGCGGCAGGCCGGCGTGGAAGTGCGCGGGGGCGGCGCAGTAGAGGTGGACTTCGTTGTCGCGCAGCACGAGATCAGCCGGCGGCGCGGGCCAGACGATGGGTGGTGCGTCTCCAGATGGATCAGAATTCTTCGTGGGGTGATTGTAATAGCGACATCCGAGCAGGGTATAGGGGTGCTTCGACTTCGCGGAACGGCGCTTCGCTGGTTCCACTCCGCTCAGCATGACAACAACGCTTAAGAATTGTTTTGCTCCGCTAATGTCGAGCCGGCAATCGCTTAGGCTTCGACCGTCGCTTCATCCAGCGCCGGCTGTTCTTCGGGGGCGGGAACCGGCTTTGACAGGAATGCGGCGTCGATACGGAGCTTGAGTTCCTGAGCGAGCGTCTTCACATAGGGTTCGACGAAGATGCCGCCCGGATCGACCGGCAGCTCGATCACTTCGAGGTCGGTGACGAAATCTCCCCAGCCCATGCGCTCGTCGCGGACGAAAGCGTAATTGCGCTGCGGCTTGAAGATGGTCACCCGGCCGTCATAGAGCGTGGCCACGTAGGCGAAGTGCGCGGCTTCCGAGATCTGCTCGAGCATCAGGTCCTGGCCGCCGCCGGTTTCGGCGTGGTGGCTGACTTTGCGCCAGTGCGAGATGCGTACTTCCATTTTCTCGATTTCGCGGTTGCAGACGTCTTTGAATTTCTTCTTCAGGTAGCCGAACTCTTCTTTCAGGCTGAGGCGCGCGAAGTTGGTCCAGTGGAAACCGATTTTGTCTTTGGCGTGCTGAATCTGATCGCTGAGCGACATGCGCAGCGGCACGCCGTGGAAGTTGTAGGTGTCGATCATGGTGAGGAAGGCGACTTGCTGGCCTTCCTTGCGCAGAATCTGCGCGATTTCGAGCGCCACCTGGCCGCCCATGCAGAATCCGCCGAGGTAGTACGGGCCCTCGGGTTGCAGCTGGCGAATTTCTTTCAGATACTCGACAGCCATCTCTTCCACGCTGGTGAGATAGCTCTGGCTGCCGTCGAGTCCGCGGGCCTGCAATCCGTAGAAGGGATGCTCGGGCGCCATCAGCCGCGCCAGTTCGTGGAACATGAGCACGTTGCCGCCGGCTCCGTGAATGCAGAAGAACGGCGGGCGGTCGCCCTTGGTCTGGATCGGCACCAGCGACGACCACGACGGAGCCCAGCCGTCGTTGCGCAACAGTTCGGCGAGCTTTTCGATGGTCGGGGCCTGGAACAGAGTGGAAAGCGCCAGGTTGCGGCCGGTCATCTTTCGCAGTTCAGAGAACAGGCGCACCGCCATCAGCGAGTGTCCGCCGAGATCGAAGAAGTTGTCGGTAAGGCCAACCGGGTGGACGTTGAGAATCTTCTCCCACAAGCGCACCAGTTGGACTTCGAGCACGTCGCGGGCCCGGGTGGAGCCGTGTTCGGAGGCGGTGCGGGTGACTGCCGGCAACGCCTTGCGATCCACCTTGCCATTTGAGGTGAGAGGAATCTTTTCGAGCGGCAACGATGGCGGTCGGAACCATGTATTCCGGCAGCTTGCCGCGCAGGAATTCCCGTATCTCGCCCGATTGCAACTGTACTCCGGGCTTGGCCACCACGTAGCCGACGAGGCGCTTCTCCCGCGGAACATCTTCGCGGACGATGACGATACAGCTCTCCACGTCCGGGTGTTCCTGCAGGCGCACTTCGATTTCGCCGAGCTCGATGCGGTAGCCCTGCACCTTCACCTGCGAGTCTTCGCGTCCGAGGAATTCGATGTTGCCGTCGGGCAGGTAGCGTCCCCAGTCGCCGGTGCGATACAACGGCTCTCCGGTGACGGGATCTTTCACGAAGCTGGCGCTGGTCTTCTGCTCGTCTTTCCAGTAGCCCTTGGCCAGGCCGATGCCGCCGATGTGCAACTGTCCCGGAACCCAGACCGGCATGGGAGCTTTTTCATGGCTCAGCACATGGAAGGTCTGATTGACCATTGGCTTGCCGTAAGGAACGCTCTTCCAGTTCGCATCCACATGCTCGATGGGATAAAGGATTGACCAGATCGAAGCTTCAGTCGCGCCACCCAGGCTGTTGATGCTGGCTTTAGGCAACAGGCGCCGGATTTGTCCGGGCAGCGGTACCGGAATCCAGTCACCGCTCATCATGATCACGCGCAGAGACTGGCCGATTTTTTCGCCGCGATTGGCTTCATCCACCAGCAACTGCATCAGCGCTGGAACCGTGTTCCAGATGGTGACCTTCTCGTTCAGGACAAGGTGGGCCCAGTGCGGGATGTCCTGCGCCAGCTCGGCGGCGGGCATCACGATGGCGCCGCCGACTGCCAGCAGTCCGAAAATGTCGTAAACCGAAAGGTCGAAATTCAGGCGCGAGAGCGCGAGCACGCGGTCATCCTGGCCGACTCCAAAGCGCTGATTGAGGTCGAGGCAGGTGTTCACCGCTCCGCGATGGTCGATCATCACGCCCTTGGGCACGCCCGTGGAGCCTGAGGTGTAGATCACATAGGCGAGATCTTCCGGATTCTGGCGGCGGCGTTGGGTGAGCGGAGCGTTCAGCGGCGCGAGTTTATCGACAACCAGGACTTCAACGCCTTCCGGTACGCTGGCGCGGTCTTCGACCGAAGACTGGGTCAGCACGACTTTGGCGTCAACATTGTCAATCAGGAAACGCTGGCGTTCGGCGGGCAGTTCGGGATCAATCGGCACATACGCCGCTCCGGCAAAATGAATGCCGAGCACGCCGACAATCTGCTCCCAGCCTTTTTCCATCAGCACAGCCACAAACTGGTTGGGCTGGACGTTGCGCTGCAAAAGTTCTTCTTCAATTTTGCAGGCGCGCTGGTAAACCTCCTGATAAGTAAGGCGGCGGTCGGGAGTAATAATGGCGGGCGCGTTGGCGCGGCGCTCCACCTGGCTGAGGAATCCGGTGTGTAGAAGATCGTCGCTGACCGGAGCCTGGGTATCGTTGACTTTGCGCCGCAGTTCCAATTGCGCGGCGGGAATCAGGCGGCGATGGTTGTCGGCAAGCGTGCGCTGCCAACTGGAGTCGTCGCTGGCCAGCTGCTTCACCAGCGACTGGTAGGCGGCAAACAGGTCGTCGAGCAGCCCGGCCGGGAAGAGTTCATCGATCGCATCCCAGTTGAGCACCAGCCCGTCTTTCTGCTCGTGCGCCATAAAGTCGAGATAAACCTGCGGAGTCTGGCTGATGCCATAGACCGTTTCCCCGAGGCGTCCCGCCCAGGAACTGCGCTCGCCTTCACTGCCGATATTCAGCAAGCTGGTGAACACCACGGGCATGATCGCCTTGGGACCAATTCCCTGGGCGCGGCTCATCTCGCGCATCACGCGAACTCCGCTGAAGTAGCGGTATTCCAGATCCTGCCAAAGCTGCTGCTGGGCACGGCGGGCGCGGGCTTCGAAAGGTTCAGGCTTGGAGTTGTCCACTTCGAGCAGATTCACCGAAGTGAAGTCGCCGATAATGTCGTTCGCCTGCTGGTGCAGCGGGAGGCGGTTGAACAGCGTCAGGTTGATGGTGAAGCTCGGGTTCTTGCTCCAGATGGCGAGCACTTCCGCGTAAACCGCGAGCAGAATGCCGGCCGGAGTCAGCGACATTTTGGCGGCGCGGTCTTTCAGCGCCTGCCAGATGCCAACGTCAATCTTGGCGTGGCGTCGCCGGAACTTGGTCTGCTGAATGGCTGCCGGGTTCACCGCCAGCGGCAGCTCAGGTGATGGCGGCAGGGTATCCACCCGCTTCATCCAATAGCTCTTGGATTCGCGGAACAAATCCATCTGCTCCAGAGACTCCATGGCAAGCTGATAATCGCGGAAGGACAGCTCCAGCGGAGGCAGTTGGATGTTGGGATCGTTGTAGAACTGCGCCAGCTCTCCAAACAGAATTTCAAAGCTGCGGCCATCGGCGATCAGCAGGTCGAGACTGATGTGCAGCCGGGTGCGGCGCGCATCCAGCCGGCTGGCGGAGAAATCGAAAAGCGGCCAGCAATCGGTGCGGTGCATTTTGTGCGACATGCTACCGCGCACCGCCTCCAGCTGGGAAGCCGCGGTGGCGGAATCCTGCCCGCGGAGGTCGAGCACCTGCACGTGGTAGGGCGGCACTTTTTCGAGAATCTGCTGCTGGCCTTCCGGCAGCACCAGGCAGCGCAGCATCTCGTGCCGCTCCACCAGCTTTTCGAGAGCCGCTTCGAAGCGCTCCTTGTCCCAGTCCATCACATCGACTTCGAAGTAGCTGTGGCAGGAGATATTTCCCAGTTCCACGCCGCTACTACGGCCGATCAGATAGGCCTGCTGAATGTCGCTGAGAGAAAACGGCTCGTAACGATGTTTGGGATCGGCCTGCACCTGCGGCAGCGGCGCCGCCTGATGCGGAGCGTTTTGCCGCTTTGAACTGGCCAGCCGCAATGCCAGTTGCGCCCGCTGCTCGGGCGTCAACCGGCTCAAACGATCGTTCAGATTCCCCATGTCCTTGCCCACGTCACCCCCACCCTGGTTCCGGAGTACTCTGCCCCGGATTTCGAACCTTAGTTGGACCCGAGTTCACTCATCAGTTTTTCGAGTTCGCCGGAGTCTGCCTGTTCCAGAAGCTTGGCCTCGAGTTGCTGCGCTTGCGCGCTGAGCACCGGAGCTTCAAGGAACGTCTTGAGGGGGAATTCGATGTTAAAGTTCTGCCTGATCTTAAACGTAATCTGCACCGCGGAGAGCGAGTGCCCGCCGAGATCGAAGAAGTTGTCATTGCGCTTGATCTTCTCGAGCTCCAGCACTTCGGCCCAGACATCAGCCAGTGCCCGTTCCACATCGGTTTGCAGCGGTTCGTCTTCCACCGCGGAGCCATCGCCGTGCATGGCGAGCTGCTGCCGGTCGATTTCGCCGGAAGCCGTGAGCGGCATATTCTCGAGCGCCCGGAAGTTGCAGGCGGTGGCGACTCCGTAGCGGTCCTGGATGGACATCGATTCCAGTTCCGGCCGGGAGACGCTGCCATTCTGCGGAACGAAGTAGGCGGCAAGCTCCTGCAAGCCAAAGCGCTCGGAATCGAGATGGCGGCGCACCGGTTGCTTGGTGGCGTCGAGTCCGATGAGCAACCCGGGTTCGTCCTGATGCAAGGCTGCCAGCAGGGAAGTCATCCCCTGATCGCGACCGATGGCGTAATAACCGCGGGTACGCGCCAGTTCTTTCATCACGAAGCTGCGGCTCATGCCGGTGTTGTCCCAGAGACTCCAGGCCAGACACTGGCTGTCGAGGCCGGCGCTCTCGCGCTGATGAAATGCGAGCGCTTCCTGGAAAGCGTTGGCCGCGGCATAGGCTCCGACCGAGAACCCGCCGAAGAAGCCGTTTACCGAGGCGAACGACAGGAACAGCTTGCCCGGGCTGAGCAGCTGGCCGAGAACCAGCGAGCCCTGAACTTTGGGCTGCAGAACGCTTTCAAAGCTCTGCTTGCTTTCGTCGCTGACCAGACGCTCCTGATAAATGCCGGCGAGATGAATCACGCCGTCCAGATCCGAACTCCAGCGGGACTTGGCACGATTCACGGCACCCTGCACCGAGGTCGCGTCGCAGGTGTCGGCGGCTTCGTACATGACTTCGCCATAACGCTCCAGTTCCTGAAGCGCTGCGACCCGTTCTGCCACCGGCTCAGAGTTATTGAGCTGCGCCCATTGACTGCGTTCTGGCAAAGGGCTGCGGCCCACAATCAGCAGACGAGCCTGATAGTTCTTGAGCAGGTACTTGCCTACCTGTAAGCCGATCCCACCGAGACCGCCGGTGAGAAGATACAGGCCCTTCTCTTTGAAGGGCGAGGGCCGCTTCTCCACGCGGAAATCGACATGCTGAAGCATGGGAACCCAGCGCTCGCCGGTGCGCCATGCCACTTCACGGTCACTCTGGCCAGACTGAAGCTCGCTGAGAAGCAGCTGCGAATCCTGCTCGATGTTTTTCGCCTGCAGGTCCACATGTGAGCAAGCCAGCCATGGCAGTTCCTGCGGAATACTCTTCAACAATCCCAGAGCTGCGCTGCGGCCGCAGTCCAGTTTGTCGCCCTTGGTGGCGTGCTGGCTGTAGCTGGAGCCTGCCAGCAGGCGCGCCGGACGCTTTCCTTCCGGCTGATCCGCCAACGCCTGCACCAGGAACAGCAAGCTGAGCGCGCCCTGGTCGAGCGAGTTTTGTACCCGGTCGGGCTTCGCCCAATCGGCGGCCAGCTGCCGGTAACTCCAGAGATGAACAATCTGCTGCGCCGAAATGCCTTCGTCGGTCACCGCCTTCATCAGTTCTCGATAATCGGCGGGCTCGGCGGGATTGATCTGGTAGCCGTGAGGTCCAACCTTAGAAAACGAAGCTCCGGGAAGCACCTTCACGCAATTTTCGGATTGCGCACAGAGACGGTCCCCCAATCCAAGCGAGTCCATGAACACGATGGAGCCGCCTGCCGGAGTTGAGGCCTTCTGAGCAGAGACGGCTTTCCGCCGCCATGCCTTGCGATAAAACCAGTTCGGCACAGTGTTGGCGTTGGCCAGGGCGAGGTCGATTCCTTTCAGAATGGAATCGTAATCACCGGCGGCCAGGCCTTTTTTCATGCCATTGCGCTGGATCTTGCCGCTTGTCGTTTTGGGGAACTCACTCTTACGTACCGGCACCACTACCGACGGGCTGATGCCAAGATTGCTTGCGACCGCCTTGCGCACCTGCTCGATCAGCTTGATCTTTTCTTCCATTTCTTCGACTTGGGGCACGAAGAAAATGGCCAGCCCTTCGGTTCCGCTGGCTGCGTCATTGACCGCGACCGCTGCGGTAAAGGTGGGCTCCACACCGGGCAAGCGCGTTGACCACGTCTTCAATTTCGTAGCAGTAGAAGTTCGCGCCACGGACGATGATCATTTCTTTCTCGCGTCCGGTCAGCGCCAGGCGTCCATTCCAGATGTAACCGAGATCGCCGGAGTTGAACCAGCCATCGCCGACAAAGGCTTCTTTGTTGGCTTCGTCGTTGTAGAGATAGCCGCGGGTGGTTACGGTGCCGCGAATCTGGAAACGCCCGATCTTGCCTTCGGGCACGACCTGATTCGAGGAATCGGTGATGCGAATCTCAACTCCCGGCACCGGCGGCCCGAGATCAACGAAGGTGATGGTGGAAGCGTCATCCGCCGTGCTGGGAATCAGCAGTCCTCCGAGAGATGACTTCAGGAAGCGATGTACGCCGGTTTCGATGGCGAAATCATTAGCGTAGGTCATACAGGTGCAGACTTCCGCCATGCCGAATGCCGGCTGCATCGACAATGGGATCCACGCCGAATGGCGCAACCCGCTTCAGGAAATCTCTAACCACCGGCAGCGTAACCTGCTCGCCGGCATTCATCAGGAATTTCAGTGATGACAGATTCCCACTTGCGGTCTTTGTCATGCAGATTGGCGAGACGGTCAGCCACCAGCTTGAAGCCGAAATTCGGAGCCCAGCTGTGCGTGACCTTGTGCTTGTCCATCAGATCAAGCCAATGCAGCGGCTCGGAAAGCACATAGCTCGATGCCACCACCACTTCCTGGCACCCATATAAACATCTTTCAGATTGCAGGTGAGGGTGGGAACCACGTGGTCCACAGGCAGCCAGTTCAGGATGGCATCATCCGGCGTATAGCCATTGAACTGCCCGGAGCCATGGATGTGAGCGATGACGCTGCGATGGCTCTCCTGAATGCACTTGGGAGTCCCGGTGCTGCCGGAAGACAGCTGGAAAAAGATCAGGTCGTCGGGCTTGCTGTCGTAGATTTCGTTGGTCGGCTTGTTGTTTTTCAATTCCTCGACTGAGAACACGTGAACCTGTCGCCGGGGAAGAATTTCTCCAGATCGGTCAGCGGCCCGACCAGATGGTCGCTGGCGATGACGTAGGGCTGTTTGAGCAGCTTCCAGATGTTGTGCAGCTTGTTCACGATCGCGTTGCGTTCTCGATAGGTGGGGGCACGGCGACGTTCACCGGATGATTCCGCCCAGAACGCAGCCCCAGAATGCGGCAAAGTGATCGGACATCAACTCGCATTGCAGGAGTCACGCGCGAGCCCGCGTCCCAGACCCTTGGCCTGCAGTCCGGCCAGAATGCGCTTCGCCTGCTCAGCAATTCCGGATAGCTCTGAAAGTATTCGTCTCCGTTGGCGCGGACGTGAAGCAATCCCTTGTGGGGACATTGCTTTGGCGGTACGCAGTAACGCTTCGGTGAAGGTCTTGGGCGCGTCTTCGGGGATGGTCAGCGGACCACCATCGGAATATGCCAAAGGCCGGGGCTCGAGTTCCTTCGCGCCGACTGCGAACACTGGAGTTACCGGTGCCAGTTCGGAAGCCCTGGACGCGGCCGCTGATTTCCAGTTCGGAATCAGGTCGGAAAGATGCAGCGGCGGCTGCTCGCCGCTATGCTCCTGCACGATGACCGCGGCTTGGCGAACATCCGACCGGGCCTGCATCTGCTTCTCCCACAGTTGCAGCAACGACTCGTCCACCACGGGCAACTGCAATAAAGCTTTTTCGTCCACGTCACCGGATGCAGTCAATGGAATCGCCGCGACCGGCACACAGAACGCGGGGACGTTCGACGGAAGTTTCGCTTTGACCTGGGCCTCCAGCCGATCGGGAGTGTAAGGACGCCACCGGAACCACATAGGCGACCAGCTCAACTCCATTGCCACCGCTCGCGCGGGAAAGGACGATGCACTCTTCCACCAGAGGGCTCTCGCGCAACGCTGTCTCCAGCCCATTCAAGTCGATTGATTTGCCATCGATGATGGCATGCCGCGAACGGCTATCGTTACTTCTGATCATTTTGCGACCTTCTCCAATTTTCGCATTTAGGGGAGAAGTACAGGAGTGGAATCGTTGGCGGAGTGAATCACGGCGGATGCTCTTCCCGAAACGACAACACGAATCCATATGGGCCCGACAGGCGAGGGACACTTCGCCTGAGTAGGGACCAAAGTCGATCCCAACGGAATAGAATACGAACACGGAATGCATCGGCGACTCTCCGAGTCGTCTGAATGGGTCTGAGATATTGCTAAGAGTCTCGCTTGATCCGTCTTGCAGTCGCGGATCAATGCGCACGTTCAGGCGAGGCGTTCTGAAGGCTTTATCAGACGCCCCTTTTGGGGGAGATGTCTGTCATTTTCCTACTAGTAGATGGCTCCGTCAATAGGACACCCGTGTAGGTATTTCACCTAAGTTTCAACAGCTCCGGACCTTCGGAGGGGCGGTCCAGAACGGCCTTGATCAGACTAAGTCTTAGGGGCATCAGGCGGCAATGGCACTTTCCAGCAGGTTGGAGAAGCTGACTTCCTAAACTACTGAAACTATATGGTTTAACATTAAGCTGGGACACTGAAAATACGAATGTCCCAGCTTGGCTCAGGATTACGCGGCCCTTTTCCCGGAAGCTCGGCTGCGGCTGTTGGCAGCGCCCTTCATGGCGGGGGACGGCCTCCCCGGTGAGCGGCGGCTTTGCGAGTGGCACTGCCGCGGGCGTCGGTTCTAGCGACGCGACTGGCTACGGCCCTCGCCGTCGAGCCTGACGAGCGGCTGGTATTACCGCCTCGTTTTGCGCGCAATCTCGTACTACGTGATGCGCGGCTCGCGCCTTTTTCTCGGCCGCTCCGCGAAACCTCGCCACTGGACCGTCCGGAACTGGCGGTTGCGCTCCCGGTGGACCGCGGCTGCGGTCTTGCGCCGGGACGTGCCGGAGGATTGAGAACCGGAACTTGCCTTTGAAGGACGCTCGTTGAGCGGGCTCGCGTAGTGGTGGATTTCTGTCCGGCGGAAGACCTGGCTTCGCCCCTCGAACCGGATCGCGCGGTAACGTTGTCGCGGCTCACAAGTTTGTTGAAGTTACTCTGCACGCCATCCGAAGTCTGGTTGTTGAACTACCAGTGCCAGATTGTTTTCATCAAACTTGCCGAACCAGTCGTCCCAACTGATTTCTTCGCAGAGATTCTTCGCCGCTGTATCCGGGAAAGTCGAGGCGAATCATGCCGACATCTTCTGCATCTCCTGTACCACGCACACAGGACGGCATGGCGCCTCTATCTTCTGCCCACTGCTGGATCTCTTCATGGCCGGTGAGGAATCGGGATGATGCTGAACTGCGTGCCATTTTGACGCTGCTCCTGCCTGCAAGATTCCGGCACGTTGCGGTTGGCAGCTAGGATGCCGCGAGGTTCAGGCAGGTTGGCGGTCCAGGGATTCCGGCTGAAATCAATCCAGAGCTAATGCGATTTGCATTTGACAGGTGTGATGAGTTTGGTGAAGCAGCAGCACCTACTCTGCTTTCGATGGCAGGATGGTGACTGGTAGCTAGCCCGAGCGAGTAGGTGGAAGCGACTGACCAAATGAGCAAGAGAAAAGGCGTCCCATTTCGGGACGCCTTGCACTCAACCGCTAAGCTGCTGCCGCGTTATGCGCGGGCTGCAGCCGTTTCTTTTTCTGCTGAAGCCGAGGGCTTAGCTTCTTCGCCATTGGCCTTCTGGCCCGCCTTGCGGATGTCGATGCCGCCTTTGAAGAAGGCCCCGTCTTCGATCGAGATGCGGGCCGCGACGACATCACCGGTAAGCGAACCATCGCTGCGAATATCAACCCGGTCACTCGCGGTCAGATTGCCCCGCACTTTTCCGAGGACCACGATTTCACGGGCATTGATGTTCGCCGCAACCACGCCATTGCGGCCACACGGTTACCCGGTTCCCTGCAAGGTTGATGGAGCCTTCCACCCGGCCATCGATGTAAAGGGACTCCGACCCAGTGACTTCACCCTTAATCACCAGGGACTTGCCGATGGTCGGCCTGATCCGCCGCGTCGTAGCGGCTGCTGTGGTGCGGGCCGGGTTGGCGACGAGACAGTCGGTTCGCTCACGTCGGGGTAGTCGGCGTCGTCGCCATCGCCGGACGCTCCGGCTCGCCTGGCCGGCAGTGGAGTCGTAGGCTGATTCGTGGGCTTCCACATGTCTGATAAATCCTCCCTTCATTGAGGATGGGGTAACCGCTCAGGGCTGCATTTCGGTGACCAAGCCGAATTGTACTCCGCAACTGAGCATTGCGGTCATGTGGAAATCCTTTGAACCAGAACTTTGGCGAGAACTCTTGTTCCATCGCTCACTTTATGCCGCCAGAACCAGCATCTGCTGGAGTAATTCTTCCCGAAAGCGCGGAATTTCCGCCATTGCGCCACGCAATCTCCTTTAATGCCCGGATTGTCGGCATTAGTCGGAGCAGCGAATGCCTATCTGCCCGAACTCACCATCACTCGTGATCCGCAGCTCCCAATTCCCGGCGAATACGCTCCCTATTATGACCGATATATCTCCCTGGTGCAGGGCACCGACATCCTCGACGTACTTGAAAACAGAACACGGGAAACTGCGAATTTCCTAGTCTTTCAGCGAATAGAGGATGGAACTTCCGCTATGCACCGGACAAATGGAGCGTCAAGCAGGTTCTTGGCCACGTCAATGACACCGAGAGAATCTTCACCTACCGTGCCCTTCGCATCTCGCGCGGTGACAAGACTCCGATCGAAGGGTTCGAGCAGGACGACTACATCCGTAACGGTCCTTTCGCCGCATTGCCGGCTCGCCGATCTAGCTGAAGAGTTCCGCATCGTGCGCAACGCCAACCTCGCTCTTTTCCGCAGTCTGGAATGAAGACGCTTGGACGCGGCGCGGTATCGCCAGTAGGAACGAATTGACAGTACGAGCCATGGCCTACATCATCGCCGGCCACGAGCTCCACCATCGCATGGTCCTTCAGGAAAAGTACTTTGCCATCCTGGCGCAAAATGCTTGACAGAACTCAGCGAGTTCGGAATCGGGGACTGCGCACTGAAATTCAGGATTGACGTCCGTCATTGTCTGGCGATCTTTCGTTTTTCAAGTTTACATCTGTCATCTGCCATGTTCTCCGAACCGTCCATCCTGAAAAAGATCGAACGCAGCCCAAGGCAGCCGCGGGCATACAAGCAACTGGTACGCGAACTCGGGATTGCATGGCGATGCCAGGCGCGAACTCGCTGACTGCCTCGACCATCTGGTCGCCGCCGGAAAATTGCGGCGTGTTGATTCCGACCGCTACGCGCATCCCCTCACGCGACGACTTCGAACAAGAACATGGTAGTCGGCCGCCTGAGCATGCATCGCGACGGATTCGGATTTGTCATCCCCGATCCCAAGTTCGCTCGACGAAAGATTGAAGTCGCGACTGGCCGGCGACATCTTTATTCCTCCGCCCGCGATAGGATCGCGATGCACGGCGACCAGGTTCTGGTCGAGTCTGCACACATACGTCCTGATGGCCGCGCCGAAGGCCGAATTATTCGTCCGATAGACCGCGCTCACTCCACCGTCGGTCGGGACCTTCCATCACGGCAACCGCACCACAATTACGTGGTTCCCATCGATCAGAAGGTCGCGCAGGAGATCGTGATTCCCCGTGGCATGGAAGTGCCGCTGGCAAAAAGCCGGAAGCGGCCGGGGATCCTTCAGCTGCAAAGGTGGACGCAGGGTCGGTCGACCGCGTGCTGGGCGAAGAAGTGCCGCCGCGGACCATGGGCAGACCTGGAAAATGTCGTCGTCGACGTCGAGATCACCGACTGGCCCACCGCCACCAGAATCCGCGCGGGCGGGTCGTCGAAATTCTCGGCTATGAAGACGACTTCGGCGTGGATGTCGAGATCATCATCCGCAAGTACCACTTCCCGCACCGCTTCCCGCCCGAGGTGCTCGAGGACGCGCAGACCGCCCGAGGCCATAATCCCGGCAGACGCTTGCCATCGCCGGCGCGATTTCCGCAGCTTGCCCATCGTGACCATCGACGGCGAGACTGCCCGCGACTTCGACGACGCGGTTCACGTGCGCCACCTGGAAAACGGCAATTACGAGCTGCAGGTGCACATCGCCGACGTCGCCCAGTACGTCACCGAAGGCTCGCCGCTCGACCCGGAAGCCCGGCTGCGCGGCACCAGCGTCTATTTTCCCGACCGCGCCGTCCCCATGCTTCCCCTCGAGCTCTCCACCGATATCTGCAGCCTGCGTCCGCAAGGTGGACCGCCTGGTCATGTCCTGCGTGATGGAGATCGACCATCGCGGCGAGATCGTCGGCTATGAGCTAATGTACCAGGCGTCATCCGCTCCGCCGAGCGCATGACCTACACCAATGTCAACTTGATCCTCGAAGGCGATGAGGCTCTGCGCAACCGTTATCAGCAGTCTCGTCGGCGTCTTCGAGCTGATGCGCGAGCTGGCCCTGATCCTCAACCGCAAGCGTGAGCGCCGCGGCTCCATCGACTTCGATCTGCCCGAAGCCGGTGATCGAGTTCGACGAACTCGGCCTGATGAAGAGCTATCACCCGCTCCGAGCGCAACATCGCCCACCGCATCATTGAGGAGTTCATGCTCTCCGCCAACGAATGCGTGGCCTCATACCTGGAAAACCAAAGCGCATGGCCTCGCTCTATCGCATTCACGAAAAGCCCGACGCCAAGCGCGTTCTCGACTTCGAAACAAATCGCCGCCAGCTTTCGGCTATTCGCTCGGCGTGGGAGCCCTCCCGATCCAGCGCATGCAATTCAAGAGCGATCGCCGCTGACCGTCATGGCAGCCGGCAAGCGCGGCTGCGCGAAATCGAAATTCCCGAAGAAGTCCACATCACCCCGCGCATGTACCAGAAGCTCGACCGAAAAGATGGCGGGCAAGCCCGAAGAGCGCATCCTTTCCTACCTCATGCTGCGCTCGCTCAAGCAGGCCCGCTACTCGGAAGAGAACCACGGGCACTTCGCCCTGGCCGCGCCCACCTACACCCATTTCACTTCGCCCATCCGCCGCTATCCCGACCTGATCGTGCACCGCATTCTGAAAGAAGTGCTGCGCGAGATCCCCAGAAGAATGGCGATGGCAGATATTCCGAGCGGCCGCGTCTCCCGCGGCAGGAGCCGAGCAGACGCGCGGGAATGCTAGCATGCGACAGCAAAAGCCCCTCGCCGTGGTCTGAAGCGCCGCGACCACGCGGCGCACCGCACCGCTCACGAGCCGCTGGGCGGTCCGTATTCCCCTCGACGAGCTGCACGACATCGCCGAGAATCCAGCCAGTCCGAGCGCCGCGCCGACGAAGCCGAACGCGAGCTGATGGAATGGAAGAAGGTCAAATTCATGGAGGAGCGCGTCGGCGAAGAATTCGACGGACTGATCATCAGCGTCACCAAGTTCGGCTTCTTCGTCGAGCTGACCGATATGTTCATCGAAGGCCTGGTCCCTTTGCGACTCTCTGATCGACGACCGCTACACTCTTCCACGAAAACACCCGCGAGATCATCGGCTCCGCACCCGCAAAGACCTACCGCATGGGACAGAGCATCCGGGTGCTGGTGGACCGCATCGATCCGGTAGAAAAGAAGATCAGTTTGCCCTGGTGGAAGAGGCGCGACCCCAAGCGCGGGGCCGTGGAGGGCAGCCCACTCAACCCGGCGGCGGCCGGCAGTCTGCGCAACAGGCTGCGCCGGCGCAGGAACGAAGCAGGCGCGCCAAGGAGCGGCGATCACGGCCAGAAGCGCCGCGGCAAACGCCAAAAGTCCGGTCGCAAGCGGCGCCGCTAGTGTAGAACTAGTGTAGAATTTGTAGGTCAACCCCACCTGTCGGCGGTCGCCGTTTCCGGCGCAACCCGCAGCAGGTTCCTTCCTGTCGGGACGTGGCTCAGCCTGGTAGAGCACTCGCTTGGGGTGCGAGGGGTCGGCAGTTCAAATCTGCCCGTCCCGACCAATCTCTCATTAAGCAGTTACGCCGGTTGTTTTTGTTGCGCGCACAATAACTTTCCGTTTCGTGTTTTATCCGTTTTGGACAAACCGCCTTTTGCCTTTAAAAATACCTCACATGAAGTGAGTCGTTTATTTTTGCTCTGCCTGAAGTAAAGTCCTCCCATAACGTTTTCGCACCATAGTTCGGCCATAGCCAATTCAGAAAGTGGATGTGAGCGCCTTCCTTCCAGTGATTTTCCCCGTCCTCAATGTCCCGTTGGTCGAATTGAAAGAAGTGCCACTTCGATAGGTCGGGAAGGTAGAAGATGTGTCCAACCAGATAGCGTCGGTCTTTGAACATTTGGCCTATCTTCCTCACGGCCTTTCTTGCGTCCGGCTGCAATAGCCCGCCCGGATTTGCCGCTAGAGCTGCGGTGTCCTTGTCATTCAGGTAAAGATGCTCGGGCACATAATCACGATAGTGGATCTGGTGCAGAAGCGGAAAGTTCCCCATTTCGCACGCAAGTATGAAGTTGGCGAAGTCATTTGAGTTAATAACAACTTCCCGACAATACTTTTCCCAATTCACGTTTCTTTTCAAAGGTGAATAATTTTACAAGTGCAGTTTCCTTCGCCTCCACTTTGTTAACCGCCCGTTCTAGCACCTGGTAGCCAAATTCTTTTGCAAGGTCGTCATAGGCGTGAATGAATTCAAGACCCAAGGGAACTGACTCAGGTGATTTTAGGTCCCCGCCACCGTTTAAGAATTGCTGGACCTTCTCTGTGACAGACTGCAACCTTGCGGTTTTCTCCTCTACGGTCTTTCTGTCCTCGGGCATAATCGCGAGGATAGCAAACTCATCCGCTCATGTATCGCCTGTAGGCCTCCGTCATCAGGTTTGCGTAACGCCTGGACATCTCAGGCGAAGTGTGACCAAGCGCCTTTTGAAGATGGAACACAGAGCCTCCGCGCCTCACGTAGTTCACAGTGAAGGTATGCCGGAAGGCGTGCAGCGTCCGCGGTGGAGGCTGGAACTCTGGGCGCTTGAAATATAGCTTTAGTTGAAGTGCGCGGATGCGCACAACAGAGACTGTGCAATCCCTTTCTCACCCATTAGGGCCATTGCCGGAATGCAGGGGCGAGCAGAGACTCCGCTACTGGAGGACACTGCTACGGGCAGGAATGGCTGCTTCGTCTCTGGCCTGAGAGGTTAGATTCCTCTGTCCTCCGCCATTTTCATCGACTTCATCACCTGCTTCAGCCTCAACATCACTGTCACCAGCGCAGCCAGGCCTGCGCCCCACACTGCGAAGCACACGTCCACTACCCAGCGCGGAGCTTCGCCCACCCGCCGCAGCAGGAATGGCAGAAAATTCCAGGTGGTGATGTGTGCGTAATCCCACTGGTCTTCGGTCATGGCGTGGTTGTTGAGCCCCCAGGCCTGCATCTTGCCGAGGGCGAATGCGGCGATGTTCTTGAAGCGCAGCGCGATCACGAATGTGGGATGCCCCAGCGTTTCCATCTGGTAAATCTCGAGCGGGACCCAGAAGGCCAGCGAGGCGGCCTGAATCAACGCGCTGGCGGCGATCAGAACAATTCCTAAGACCCAGACGGGCTTCACGATCTCGCGGCGGTAACGCAGCAGCAGCGGCACTGAAATGAACGCCACCATTTCCACCGCTGTTGAAACGTAGCGGTCGCCCCAGGCGAAGTCGCCGCTCCACACCGTGTATTTGGCATAGAAGCAGATGTAGCCGAGCAGCAGCAGAAAGGCCGCGGCCAGGTAGGCTTTCACTTCCGGCAGCAGCCTTCGCCACAAGATGACGGCGAGAATGATAGTGAGGATGATCAGAGGATCGAACAGGAAGATCGATTTCTCGGCGGTAAAGAGCGGCCCGAAAAAGCCTACGTGAAACGGAGTCTCAAAGGGATAGCTCGGCGGCAGCGAGGGATCGAGCGCCCGATGCTCCACGCCGAAGTAGTACACGTAGGTGTTAAAGAACGAGCCGTAGCGATAGAACTGGTAGAGCCGGTCGATCAGTCCGAAGACGGCATAGACGGGCACCGCGACTTTGAGATAAGCGACGAACTTCTGCCACACTCCGCGACCGTCCGCATGTTCGAACCCGAGCACCAGCAGCAGAAATACTCCGGCCGCCAGCAGGTCGATGCCGGTGGTAAGCCGGGTGAGCAGATTCAGTCCCAGGGCGGCGGAACCGATCAGCAGCGATCGGCGACTGCCCGTCCGCAGCCACTGGTACTGGTACGCGAATCCGATGAAGGTCAGAAGCATGATGTAGTTGTTCTCCATCATGTTCTGGGTGTAGTGCAGATGAGTAGTGCAGAACAGCAGCGCCAGCACCCCGGCCACCGACTCTTTGATGGTGAATTGCAGCAGTTGCAGAAAACGAAAGCAGATCAGCGCCGTGAGCACGGTGACCAGAATGTTGGTGGAGTAGCTCACGAAGATATTGCGGACGCTGGGGTCGTTGCCGTTGTAGTCGTCGAACACCGGCAGGCTCTCGATGGCAGTGCCGATCAGGTCTGCCGGAAGCATCAGCAGGGACTGGCCCAGTCCATACCATCCGCGGATTTGTCCGCCGCGGCCGTGCAGCCCATATTCGGGATACTCGGGAGGGAACACTTCCGGCTGCGAAGTCCACCAGGAATGCGTGTTCTGCAGGCGGTGCATGGTATCCGCCGAGCCCAGCTCGCCCGACTGCACCACGAAGGCCAGCAAGGCAGCGGTCAAAGCCAGGAGAAATCGGGGATCGGAAAGCCTGCCGCGAATGCCGGTGATCATCGTTGTCTGCTGATGTTAATTGAGTGGATCAGGTAAGCACAAAGGTCTGGGCTCTGCCGGCCAATCGCTCTGCAGACTCGCTCGCATTCGTATCCAATCCCGGCGAGTCTTACAATATTGGTATGGCTTCCTCGCTCCCCGAGTTCCGCGCTCCAACTCCCATGGAGCGGACGTTCAATCGTCTCTACGGATTCCTGGTCGGACACGGCCTGGGCTTCTCCTACAACTATTTGTTGCAGGTGCGGGGACGCAAGACAGGACGCATCTACTCCACGCCCATCGACCTCCTCGAGCAGGGCGGCAAGCGCTTTCTGGTGGCTCCACGCGGACGCACCCAATGGGTGCGCAACGCCGAAGCTGCGGGTGAGGTCACGCTCAAGCGAGGCAGCGAGCGCCGGCGCTTCCGCCTCCGTCCTTTAGAAGGAGAAGAACATCTCACCATCTTGAAAGCCTATCTGGACCGCTTCCGGCGCGAGGTGCAGCGCTATTTTCCGGTTCCCGCAGGATCGCCATTGGAAGCTTTTCGCGAGGTATCCGGCAGCTATCCCGCATTTGAGTTGCTTCCTGTAGGGGAAGCCTCCGCGTGAGCCGGGCCGTCAAGTCAGCATGTGGCAAACAGAATCTCCAGGAGTGTGAATGAGCGTAACTTCAGCGATGCCCGGCACCCGGATTTCCGGCGGCAGTTTTCTGCTCGATCAGCGCAGTCCCGATGAAGTGTTCACTCCGGAAGACTTCAGCGAGCAGCAGCGGATGATCGCCCAGACCGCCGAAGAGTTCGCCGTCAATGAGATTGTCCCCGAATATTGAGAAGATTGAGCACAAAGATTTCTCGGTAACGCGTGAACTAATGAAGAAGGCCGGCGAACTGGGGCTCAGCTCGGTGGAGATTCCCGAGGCCTACGGCGGCCTCGACTTGGATAAAGTCAGCGCCGCCCTGATCGCCGAGCACATTTCCAAGTACGCCGGCTTTGCCACCAGTTGGGGAGGCCACACCGGCATTGGCCTGTTGCCGATCGTTTACTTCGGGACCGAAGAGCAGAAGGAGAAATACCTCGCGCGGCTGGCGTCCGCCGAGATTGTCGGGGCCTATGCGCTCTCGGAAGCCTCCGCCGGCTCGGATGCGCTCAACTGCCGCACCCGCGCCCAGCTTACCGCCGACGGCAAGCATTATGTGCTGAACGGCGAAAAGATGTGGATCACCAACGCCGGCTTCGCCGACCTGTTCACCGTGTTCGCCAAGGTGGATGGCGAAAAATTCACCGCGTTCCTGGTAGAGAAGAGCTTCCCCGGTTTCTCGGTCGGCGGCGGAAGAGCACAAGATGGGAATTCGCGGCTCCTCCACCTGCCCCATCATCCTGAACGATTGCAAAGTACCGGTGGAAAATGTGCTGGGAGAAATCGGCAAAGGGCACATCATCGCCTTCAACATCCTGAACGTGGGCCGCTTCAAGCTGGGCGCCATGTGCCTGGGGGGAGCCAAGCTGTCCTTGGAAAATGCGATCGCCTACGCCCGGCAACGCAAGGCATTTGGCAAGACCATCGCAGAGTTCGGGTTGATCCGCGAGAAGCTGGCGAACATGGCGGCGCTGATCTTTGCCGGGGAGTCTCTGGTCTATCGCACCGTGGGCATGATGGATGCCGCGCTCGAGCAGGTGGATAAGTCGGGAGCCGATGCCGCCCGCGACACCCGCAATGCCATCGAGGAATACGCCATCGAGTGTTCCATCATCAAAGTCTGGGCTTCGGAGATGCTCGACTACGTAGTCGATGAGACGGTGCAGATTTATGGCGGCTATGGCTTCGTCGAAGAGTATCCGGCGGAGCGGGCCTATCGCGACGCGCGTATCAACCGTATTTTCGAGGGCACGAACGAAATTAATCGTCTGATCATCAGCGGCTTTCTGCTGAAGCGCGCTGCCAGCGGGCAATTGCCTTTACTGCCGGCGATCAGGAAGCTGATGGATGAAGTTCTCTCCGGGCCGCTGGCCGATGAAAATGACGAGAGCGGCCCACTGGCGGAGGAGCGGCGGCTGGTTGCGAACGCAAAGAAAGTCGCCCTCTTTGCGGCGGGAGCGGCCTCCCAGAAATATGGACAGGGCATGGCCGACCAGCAGGAGATCGTGGGCCTGATCGCCGACATGGTAATAGAAATCTACGCCGCCGAATCTGCAGTTCTGCGCGCCACGAAAATTTCCGGAGCCAAAGGCGAGATTGCAGCTGCCCTCCCGGTCGCCATGGCGCAGGTGTATTTGTCGCAAGCCATGAACAAGATCGAAGCCGCTGCCCGCACCATTCTTGCCGCAGTCGCGGAAGGCGACGCACTCCGGACGCAGCTCGCCATTCTTCGCCGCCTCGCCAAACATGAGCCTGTGGACGTGATCGGCCTGCGGCAGAAGATCGCGCAAAGTGTAATTGAGCGCGGCAGGTATTCACTGGCCTAGGTCTTCGTTCAGGTTCCGATCGTTCGAAAATTGCAATCCTTTTAATTCCTTCCGCCTCGCCACATTCCGCTTTCGAGAAATCCTTTCCCTCCGCTGCCTACTTTCGTGGACTGTACTTTCCATGTCTTGTGCGCTTGCGCCGCAGCCTTTAACTTTGCCAACGTTCGGCGGAGGTTGCTATCAGCAGTTCACTCACAATCCGCAAAGGCAGAGCACTGATTTCTTACCAGTGGCGTTTGCTGGTTGTGGCCGGCTGTCTGCTGGGGCAACTCTGTGTTGCTGCTGCCTGCCAGGAGCAGCCAGCCTTCGCTGGAACAGCAACAAATCCGGTGACCCCAGCTTCCGGAGCAGCGGACGGCGCACAGGACAACTTCACGAGTCCAGCCATGACGGGGCAGCGCCGTCCGTTGTACCGGTTGTGCAGCAGCGATGTGGTCGAGATCGGCTTTACCTTTGCCCCTGAGTTCAACCAGACCGTCACTGTGCAACCCGATGGCTTCGTCGCCCTGAAAGGCGCGAAGCCGATCTATGTGCAGGATTTGACCCTCCCCCAATTGACCGAAGCAGTACGGACGGCCTATGCGCCTGTGCTGCACGACCCCGAAGTGACGCTGGTGCTGCGGGAATTCCAGCGTCCCTATTTCGTTGCAGCAGGAGAGGTCGCTCGGCCGGGCAAGTACGACCTGCGCGGTGATACCACGGTGGTCGAAGCGCTTGCGATCGCCGGGGGCCTTACCTATCAAGCGCGGCATTCCCAGGTGGTGTTGTTCCGCAAAGTATCAGATGCAATGTTCGAAGCCCGGCTGGTCAACGTGAAACAGATGATGAAGGCGCGGGACTTGAAAGAAGACCCGCGTCTTCATTCCGGAGACTTGCTTTATGTCCCCCAGAACGCAATTTCGAAGATCCGAAAATTCATGCCCGCTTCGAACTTAAGCATGTATTGGAATCCCAGGCCGTATTGATCGGGGTTTGGACCATCGTATTTCTAGTCGATAACCACTTTGTACCGCTGACTCACCAACCGTTTCACTAGCTGACTGCATATGACCGAAGAACTGCGGGTTGTTCCGATGATGTCGCGCGTGCCTTCTCCTACCGCCCGTGACCTGGCGGCAGTGTTTTTCCGCCATCAGCGGCTCTTCAGCATCTCGTTCGTGTTGGTGTTTGCCGCGCTGTGCAGTTACGGATTGCTGGCTCCGTCCTATGAAGCGCAGATGAAGGTCCTGGTGAGGCACGGCCGGAAAGACCCTGCCAGCTCGCCGACGCTGCCTTCCTCTTCCGAGTTCGCCCGGGAGACGGTGAGTGAGGAAGACCTCAATTCCGAGGCCGAACTGTTCCGGGATGATGCCAGTCTGCAGCGGGTAGCCCGGGAATCCGGGCTGGTGAAGAGTTCCTGGTGGGACGGACTCTGGGGCGGCAGCACCGCGTTCGGACACAACAGGCAGCACAACGGCTGAGTGCCCGCTTGGTTGCGGATCCGGTGCGCAAGAGCAACGTGATCAAAGTGAGTTATGCGGGGTCGAATCCCGAACAGTCTGCGCGGGTGCTGCGCTGTCTGGCCCAGGAATACCTGCAGAAGCACATACAAGTTCATCGGCCGTCTGGAGAACTCGATTTTTTTACAGATCAGGTGGAACAGTCGCGGCAGGCGTTGCAAGCGCGCACAGCTGCGGGTAATGAACTTTACTCGCGATGAGGGAGTCGTCTCTGCGGCGACCGAGCGGGACGACACTCTGCACAAGCTCAGCCAAGCGGAAGGCGAATTCCGTCAGACAGATGTAGATATGGCGGCAACCGTCCGGCGTATCGGAATGCTGGAATCCCAACTGCGTTCGTTGCCGGAGCGCACCACCGCCCAGATTCGCAATTCTGATAACCCCGAACTGCTGGGCAAGTTGAAAGCGACGCTGCTGGAGCTGCAACTGAAACGTACCGAGCTGCTTACCAAATATGAGCCTTCGTATCGCCTGGTGCAGGAAGTCGACCAGCAGATTGCAGAAGCGAAGAATTCCATTGTTTCGGAAGATCACTTGCCGCTTCGCGATCAGACCACCGAGCCTGATCCCAATCACGAGTGGGTGAAGTCCGAATTGGTCAAGGCACAAGTCCAATTGAGCGGAATGCGCTCGCAGGCCGCCACCCTGAACCGCCAGCTTGTCAGCTATCGCGAAGCCGCTCATCAGCTTGGCGACCGCGCAGTCGAGCAGCAGGAGTTGCTCAGCAGTCTGAAGGCGGCGGAAGAAAAGTATCTGCTTTACGTGAGCAAACGGGAGGAGGCCCGCGTCGGAAACGCTCTCGATCGCGCCGGCATTCTCGACGTCAGCATCGTGCAGGAGCCTTCGACACCGGCATTGCCGGTGCGCTCGGAGTTGAGCTACGGCCTCATCGGGCTGCTACTGGGGGGGACTGTGAGCACGGGGTTGGCGTTCTCCGCCGACCACTTCGATGCCTGCTTCCGAACGCCTGACGACGTGCTCGCCTGTCTTGGCGGCCCAGTGCTGGCATCACTGCCAAAGCATGGCGGGTGAAAGTGTGAACCGTAGCATTTCAGATTGCCGTGATCTCTAGCAACGTTTCAGCGTATCCGTTTGAGGTGTGAAAATGAGTAGCCGCGCCACGTTAGATCCTCCGGTCGTTCAGACTGTACCTGATTCGTACCCGTTGACAGTTCCGATCGCAATCGGGCCGCCTTCAGTTCAAAGCTGGGAGGCCAGCGAATTTGCCAGAGAACAACTGCTTGGCATGGTGAGGCAGGTGTTCCTGCCAGGCCGCGCGAAGCCGGCGCGCTACGTCGCAATTGCCGCGATCGACAAGGAAACTGAAATGGGCAGCCTGTGTCTGCAGGTCGCGAGCTCGCTGGCCGGCCAGATGGCAGGCACAGTGTGCGTTGCATCCGCCGATCCCCACGCGGACGACCTGGCGCAACTTGCCGGTGTCCGCCCGCCGGCCATAATCGCATGGAGAAATGGCGAGCGGCTCTTGCGCTCCGCTTCCAGCCAGATTTCAAGCAATCTCTGGCTCGCGCCGCTCCAGGTGGTTCGAGGAGATGCGGCGGATTCCACCTCTTCGTTGTGGCTGGAGGGCAAAGTGGCCGACCTCCGGATGGAATTCGACTACGCAGTCATACAGGCCCCGGCGGCAGGGTACAGCGACTCCAAGCTGCTGGGTCGTCTCGCGGATGGAGCCGTCCTGGTGGTCGAAGCCGGCCGAACCCGACGAGTGGCCGCGCGAACCGCGAAAGACAATTTCATGGCCGCCGGAGTGCGCGTACTCGGTACGGTGCTGACGGAACGGACATTCCCCATTCCTGAAGGAATTTACAAACGGCTCTAGGTTGGACTTCGAAATCGCGGAGGCTCGAAGTGTCTTCTCTTGCATGGAGCTATACGACCGGAGTGGCGGCGGCCAAGCCTGCGCCACCGATCTCGCTGGTCCCGTCACTACTGCCATCGCCTCAGACGAAGCGGAAGGCCCGCAGCTTGTCGCTGGTTGCGTTCTCGACTTCAGAACTACTGACTCAGGGTTTGCATGCTGACGGCGTGAGTCACCTCCTGATCGAGCCGTCGCCACAGAGCGCCGCCGGTCAGACCGAGACACTCCCCCGTGATCTCGCGCGCCTCGAATGTACGATTCGCAAGGAATTCATCGATGAGATCGTTCTCAAGAACCCGGGGCAACCGGATCTCATAGAACATCGTCTTTCAGATTGCCCGTCGCAACCGCGTCGATCTCAAACTCGCCTTTGATCTTCCAGGGGTTGCTCTTGGCCAGTTTTCTCTCGGAAGAGAGGGGGATGTGGCGACTCTAACCCTGCGCGCTCTCAGGCCTCCGCAATGGGCCATGTACTGCAAGCGGTCCGCAGATTTCCTGCTCGCCCTGCTGGGATTGCTGATCTTCTCTCCTCTTCTGGCCCTGATCGCCCTCATGGTCAAGCTGGACTCCGCTGGCTCGGTGTTCTATTTCGCGCCCCGCATGGGTAAGAAAGGGGCGACTTTCGTTTGCCACAAGTTCCGCACCATGGTCGCCGATGCCGAGAAAACAAAAGAAAAACTGCGCACCCAGAATCAGCGCAACGGCCCATTTTTCAAGATCGCAGCCGACCCGCGGATTACTCGAATCGGCCGCTGGCTGCGGCGCTACAGCCTCGACGAGCTCCCTCAACTCTGGAACGTGGTGAAGGGAGAGATGAGCCTGGTCGGCCCGCGACCGCATCCCGTCGATGACTTCCAGCGATATCAGGTCAACGACTTTCGCCGTCTCAACGTAATTCCTGGAATGACCGGACTGTGGCAGGTGAGCGCGCGGTGCGATCCCTCGTTCGAGCGCAACATGCAGTTGGATCTCGAATACATCGAGCATTGGAGCTTATGGCTGGACCTCCGAATTCTGGCCCGCACTTTCGGAGTGGTGTTGCGGGGAAGCGGGGCTTAGCCCATGTATCTCACTTCATCCCTGCCAGGCGGCGCCGTCGCTCGTTTCGCGCACCCGTGCATTGTCGGCTTTGTCAGAGCACTTCATGCACTGGTGGCTCTTCCGGCGCTGCTCATGTTTGCCATGTTGGCTGCCATGCTGTTTCGGCCCCCGGATATTTCGTTCTATGCGGTCGATCGAATTCTCTTTGTGCTTTTCATGGCAGTCATCCTGGTGCGCGCGATCTGCTTGCGCAGACTGTGGAATATTCCCAGGTTAGTCACCTGGCCCATGCTGTTCCTCTTTCTGCTCGGGTTCGGTGATCTGCTGCGTGAGCCTTATGCCGTCGAGGACTGGAGCGTCTTCGCCGCCAAGTGGGTCGTCCCTTTCGCACTTTTTCTATGTGCAGGGCATGTCTTCGACGAGAAGAAGAAGCTGCGGCAGTTGGAGGTCTTCTGCATAGTCGTGCTGGCCTACCTGACTCTGACCGCCATCTTCTTTTTACTGGGCGTCGATTCGCTCATCTTTCCAACCTACATTCTCGATCCCAACCTGGGCATTCATGCCGGCCGGGCGCGGGGGCCGTTTCTTCAGGCCGTGGCCAACGGGGTCACGCTCAACCTGCTCGGAATTGTGGCTTTGGATTCCTTTCGCCGGCGGCGTTGGCCGTTTCTAGTTCCGCTTTGCCTGACCGGACTCCCGCTTGCCGTTCTGGCGACCAAGACCCGAGCCGTCTGGCTCTCATTCGGATTGACGCTTCTGCTTCTTGCCTTCTGGCCGCACTCGCGCCGCATCCGTGTTGCCAGTCGGGCCCTGATCTTCTTTTGCGTGCTCGGCACGCTCGTTGGCCTGACTCTCATCGGGAGCGATAGTTCACTGACCTCACGCCTGGAAGACCGCAGCCCGCTTGAGTTCAGACGCTCCGTCTATCGCGCCGGGTTCGAGATGTTCCTGGAGAAGCCCTGGCTAGGCTGGAGCGCAGACAGCATTCAGCCCCAACTCGAACAGCGAATCCCGGAATTCCACCAGGATGAATTTTTCTTTCACAACAACTATCTCGAACTAGCGGTGCAACACGGATTGTTGGGGGTCTCTTTATATCTCTGGCTGATTGCCGACCTATTCCGCCTGGGTGGCTCTCGAATTCCCTCCGATCGCCTTCCGGAAGACTGTCTGCTCGATTCAGGCTTTCGCTCTCTGTGGCCGGTGATGCTGGGGGTGTATCTGTTGAATGCCTGCTTTGTGGTGATGTCGTACCAGTTCGTAAATGGACTCCTGTTCACATTCGCAGGAATACTCGCCGCCCAGGGCAGGGAGGCAGGAGTGAAGGCCTCCACCGGTTTCAGGGTTCATCCCTCGGATCTTGAGCTTTCGCCGGTGCGGCCATGACCACGATTGCCTATCTCGCGAACCAGTTTCCTTCTCCGGTCGAGCCCTACGTGGCTGACGAGATCCGGGAGTTGCGCAGGCGCGGAACTCGGGTGTTGCCTTGCAGCGCACGGCGTTCTGGCCCTTCCGATAACGCTGTAACCGATGCTCTAGCCAGCGAGACGTTCTCGTTGCAGTCTGCCAGTCTGGCAACCTGGGTACGGGCCTTCCTACTGTGCTGTCGGCATGCATCAATGATTAGCGACTTTGCGCAGCACGCTCTGCTCTGGCGCCGCGAGTCATTCGGCCGAAAACTCCGAGCCTTGGCTCACACCTGTTTGGGCGCCTGCCTGGCCGCTTACCTGGCAGACCGTGGAGTTCGGCACATCCATGTTCATCATGGGTACTTTTCCGCGTGGGTAGCCATGGTGGCTGCCAGGCTTCTCGGAATCAGTTTCAGCATGACGCTGCATGGTTCCGATCTGCTGCAGGAAGCTCCTTACCTGGATGTCAAGCTGGCTGCATGCCAATTCTGCGTGACGATTTCGGATTTCAACCGCCGCCATCTGCTGCGGCAGTATCCGGAGGTTCCTGCCGCAAAAATTCTGGTGCAGCGACTCGGTGTGGCATTGCCAGTGGGAGAACAGCTGCCTGCCGGGGAACACTACCGGTCTCTGGTGATGCTTGCGGTGGGGCGGCTGCATGCCGTAAAGGATCATGCATTTCTCATCCGGGCATGCCGCCTGCTACAGGACCGCGGACTGCCGGTTCTGTGCCTGATAGCAGGAGAAGGTCCTGAGCGGGATTCTCTGGAGCGGCTCATCGCAGGCCTCAACCTGCACTCCGCGGTAAGCCTTCTCGGCCACGTACCTCGCCACGAACTCGATACCCACTACCGCAGCTCCGATCTGGTTGTGCTCACCAGCCGGAGTGAGGGGCTTCCGCTGGTGCTGATGGAAGCCATGTCGCACTCCCGGCCGGTGCTGGCGCCGGCCATCACCGGAATTCCCGAACTCGTCGTCCATGGATGGAGCGGATTTCTGTACCGGCAAGGTTCCCTGGCTGATTTTGTCGGCCAGGTGGAGAGAATTGCCAATTCGCGTTCGGAGCTGGGACCGCTCTGCGAACGCGCACGCCAGCGTGTACTGCAGCGCTTTGACCGCGAACGCAATCTGGCGGCGTTCGCCGACACCATGCTCGACCGAATCGCTCAATCCACAGAAAGGGACCGGGATGAAGATCTTGTTCTGCAATAAGTACAGCTTCGGGTTCAGCGGCACCGAAGCCTATCTGTTTGAAGTTATGGAATTGTTGCGCGCGCGTGGCCACGAGGTGGCGCTGTTCGCGATGGCCGATCCGAAGACTGAACCATCGGAGTTCGAGACGTATCTGGTTCCGCACATCAATTTCAAGTCTGCGCAGCTTGGGAAACTTGAACAGGCGCGGCTGGCGGCCCATGCAATATATTCCACCGACTCTCGCCACCGCCTCCGCGAAGCCGTCGCGCAGTTCAGGCCTGATGTAGCGCACGTGCGCAACATCTACCACCACCTTTCTCCTTCCATCCTTTGGGAACTGAAGGCCCAGGGCATTCCCGTGGTCTATCACCTGAACGACTTCAAGCTGCTGTGCCCCGCCTACAACCTGACGGCTCAAGGTCATGCGTGTGAATGCTGCCAGGGTGGGAAATTCTGGCACGTGATCACCGCCGGCTGCTATGCAGGAAGCCCCGCCTCCCGGGCAGTGCTGGCCGCGGAGGCCTATACCCACCGTTGGCTTGGCACTTATAGAGAATGCGTGGACCGCTTTGTTGCGCCCAGCGAATTTGTCCGGCAAAAACTAATCGAGAACGGCTGGCCAGAGGAAAAAATCACGGTGCTGCCCCATTTTCAGCGAGAGCAGTCCGCGGATGTGAATGTCTCAACCGTAAATGCACCCATCCTGTATTTCGGACGCCTGTCGATCGAGAAGGGAGTTGCCGACCTGCTCCAGGCGATGCGGCACATCCCGCGGCTGCCGTTGCAAATTGTCGGGGACGGCCCGCAACGGGCAGATCTGCTGAAGCTGGCTGACGATCTTAGCCTTAGTAACGTTGAGTTCGTGGGGCAGGTGCAAGGAGAGAGTCTGAACCAGTTGATTCTTCGTTCGCGTTTTACCGTGTTTCCATCGCGGGCTTACGAGACCCTGGGCAAGAGCATTCTTGAATCTTATTCCTGGGGACGCGCCGTAATCGCCTCCAATCTCGGCTCGCGGAGGGAGTTCGTCCGTGACGGAAAAACTGGAATTCTGTTTCCTCCCGGAGGTATCAGCGAGTTAATCGCGGCGATCAATCGTCTGGCGGGTGATCCAGCGGCTGCAGCCACGATGGGAGAAGCGGGGCGCGAATTGCTGCGGGAACGGCATAACCCCGAAATGCACTATGAGCAACTTCAGCAGATTTATGTTGAACTCGCCGCTCCGAGTCGGCGAAGACAAAGCCTTGAGCCTGGCATTCCAGAGGTCAAGCCTCGCATTGCCTTTATTGGCGGGCGCGGCGTCATGTCAAAGTACAGCGGAATCGAAACCAGTTACGAAGAAATAGGACGCCGCATGGTCGATCTAGGCCACGAAGTCACGGTGTATTGCCGTTCCTACTTTACACCCAGATCAGCCCGCCACAACGGCATGCGGCTAGTGCGATTGCCAACCATTCGCTGCAAGAGTTTGGAAACACTAGTGCACACAGCCCTGTGCACCGTTCATGCTTCGTTTGGCAACTGCGACGTTGTGCACTATCACGCGCTGGGGCCGGCTTTGTTCTCGTTTCTACCCCGGCTTCTTGGCAAGAAGACCGTGGTTACGGTGCAGGGCCTGGATTGGCAGCGCCGCCAATGGGGGCGATTGGCGGCAGCAGTTCTGCGTCTGGGCGAACTTGCCTCAGCGCGTTTTCCCAATGCCACCGTGGTAGTTTCCCGGACCCTGCAACAACACTATCGGGATCGCCACCGCCTGGAACCCGTATACATTCCCAACGGCACCCGGGTACGTCGCCGCACAAAACCTTCGCGGCTGAAAGAATGGGGACTGGAGTCTGGAAAATACATTCTCTATCTGGGCCGATTTTCTCCGGAGAAGAATTGCGACTTGCTGATTCGGGCCTATCAACGCATCGACACTCCGGTCAAGCTGGTCTTGGCGGGAGGCGCCGGCTGGTCCGGTCGATATTGCGAAGATTTGTACTGGCACAGCAGCCAACGGATCCGATTCCTCGATTGGCTGGCAGGCGATGCGCTGGACGAACTGCTGACCCACGCAATGCTATTCGTCCTTCCCTCTGATCTCGAAGGCTTGTCGCTGGCGCTGCTTGATGCCATGGGAGCGGGAATTTGCGTTCTGGCCAGCGACATCGCAGAGAATCGCGAGGCGCTGGTTGAGGCGGGCTTCACATTTAAGAAAGGAGATGCGGAAGACCTCGAGCGCATGCTGCGCCTGTTGATCTCCGACCGCAAAGTAAGGCAGGCAACTGCTGTACGCGGCCAAAGGCGAGCGCTGGAAAACTACCTCTGGAACGACATCGCCCGGCAGCTCAGCGTGGTTTACTCGGAGTTAGTCCAGCACAGTGCGAAAAAGCCACCTTCGCCAAAGCTGAAGGTGGCTGAAACTGCACCTGAGGCTGCCATGAAACGCAGCGCGTAACTGCACTGGGGCGGGTTGCCTGCTGCACGTCCCAGCGCTATTTGGAAGCGGAGGTGTTCTTCTGGAGCTCGTCAAGCGCGACCAGCACTTCCTCACTATGTTTGTTGGGATTCACCCCGGTGTACACACGCTCGATCTTGCCCTGCGGATCCAGAATGAAAGTGTTGCGCGCGGCCACCTGGGTCACTCCGAAATTCATGACGGAACCGTATTCCCCGGAAACCTTATGTTCCGTATCCGCGAGCAGCTTGAAATTCAGGCCTTCCTTCGCGCAGAACTGCTTGTGAGAGTCGGAGCTGTCGACACTGACGCCGAGAACGACTGCATTTCTCTTGGCATACTCCGGCTGATCGCGCTGAAAGTTATGAGCTTCGATGGTGCAGCCGGTGGTCATATCTTTCGGATAGAAATAGAGCACCACCCACTTGCCGCGGTAATCCTTCAGGCTGACCGGCGTGCCATCCTGCGACGGTAGCGTGAACTCCGGCGCCATGGTGCCGGCCTGCGGAGTTGTACCGGCGACGGCGAACCGCCAGGCGACGCCAAGCCCCACCAGCACCACCGCCGTGATAATAGCCAGACGCATAGAAACCTCCTGGCAGCTAAGGCTATCGCACGCCGATGCGCATGTCCAGATGGACGCCAGTTTCACGCCAGGGAGGCCCCGCAATCTCTTTGACTTACTGCTGGACTGGAACTTCTCGGGAGGAGGGTCAGGCCACGGCGGCGCTAGCGAGCTCGGGACGGCAGCTTACGGGCTCGCCGTTATCCTGAAGGATTGCAGACTCCAGCGCCTGCTCGGCGCGGTTGATCACTTCGGTGACGATATCCACAGCGTCGAAGCCAGTCTGCACTACCGCTTCGGCGATTCCGGCGTGGAAGGGAATACTCTCGTCTTTCTCCGGCATGCGTAACTCGCCGAGCAGGCGCCGCAGCTTGTCGAGCGTGCCCAAGGCCTCATCTTCGCGACTTTCGCTCAGCACCAGCGCAATACTCGTGGTGTCATAGCGAAAGGCCAGATCGTTCTGGCGGATGTTTGCCCCGAATAGCTGGCCAATTTGCTGCATCAGGGCGTCAACCGCCGCCTCCCCGATATCTTTCAGCATGGTATTGCTCTTGCCGAACTGCATGAGTAACACGGTTAACGGACTGTTCTGTTGCAGCGCCCGGCGGCTTTCGCCCAGCAGCATATCCAGATAAGAAGCGCGCTTGAGCAACCCGGAATGCTCGTCGGTGACCGAAAGGTTCTTGACCAGCCGCCGCAGGCCGGCGTTGTTCATCGCCATCACCACCTGATCGCAGATGGTCTTGAACAACACGATATTGTTGGGGTTCCATTCCCTGCGGCTGTCGCTCAGCAGCAGGAGCATACCCACATGGCGGGTGCCTTCATTGAGCGGCAGGGCGACCAGCGAAATCACATTCAGCTTGCTTAGCAGCGGGCGTACCGGATCGAGTTCGGCACACTTGGCGATGTCGTCGATGGTCAAAGCTCCCTTCGCCATCACCTGGTCGTGCGCGAGAATTGCCACTTTGCCGATAACTCCGGCGTCGGCCGCTTCCACCCCTTCCGCGCAGTATTCTTTTACGCTGGTAGGCGGCAGCCCGGGCTTGCGCAATATGGCGCCACACCGGCTCAGTTTCCATTGCGCTCCGATTTCGCTGATTGCGGTTGCCAGCACTGCATCAGCGTTCGCCTGCCGGTAGAGCTTCTGGGTAATTTCCGCGACTCGGGTAAAACTGTTGATGTCGGGCGTGGCCACCGGCGGTGCCGCCGGAAGTGGTGCACTGGCAACGGGCGAAGGCCGGGCAGCCGGGGGTTCGGTGTATTTCGGAGTCAGGCCCACCGCCAGGTACAGGCGTTGCAGGTCCTGGTTGCGTTCTTCTTCCCGCGGGAAAAGCTCGCGGATGTGCTGCACCCGCTCCAGCGCCTTGCTCTTCATGCCGTACTGCACCAGGATTTCAGCCTGCAAGATCAAGTCCTGCAGCGCGGCCGCCCCCAGTGCAGGTTCTTCGATCCGCATCGGCGCCGGCGCAGCGGTGCTGGCGTTGGCGAAGCGCGAAGCAATCATGTTATAGCGGCTCTGGTCGATTTTCCCGGCGAGCGATTCCAGTCGTTTCTGGTGGCCTGGTTCGTAGGCGTCCACCTCGGCGGCGCGGTCCAGGCATTCCGCCGCCTTTTCGAAATTCGACATGCTGTAATAGAGGTCGAACAGCTTCAGCAGAGTCTGGCTGTAGTCAGTTTCGCGATTCGCCGCATTGAACAACTCGCCCATGAACTCGAGGATCTCGGGCGATGGCCGGTGCGCCGCGGCAATGTCCTGCATCATGGCCGAGAACGATTTGCGGTCGCCTCGCCGCCTTTGCACCTGCTCCAGTTTGCGGGCGAGGGCCACGGCCTCCGGATCCTGATTTGCGTCGATCAGTAACCCAATCAGATTTGAAACGTCAGGCAGCCGCGCAGGGTTCTGCTCGAAAAGCTCCCACACCAGCGGCTCGGCCTCGCTGAGCCGGTTGGCGGCCAGCAGCGCACGCGCATACACGTCGGGCAATTCGGGAAGCGCGGCCCCGGCCTTGTGGTGGGGTTCAAGAATAAAGATGGCGGCTCCGACCTGCCCCTGGTTCAACAGACTCTTGCTGTATTCCAGGGCAATCTGAGGATCTGTCGCGTCTTCGGCATACGCCTTTTCGAACCACTGGGCGGAGTTGCCTCCCACCGCCTCGGTCAACCGGCCAAGCCGCAGAAACGCGGCCGCGGCTTCTTTGCTCTCTCCCAGTTTCGAGGCCAGTTCGCCCAGCCGGAGCAGGTTTCCCTCCACTGGCTCCAATGCCACGATGCGTTTCAGGATCTCGACAGCATCGGCTTCGGCCCCGGTCTTGGCCAACTCATCCAGCGCCCCCTCGTAGGTTTCAACGGCCAGTTTGCGATTGGAGTTTTCGAGTAACTGTCCGAAGCGCAATTTCTGCTTCGCAGTAGGATTAGAGAAACGTGCCAGTTTCTTGTAGGTCAGGCTGGCACGGGTGGCATCCCCGGACTCGGTTTGACGGTCGAAGAGGTCGCCCAGCATCTGCGTAGCTTCGGGAATCCTCTGCAGCGAGAGACAGAGATCTGCAGCCATCTGCCGCACCACGTCGTTCCCGGGATCTCCAGCCATAATATGGAGATATTCCTCGAGGGCATCGGCAGTTTTGCCCTTTTGCAAGAGCTTTCCTGCGCGCTCAGTGCGCTTTGCAACTTCGGCCCGGTCCATGCGGTGGTTTGAATCAGACATGAAAGGTCAGTGGGGGCGGAGTATCCCACCGAAATTTTAGGAGTCTGCTCTCCTGGCAGCAATGGAGTAACGCCCGAAGACGGTTACGGAAGTCATCCGCAAGTCGCAAGTGGGATTCGAATTGAAGCGAGAGCGGCCGGCCGGGCCAAAAATTCTCGAGGACGCTGACCTTTAATTTCAGCGCAATCGCGGCGAAGCCGACCTTAGAATGTTTGCTATGCAAGATGACCTTCTGCGTTACCGCTCCGAATTCCCCATCCTGGAGCGGACCACTTATCTGATCAGCAACTCCCTCGGGGCCATGCCGCGCGCCGTGTATGACGCTATGAAAGGCTACGCCGACGTCTGGGCCACCCGTGGCGTTCGCGCCTGGGAAGACTGCTGGTGGATGCTGGCGGCCGAAGTCGGCGAGCAGATCGGAGCTTTGATTCACGCCCCGAAGGGCACGATTTCCACGCATCAGAACGTGACCACCTGCCAGGCGATTGTCGCATCCTGTTTCGATTTCTCCGGCCGTCGTAACAAGGTCGTATACAGCGATATGAACTTTCCTTCCGTGATGTATTTGTGGGAGGCGCAACGCGACCGTGGCGCAGTCATAAATATGGTGAAGACGGACGATGGAATTACCGTCCCGACCGAACGGCTGCTCGATGCAATTGACGAGCACACCCTGCTGGTCCCCGTGTCGCACGTGCTCTTTCGCAGCTCCTATATCAACGATGCGCAGGCCATTATTGAAAAAGCCCATCATGTCGGCGCCCATGTGGTGCTCGACATGTTTCACTCGGCCGGAACCATGCCGGTGGACGTGCAAGCCCTGAACGTCGATTTTGCCTGCGGGGGAGTGCTGAAGTGGCTGTGCGGCGGACCGGGAACGGCTTATCTGTACGTCCGTCCTGACCTGGCGAGCAAGTTGCAGCCGAAGTTCACCGGATGGATGGCCCACCAGGAACCGTTTGCCTTCCAGCGCGGACCCATCCAATACACGGAAGCGCCTTATCGATTCATGAACGGCACTCCGAATGTCGCCGCGCTCGAGGCAGCCCGGCCCGGGTTAAAGATCATCGCCGAAATCGGCATGCAGGCAATTCGCGAAAAGTCCAGGAGGCAAACCGCGCGTCTGGTCGAATTGGCCGATCAGCGCGGCTGGCGGGTGAACTCTCCGCGCGATCCGGAAAAGCGCGGTGGAACGATTTCGCTCGAGATGCCGCAATCGAAGATGGTTTGTGACGAACTTCTGAAGCGCGACATCCTGGTGGATTGGCGGCCGAATGCCGGGGTGCGCATGTCTCCGCACTTCTACAACTCTGACGAAGAACTGGAGACTGCCATCAAAGCGGTAGATTCGATTCTCAATCGCGAGGCGGCCACCGGGTAAAGGCTTCTCCGTTACAATAACCGCGTGAGCCATGTAGTCCGCGTCGGAATTCTGGGCGACTTCAATCCAGAGTTTCGATCTCACCACGCGACCGACCGCGCGCTGCAGCATGCCGCCGCCAGCCTCGATCTTTCCCTCGAATCGCAGTGGATTCCCACTCCTTCGCTTTGCGAGCCGGCGGGCCTTGCCGCTCTGGAGGACTTCGATGGCCTCTGGGCTTCCCCGGGAAGCCCTTACAAGAGCATGCAAGGTATGCTCCGCGGGATTCAGTTTGCGCGCGAGCGCGGCTGGCCCTTCCTTGGAACCTGCGGCGGTTTCCAGTACGCGTTTATCGAGATTGCACGCAACCTGCTAAACCTGAAGGATGCTGACACCGCCGAAAATAATTCCGGATCGAAAAACATCATCATCTGGCCGGTGGTCTGTGCGGTTCCCGATCTCGCTCCCGGCGCTCCGAAGCTCTCCGGCCTGGTCCCGGAAATCCGCTTGCGACCTGGGTCATACCTGCAGTCGTTCTACGGCAAGGATGTAGCCGAGGAAGAATACTTCTGCAATTTTGAAGTGAACCCCGAATATGAATGGGCTGCGTTGGACTCAGGGTTTCCCGTTGTGGCGCGCGGCCCGAATGGCGAAATCCGCGCCATCGAATCCCCAACTCACCGCTTCTTCATCGCGACACTATTCCAGCCGCAACTTTCCTCCACTCCTGAGAAGCCCCATTGCTTGATTGTGGCCTTCGTAAAGGCCGCCGCAGAATGGGGCGCAAAGAAATTCGACGACAGCGTGCTCGAATAATCGAGATCAGCTGCCCCGTTCTCTCGTCAGTAATGGAACCGGTACTTCAGTTGAAACGAAATCTCCCTCGGATTGACGTAGTGAGTTCCGCCGAAAGTATTGCTGTTATCGAGCAGGTAGCGGTGGTTCGCTAGATTTAGCCCGGTCAGCCGCACGCTCCAGTTTTCGCCAAAAGATTTTCCAACCGCAAGATCGAAAGTGGTGTGCGGTGACAAGTGCGTCGGCTGCTCGTCTCCCTCGCCATTCAAAAAGCCGGAGCCGTAGCTGACATTGAAATCTGCCCATGCCCGCCAGGGCAACGCCAGGTTGATTCCGGTCGCCACCGTGTTGCGCTGATCGTGGTCCAAAAAGAAATAGCCGATATCGGTACACTCCTCGATGAAGCCTCCGGTGATGGGGCACGCGGCTTGCGCGATCTGGTTGGAATACGCGCCGTGAAAGCTGGCCCGTTTCGCAATTCGCGGCGAATGGATCATCACCTCATTACCCCGAATGCGCGCGTGGCCAATGGTGAGAGGGATGAAGATGTTGTTTTCGAGCGCGTCGTGATCAAAGAAGTTCCGAGCCGCCGTTCGAAAATTGCTGATGTCGATCGTCCACCCTGCGGCGGGAATCGTGACTCCGAATTCGCGTTGCTCGTCTCGCTCGCCGTGTAGCGGGGTGAGTTCAAATCCAAGCAGCGATGCGCCCGCCACCGTAAGCAGAGGAGGCGCCTGATAATAGCGCCCGTAGAATCCCCGGAAAACCCAGTTCAGGCGCGGGATCCGCAGCGCCGCTCCGATGCGCGGATCCGCCGAGTTCTCGCTGATGGTGGGTTCCCCGAAATGAGTGAGGCGAACTCCCGCATTCAGAGTGAACCAGGACGTGAGCTTGTACTGATCTTCAAGGAAGAAGCTTTGGATGTTTCCCCACACGGCCTGCCGTTGAGACATGGCGCCGCTGCCGTCCGCCTGCACCGTGCCAAATAGCTGGTTGTCGTGGGCTCCCCACACCTGCAGTCCTGCCCGCGCGTTGTGCTTTCCTTTCACAATCGCAAGCGAAGCGACCCCGCCCACATAGTTTGAGGCGCGGTCATCCTCAGGAATGGTGACGTCCGGATCGGGAGCGCCTACGAATCCACCTTGGTAGTGAGCGCGGTTGTAGTGGTAGAAGGGAGAAACCGTAAGCACCGTCCCCGGTCCCAGGGTGTGTAGCCATGAAAAGTTCAGAAAATCATCGCGTTCGTTTTCTACGTCCCGATTGCCTGCCGCCTGCTGATCGTTATCATTCGGCACTTGGTAATGATCGCCGCGCAACGCGGTCACCAGGCGCAGCTGATCGTTGGGAGTCTTGTTGAAAATGATGGAACCGAAAGTATCGAGTCCGGCGGCTTGATCGTGCAGAATCTCCGGGCTCGAGGTTTCCAGTCCCACATCAGTCCTGTAGCCGGTCAGGCTTCCGTAATAGGCGAAGCGTTCGGTGTGATCGCCGAAACTGATCTGGTCATTGGTGTTGTTGTAGCTGCCGTAACTTGCGACCAGCTCTCCCTGCCGGTTGCGTTCAAAACCGGAACGGGTCACCACGTTGAACACTCCGTAGGTGCGATCACCATAGTCAGCCGAGTACCCGCCGCGCTGTACCTCTAGATAATCAATGTCTTTGGGATCGAACTGCGGACCCACGTTGGAGGCAATGTTGGTGTTGGGGACCGGAACGCCATCCAGTAGCCAGGAAACCTGATGCCCGCCGCGAATGTGCAGCTGGTCGTGGACCATGTATGCGCCGGGGACATAGTCTGTGATCATCGCCATGCTGTTGCTTTGATCAGCCCCGGGGGTCTGGTTGACCTCTTGCCGGCTTACCACGCTTGAAGTGGTGGAGGATTCAGGGTTGATCGACGAGGGAATATCGTTCACTTCAACCACTTCTTTGGTGTTGGCGACGGTAAGAGCGAAATGCAGCCGCGCATCGCGTCCGGATGTCAAAGTCAGCTTCTGCTCCTCAGCCGCAAACCCGGTTACTTCGACCGTCACCGTGTAATTACCCAAAGGTACGGAATCAAATTGAAATTCACCGTCGTTGTTAGTGCTGGCGGAGCGGCTCCAGTCGGAATCGACAGCCCGAATTACCACCTGCGCCCGTTGCACCGGGCGGTGTTGCGGGTCATGAATGAGCCCTCGAACTGAGCCGAAGATCGTGGCGCTCGCGGCTATTGCGAGCAACAGTACGCTGCCGAGCAGCGGAATTCGAGAAGACCGCATGAATCCTCCAGGGATGACCGGTAGCACTCCAGATGGACGCTTAATCCAACGTGAGTGAAAACGCCGTTCTCTGCCACGAATTTGCCTTCCAGGAATGTGTCTGGCACGACTGGAAAACAGCAGTGGGCCCCGCTGAGTCAGCGGTTCCTATGCTGCTGCTGTGATTCGTGGGATGAACTCAGGCAATTGCCGGTTGAGGAGGAGCGCGAACCGAGTGGAAGCGGGTTTCTCTCGCCATGGGCCGCATCTGCTGCGACGTATCGCGAAGAGGAACCGCAATGCTGATGGCGGATACATTTTGTAGCGAAGCTGCGAAAGCCCAATGGGGAGTAGCCATCGGGGGACAGCAACTGCCGCGACCGTGGCCGTCCATCGGGCTGCTGAACCCAGGCCCGGACGCGGGCATTTGCATGTCGTGACAATGCATCGCCTTCCGCAGGCAACAGGCGTGCTGCGGAGGTCCGAAGCTGGCCAACGCTACCGGCGCGAACGCACTCACCAGCAGCATGACCAGCAGAATTCTGGCGGTCAGGCGATGCATAAATTCAGACGGCAACCCACATCTACGAACAAATCCAGGCAAGAAGCATAGGAGATTCAGGGTCAGTGCGCAAGCAGCACCGCGCTGCGGCTGTGCAGATTCCGACAGTACTGCTCACTTCAGCAGCACGTATCGTCCGCCATCGGTGAACAGGATGACCAGGTTCATGACCACGAACATCAGGTCATAATGCCAGCCCGATGATTTCTCTCCCCAGAAGCCGGTGTGCCAGACGAACATTTTCTTCTGAATCGCCCCCAGCATGATGAGGATCAGCCCAATGGCGGCGAGTTGGGTGAGCACTCCGAACATGATGCCCAGACTTCCCGCGACTTCCGCCATGCCGATCAGGATTGTCAGGCCTTTACTCAGACCCAGGCTCTCGCTTCTCTTGGCTGGATCTTTGAGGTGTCCCCATCCACTGCTGATGAAGACAATGCCCACCATCAGGCGGAGCAGGAGGATTCCGAAATCGGCGTAACGCAGTAGCTGGGGGAACATGCCATGTCCTCTCGGCTGAAGTTTCCATGTGCAGGCCGGCCATGGCGCTGCTTACGGCTTAATTGCTGTACAACGCAGTTTGGATGCGGATTGCAGAAGTTCCGGCCAGCGTACCGCAGCAGACCGTCCCGCAGGACTCACCCTCTGCTTGATTTCAACTCGGTATACCGGAAACAGGTGACCACATGATCGTTGACCATGCCCACCGCTTGCATGAAGGCATAACAGATCGTGCTCCCCACGAAGTTGAATCCCCGCCGGCGCAGGTCTTTGCTCATTGCGTCCGATTGCGGAGTGCTCGCCAGCACCTGTTTCAACGACCGCAGGGAATTGACTCGCGGCTTGCCATCCACAAATTGCCAGACATAGCGGTCAAATGAGCCGAACTCCTGCTGCACTTTCAGGAATGCTTTGGCATTCTGGACTGCAGACGCGATCTTCAGCCGGTTGCGCACGATTCCCGGATTGCGCAACAGACTTTGCAGCTTGCGAGAGTCATATCGGGCGATGCGAGCCGCGTCAAAATTGTGAAAAGCGATGCGGTAGTTTCGTCGCTTTTGCAGAATCGTATCCCAACTCAGGCCGGCCTGCGCTCCTTCGAGAATCAGAAATTCAAACAGCGTGCGATCATCGTGCACGGGAACGCCCCATTCCTCATCGTGGTAACGGATGGCGAGTTCATTCCGCGCCCAGCTGCAGCGCACGAGTTCTTTTTTCGGCACGATTGTGTCGGACATTCAGCCTGACCGGAAAGTCTGAGACAAGAGTGAAAACTGAACGCGAACCAAGACACGAAATTGTAGTACATGGGAGCCAGCCAAGGGTCCTCCGCTCCGAACGCTGCGAGCAGAAAAACTTTCAATGTGCGACAGCCGCCGTAAAGTGCCATGACCAAACGTGTGCGCCTTTTGTAACTTGGCACTGGTGCGGGGCAGTCATAGAGTCGTACAAGGGAAAAGCAGCTTCCGCCGGGCCTTTCGGCCCCATACGTGCATCTATATAAGGCAAGGAAGCCGCTGGCCGTGGTTTGGAATGAAAATTTTGGATGGCTCGGGAATGAAGTACATACGTTGGGCGTTTTGTCTCGCCACAGCCTCGTTGGCGGCCAGTGCCATCCCGGCCCAGGCACAGTCGCCCTACGTTCCTCCGGGCACCGCCTACTCGAGCACTCTTACCTCGGCGGCGCCAATTCCGCCAACCGATAGCGACCAATCGGTCCTCACTATCCGGAAGCGAGTGGACGAAGTTAACGTCCTGTTCATCGCCACCAACAAGCACGGCAAGTTCGTGCGCAATCTCGATCAAAACGACTTCACCATTCTCGACGATCACAAGCCGCCCGAGGCGATCGTCAATTTCCGCCGCGAGACCGATCTTCCCATCGAGATGGGCCTGCTGCTCGATACCAGCGGCTCCGTGAACAGCCGTTTTGATTTCGAGCAGGAAGCTGCGGTCAGCTTCATGCAGCATGTGATCCGCCCCAGCTTCGACAAAGCCTTTGTAATGGGTTTCGGCACTCATAATCGGGTGGCTCAGGATTTCACCGACAATGTGCAGCTGCTGGAAGCCGGTGTGCACAACCTGCAAAACGGGGGCGGCACGGCCTTATACGATGCCATTTACCGAGCCTGCCGTGAGAAATTGAATAAAGGGCGCCCCGATCATCCGCTGCGGCGCGCCATTATTGTCATCAGTGATGGTGAGGACAATCAGAGTGAAGTGAGCAAGGCGCAAGCCATTGAAGCGGCGCAGCGCGCCGAAGTGATCATTTACGCGATTTCAACCGACGACAGCGGGCTGATTCTTCGCGGCGACAAGTCATTGCAGCAGCTGGCCGATGCCACCGGCGGACGCGCCTTCTTTCCGAACAAAATCAAAGACATACAGAACTCCTTCGCGGCCATCGAAGACGAGCTGCGCAGCCAGTACGTTGTCTCCTACAAGCCGGCCGACTTCGACGCAGATGGCCGCTACCGCTCCATCCAGATCTCAGCCAACAAGAAAGATCTGCAGGTCCGCGCCCGCCAGGGCTACTACGCCCCCCGCCAATAGCACGCATTTCCCAACTCTCCCTACCAAAGCAGCAGTGCTTACGCGCTGTGCTGCAACTCTTGCTTCTTGGAATGACTCGCCGGCTGATAGGTGCCCGGTTCAACTCGCATGGAGATACTGAGCCGATTCCACATGTTGATGGTGCCAATGGCGAAGGTCAGGTCGGCCAGTTCCTTCTCAGAAAACTGCTTTCGTACCCGCTCATACACTTCGTCGGGAACGTGGCCTTCGGTAATCTTGGTCACCGATTCCGTCCACGCCAGCGCCGCCCGCTCGCGGTCGGTGTAGTAGGGACACTCCTCCCAGGCGTCGAGGGAATAGAGCCTTTGTTCGGATTCGCCGATGGCCCGCAGGTCTTTCCAGTGCATATCGAGACAGTAGGCACACCCGTTGATCTGCGAGGTGCGCAGCTTGATCAAGTGGAGCAATGGCGCTTCCAGCCCGCACTGATGAAGATAGCGTTCCAGTCCCAGCATGGCCTGGTACGCGCCAGACGCCACTTTGCCAACCTCAACCCGTGTTTTCATGATGCTTCCTCCGAATGGAATCTATGCCTTCTTTGATTGCCGCGAAGGCTGAGCGTTGCAAGATTTCAGGGCTGAAAAACCGAGTCAGAGTGCTACAATTCTCCTAGCATTTCTGGCGCGTACTCGTCCGCTCCCCGCGACTGTGGCCTGATTTCATGCCGGTGTTCCGTCCGATTTTCGCTTCTCTTCTGCTGTCACTGTCGGCCTTGCTCTCCATGCCGGCGACGGCTGCAGCCGTACGGAAGCCATCTCCTGCCCGCAAACGGCCTGCCCAGGCTGCGGTTGCCGCGCCGGCACAGAATCAGGAAGCCCCAGCCCAAGAGACGGACGAGAACAAAACTCTGGCGCAGATGCCGGCCACTGCTCCTCAAGTTACCTACACCAACGGCTCGCTCCAGATCGTGGCGCACAATTCCACCTTGGGAGACATTCTGAGGGCGGTGCGGGCCAAGACCGGCGCCACCATCGACATGCCGCAGGATGCCACCGAGCGGGTTGTCGTCAGCTTAGGCCCGGCTCCCGCCCGTCAGGTTCTGGCGACCTTGCTCAACGGTTCCAGTTTTAATTATGTGATGGTGGGCTCACCGGTCGATCCCGGGTCGGTGCAGCACGTGGTTCTCACCGTAAAGCCGCAAGGGCCGGCGCCGGGTCCAGCGCAGGCGAACAATGTTCCCGTGACCAACCAGCCCGACGCGAATGCCGCGACCGACGAATCGTCCGACGATAGCGGCGACGCCGAGAATCAACCCGAAGAGCCTGACCAGCAGGTTCCGATCCCCGGCCAGGAGCAGCCGCAAGCGCAAGACCAGCCACAGGAAGGCGAGCAACCGGCCATTAAGACTCCGGAGCAGTTGCTGCAGGAACTCCAGCATCAGCAGCAGGAGCAGTTACAGAAGCAGCAGGACCAGCCCGGCGCTCCGGAAGAGAATTCCAACCCTGGTCAGCCGCAACCATTGTTGAATCGCGGCCCCAGTCCGTTCGACAATCAGTCGCCGGGAAGCGAACCTTCCGGGTCACGACCCCCGCAATAAGAAGAGCCGCAGCGGTAGCAGTGAGGTTGGGGAATGAAGGACCGCAAACCCACAGCACTTCTCATGGCCGAGTGTGCGCAGCGGATTCTGAATGGAAGCTCAGGCCGCTGGGACGAACATTGGAATCCGAAGGACCAGAGATTGAAGGATTTGTGGCTGCGTACCATGAGTTTTGGCCTTCCGGAGACCTGGTACTACTTGGATCAGGCCAGGAAAGGCGAATTGCGTTGCATCATTGACGCCATTTGGGAGCCTATGAGCGGCGATCGCGACAGGAGTGTGCCGCCTGCCTAGTCGCCGCTGGCGTTGGTCTGGCTGACTGCAAGTACTGGTTGCTGGCGGAGTTCTTCTCTGGTCTGGTAGGCAAAGGCGAAAAGTATGCCGTTCACCGCCCAGTATCCGGCGAGAATACCTACCCCCAGCCCGGCCAACACGGTGATGAAGAGAATGAAGGCGCTAAGTAGATTGCTCACGGGGCCGCTTTCTTAAGGCGCAACTCAGATGCGCAGTCTGGACCTCCGGTTTCTCCGGGGGGCGGACCGCAACCACCTAATCTACCCGCGTTGACGCTTGCCACTATTGACGACTAAGATACGTGAGTAGAACTGCGCACTTCTCACTCTCCAACATTTCAGGGGACCCGTCCACATTACGGAAGGACAGGACTTTTTCGTTTCATGGCCATCACTAAGATTTCGGTGCGCGGGGCGCGCCAGCACAACCTGAAGAATATCGACGTCGAGATCCCCCGCAATACCCTGACGGTGATCACCGGCCTGAGCGGCTCGGGCAAGTCTTCGCTGGCCTTCGACACCATTTACGCCGAGGGCCAGCGCCGTTACGTGGAGACCCTCTCGGCCTACGCCCGCCAGTTTCTGGACCAGATGGAGCGCCCGGACGTGGACTCCATCGACGGCCTGAGCCCCTCCATCTCCATCGAGCAGAAGACCACCAGCCGCAGCCCGCGTTCCACGGTGGGCACCATCACCGAAATCTACGACTACCTTCGCCTGCTGTACGCCTCGATCGGAGTCGCCGCACTGCCCCAAATGCGGCCGCGCCATCTCCCGCCAGTCGGCCGACCAGATTGTGCAGCGGGTGATGGCTCTCGACCCCGGAAGACCGCGTGATGATGCTGGCGCCCATCGTGCGCGGACGCAAAGGCGAGTTCAAGAAAGAGATTGGAGAAGCTGGCCCAGCACGGATTCACCCGCGCCCGCGTGGACGGCGAACTGGTGAATCTCGAAGAAGACCTCCAGCTCGACAAGCGCAAAAACCACACCATCGAAGTCGTCGTCGACCGCCTGCTGGTGAAGCCCGGGATTGAGCACCGCCTCGAACTTCCGTCGGCCTGGCGATGAAGCTGGCAGGCGGCCTGGTGCAGGTCGCGGTAGTCGGCGGCGAAGAGCAGCTTTATTCGCGAGCGGCTGGCCTGCCCCGACTGCGGCATCAACGTGCCGCAACTGGAGCCGCGCTCTTTCTCCTTCAACAGCGCCTATGGCGCCTGCCCGGAGTGCCACGGCCTGGGCAGCAACTACGACTTCGATCCCGCGAAGGTGGTCACCGACTGGTCGAAGCCTTTGCTCGAAGGCGGGCTGGGCCCGGGCTCGGCGTCGCAGAATCTGATCCACCAGCTGCAGATCGTGGCCGACGCTTACGGCATCGACCTCGGCACGCCGTTCGAAAATCTTCCGGAGAAAATCCAGAACCTGCTGCTCTACGGCGAGAACGGCAAAGGCGGCAAGACCGGGCTTCAACGGAGTCCTCGGCTATCTCAAGCAGGCGCATGGACGAATCCACGTTCCGAAACCTATCGCGACTGGCTGCTCGAACTACATGTCGGCCACCGAATGCCCGGTCTGCCACGGCAAGCGCCTGCGGCCGGAAAGCCTGGCCGTAAAGGTGAACGGCATGTCCATCGCCGACTTCACCGCGCTGCCGGTTTCGCGCGCGTTGGAGGCTGCCAAGAAAATCAAGCTCACCGGACGCGAAGCAATCATCGCCGGACGCATCGTGCACGAAATCGTCGAGCGCCTGCAATTTCTGAACGCCGTCGGCCTGGGCTACATCTCGCTCGACCGTTCCGCGGCCACGCTTTCCGGCGGCGAAGGCCAGCGCATCCGCCTGGCCACGCAGATCGGCTCCAAGCTGCGCGGCGTGCTGTACGTGCTCGACGAGCCTTCCATCGGACTGCACCATCGCGACAACGGCCGCCTGCTGCAGGCGCTGGAAGAACTTCGCGATCTCGGCAACACCGTGCTGGTGGTCGAGCACGACGAAGAAACCATCCGCCGCGCCGACTACGTGATCGACCTCGGCCCCGGCGCCGGGCGGCACGGCGGCGAACTGGTTGCCGCACGGCACGCCGCAGCGACATCATGAAGATGCGCCCGCATCGCTCACCGGCGCCTACATCTCCGGCGCAGGTACAGATCGAGATGCTGCCCGAAGCGCCGCCACGCCAACGGCAACGCGGCATCACCATTCTGGGCGCGCGCGAAAACAATCTGAAGAATCTCGACGTCACCTTTCCGCTCGGCGTGATGACCGTGGTCACCGGAGTTTCGCGGCTCGGGCAAGTCCACGCTGGTCAACGACATTCTCTATCGCGCGCTGGCGAAGAAGCTTTACCGTTCGCGCGAGGAGCCCGGCGCGCACAAGGCGCATCTCCGGCGCCGAGAACATCGACAAGGTCATTCGCATCGATCAGTCGCCCATCGGGCGCACTCCGCGCTCCAATCCCGCGACCTACACCGGCGTGTTCACCCAGATCCGCGATCTCTATCGCCATGCTGCCGGAATCGCGCGAGCGCGGCTACAAGCCCGGACGGTTTTCCTTCAACGTCTCCGGCGGGCGCTGCGAAGCCTGCCAGGGCGAAGGCCAGCGCCGCATCGAGATGAATTTCCTGCCCGACGTGTACGTGGTGTGCGAAGTCTGCGGCGGCAGGCGCTACAACCAGGAAACCCTGGCGGTGAAGTACAACGGCTACTCCATCGCCGATCTGCTCGAGACTGCCGGTTTCCGACGCGCTGCCAGTGCTGGAAAACATTCCCGCAGGTCCGGCAGAAGCTGCAGACCCTGGTGGATGTCGGCCTGGGCTACATTCATCTCGGCCAATCGGCGGTGACGCTCTCCGGCGGCGAAGCGCAGCGCATCAAGCTGGCGCGCGAACTGAGCAAGCGCCAGACCGGCAAGCACGCTCTATCTGCTCGACGAGCCCACCACCGGCCTGCACTTCGACGACGTCAAGAAACTGCTCGACGTCCTGCATCGGCTCACCGACCTCGGCAACACCATCATCATCATCGAGCACAATCTGGACGTGATCCGCAACGCCGACTGGATCATCGATCTCGGCCCCGAAGGCGGCGAAGAAGGCGGGCGCATCGTCGCCCAGGGCACGCCCGAGCAGGTGGCGCGGGCGAAAAGGTCCTATACCGGGCAGGCGCTGCTCCCGTATTTCAAGCAGAACGGACGCAAGCCGGCCTGAGACATGCGGCGAGGAGTGCCGCGCACTGTTCCATGCATTCCCCCAGTGTTTCGTGTAAATTCTGGAAAGCCTTTGGCTGAGCCTGAACTGCTTGTCCTCCCCGCAAAATCCGCTGCCTGAGTCGCCGCCTGAGCGAATTTCCCGGGCAGCCGCTGCCAATTCGCCCGTCCTCGCGGGGAGAGAATCCGCCCTGGACTGGCTGGCATGTGCTGCAGATTGCCGTAATCACTCTGGTGTCGATCATCGCCTTTCTGTTCCTCACCACCTATGCGGCGCAACGAGTGCTCTATCGCAACCAACCGATCGGCGAGGTGGCGAAGTTTCCGCTGGTCACCGTGCTCGCGCAGATGGTGGCGTATCTGGTGGTGTTCGCGTTCATGGTCTCGGTTGCAACCCACGTCCCCTCTACCGGTTTTTGGGAGGCGGTGAGCTGGCGCTGGCCCCACAACTGGTCAGGATATCTTCTCGGTGGAGTCGCCCTCGCCCTGGTGCTGCAGGCCGTCGCGCACTTCCTGCCGATGCCCAAAGAACTCCCCATCGACCGCTTTTTTCAGACCCCGACGGAAGCCTGGGTACTCTCGCTTTTCGGCGTGACCTTCGCTCCCCTTTTCGAAGAACTGTTCTTCCGCGGATTTCTGTATCCCGTGCTGGCGCGCAGGCTGGGCACGATCGTCGCGGTAGTTCTGACTGCGCTCTGTTTCGGTTTGATCCACGCCCCGCAGCTCGGGCGTGCCTGGGCGCCGGTGCTGGTGGTCTTCCTGGTGGGAGTCGCGCTCACCGTGACTCGCGCCGTCACCAAGTCCGTGGCGGCCGGATTCCTGATGCACGTCGCCTACAACGGCACCATCAGCGTGCTGATTTTTCTGGCAACCGACGGCTTCCGCCATCTGGAAAAGTTAAGCCAGTAGCATGCCAACAATCATCGTTGCCACACCACCAAGTAACACGGCAACTTCACATGTATCTAACGGGAGATTTATGCAGGAGACGGCACAGCAATATACGGCGCGAATTCTGGGCTACGTGGAAGGCAAGGAGCCGCTGAAAGTCCAGCAAGCCACTCCCAAAAAGCTGGCGGTACTTATCAAAGGGGTGAATCGCAGAAAGATTGACTCGACGTCCTGAGCCCAGCCGCTGGTCGGTAGGGGAAATTCTGGCTCACCTCGCCGACGCCGAACTCGTGGGCAGCTGGAGAATCCGCATCGTTCTCTGCCAGACCGGCACCACATTACAGGCTTACGATCAGAATATGTGGGCAAGCACCTTCAACTATCCACGGCAGGACCCTCAGACTTCGCTCGCCACATTCACCGCCCTTCGAGAGAGCAACCTCCGACTATTGAAGTCGGTTCCGCAAAAATTGTGGGAAAACTACGGCTTACACCAGGAGCGCGGGAAAGAAACCATCGCGCGCCTCATTCGCATGTACGCCGGGCACGATCTCAATCACCTACGCCAAGTAGAAGCAATCCTTCGAGGAAAATGATTTCCGCCTAATTCGGTACTCGTCCTCTGCGACTTTAGTAATGCAGAATTCTCCCGAGTACGTTCGGTCACCTTCCAGAATTACCGCTGTACTCTTTCTGTACCCTTCCAGAGGTGGTATCCCAAGAGAGTAGGACAGTAGGAAGTTTCTGTCTCGCGGGCAGGGTACAGCTTGCATCGGTTTCTGAGGAGTAAGGCGCCCGCTCCGCACAGGGCGCAGCAGTTCGATGGCTAAATCTACGGGCCCGAGTACGCAGTCACCCGCTCCGCGCCGTTCTCCCAAAACCCGCGCGACCGCCAGTGATTTTCACCATGAAGTGAGCTTCCAGCTCTTATTCACCAACAATCCGCAACCCATGTGGGTGTACGACCTGCAAACGCTTCAGTTTCTCGAAGTCAACGAAGCAGCGGTTGCGAAGTATGGCTATTCCAGCGAGGAATTTCTGAAGCTTACGCTTCGAGACATTCGCCCGGCCCAGGACGTACCCCACCTGCTGCAGGATATCGCCCGCACTCGTGTCGAGTTGCAGGCTTCAGGAGAATGGCGCCACCTCACCAAGAGCGGACAAATAATCGATGTGGATATCACTTCTCACGTGTTGCGCTTCCGGGAAAAGCGGGCGGTTCTGGTGATGGTGAAAGACGTTACTCAGCGCAAGAAGGCGGAAGCGGCGCTACGCGAAGCGGAATTGAAATATCGCAGCCTGTTTGAACAGGCCATGATCGGCATGTTCCAGAGCACTCCCGCCGGTCGGCTGCTGGCCGCCAATCTGGCAATGGCCCGCATCCTGGGCTATGCGTCGGTGGAGGAACTGCTGGCCGGAATAGTAGACATCAAGCAGCAGCTCTATGTGCAGGCCGAGCGCCGCGACGAGTTCCGCAAAATTCTGGAAGAGCAGGGGACGGTGCAGAACTTCGAATCTCAGGTGTACCGCAAAGACCACAGCAAGATGTGGATCTGCATGAGTGCCCGCGCCGTGCGCGAAGATGGCGCCATCGTTCGCTACGAAGGCACCCTGGACGACATCAGCGAACGCAAGTTGCTGGAGGAGCAACTCCGCCAGTCGCAAAAAATGGAAGCGGTCGGCCGCCTCGCCGGCGGCGTGGCCCATGATTTCAACAATGCCCTGGGAGTCATCACCGGCTATAGCGACCTGATGCAGATGCGCCTTCCGGAAGGCGATCCCCTGCGCAAATACGCCGACGAAGTTGCAAAAGCCGGCCACCGCGCCGCTGCTCTCACCCGCCAACTGCTGGCCTTCAGCCGCAAACAGGTGATCCAGCCCGTGATCCTCGACTTGAACGGCGTGGTCGAGGAAATGGGCAAGATGCTGCAACGCCTGATCGGAGAGAATATCGAGATCATCTTCACCCGCGGCTCCGAGCTGGGCCGGATCAAGGCCGATCCCGGGCAGCTGGAACAGGTGCTGATGAACCTCGCGGTCAACGCCCGCGACGCCATGCCGAATGGCGGCAAGCTGTTCATCCAGACCGTCGAACGCCGAATTCGACGAGGCCTATGCCCGCCAGCACGCTTACGTGCAACCCGGCCGCTACGTGATGCTGAGCTTCAGCGACACCGGCTGCGGCATGGAGAAAGAGACCCAGGCCCACATTTTCGAGCCGTTCTTCACCACCAAGGAAGCGGGCAAGGGAACCGGCCTCGGATTGTCGACGGTCTATGGCATCGTGAAGCAGAACGGCGGCTACGTCTGGGTTTACAGCGAGCTCGGGAGAGGGCACCACCTTCAAGGTTTATTTCCCGCTTTGCGCCAGCAAAGAGCGGCCGTTCGCGGCGACAGGTGCCGTCGGACTGCCGCCCTCGCGGTTCCGGCACCATTCTGGTGGTGGAGGATGAAGAGCCGCTTCGTGAACTGGCCCGTACCTGTCTCGAAGCCGGCGGCTATCGCCGATCTGTGTCGGCAACGGACAGGAGCTCTCGACCGAGTGCAGCAGCGCCCGAGAACCGATCGAGTTCTGCTGACCGACGTGATCATGCCCGGGACTGAGCGGGCGCGAACTCGGCGACCCGGCTGACACAGTGCGGACCGGAGATTCGAGTCCTCTTCATGTCGGGTTACACCAACGACCTGATCGCCCAATATGGAGTTCTCGATCCCGGTACCATGCTGCTGGAAAAGCCGTTCACCTACCATTCGCTTCTGACCAAGGTCCACAAGGTGCTGGATGCCGGCAAGAAGGCGAAAGCCGCCGCCGCTGGCCAAGCCGGAGAAGACTAACAGATATTTTCGAGCAGGACCGTGCCTCAACTGGATCCGCCGATCTGCCCTGCCTTCCCGTGCCGCCCGTGCATGCTATAATTTTCCATCTCTTTCGCTTAGAAAACTGACGGAGGATTGTATCGATAAACGGTTTATCCGCACGAACGAGCGCATTCGGGCCCGGGAAATTCGGGTGATTGATGATGAGGGCCAGCAGGTTGGAATCTTGCCGCCTTACGAAGCGCTGAAAAAAGCCCGCGAAAAGAACCTGGACCTGGTTGAGATCTCGCCTTCCGCGAACCCTCCTGTATGCCGCATCATGGACTACGGGAAGTTTCTCTACCAGCAGGAGAAAAAAGAACGCGAGGCCAAGAAGCACCAGAAGACCATCACGGTCAAAGAAGTGAAGTTCCGTATTAACGTGGACGACCACGACTACGAGACCAAGAAGAACCACGTTCTGCGGTTCCTCGATGAAGGTGACAAGGTCAAGGCCACCATCTTCTTCCGCGGACGCGAGATGACCCGGCAAAGCCTGGGGCGTGGAATTCTGGAACGCCTGATCAAAGACATCGGCGATCGCGGCATCGTGGAGTTCAGGCCGAGGCAGGAAGGCAACACGCTGCACGCCATCCTCGCCCCCAGCGCCAAGAAGCCGGAGAAGGCGGAAAAGCCGCGGAAGCCGGTTCCAACGGCCGCGCAACCGGCGCAGCCCCGGGCGAATCAAGCCTAGGGTCGCAATTCTGGGCAGGTTGCGGTTCTGTAAGATTTCAACGCATTTGGCAAGTAGCACCTGACATCGAGCCCTGCGGGGCCGGTGCCGATGGGCCGGTGGAGGCCGATCTCTTTAGAAGGGCTAAATGCTGACTGCCAAATGCTTTTTGAGGTTCTCATGCCGAAAATGAAAACGCACAAAGGCGCAGCCAAGCGCTTCAAGAAGACGGGGACAGGCAAGGTGAAACGCGGGCATTCCCATCTGCGCCACATCCTGACCTCCAAGAGCGAGAAGCGTAAAGGCAAATTGGGACAGTCGGTGCTGGTCAGTGACGCCGACACGCCCAAGATCAAGAGAATGATTCCGTATTAAACGGATTTCCTCTGTAAACCTCTGTGCGCTCTGTGGTGCAATGTTTTTCTATCACCACAGAGAACACATAGAGGATCACAGAAAAAGTGCGGGGCTGGATTTCCGCACACGGTGAGTGAAGAGGCCTAGCAGACCAAGAGTCTCCTGCCTCCAGCCATCGTCAATAGAAAGCAAAAAGGAGCACACCATGCCTCGTGTAAAACGCGGGACCAAACGCCGCGCCAAGCGCAAAAAGATATTGGATCGCGCGAGCGGATATTTCCTCACAAAATCAAAACTCTACCGCTCCGCCAAAGAGGCCGTAGAACGCGGCCTGAAGTTCGCCTACTCCGGGCGCAAACAGAAGAAACGCCAATACCGCTCGATCTGGATCGTCCGCATCGGCGCCGCCGCCAAGCTGAACGGCATGAGCTACAGCACGTTCATCAACGGCCTGAAAAAGAGCGGAGTCGAACTCGACCGCAAGATCCTGGCCGATCTCGCGGTGCACGATGCCGCCGCCTTTAAGAGCCTCGCCGAGCAGGCGAAAGGCGCTCTGAGCCTGCCCTGAGCGAAGTCGAGCCAGCAGCTCTCAGCTTTCGGCCGTCAGCTTTCGGCAAGCACTCGGCAATTAGCATTTGGCATTTAGCCGGGCGCGGGTCGAACCAAAATGCCCGGTTAGTCGGCTAGCGCTCCGACATCTGTCATGCTGAGCGAAGCGAAGCATCCCTACCCCCGGCACTTCTCTGAAGGTAGAGATTCTTCGCTACGCTCAGAATGACAACAGGGTTGTGTTCCGGAGAGATTGAAAAGTCTTAGTCAGGCTGGCACAGGCCGCGCCTGGCGAAGTGCCAACTGCTAAGTGCCAACTGCTGAACTAGCATGCCCGCGAAGAAACAATCCGTTTACTCCGTCCCCAAGCTGAAGGATTTCTCCGCGGCGGCCCTCGACAAGGCGGCCAAAGCTTTGCTTGCGGCGCTCGAAAAAGAATCGGCCAAGGTCAAAACCGAAGCCGACTGGAAAAACTTCCGCGACCGCTGGATGGCCCGCAAAGACGGCCTCCTCACCCAGGTCAACGATCTCTGGCTGAAAGCCGCGCCTAAAGAAGCCAAGCGCGACGCCGGACAGAAAGTTAATCAGCTAAAGACGGAAGTCGAAGCGACCGTCGAATCCACATTGCAACGCCTGCAATCCGGCGCCGCCGAATCACGCCTCGCCGCCGAGCGCCTCGACATCACCCTTCCCGGAATTCACCGTCCCATCGGCGCCGAGCACCCGGTGATCAAGACGATGAACGAAATCGTCTCGCGTGTTCCGCAATCTCGGCTACTCGGTCGAGACCGGCCCGGAGATTGAAACCGACTACTACAACTTCGAAGCGCTGAACTTCCCGCCGAACCATCCGGCGCGCGATACCCAGGACACGCTGTTCATCGCCAACCAGCGAATCGAAGCCGCAGCGCGACCGCCTGCTGCTGCGCACCCACACTTCGCCGGTGCAGATTCGCACCATGCAGAAGATGAAGCCGCCGCTCCGCATCGTCATCCCCGGCAAGGTGCACCGCAACGATCCTCCCGATGCCAGCCACTCGCCCATGTTCCACCAGGTCGAGGGCCTCGCGGTTGACACCAACATCACCTTCGGCGATCTCAAAGGCACGCTCGACCACGCTATGAAAGCGCTGTTCGGATCGAGCGTGAAGACCAGCTTCCGGCCGTCATTCTTCCCCTTCACCGAGCCCAGCGCGGAGATGATGGTGTCGTGTTTTATTTGTGGAGGCAGCGGCAAGCGAGGCAGCGACCCGTGCCGTCCCTGCAAGCAGACCGGCTGGATCGAGATCCTCGGCTGCGGCATGGTCGACCCGAACGTTTTCGAGTTCGTGAAGGACAACGGCTACGACCCGGCGAAAGTGTCCGGTTTTGCCTTCGGCATGGGCGCCGACCGCGTCGCCTTGCTCAAGTACGGGATCGATGACATTCAGTTGTTCTTTAATGGAGATGTGAGGTTTTTGGAGCAGTTTGCATAGCAGCTTTCAGCTATCGGCTCTCAGCTTATGTAATTAACGACCTCGCCAACATGAGCTGATAGCCGAAAGCTGATAGCTGTTACCTTCAATTCTCAAGAATGAAACTATCTCCTACATGGCTGCGCGATTTCGTTGATCTCCCGGCAGACAACCGCCGTCTCGCCGAAGCCTCTGACTGCGGCCGGAATCGCCGTCGAAAGCATATCCGGCGAAGGCGACGCGACCGTCTTCGAGATGGAGATCGGGACTAACCGCCCCGACGCCATGAATCACTACGGCGTCGCCCGCGAAGCCGCCGCGATCTACGATCGTCCGCTGAAGCCAATTGAGCCGCAACTCCCTTCGGCGCAAGGCCAGGCCAATTTCGCAAATCGAGATTGCCGACAAAGAAGGCTGCGCCCGCTACACCGCCCGCATCCTTCGCGGAGTCACCATCAAGCCCTCGCCCGCGCACATTGCCGCGCGCCTCGAAAGCGTCGATCAGCGCGCCATCAATAATGCCGCCGACGCCACCAACTACACCCTCTGGGAGATGGGACATCCCACTCACGTCTTCGATCTCGACCTGCTCGAAGGCGGCAAGATCATCATCCGCCGGGCTTTTTCCGGAGAAACCCTCAAGACCCTCGACGGCGTGGACCGCAAGCTCACGCCCGAAGACCTGGTCATTGCCGATGCCCGTAAGCCGGTCGCCCTCGCCGGAGTCATGGGCGGCGAAGATACCAAGGTCAGCGAAAAGACTCGCAACATCCTGATTGAGAGCGCATGGTTCGATCCCGGTATCGTCCGCAAGACTGCTCAAGCGCCACGGCACTGCACACTGACGCCTCCCACCGTTTCGAGCGCGGGGCCGATTTCGGCGCAACCGTCCTCGCCTGCAACCGCGTCGCCCAGCGCATTCTTGAATCTGGCGGAGGTCAGCTCGAAGGCGCTGCCATCGACGCTGTTGCGCGCCAACTTGATCAAGCTCCGGTGACGCTTCACTTGTCTGAAGTGCAGCGCATTCTGGGGAAGGCTTTCAGCTCGAACGAGGCCGCGCGCATTCTGTCGCGCCTCGGATTTGAGCTTCTCCCCGAGCCGGACTCCGCTCCCGGCTTTCTGGTGCGCATTCCCAGCTGGCGTCTCGACATCGAGCGCGAAATCGATCTGATCGAAGAGATTGCCCGCCTGCGCGGCTACGACAATTTTGCCAACACCCTGCCCGCCTTTGCCGGCTCGGTCATCGAGCAGCCCGACGCCAAGAAGAACGGCAAGTTGCGTTCGTCGCTACTGGCGCTCGGCTACAACGAGACCATCGCGCTCAGCTTCATCTCGCACGAAGACGCCGAGCAGTTCTCCTCGGCGCCGGTGGCCGAATTGGCCAACCCCCTCAGCGAAGAAGCCTCGGTCATGCGCAGCTCGATGGTTCCGGGAATGCTGAATATGCTGGCCTACAACCTGAATCGCGGCTCAGGCGGCGTCCGCCTGTTCGAGGCGGGCAACGTATTCGAGCTTGCCGGATCGAAATCGTTGGAGCTGAAACGCCTCTGCATGGGAGCCACCGGCAACGCACTGCAGTCGAGCGTTCAGCAGCCGCCGCGGCCGCTCACTTTTTTTGATCTCAAGGGAGACATCGAGACCCTGCTCGCAGCCTTCGAGCACAACGCGCTCTACTACGACCAGCATGTCAGCGACTACTATCATCCCGGACGTTCCGCCCGCGCGGTCATGGATGGCGCGACCGTAGCCCAGTTCGGCCAGCTGCATCCCGATGTCGCGGAGAAGCGCAAGCTGCGGCAAGATGTCTTTCTGGCGGAACTGTACCTCGACCGCCTCTACAAACATGAGCTGCGCAAGGTACGCTTTCAGCCGCTGCCCCGCTACCCCGCCGTGGAGCGGGATTTCTCGTTCCTGTTCGGCGATTCAGTTGTATTCGAAGAAATTCAGCAGGCAGTCACCGCACTGCAAATCAAAGAACTGCGCAGCTTCATCCCCGCAGAGATCTTCCGCGGAGGCAAGCTCCCCGCCGGCAAGTATTCCATCCTGCTCCGGGCCACATTTCAGTCGAATGAACGCACTCTGCGGGAAGATGAAGTGGCACGCTGGGCGAAGCTGATCATCCAGGCGCTTCAGAATTTAGGCGGAACCCTGCGGGCGTAGCATTGTTTCGTTCCAGTTCATCAGCTTGTCATCTTCATCAGCATGTCATTCTGAGCGAAGCGAAGAACCCCTACATTCGGCAATGAACTTATTTAGGGATTCTTCGCTTCGCTCAGAATGAAAAGACAACGACACTACGGCTTCACTGCAATCAGATCGGGAGTGCAGGTGAAGCTCACGTTGTCGCAGAAGGGCTCGGAAAACGAGACCTGCTGCACTTCCGACCCGCCCACCATATCGAGGACGTGGACCAGTCCGTCGCTGCCGGTCACGTACAGCGTCTTGCCGTCAGGAGAGAGTGCCGCCCGTATTGGAGAAGCATTTCCCGAGAGCTGGATGGCCGAACTGGTACGGCTCGCGATATTGAACACCAGCACATTGGGCAGATTACTAGTAAGCAGGTAAGCGGCTGATCCGTCGGTCGCCATGATCAACTGCGTCGGCACGAAGCTGCCCTGCCCAAGGTTGTAAGACGTCACGCTGGTGTTGTTCACCGCCGGCGAGCACCCCACTGGAGCCGAGGTCACGTCGATGATATCCAGCCCGGGCGAATCCACGCCCACCACATGTTCCCCGTCAATCGTAGAGCGGATGAAGTCTGGCGGGTCGGGCGTGTTCACCGTCGCCGCCTGAACATTGGCGCAATTCGTCCTCACCGTAACCCCGGCAGGACTGCCGCCGGCGATGTAGGCGAAAGCCCCATTTGCCAAAAATGAAACGTCATTGGCCGGCGCAGCCAGCGCCACCGTCTTCAGCGCTTCCAAAGGCGAGTAGATGTAAAGCGTCGAGCCGGCGATGATGTAGGCCTTCAGGCTGTCGGGAGAAAAATCAGCCGCCGTCGCCCCGGAGATCTGAAAAGTGGACGTGTTGGTGTGGCTCGCCGTATCAAAAATAAAAACCTGGTTGGGCGTGTCCACCGTATCCGAGACAATCACCTTTTTGCCGTCGGGAGAAACCGCCAGCACTTTGCCCGGGGTCGAGGTGAACTGGGCGACGTTAACCGGATTTGCGGAGACATTCAACACCATCAATCCGCGGGTACTCTGCAGACTTGACTGCGTCCCCAGATAAGCGGTGGTTCCATCGCGGCTGAAGACGAATGAATTCGGCGTTGCCGGCAAGGTTCCGAAGGTCCCCACGGTGTTTCCGGGAGAGGTATTGTTCGCCGGGGTCGTGATCGGCGCCACTTTGGTCGCGCAGTGCCCGGTGTCGCCGCAGCCGGTGGTCGTGACCCATACCGTAGTGCTCGGGCTGGTCGTCGAAGGCGTCACTGTCCCACTGATCACATGCTCCGGATAAATCGGCAGCGTAGGCAGAAATCCCGCATTGCAAGTCGGAGGCGTACAGGAAGCGATCACGCTGGCGCCGCCGGGTTGCGAAGTCGCCCGCGCCGATCCGGTGCTCGCGGTAATCACCGCCGGGTTGGAGGAACTCCAGGTCAGCGGAACGTTAGTGATTACATTGCCCAGAGTGTCGATCACCGTGCTGTTGATGACCTCTGAAGCGCTCGCCGCAGCGGTAAATGAAGTGGTTCCAGTGCTCTGCAGCGAGAGTTCAATCGAATTCACCGGACAGGTAACGAAGTTCAGGGGAAGGCTGGTCACATTATTCAAAGTGGCGGCGATGCTGGTGATTCCGGGAGCATTGGCAGTCGCCTGTACCTGTCCCGGCTGCAATCCAGTGGCAGTTGTGCTCAAGCTCACCACACTGGTATTCAGCGCCTGCCATCCGAAGGTGCCCACCGTCGAAGTGATGTTGGTGTTGTGGCTGAAAGCCGTAGCCTGATAGTTGAAGGTCAGGTCTTTCGAAATGCACGGGTCGGTGGGAGTGGTCACCGGAGTCACGGTGATGCGGTCCACGTGCTGGTGCACATACACGGTGGTGGGCGGGCTGCTGACTCCCTGGGCAGTGGCGGTGATCTGAGCGACGCCGGAGGGTCCTGGAGTACAGATGGTGGGATTGCTCAGCGAATTCCAGCTGCCGGCACAAGCCGAGCCGTTGGCGCCGATGGTGACCACGGCCGGGTTACTGGAAACAAATGTCACTGGAGTGGAGATGGTCACCTTGGCGGCATTCTGCGGCGTAGCGGTGAAGGCCTGGGTCAGGCCTACCTCAAGAGACACATCGGCGGAAGGCGACAGCGCGATATTCGCGGGAACCGGAAAAGTCGTATTGTTGGTGCTCTTGCTGCCGCACCCGGCGAGGATGAGGATCAATCCAGACAACGCCGTCACTGACAACCACCGAACCGACCTACCCATGCACCCTCCCCGCCCTTGCGTTCGTCGCCAGGCGAGCCTGATCTGTGTCTTGGAAAACTCTCAGTCTAGAGGCTGTCATATTTTTCAGCAAGCACAGCTGGGCAAGTTGCAACCCGTCCCCCGTCAGCTCTCACCGTTATGATGCGTTCCGGCGTGGTTTTACTTTCTCTGCCGGCCAGCCTCTAGTGTTTTTATACGATTGTTCTCTTGCGCTCCTCTGCGTACATTCCCTCCCATTCGTGCAGTTGAGGTTCGGCGCGTTTTTATGGGCGCCAAATGGCTACTTTGCCGGTCCGCGTGGGGCGGTTCCGGCTTGATTTCCGGACCAGTTCGCACTTCACAACTGTGCTTTCGACAACAAGGGGGGACTATGCGTCTTTACCAGGTGCGTGGATGGTTGCGGATGTTGCTGATCGCCAGCGGTTTGGTGCTGGGATTGCCGACGGTTTCGGCGCAGGATTTGGGGTCGGCGGTGTTGAACGGCGATGTCACCGATTCCCAGGGCGCGGTGGTCAAAGGGGCGCGCGTTACCGCCCGCCAGACCTCTACCGGAGTCGAGAGAGTAACCAGCAGCAGCAATGCCGGGCTTTTCGTTTTCAATGATCTGACTCCCGGAGATTACGAAGTCAAGGTTGAGTCCGCAGGTTTTGGCGTGTTCAAAGCTCGCGTGCGGCTCTCAGTCGGGCAGCAGGCCGATTTGCGGGCGCAGTTGAGAGTGGAAGCCAAGGGGACCACGGTTGACGTGAGTGAAATCGACGCCGCAAACCGGGTTGACACCGTTTCTTCTGTGGTGGATGGCGTTGTCAGTTCCACCCAGATCGACAATCTTCCGCTCAATGGCCGCAATTTCCTGGAACTGGCGCTGCTGATGCCGGGAAATTCTCCCGCCCCCAATTTCGATCCGACCAAGGTCAATACTGTGGTGATTTCCTCGGCTGGACAGCTGGGTCGCGGCAGCAACGTGAGCATCGACGGCACTGACGACAACGATGACGCGGTCGGCGGCATGTTGCTCAATGTTCCGGAAGATGCGGTGCAGGAGTTCCAGATCGCCACCAACCTCTTTTCCGCGGAAGTCGGCCGTTCGGGGTCGTCGGTGGTCAATGTGGTCACCAAGTCCGGCAGCAATGCCATGCACGGGTCAGCATCCGTTTACGAACGCGACAAAGCCCTGCAGGCTCTGCCGACCACCTTCGACCCCGCGTCGGTGCCGGGAGAGAACCCCCCGTTCAGCCGCCAGCAGTATTCCGGAACACTGGGCGGCCCGTTGGTCAAAGACAAAGCCTGGTGGTTCGGCGGTTTTGAATATCGCGATGAGCTGGGCGGTGTGTTGGCCGGGACGCGCGATCCTGCGACCCAGACCATTTCGCGCAGCTTCGCACGGGCTCCTCTGAATGACCTGCTGGGTACGGTGCGCGGCGACTGGCAGGCCTCGCAGCGGGACCGGCTCTCGTTCCGTTACTCGATCGAGCGCATGGACGGAGTGTCCGGCAGCACGGCATCGACTCCCCTGATCTCCTCTTCGTTCCTGCAGGACATGAAGAACAATTTCCAGGGATTTCTTACTTCGTGGACCCGCGTGTTGAGCCCGACCCTGCTCAACAAGTTCAGTTTCAGCGTAAATAATTTTGCTAATACTACCGATCCAACCCATCCCGGCGTGGAGATTGACTATCCCAGCCTGACCGACGGAGCTTCCTTCCGCGTGCCGCAAGGAACCACCCAGAACCGGCTGCAATGGGATGACAGCGTGGCCTGGACACACGGCAAGCACAATTTGCGCTTCGGCGGGCAATTTCAGCGCATGGACGACGAATTTGACCTCGCCGTCTTCCAGAGCGGGCGCATTATCGCCGTGCAGGACTTTCCCGACTTCGACCATAACGGCGATGGCGTGGTGAATGACGACGATCTGCTGTTTGCCGTGACCCTGCGCAGCGCCTTTCCAGACAGGCCGCTGGTGTTGCCGAATTCCGATAACAACTACATGGCTTTTTATGTGCAGGATGATTTCCATGTCCACTCCCAGCTGACGCTGAACCTGGGCCTGCGCTACGAGCTCGATACCGACGTTAACGATGTGGGACATTACAACCAGATCAATCCGCTGGTGACCTCGTTCCTGCATGGTACCCGCCACAAAGACACCAACAACTGGGGTCCGCGCGTGGGTTTCAATTGGGCGACGAAGAGCGCTAACTTCAGCCTGCACGGCGGCTATGGAATCTACTACGATCGCATCACACTCGAGATATCGTCGCTGGAGCGCGGTCTCGACGGACGGGCGTTGCCCATCGAGGTGCGGGCGGGCAACGTGTATTTTATTGATCCCAACACCGGGCAGTTTCCGCCGGGATCGCCGACGATCTCTGATCCCTTTACCGGTTTCATCATTCCGGGTGCGGGCGCATCGGGCATCAACATCATCGACAACAACATGCAGAATCCCATGGTGCAGCAGTTCGATCTCGGCATCCAGTGGGAGCCGGTGCACGACTGGGTGGTCAAGCTCGACGGGATTCACAATTTCGGCACTCATTTCATCATCGGCCGGCCGGTCGGTACTGTATTCAATCCGGTTGTGGGGGGCCCCGACACAGTCAAGAACCTCGAATCCAGCGTGAATACCCACTATGACGGGCTGTTGGTCAGCGTGGACCGCCGCTTCAAGAACCGCTTCCAATTCCACAGCGCGTACACGCTTTCCAAAGCGCTGAATTATGCGAACGACGACCAGATCCCTTTCGCTAACGGGCCCATCGATCCCAACGATCTGCATCGCGAGTACGGGCCTACTCCGAACGATCAGCGTCACCGGCTGGTGCTGCAAGGCATGGCCGACCTTCCTCTGGGCTTTCAGTTCTCCTCGATCTGGACCATTGCTTCCGGTGTGCCCATGGACATTCTTCTCGGCGACGGCAGCGGCTCGCGCATTCCACAACTGGGACGCAACGCCGGAGGACGGCAGTTCCACACCGGGGCCGAACTGAACGCTTACCTCACTCAGCTGAACGCCTCCGGCGCGACCAACGGTTCGTTGGGAACCCCATTTCCGCTGGTGGATGACAATGCCGAGTTCAGTGACAGCTTCAATTCGTTCGATCTGCGGCTCACGAAGAATTTCCGCATCCGCGAAGGAATGAATGTGCAGCTGCTGGGGGAAGCGTTTAATTTGTTCAACGTGACCAACATCCTGGGAACCTCAGTGACCAACTATTCCGGGTTCTCCAACGTGCTGGTACCGGACCAGGGCGATCCCACCCATTCTTCCGCCTTCGGCAAGCCGGTATCCACCGCCGGCGGGATTTTCGGATCCGGGGGCCCGAGAGCGTTCCAGGTGGGAGCCAAGTTCACGTTCTAGCCAATGGCCACTCTCCCCAGCACGGCGAAGACTCCGAGCGGCGACGCTGGTTTGCGCCGCCAATTGGGACTAGCCTCGGCTACGGCGGTCGTGGCCGGCGAGTCGATTGCGGTCGGCATCTTCCTGACCCCTGCGGGCATGGCGAAATCGTTGGGCTCTCCTTTCTGGCTGCTGGTAGTGTGGCTGGTGATCGGCGCGATGACGGTCAGCGGCGCGTTGTGCTACGGAGAACTTGCCGGACGGTTTCCCCGTCCTGGAGGAACCTACGTTTATCTCGAGGAGAGTTTCGGGCGCGGCGCGGCGTTCCTCTATGGCTGGATGTGCATGCTGGTGCTGGATCCCGGGGTTACAGCATCGCTCGGAGTAGGCATTGCCATTTATGCCGCTTACATGTTGCATTGGTCGCCGCTGGCGGTGAAGCTGCTCGGCATCCTGGTGATCTGGGGGCTTTGCATTTCGAACATTCTCAGCGTCCGGATCAGCGCCGGAATGCTGCGTTGGATGACCTGGCTCAAGCTCGGGGTGCTGGCGCTGATTACGCTCGGCGCGGTTGTCTTCCAGCTGGGCTCGTGGTCGAACTTCGTGCCGTTTGTTGCTCAGCGTTCCGGCTCCCTGCCGCTGCTTCCCGCGCTCGGCGCAGCCATGGTGGGGGCTTTCTATTCTTTCGGGGGCTGGTGGGACGTCAGCAAGATCGGCGGTGAGGTGCGCGATCCAGGCCGCACTCTGCCGCGTGCGCTGCTGCTTGGCGTACTGGCGGTCACTGCGATTTATGTGATGGTTAGCGCGGCATTCTGGTACCTGGTGCCACTGGCCAAAGTAAGTTCCGACGAAGCTTTTGTGGCGCAAGTGGGCGAGGTCCTGTTTGGCAGTGCCGGGGGTGCAGTGTTCGGCGGTATTGTCATTCTCTGCATGCTGGGAAGCCTCGCGGCACTGATCATGTCTGCTCCCCGGGTGTATTACGCCATGGCGCGGGACGGCCTGTTCCTGCCTGCATTCGCCCAGGTCCATCCCCGCTATGGAACGCCTGCGAATGCGATCCTGGTGCAGGGAGTCATCGCGTCGCTGCTGGTGTGGTGGGGGAGTTTCGAGCAGATCATCGCCTATTTCATCTTTGTGGCCGTGGTTTTTCTGGCTTTGACCGTATCCGCAGTCCTGTTCCTGAGAGGGCGGGGCGAGGTAAGTGAGCAGGTGGTGCTCACGCCCGGCTACCCGGTGACCCCCCTGGTGTTCCTGGTGTTGGTGGTCCTGCTGCTGGCGCTGGTGGTGGCGCATGCTCCCAAAGAGGCCGCGCTGGGGACTGCTGTGGTGATCGCAGGCTATCCCGTTTACCTGCTTTTCCGGCGAAGAGCATCTCCTTTGCCTGCCGCGGTGGAGTCCTAAGGGAGCAGTCGAGTCGTGAATAGATCGACGCCGAGGAATCTGGGCATGAGTGACAACAGCGATAGCAAAGAAACAACCCCGGGCGGTGCGGACCAGATCGAATCCCAGGCGGCAAAGCCATCAACCAAAATCCGGCTTTTTGAGGACGAGGAAGCCACCGGTGATACTGCCGCGGCTTACGACTATTGGCGGGCGGGGTCGGGACGGCAGAAGGTGCCGGGAATTATCAAGTGCTTCGGGGCGCGCCCTGATTTCCTGCGGCAGGTGGTCGATTTTTCAAATTCCATCCACTTTTCCGAAGGCCATCTCTCCCGCCGCCACAAGGAGATGATTGCCAGCTATGTCTCGTTCCTGAACCGGTGCCCGTATTGACTGGACAGCCACGCCTACTTCCTGCGGGTTCAGGGAGCCACAGATCAGACCGTAGCGGCAGTGCTCGAGGGGAATCTCGACCAGGCTGGCCTGACCCCGGCAGAGCGGGCGTTGATGGAATATGTTGAGCTCATTACCAACTCCGCGCCCCGTTCCAGCTTCGAGGACGTGCAGAAGCTACGCGATGCCGGCTGGACTGAGAACCAGATCTCCGAAGCCGTGTATATCACTGCCCTGTTCGCGTTCTTTAACCGGGTGGCGGATGCTTTTGGTATCCCGCCGCAAAACTATCTGGACACCGGCAAGCTGACGCCTTAAGACCGGTCGGACGCAGGGCCCGGGGGCCAATCGGACGGGTTGAAAGGAATCCGGGCCGCGGAAATCTCGGGTTGAGACGCCAGCGGCGATACTTTTACCGCGGCAGCCGCATCGAATGCTGTATAGGCAACAGTTTCCGGCCGGAAATTTTAAATTCGGATGGTCCTGATCAGCATTTTCTCTTGCAGGTGTTGACGTTACGGAATCCGAGTTGCTATATTTGTAAGGTTCCGCGAGTACATTCTAGCTTGCCTGTACGCGGCGGTTCCCCCAGCGTCGCAGTAGCGCGTGTGTGAGCCCCGAAATCAGTGGCTGAGCTGTAAAGAACAAACGCCTCCGCTCTATGCGTTGGAGGCACCCTCGCTGAAACGCCCTGCGCACCCCTTTTCTCCCGTGAGAAGGTTATGCGGGGCAGTTGCCGACGAAACGGAGCATCTCCCGTAGTTCTTCGATCGGGAAGAACTGGGGCCTGAGGCCACCGTCGTCAGCGTTAGTCAGAACGGGAACATCAACACTTTCCTGCCGGGAAGAACCGGCGGGAAGCATGGTTGGCCGGTCGCGCCAGCCAGACCCTGAATCAGGGATCAGCCGAGCAGCTTATTCGGGCGCGAGTGTGTGCCGGAGAAAGCGCGGCCCAGGAAAAGCGCGGCCCAAGGAGCAGCCACAAGCGTGCCTACTTTTAATCAACTCGTGCGGGATGGGCGGAAGCGGCCTCGCTACAAGACGGCGAGCCCGGCGCTGCAATCGTGTCCGCAGAAGCGCGGAGTCTGTACCCGCGTCTATACCCAGACGCCGAAGAAGCCGAACTCGGCGCTGCGCAAAGTAGCCCGCGTGCGCCTGACCAACGGCATTGAAGTTACGACCTATATTCCCGGAGTCGGCCACAACCTGCAGGAGCACTCGATTGTGCTGATCCGCGGCGGCCGCGTGAAAGATCTGCCGGGAGTGCGTTATCACGTGATTCGCGGCACGCTCGATGCCGTAGGCGTCGCCAACCGCAAGCAGGGAAGATCGAAGTACGGAGCGAAACGACCGAAATAGGGTTAGCAGTTGTTGGCCATCAGCGAACCATTAACGGGCGCTGAGCCGATAGCTGATAGCCAGAAGCTAGCAGCCAGGAGCAAAAAAGCAGCATGCCTCGCAAAGGATATATCGCCAAGCGCACGGTCGAGGCCGATCCGGTTTACGGCTCGGACCTGGTGACGAAGTTTGTGAATTCGATGATGTGGGCGGGCAAGAAGAGCACCGCCGAAGGCATCTTCTACGAAGCCCTCACCCGCCTGCAGCAGAAGGGCGGCGACGAGCCGTTGAAGCTGTTCAAGAAGGCGGTGGAGAATGCCAAGCCGCTGCTCGAAGTGAAGACCCGCCGGGTGGGCGGCGCCAACTATCAGGTGCCGGTGGAAGTGAATCCCGACCGGCGCACTTCGCTGGCGATCCGGTGGCTGATCACCTACTCCCGCGGACGGGCGGAGAAGGGCATGATCGACAAGTTGACCAACGAGCTGCTCGATGCCTCGAACGGCAAAGGCGCAGCCATCAAGAAGAAAGAAGACGTACACCGCATGGCGGAAGCCAACAAGGCCTTCGCGCATTACCGGTGGTAAGGCGGCGATTGGCCACTGGCTCCTAGCTTAGAGCTAAAAGCCAAGAGCCAGCAGCCAGAAGCAGATTTAGAGAAAGTAGCAGAGAACAAGAGCCGTGCCCAGACAAGTCCCATTAACGCGTTGCAGGAACATCGGCATCATGGCCCACATCGATGCCGGGAAGACCACTACGACGGAGCGCATCCTGTTCTATACAGGCATCACGCACCGCATCGGAGAGGTGCATGAAGGCACTGCGACCATGGACTGGATGGAGCAGGAGCAGGAGCGCGGCATCACCATCACTTCCGCCGCCACCACCTGCACCTGGCGCGACATCCGCATCAACATCATTGATACTCCCGGCCACGTGGATTTCACCGCCGAAGTCGAGCGCTCGCTGCGCGTGCTCGACGGTGCGGTCGCGGTGTTTGACGCGGTGCACGGGGTGCAGCCGCAGTCGGAAAAAGTCTGGCGGCAGGCTGACAAGTACGGCGTCCCCCGCATTTGTTTCATCAACAAGATCGACAAGATGGGCGCGGATTTCGAGCATGCCGTCGATACCCTGCGCAAGCGGCTCAATGCCAAGCCGGTCGCGATCCAGATCCCGATCGGGCAGGAAGGCAAGTTTGTGGGTGTTGTCGATCTGATCGCCATGAAAGCGATCATCTGGAACGACGAAACCCTGGGCGCTGAGTACGTCACCGAAGACATTCCCGACAATCTGAAGAAAAAAGCGGAAGCGTTTCACGCGCAGCTGGTCGAGACCGTCGCGGAAAACGATGACGATATGCTGCACAAGTTCCTGGAAGGCGAGGCCATCTCGGCCGAGGAACTGAAGGCGTCGCTGCGCAAGTCCACCATCGCCCTGAAAGTATTTCCAGTGGTGGTGGGTACTGCTTTTAAGAACAAGGGCATTCAGCCGCTGCTCGATGCGGTGGTCGATTACCTGCCTTCGCCGCTCGATACGCCGGAAATCAAGGGCCACAATCCCGACAACGGCGAAGTGGTGACCCGCAAAGCCGACGATAAAGAGCCGTTTTCGGCGCTGGCGTTCAAGATCATGGCCGATCCGTTCGTTGGCCAGCTGACCTTTATTCGGGTGTACTCCGGGCATTTGAAGTCGGGAGATTCGGTGCTGAACCCGCGCACCGGAAGAAGTGAGCGCATCGGGCGGCTGCTGAAGATGCACGCCAACAAGCGCGAAGATATCAGCGAGATTCTTGCGGGAGACATCTGCGCCGCGGTGGGCATGAAGAATGTCTCGACCGGCGACACCATTTGCGACGAGCGCCATCCGGTGGCGCTGGAATCGATTACCTTCGCCGTCCCCGTGATCTCGGTGGCGGTTGAGCCCAAGACCAAGGCTGACCAGGAAAAAATGGGACTGGCGCTGGCCAAGCTGGCGCAGGAAGACCCCACTTTCAAAGTTCATACCGATCCCGACAGCGGACAGACCATCATCAGCGGCATGGGCGAGTTGCATCTCGAAATCATCGTCGACCGCATGATGCGCGAGTACAAGGTCGAGGCCAACGTGGGCAAGCCGCAGGTGGCTTACCGCGAGACCATCCGCAGGCACGCCGAAGCCGAAGGCAAGTACATCCGGCAGACCGGCGGCCGCGGCCAGTACGGCCACGCCAAGATTTATCTCGATCCCCAACCGGCGGGCGTGGGCTACGAATTCGTCAACGATATCGTGGGCGGCTCGGTGCCCAAAGAATTCATCAAGCCGATCGATCAGGGCATTCGCGAGGCGCTCGAAGGCGGCATTCTGGCCGGCTATCCCATGGTGGATGTAAAGGCCACGCTCTACGACGGCAGCTATCACGACGTCGATTCGAACGAAATGGCATTCAAGATCGCGGGCTCGATGGCGTTCAAAGAAGCCGCCCGCAGGGCGTCGCCGGTGTTGCTGGAGCCGGTGATGGCGGTCGAAGTGGTTACTCCGGAAGATTATGCCGGGGCGATCATGGGCGACCTGAGTTCGCGCCGCGGACGTATTGAAGGCATGGAACACCGCGCCGGTTCGCAGGTGATCAAGGCCATCGTGCCGCTGGCGGAGATGTTCGGCTACGCCACCCACATGCGGTCTTCGACCCAGGGCCGCGCCGAATACTCGATGCATTTTGCCCGTTATGAGGAGGCTCCGCGCTCCGTTGCGGAAGAAATCATCGCGCGGGTGCAGGGCAGGAGTCCGGCAGGTTCGAAATAGTTTTGGCGGCCGGGCAGGCCGCGGCGAAGAGCAACACATAACCAGGTTTACTAAGAGGAAACGGAGATAAATGGCGAAAGAGAAATTTGAACGCAATAAGCCGCACGTGAACGTAGGGACGATTGGTCACATTGACCATGGCAAGACCACGCTGACGGCGGCCATCACCAAAGTTCTGTCCAAGCACAACCCCAAGATCACTTTCCGGTCGTTCGATTCGATCGACAACGCTCCGGAAGAAAAGGCCCGCGGCATCACCATTGCCACGGCGCACGTGGAGTACGAGACTCCCAACCGGCACTATGCCCACGTGGATTGCCCGGGCCACGCCGACTACATCAAAAACATGATCACCGGGGCGGCGCAGATGGATGGCGCGATCTTAGTCGTGGCCGCAACCGATGGTCCCATGCCGCAAACTCGCGAGCACGTGCTGCTGGCCCGCCAGGTGGGAGTGCCCTACATCGTGGTGGCGCTCAACAAGTGCGACGCGGTGGACGATCCCGAACTGCTCGACCTGGTGGAACTCGAAGTGCGCGAGCTGCTGAAGAGCTACCAGTTTCCGGGAGATGACGTTCCGGTGGTGCGGCTTTCGGCCTTAGGGGCTTTGAACGGGGAAGAGAAGTGGGAGAAGAAGATTGACGAGCTGATGGAGGCGGTGGACAAGAGCGTGCCGCAGCCGACGCGCGAACTGGACAAGCCGTTCCTGATGCCGATTGAAGATATCTTCTCGATTCAAGGCCGCGGTACGGTTGTAACTGGACGAATCGAGCGCGGCAAAGTGAAGGTCGGCGAGGAAGTGGAGATCGTCGGCTTCCGCGACACCCGCAAGACGGTGGTGACTGGAGTCGAGATGTTCAAGAAGCAGCTCGACGAAGGCATGGCGGGCGACAACGCCGGGCTGCTGCTTGCGCGGCATCGCCAAGGAAGATGTGGAGCGCGGCATGGTGCTGGCCAAGGGCGGCTCGATCACGCCGCACACCAAGTTCAAGGCCGAAGTGTACATCCTGACCAAGGAAGAAGGCGGGCGACATACGCCGTTTTTCAAGGGTTACCGTCCGCAGTTTTACCTGCGGACGACGGACGTGACGGGCGTAGCCGAACTTCCTGCCGGCACCGAGATGGTGATGCCGGGAGACAACGTAAGCCTGGTGATCGAGCTGATCACGCCGGTGGCGATGGAAAAAGGCCTGCGCTTCGCCATCCGCGAAGGCGGGCACACGGTAGGCGCGGGAACGATCTCGGAGATTATTCAATAAGGCAGCCATTGGTCGTTGGTCATTAGTCGTTGGCAGGAGAGTGACGTATGCCGACGCGGACAGATTGGGAGATGGCCGGCGGCACAGGGTTCGGGTTCGTGCTGGGAGTAGGGGTCCTTCGGCGGCAAAAGATGCCGCCTCAGGATGACAGATTTTGGAATAGGTAAAGCGGATTGCAACATTCCGCAAGCTCTTTCCTTCCGGACTAGCCGGGAGGGGTCAGGAAAACAAACGTGATTGGAAACGAAAAAATCCGCATCCGGTTGAAGGCTTACGACTATCGCATTCTCGATCAGTCGACCGGCGAGATCGTGGACACGGCGAAACGCACCGGCGCTCAGGTCGCCGGGCCCATTCCCTTGCCCACGATGAAGAATAAATACTGCGTGCTGCGCTCTCCTCACGTGGATAAGAAGTCGCGCGAGCAGTTCGAGATCCGCACTCACAAGCGGCTGCTGGACATTCTCGATCCGACTCCGCAGACCGTGGATGCGCTGATGAAGCTCGATCTTCCCGCCGGAGTGGATGTGGAGATCAAAGCGTTTGGGAAAGAGCATAAGTAGATTGCGTTGGCGACGGACGCCCTCGTCCGTCGGGTGGAGCGAAGCTCCACGAGTTTCGCGGGCGAGGGCGCCCGCGCCACACAACCAGCCGATAGCTCACGGGCCAAGCTGGCGGAAACGGAAAAGAAAATGGCAAAAGTAACAGGAATTCTGGGAAAGAAAGTCGGGATGACGCAGCTCTTCGATGATAAGGGCGACGTGCATCCCGCGACGGTGCTGCAGGCCGGGCCGTGCGTGATTACCCAGGCCAAGACCGCGACGCGTGACGGCTACGTGGCGGCGCAGATCGGCCTGGTCGAGTTCGTGAAAGAGTCGAAGCTGACCAAGGCCATGCGCGGACATCTGGGCAAGAACAACGTGCCTCCGGTGCGGTTCATGCGCGAAGTGCCGGTTGAGGCCGAGGAAAAGGGCGCGGAGGGCGACGGCGCGGCCATCAAAGCCGGGGAACGCGTGCTGGTCGACATCTTCGAAGGCGAGAAGTTCGTGGACATCGTCGGCACCAGCAAAGGCCGTGGCTTTCAGGGTGTGGTCAAGCGCCACCATTTCGCGGGCGGTCCCAAGTCGCACGGTTCGATGTTTCAGATTACCGGCTCGATCGGGTCGTCGGCATTTCCCTCGCGCGTATTCAAGGGCATGCGGATGTCGGGCCACATGGGTAACGCACGGGTCACGGTGCGCAACCTGCGGGTGCTGGGCGTGGACAAAGAGGACAATTTGCTGGTGGTGGAAGGCGGAGTTCCCGGCCCGAATGGCGGATATGTGATGATTACCAAGGCCAAGCATCCGCCGCGAGAGCGCCGCGGGTTTGCCGGTGCGGCGACGGTCGATCCGTTGAAGGCAGCCAAGCGGGCCGCCAAGAAGGCGTAGAGAGCAAAGGGACGCGGGCGAGAGAGCGCCCGCTGCCACATAGGATAAGAATATGGCAACGATTGACATTCAAGATCTGAGCGGGGCCAAAGTCGGAAGGCTCGACCTCGCCGATGAGATCTTCGGCGCGGTGAACGAGGACCTGCTGTGGGAAGCGGTAAAGCACTACCGCGCCGCGCAGCGCGCGGGCACGCACGCCACCAAGAACAAGTAGCTGGTTTCCGGCGCGGGCAAAAAACTTTGGAAGCAGAAGGGTACCGGCCGGGCGCGCGTCGGGTCGATCCGTTCGCCCCTGTGGCGGCATGGCGGCACGGTGCATGGTCCGCAGCCGCGCTCCTACGATTACACTTTCCCCGCAAGAAATTGCTGGGGGCGTTACGCTCGGCGCTGGCGGCGAAGTTTGCCGACGGCAAGTTGATCGTGGTCAATGCCTTCGACGTGAAGGAGCGCCAAGACAAAACCGTTTCGCGCGGCGCTCGACAATCTGAAAGTTGGACGCACCGTGCTGCTGGTGGAAGATGCACGGCATGACAATCGCAATCTGGAGCTCAGTTCGCGCAATCTTGACGGGGTGGAACTGGTGAGCGGAAGCGAAGTTCATCCCTATCATCTGCTGCGTTACGACCCGGTGATTTTTTCGCAGCCCGCGATCGAGAAGATGCAGGTATCGCTGAAGAAATCGGTGTCGAAACGGCAGCACAGGGCGGCGGAAGGTGAAGGCAGGAAGAAGGCAAAGCGCGCCCCGGCGCAGCGCGGCGCCATGAAAGCGGCGGAGGTGGCGTGATGAAGACGGCATATCAAATTATTCGCCGCCCGGTGATTACGGAAAAGGGCCTGGCCATCAAGGAGAACCAGAGCACGCTGGTGTTCCAGGTGGCGCCCAAGGCGACTAAGACCGAGATCAAGGAAGCGGTGCAGACGATTTTCAAGGTGAAGGTGCATTCGGTGCGTACCGCGCTTTATCCGGGAAAAGAGCGGCGCCGCGGCAAGTTTGCCGGCTACCGTCCGGACTGGAAAAAGGCGTACGTGCGGCTGAAGTCCGGCGAGAAAATGCCGGAGTACGCGCAGAATTTGTAAAGCGGCTCGTTGGCCTTTGGCTGTTGGCTTGGTGGCAAAACTTCGAAGCGGGCAGTGAAAAGCGAGCAGCGAAAGGCTAGAAGCCAGGAGCTGATTTTATGGCAATCAAGACCTACAGACCGACAACCCAGACGCTGCGGTATCGCACCACGCTGGTCAATGACGACCTGACGACGACGCAGCCGCACAAGCCGCTTGCTCGAGCCCAAGCAGCGCACCGGGGGGCGGCGGAATTCGGGGGACATCACCCTCTGGCACCGCGGCGGGGGACACAAGCGGAAGCTGCGCATCATCGACTTCAAGCGCGACAAGACGGGTATTCCGGCCACGGTGGCGACGATCGAATACGATCCCAACCGCTCGGCGCGCATTGCGCTGCTGGCCTATGCCGATGGCGAGAAGCGCTACATTCTGCAGCCCAACGGTTTGAAGGTGGGGCAGAAGATTGTGAGCGGGCCCGAGGCGGACATTCTGGTGGGTAATGCGTTGCCGCTGAAAAACATTCCGCCGGGCACGACGATCCACAATATCGAGCTGAAGCCCGGCAAGGGCGCGCAGATGGTGCGCTCGGCGGGCGGATCGGCGCAGTTGGTCGCCAAAGAAGGCGAGTACGCCCTGGTGAAGCTGCCTTCCGGCGAAACCCGCAAAGTGGCGCAGGATTGCATGGCCACCATCGGCCAGGTGGGCAATATGGATCACGAGAACGTCACCATCGGCAAAGCGGGACGCACGCGCTGGCTGGGGAGCCGTCCGGTCAACCGCGGTGTGACCATGAACCCGGTGGATCATCCGCACGGCGGCGGCGAAGGCAAGACATCGGGCGGACGCCACCCGGTGACGCCGTGGGGCCAGCCGACACGCGGCTACAAGACACGCAATAACAAGCGCACGGATGCGTTTATCGTGAACCGGCGCAGGCAAGAAATAGGACTGAGACATTATGGCACGTTCAACCAAAAAAGGGCCGTTCGTGGATGGATTTCTGCAGAGCGCGGATTGAGGCCATGAACTCACGCAACGAGAAGAAGGTGCTGCGCACCTGGTCGCGGCGCTCGACGGTGATTCCGGAGTTCGTGGGCCACACCATCGCGGTGCACAATGGCAAGAAGTTCATTCCGGTGTACATCACGGAGAACATGGTGGGGCACAAGCTGGGTGAGTTCAGCTTCACCCGCACCTTCAGGGCGCACTCGATGAGGGCGGCCACGGAAACCGCGGCCAGGCCGGCGGGTATTCCGGGCGGTCCGGGAGCGCCGGTTCCGGCGGCGGCGCCGGCGCCGAAGGCGTGAAAATCGGCTGCTAGCTCCTGGCTTCTAGCTAGAAGCTAAGAGCTAGCGGCTAGAGGCTGAGAACACTATGGAATTTCGAGCGCAAGCACGGTTCATGCGCGTCTCGCCGCAAAAGGCGCGGCTGGTGCTGAACCTGATCAAGGGCCGTAAGGTGGAGGACGCGTTGAATACGCTGGTCTTCACCAAGAAGCGCGTGGCTTTGACGGTGGAGAAGCTGCTGCGCTCGGCACTGGAGAACGCGAATTATCTGAGCGCGGAAAAGGGTCTGGACGTGGACGTGGACAATCTCTATGTCAAGAAGGCCGTGGCCAATGACGGCCCGCGCATGAAGCGCATCCGTCCCGCGCCCATGGGCCGCGCTTACCGGTACGTGCGGCGCATTGCGCACATCGAATTGGTGCTGGCGGAGCGGGGCAAGCAGTCCGAAGGGGTGGCCAATGTGATGGGTGAAGAGTCCGCTGCCGGCAAGCGCGCCGGCGAAGAAGGCCGGCGGCAAGAAGGCACCGCGAGGCAAAGAAGAAGCCGTGGGAGCAAAGGCCATGGAGGCGAGGCTTGCCACGCCAGACGGAGCAAGACTGCGGCAGCAAGCGGAACGAGGAGAACGTCATGGGACAAAAAGTTCATCCGTACGGATTTCGGCTCGGCTACACCAAGCCGTGGAAGTCGCGCTGGTTTGTCGAGAAGGACTACGACAAGCTGCTGCTCGAAGACGTTAAGCTGAAGGCGAGCTGAAGGACAAGCTCAAGTCGGCCGGCGTCAGCTCGATTGAAGTCGAGCGCCCGGGCAACAAGCTGCGCATCATCATCAAGACGGCGCGGCCGGGAATCATCATCGGGCGCAAGGGCGCGGAAATCGACAAGCTGAAGGCGAGCTGCAAAAGCGCACCAACCGCGAAGTCTACGTGGATATCCAGGAAGTGCATAAGCCGGAGCTCGATGCCCAGCTGGTCTCGGAATCGATCGCGCTGCAACTGGAGAAGCGTGTCGGCTTCCGCCGGGCGATGCGCAAAGCCGTGGACTCGGCGCTGCGCTTCGGCTGCAAGGGAATCAAGGTCCGGGTCAGCGGCCGTTTGAACGGCAACGAAATCGCGCGCTCGGAGTGGTACCTGCAGGGCCGTTTGCCGCTGCACACGCTGCGCGCCGACATCGAGTACGGTTTTTCCGAAGCGCAGACCACTTACGGCGTCATCGGGGTGAAGTGCTGGATTTATCGCGGCGAGATTCTGCCGCAGAAGAAGCGCGAACCGCAAGCAGCCGGGGCGTTTTAGGCAGCGATTGGCTTCTGGCCACTGGCTGGAAGTCGGAAGCGCAAGCGTCCGGGTAGAAAGAAACAGTTGGGCGGATGAGGGGACAGCAGGTTCCTGGCTTCGCTCGGAATGACAAAGAGATACTGAAAGCTGAGACGGAAAGCCGAACACTAGCAGCTAGCAGCTAAGAGCGATTTTATGTTGATGCCGAAGAAAGTGAAGTATCGCAAGCAGCAGCGCGGACGCATGGCGCGGCAAGGCCTGGCGCGGCAGCCAGCTGGCTTTCGGGGATTACGGGTTGAAGGTGCTGGAGCCGGGCTGGATCACCGACCGCCAGATCGAAGCCAGCCGCGTGGCCATGACCCGCTTCATCAAGCGCGGCGGCAAGATCTGGATTCGGCTGTTTCCCGACAAGCCGGTCACCAAGAAGCCGGCCGAAACCCGTATGGGCAAAGGCAAGGGCGCTCCCGATCACTGGGTGGCGGTGGTGAAGCCGGGAAAGATTCTGTTCGAGATGGAAGGCGTGAGCGCCCAGGATGCCACCGAAGCCATGCGCCTGGCGTCGCACAAGTTGCCGCTGCGCACGGTATTTGTGAAGCGGCGACGGCGCACTGAAATAGCTGTCAGCTCAGCCGCGGATATAGCAGCTGGGGATAAGGCTGAGAGCGAAAGGAAGGCTGATTTATGAAGCGGAAAAGTCCGAAACCTGACCGACGAAGAGTTGAAGCCAGCAGGAGCGGGAGCTCGGCGACCAGCTCTTCAAGCTGAAGTTTCAGCTGAACATGGGGCAGACCGAAAGCCTGAAGAAGATTCGCGGCCTGCGCAAAGACATTGCGCGGGTCAAGACCATCGCCCGCGAGCGCGAAATCCGCCGCCGAACGGAGAAGAAGTAATGGCAGAAACCGCAGAGCAGGGCCAGCGTCCAGGGACGCCGCAAGGAAGTGGTGGGCGAAGTGGTTTCCAACCGCATGCACAAGACCATCGTGGTGGAGGTGGTGCGCAAAAGAGCGCACCCTTTCTATGGCCGGGTGATTTCGAAGCACAAGAAGTTCTATGCGCACGACGAGAAGAACGAGGCCCACACCGGCGACTTGGTGCGGCTGGAAGAGACCCGGCCGCTGTCGAAATTGAAGCGCTGGCGCTTGAAGGAAGTGGTTCGCCGCGCCGGCTGGCGCCGGAAACGGCCGCAGCCGAGGCCAAGAAGCAGGCGATGCAAGGGAGACAAGATCATGGCCGTGATGATGCGATAGCATGCTCGAGGTGGCCGACAACTCCGGCGCCCGCAAGCTGCAGATGATCCTGCCGCTGGGCGGCTCGACCGGGTTGCGTGCCGGGCTGGGAGACGTGATCACCGCCAGCGTGAAGGAGGCCTCGCCCGACGGCCAGGTGAAAAAGGGCAAGGTGGTGAAGGCGGTGATCGTGCGTACCCGTAAGGAGTAGCGGCGTCGCGACGGCACCTACATCCGCTTCGATCAGAATGCGGCGGTGCTGATCAATGACGCCGGCGAGCCGGTGGGGACGCGCGTATTCGGTCCGGTGGCCCGAGAACTGCGCGAGAAGAGGTTCTTGAAGATTGTCTCGCTGGCGCCGGAAGTGATCTGAAGTTCGGGCAGCAAGCGGCGAATTGGCAAGCCAGGAAATCAGCAGTCAGGAAATCAGTGAGACAGGAATCAAAGTATGGCAACGGCAACCAGCGAACATAAGCGAATCGACATCCGCCGCAACGACACCGTAAAAGTGATCAGCGGCCGGGACAAGGGCAAGCAGGGCCGCGTGCTGCGGGTGATTCCGGGCAAGGGCAAGGTGCTGGTGGAGCATGTCTCCATGGTGAAGAAGCACGTGCGACCGAACCCCCAGCGCAACATCCAGGGCGGCATTGCCGAGCAGGAGAGCGCGATTGCCATCTCCAACGTGCAGCTGCTGTGCGCCACCTGCGGCCCGGTGCGGATGGGACACGAAGTGCGCGGCGACCGCAAAGTGCGGGTGTGCAAGAAGTGCGGAACCACGCTGGATAAATAGCGGTCAACGAACTTCTCACGAACCGGTAACCACTCCGAAACCGTGAGAGAGGCGAAGAGAGCAATGGCAAAAGAAAAGAAAGAGAAGAAGGGCGGGGCAGGGCAGAGCGGAAGAGCAGAAGCCCGCGGCCGAGGCGCGGCACAGCGCCAAGGAGACTCCGCGGCTGAAAGACCCGCTTCCAGAAGGAAGTCGCGCCGGCCTTGATGAAGGAGTTCGAGATGGGGAACCCCATGGCGGTGCCCCATCTGAACAAGATCGTCATCAACATGGGAGTGGGCGAGGCCACGCAGAACGCCAAGGTGCTTGATCCCGCAGTCGACGAACTGGGCCAGATCACCGGGCAGAAGCCGGTGGTGACCAAGGCCAAGAAGTCGATTGCGGCGTTCAAGGTCCGCGAAGGCATGCCCATCGGGGCCATGGTGACCCTGCGGGGCGACCGCATGTACGAGTTTTTCGACCGGCTGGTGAACATCGTCCTTCCCCGGGTGCGCGATTTTAAGGGAGTCTCCACCAAAGCGTTCGACGGGCGTGGCAACTACACCCTGGGCCTGCACGATCAGCTGATCTTTCCCGGAGATCGATTACGCCCGGGTGGACAAGCTGAAGGGTATGAACGTGACCATCGTGACCACCGCCAAGTCGGACGAGCGAAGCGCGGGCGCTGCTTAAGCATCTGGGAATGCCGTTCCGGGCGTGAGCCTGGTTCGCAGCAGCGGTTTAAGGATTGAAAAAGATTGAAGTTTGAAGATTGAAGGCGGGACAGCCACAAGCTGAAAGCTGACAACCCAGGAGCAAATTTGGCCACCACAGCAAAACGAGTAAAGGACGCGAAGAAACCCAAGTTCTCCAGCCGCAAGCACAACCGCTGCAAGATCTGCGGGCGGCCGCGGGCGTACATCCGCAAGTTCGGGCTTTGCCGCCTGTGTTTCCGCGGGCTGGCGCTGCGCGGGGAGATTCCCGGAGTTTCGAAGTCGTCCTGGTAACAGGGTTAGGCGACGCGGGCGAGGGGTCCGCGCCATACGAGCAGTGGCTGCCGCAGGTTCTCCGGCGGAAAAGTTGGGCCGGAGCAAACGGGTGGCTGAGGAGAAGCAAAACGATGAGGTTGACCGATCCGGTCGCAGACATGCTGACGCGCATCCGCAACGCGATCCGCGCACGGCACCAGAAGGTAGATGTTCCCGCTTCCAAGCTGAAGCTGGAGATTGCCCGCATTTTGAAAGAGGAGGGCTATATCTCCAACTTCAAGGCCACGGAAGAGGAAGGCCACAAAGTGGTGCGCATTTACCTGAAGTATGGCAACAACAACGAAGCCGCCATCTCGAACGTGGAGCGGGTGTCGCGTCCCGGCTGCCGGGTGTATGTGGGGCATACCTCCATTCCCCGAGTGCTGGGCGGGCTGGGCATCAACATTTTGACCACGCCGCGCGGAGTGATGACGGGACGCAAGGCTCGCAAAGAAGGCGTAGGCGGCGAACTACTCTGCGAGGTGTGGTAGAGAAACCCGCTTTGAGCCATCGGCCGTCAGCTTCACCATGACGGCAGTTGAGAATGGGCTGAAAGCTGAGAGCTGAGAGCTATGTCACGAATTGGAAAAAAGCCGATCCCGCTGCCCAAAGGGGTAACGGTCAAGGTCGAAGGCAATGTAGTCGCGGTGCAGGGGCCTAAGGGCAAGCTGGATACCCCGCTGCCGCGCGGCATTCGGGTGGAGCAGCAGGACGGCCATCTGGTCGCCATCCGCGAGAACGATTCCCAGGCGGCGGTACACGGACTGGCGCGCGCTCTGGTGAACAACGCCGTCGAAGGCGTCACCAAGGGCTGGACGCGGGAACTGGAAATCGTCGGTATCGGCTATCGCGCTGAGATGAAGGGCAAAGGTGTAGTGGTATTCAGCCTGGGATATTCCCATCCCATTGAATATCCTCTGCCCTCCGGGGTCGAAGTTGGGGTCGACCCCAAGCAGACCCGGCTCAGCGTGACTGGTATCGACCGCCAGAAAGTCGGCCAGGTCGCGGCTGAAATGCGCAGCCTGCGTCCGCCGGACCCTTACAAGAACAAAGGCGTGCGCTATGTCGGCGAGCGCCTGAAGAAGAAGGTTGGAAAGACAGGAGCGAAGTAGCGCTGTTTCGCGGATATGAGCGAAACCGGAACTGCTGCCAGCTAAGAGCGAAGGATCGAAACAATGCTTAGGCAATTATCCAAGAATGCGACCCGGCGGCATGTGCATGACCGCATCCGCAAGAAGGTGTTCGGCACCGCTGAACGGCCGCGGCTGAACGTGTACCGCTCGCTGAACCATCTGTATGTGCAATTGATTGACGACCATAAAGGCGCAACCCTGGTCTCGGCGAATTCCGCCGAAGGCAAGAAAGGCGAGCGCACCACCGGCGGCAACGTGGCCGCAGCTAAAACAGTCGGCAAAGCCATTGCAGAACGCGCCAAGCAAAAGGGCATCACCCAAGTGGTGTTCGACCGCGGCGGCTACATTTACCACGGCCGGGTGAAGGCGCTGGCCGATGCGGCGCGTGAAGCGGGACTGCAGTTTTAGAAAATTCGCGATCGGATTGGAAAGTTACGAAATGGGTTACGAATGCCAACAGTAATCAAGAAGGTCGATGCCGGTGCTTACCAACTGAAAGACCAGGTGGTTTCGATCAACCGTGTCACCAAAGTGGTGAAGGGTGGAAAGAACCTCTCGTTCGCCGCCCTGGTGGTGGTGGGCGATCCCAGCTCCGCCGTGGTCGGATTCGGTTCGGGCAAGGCCAAAGAAGTTCCGCAGGCCATCCGCAAAGGGATTGAGTCGGCGAAGAAGAACCTGATGCGGGTGAACCTTACTCAGACCACCATTCCTCATACCGTGCTGGGACGGTTTGGTTCTGGCATGGTGCTGCTCAAGCCGGCCCCGGAAGGCACCGGCGTCATTGCCGGAGGCGCGGTGCGCGCGGTCATGACTTCGGTCGGGAATCCAGAACGTGCTGACCAAATCGATCGGCACCACCAATCCGCACAACGTGGTGAAAGCCACCTTCGACGCGCTGAAGAAACTGAAGAACCGGGAAGCGGTGGCGGCGGCGCGCGGCAAGACTGCGCAAGAGTTATAGCGAAATACGCCTTGCGGAAGCGGGGCGGAATGGAAATTGAGGATTGCGATGACGGCAAAGGCGGCGAACAAAGCTGGAAGCGGCAAGCTGCACCTGAAGTGGGTGCGATCGGCGATTTGCGCTCCGGTGAAGCAGAAACTGGTGGTGAAGGGCCTGGGATTTACCCGGCTGAATCAGGTGATCGAGCGTCCGGATAATGCGGCGATTCGCGGCATGGTGGCCAAGGTCCCGCACCTGGTGGAGATCGTTCAATAGCGGTCAGGTTTCAGCCATCCGCTCTCGGTTCGATTGAGAGCATTGCAGGTGATCGCTGAAAGCCGATAGCTGAGAGCTTATTTATGAACCTTTCGAATATTCGAGCACCGAAAAAAGCCGCAGAGAAAAAGAAGCGCGTCGGGCGGGGTATGGGCTCGGGGATGGGCAAGACCTCAACCCGCGGCCACAAGGGCCAGCGCTCGCGCAGCGGTTCGCGCATGATGCGCGGCTTTGAAGGCGGCCAGATGCCGCTGCATCGCCGCATGCCCAAGCGCGGCTTCACCAACATCTTCCGCAAAGAATTCAACATCGTCAGCCTGGAACGGCTGGCCGCGCTGGGCGAGACCACGATCACGCCCGAGGTGTTGCGCAAAGCGGGCGTGATCAAGACCGCGCGTCCGGTTAAGGTGCTCGGCGACGGCGAGCTTTCGAGCGCGCTCACCGTGCATGCCCACAAATTTTCCAAGTCGGCCCAGGAGAAGATCACCAAGGCCGGCGGGAAATTTCATGTTCTGCCGGGCAAGGCCGTGCAGAACGAGGTTTCGCAGTAAATGTTCGAAAAATTCGCCAACATCTTTCGTATTCCGGATCTGCGCAAGCGCATTCTGTTCACGCTTGGGCTGTTGGCCGTGTACCGCCTGGGCGGGCACATCCCCACTCCCGGGGTGAATGCCGACAAGTTGCAGCAGTTTTTCGAGCAGAATCGCGGCAGTTTCCTCGGCTTTGTTGACCTCTTTTCCGGCGGCCAGCTGCGCCGCCTGACCATCTTTGCCCTGGGCATCATGCCCTACATCACCGCCTCCATCATCCTGCAGCTGCTGACCGTGGTCTATGAGCCGCTGGCCAAGCTGCAGAAAGAAGGCGAGCTAGGGCGCAAGAAGATCACCCAGTGGACCCGTTATCTCACCCTCGCTTTGAGCGCGGTGCAGTCGCTGGCGATTGCTGTAAGTCTCGGCAAGGGCGGAGATTTCGTAGTGAACCCCGGCGCGGGTTTTGTGCTGATGACCATGCTGACCCTGACCACGGGCAGCGTCTTCATCATGTGGCTGGGCGAGCAGATTACCGAGCGCGGCGTGGGCAATGGCATGTCGCTGCTGATCTTTGCCGGCATCGTGGTCGGCCTGCCGCGCGGCGTTGCCGACCTTTACGACAAGGTAAAGACCGACGCCTGGGGAGCCTTTACCGCTCCCGCCATGATCATTCTAGTGGCGGTGATGCTGGTGATCGTCGCCTTCATCGTCTACGTGGAGCGCAGCGAGCGCCGCATCCCGGTGCAGTATGCCAAGCGTGTCGTGGGACGCAAAGTGATGGGCGGGCAATCCACTCACCTGCCCTTGCGGGTGAATGCCGGCGGCGTTATGCCGGTGATCTTCGCGTCTTCCATTTTGACATTGCCGCAGACTGTGGGCTACCCGTTGCGCAACAGCCGCTACTTCGCCGATTTATTCCGCTGGCTGGGTTGGGGGGAGCCGCTCTACACTCTGTTGTACGCCGTGGGCATCATCTTTTTTGCCTACTTCTATGTGTCGATTGTCTTCAATCCCAATGAAGTTGCCGACAACATGCGGAAGTACGGCGGTTTTATTCCCGGCATTCGTCCGGGCAAGCGCACCGCCGACCACATCAATGAAATCCTGACCCGGATTACCCTGGTCGGAGCGCTTGTATCTGATCATTATTTCCTTCATTCCAGAGTGGATGATCGCCGGTATCCACCTGAATCACCTGCCGGGGGCCATGGGGGCCTTTTTCGAAAAATTACCCACCTGGGTGACCAACGGCTTGGGAGTGAACTTTTACTTCGGCGGCACATCTCTGCTGATCGTTATCGGTGTTGCCATGGACACGGTGACCCAGGTCGAGGCGCAGTTGATCATGCGGCATTACGATGGATTCTCCTCGCGCAGCGGGCGCATCCGCGGGCGACGGACCTGGTCATAGTTTGCGCCGGGCTTGTGGCTCGGGACTGAACCGTCCGGCGGCATGATAACCGGGCAATTTGAAAGCGGAGATGGAGACGTTTATAGGACAGGTCGATGGCAGAGGACACCTCGCGCAACGTCGGACCGATTGTCCTGCTGGGCTCCCCGGGAGCAGGGAAAGGTACGCAAGCCAAGCGGATCGGAGTCCGCTATGGCGTCCCGCAGGTTTCTACCGGGGATCTGCTGCGTGAGCACATCCGCAACGGAACCAGGCTCGGGGTGGAGATTCAGGACGGAATGGGCCGGGGCCAGCTGGTTCCCGACCAGGTAGTGAACGACATTGTGGCCGAGCGGGTGGCCGACGTGGACTGCGAACGGGGATTTGTGCTGGATGGTTTCCCCCGCACCGAGGCCCAGGCCGAGTGGCTCGACAAGTTTTTGGAAACGTTCTTTGACAACCAGAAACGCAGTAAGTGCCTGCCGATTGTGATTCTTATCGATGTGGATTACAATCAGTTATTGCGCCGGCTCACCGGGCGCAGGACTTGCTCCGCCAACGGACATATCTATAACGTTTATCTGCACCCACCCCGCGTCGACAGCGTCTGCGACATTGACGGTTCTCCGCTGGTTATCCGCAACGACGATCGCGATGAAGTCATCCGGCAGCGTCTGACTGAGTATGAACAACAGACCCGCCCGGTGGTGGACTACTACAAGCGTAAAGGCCGGTTGGTGACGGTGGATGGCGAGTTACCGGTGGATCAGGTAACCGGCCATGTTTTCCGGGAGATTGAGAGTCACAGCCCCGCGGCGGCTGGCTAAGCATGGCAATTGTCTGTAAATCCACGCGGGAGATCGAAAAGATGCGGCGCAGCGGCCGCATCGTTCGCGAAGTGCTCGACCACCTTCGCGGCATGGTGGCTCCGGGTGTGAGCACCATGGATCTGGAGCGGGCCGCCGAGCAGAAGATGAAAGAGCTTGGGGCCAAGCCGGCATTCAAGGGGTACTACGAGTACCCATGCGTGCTGTGCACCTCGATCAATGAAGAGATCGTGCACGGCATCCCGTCGGAAAAGCGGGTGCTGAAAGCCGGAGACATCGTCTCCATCGATTGTGGAGTGGTGCTGGACGGTTACTACGGGGATGCGGCGATTACCGTGCCGGTCGATGGTTCGTTGCCGCCGGAGTTGAGCAAGCTGCTCGAAGTGACCGAAGCCTCGCTGTACAAGGGGATCGAGCAGGCGCGCATCGGGAACGCAGTCGGTGACGTAGGGGCGGCGGTCCAGGAATATGTGGAAGCCAATGGCTTCAGCGTGGTCCGCGAGTTTGTGGGGCACGGCATTGGGACCAAGCTGCACGAAGAGCCGCAGGTGCCGAATTTCGGCATCCGTGGGCATGGTCCAAAATTGCGGGAAGGGGTAGTCATCGCCATCGAGCCTATGGTGAATTCCGGCAAGCCCGGCACCCGGGTGCTCGACGACAAGTGGACTGCGGTAACCGCCGACGGTAGCTACAGCGCCCACTTCGAACACTGCGTGGCAGTGACGAAAGATGGACCGGTGATTTTGACGCAATAGAGCTTCTGGCTGCTGGCTTGTGGCTCCAGCAACCAAGGATCGCCGGAAGCTAGAAGCCAGCAGCTGATTCAAGGGAGTGCATGAGCAAAGAAGACGCGATTGAAGTGATGGCGACGGTGGTAGAGCCGTTGCCGAACGCCATGTTCAAGGTGGAGCTGGAGAACAAGCACCAGGTGCTGGCGCATGTCTCCGGCAAGATGCGCAAGAATTTCATCCGCATTCTGCCGGGCGACAAAGTCGCAGTCGAGCTCTCGCCTTATGATTTGAATCGCGGACGAATTGTGTATCGCTACAAATAGCTTCTGGCTTCTGGCTTAACGCAAGCCAGTACAGTGCTAGGAGCTAGAAGCCAAAAGCCAGGAGCTGGAAGTGAAAGTCAGAGCGTCGGTCAAGAAAATTTGCGACAAGTGCAAGGTCATCCACCGCAAGGGCGTGGTGCGGGTGATTTGCGTGAATTCCAAGCATAAGCAGCGTCAGGGATAAGAGGACACTATGGCACGTATTGCAGGCGTCGACCTTCCGCGTAACAAGCACGTGGATATCGCGCTCACCTACATCTACGGCATCGGCAATCCGCGCTCGGCGCGCATTCTGGCGGAAGCCAACGTGGATCGCATGAAGAAGGTCCAGGACCTGGGCGAAGACGAGGTCAACCGCATCCGCCAGGTGATCGAAGCCGAAGGATTGGTCGAGGGCGATCTGCGCAAAGAAGTGCAGATGAACATCAAGCGGCTCATCGAAATCGGCTCGTATCGCGGCTATCGTCACCGCCGCAACCTGCCGGTCCGCGGGCAGCGCACCCACACCAACGCGCGCACCCGCAAGGGCCCGCGCAAGGGAACCGTGGCGCAGAAGAAGAAGGCATCGGCGAAGACGTAAATTGTGGCGATTGGCTTCTAGCTTCTGGCTAGAAGCTGGCGGCCAGGAGCTGGAAACTAATATGGCAAAAGCAGCGGCAGCAGGCGGCGCGGCAGCGCCCGACAAAAAAGGCAAAAAGAAAACCTTCAAGAAGAAGGAACGCAAGCACGTTCCATTCGGCATCGTGCACATCCAGGCCTCGTTCAACAACACGATTGTGACTATCGCCGATCCTACGGGGAACGTGCTGTCCTGGAAGAGCTCAGGGTCACTGGGATTCCGCGGCTCGCGCAAAGGGACGCCGTTTGCCGCCCAGCAGGCTGCGATGAATGCCGCCAACATGGCGCGCGAGCATGGCGTGCGCACCGTGGAAGTTCGGGTCAGCGGGCCGGGTTCGGGACGCGAGTCGGCGATTCGCGCTCTGGCCGCCGCCGGCATTGAAGTCCGGAACATTAAAGACACCACCCCGATTCCGCACAACGGCTGCCGTCCGCCGAAGCGGAGGAGGGTATAAGACCAGTGGTCCTAGTCGTTAGCCGAGTGGGCTAAGACAAACGACTGACGACTGAGAAGTTGAAAACGATTCCGTCCGGGACGAAGGGTGAAGCCAAACCTGTAAACCGGTCATTTAAAAGGAGAGACAACTTGGCACGTTACACCGATCCAGTCTGCCGTCTATGCCGTCGTGAAGGCATGAAGCTCTTTTTGAAGGGCTCGAAATGCTTCAGCGACAAGTGTCCCATCGAAAAGCGCAACTTCGCTCCCGGACAGCACGGGAAAGACCGCAAAGCCAAAATCGTCGGCTACGGCCTGCAGTTGCGCGAAAAACAGAAAGCCAAACGCATCTACTTCACCCAGGAAGGCCAGTTCCGCAATTACTTCGAGAATGCGGCGCGCAGCAAGGGCGTCACCGGTGAACTGCTGCTGCAACAGCTCGAGCGTCGCCTCGACAACATTGTCTATCGCCTGGGCTTCGGAATTTCCCGCCGCCAGGCGCGCCAGTTGGTGCGTCATGGTCACATCCAGGTGAATGGCAAAAAGCTGAACATACCTTCTTATCCGGTGAAGGTAGGCGATGAAATCGCGGTGCGTGAAGGCAGCCGCAAGCTGCCCATCCTGGAGTCGGCGAAGGAATTCGCCAGTCACCAGAATGCGCCCAACTGGCTGGAGATCGATCGCGACAACTACAAGGGCCGCATACTTGCGCTGCCCAAGCGCGAAGACATCCAGTTGCCGGTGAATGAGCAGCTGATTGTGGAGTTGTACAGCAAATAGTCGTTGGTCTTTGGTCGTTGGTGGTTGGCCAAAGCAGCTCGATGTGGTCGCCGGCAGGAAAGGATTCCGCCAACGCCCAAGGACATTGTTAGGTCCACATTTCGCGCCAGATCAGCCGTTTCCGGCGCTTGACCTGAATTCGGACCAATTCAGGGAGCCGGAACTGAGCCGCATGGCCGAAGGAGAGAAACACCATGTTGTGGAAGGGCTTTCAAAAACCGAAACGTCTCGCTGTTGACACCGAATCACTCACCGACAAGTACGGCATCTTCTGGGCGCAGCCGTTCGAACGCGGCTTCGGCACCACCATCGGCAACGCGCTGCGGCGGGTGCTGCTGTCTTCGATCGAGGGCGCTGCCATTACCGCGGTGAAGATTGAAGGCGTGCTGCACGAGTTCCAGTCGATCCCGGGCGTGGTCGAAGACGCAACCGACATCATCCTCAACCTGAAGCAGATTCCCTTCAAGTTGAGCGGAGATGCTCCCAAAGCTATCTACCTGCGCGCCGACCAGCCGGGAGTTGTCACTTCTGGCATGATCGAAGCCGACGCCGACGTCGAAGTGCTGGATAAAGATGTGTACATCGCGACCGTCAGCGAAGGCGGCAAGCTGGATATGGAAATGCGGCTGAAGCGCGGCCGCGGCTATGTCTCGGCTGACAAGAATTTCGACGAAGACCTCGGCATTGGATTCATTCCGATTGACTCCGTCCACTCGCCGGTGCGCAAGTGCAACTATACCGTCGAAGCGGCGCGACTCGGGCAGATCACCGACTATGACAAGCTGACCCTCGAAGTGTGGACCAACGGCTCCATCACCCCGGCCGACTCCATTGGCCTGGCGGCGAAGCTGCTGAAGGACCACATGAATATCTTCATCAACTTCGAGGAAGATATCGAGACCGCCACCACCAGCGACGACCGCAAGCCCGAGATCAAGAACGAAAATCTCAACCGCTCGGTCGAGGAGCTGGAGCTCTCGGTGCGCAGCTATAACTGCCTGAAGAACGCCAACATCCAGACCATCGGAGAACTGGTGCAGAAGACCGAAGCCGAAATGCTCAAGACCAAGAATTTCGGCCGCAAGTCACTGAACGAAATCAAAGAAATCCTGAATTCCATGGGCTTGAGCCTGGGCATGAAAATCGACGAGCACGGCAATGCGGTGCCCGGTCCGACTTCGAACCAGGTATTGCCGGCATCGGCATATGGTCCGGACAACGATTTCTAGATCATTACGGCTAGTGGCTAGTTGCCAGCTGGAAAAGACTAGCCATTAACTACCGGCCAGTGATTACTGGCCGACTGACACTGAACTGGGGTTCTACTATGCGTCACAAAGTAGCAGGATTCAAACTCGGCCGCACCACAGCGCACCGGCGCTCGCTGCTGCGGAACCTGACCACTTCGCTGATCATTGAGGAGCGGATCGAGACCACGGTTCCCAAGGCGAAAGCCCTGCGTCCCCAGGTCGAGAAGATGATCACGCTGGGCAAGCGGGGAGACCTCGCCGCCCGCCGCCAGGCCGGCGCTTACCTGATGACCAAGGCCGCGGTCAGCAAGCTGTTCGACACCATCGGTCCCCGCTTTGGGGACCGCGAAGGCGGCTTCACCCGCATCGTTCGCGTCGGATGGCAGAAGGGCGACGGCGCCGATAAGGCTTTCATCGAGCTGCTCGGCAGCGAGAAGCTTCAGGAAGAAAAGCGCGAGAAACGTGCCAGTGCCCGAGCCAAGCGCGCCGAAGAAGCCAAGAAGGCCATGGAAGAAGCCGAAGCTCAGAACAAGAGCGGCGGCGTCGAACCCACGGCAGACAACGCTGAAGGCGGCAAAGAAGAGTAGTCCCGGTTCGGCATCAGCAGTTGAGCCCGGAGCGCAGACCGCTTCGGGCTTTTTGTTTGCCGCAAGAAGCGATGTTGGAACAACAAAGAAAGAGAAGTAGTCAGGTTCGCTGGCATAATTCGCCGCATCACGTAGGTAATCTATCTATTGTGTCTCCCCGCAGTACACTGGCAGAAGCTTCATGCAGCCTTCCCGCACCCAACTGAGCATCGCCGCCGCCGCCGGCGGGTTGCTGCTGCTTGTCTTCTTCGGCGGATTGACCTGGCTGAACCATCAGGGTCCGGTGCTCTCCCGTTCCGTGGAGCGCGATCCGCTTTCCGGCATTCCGGTTTCGATTCGCATGAATCCCTTGCGCGACCGCTCCTCCGAGCGCGTGGCGGGAGAATTTATCCGCTCCATGAGCGACGGTCATTGCAGCGAATTGCTGGCCGACTGGCTGCACGACTATCGCAGAAAGTACGCGACCTTCATTTGCGATTCGGAAGCCCGTCACCCGCTGGTGGCCTGGAAGCTGGCGCAATGGGAAGATGCGCCTCCACTCCGCATTCTTCAGTACCGCGGAACCCGGCGTAACGCTCCGGGCGACAGCTCCACTTATAAAGAGATCCTTTCGGTGACGCTGGAAAATCGCGACGGCGCGTGGACCGTCACCAAGTACGACGCCCTCTACTGAAGCTGGCCGACCCGTTCTGCCCCGCAAACCTTATCTCGAACCCGCGTGATACAACATCTTCATGCCTGAGAGATCGAGCGTCCGGTCTGAAGCCGGCTCTCGCAATGTGCGCGCCTTTGGCATCACCTCGCTGCTGAACGACACCGCCAGCGAAATGGCGTACTGGGTGCTGCCGGCGTTTCTGGCTTCGATCGGGGCCGGACCTGCGCAACTGGGCATCATCGAAGGCATCGCCGAGAGTGTGGCGTCATTCGCCAAACTGTTCTCCGGATACATTGCCGACCGGGTCCCACGCCGCAAGCCGCTCGTGGTGGGCGGATACTTTGTCGCCAATGCCGTAAAGCCGCTGCTCGCGCTGGCCACTTCGTGGTGGCATGTTCTGGGAATCCGCTTCGCCGACCGGCTGTCCAAAGGCATTCGCAACACGCCGCGCGATGTGATGGTGGCTGAATCGGTCGGCGAAGACCGCATCGGCTCCGCCTATGGTTTGATTCAGGCGCTCGATTCCGCCGGAGCTGTCATTGGTCCGCTGCTCGCCCTGATGCTGATTCCGCACTATGGCATGCGGGGCGTGTTCTGGTTCGCGGCGGTTCCTGGATTCCTGTGTTTAGTGGTCGCGATCTTCGGGATTCGCGAGACTGGGCGGGCGAAGGCGCGGCGCCGGGAGGAGAGCGGTACTGCGAAGTCCGGAACACTGGCATCTAAGGCGGCTTCGGGTTCGGCTTCTTCCGACCATCGGGTTCAATTTCCCATGGCGTTCTATTTGGTGGTGAGCGCGGTCACGCTGTTCTCTCTGGGAAATTCGAGCGACATGTTTCTGGTACTGCGAGCGGAGAACGTCGGCATTCCGGTCGCGTATGCTCCCCTGCTCGGGCTGGTGTTTAATGTCACCTACACTGCGTTTTCGTGGCCGGCCGGCCGCCTGAGTGATCGGGTATCGCGACGCGGCATTGCGGCTGCAGGATATCTGGTGTTTGCCGTGGTGTATGTGGTGTTCGCAGCCGCACCCTCCAAGCTCGCCATCTGGCTGGTGATGGCTTTCTACGGATTCTTTTACGCGCTGACCAATCCAGTGCTGAAGGCGCTGGTGGTGGAAACGGTTCGCCCGGAGATTCGTGGCCGGGCGCTCGGAGTGTACTCATTCGCCACCAGCACGGCCATTCTGCTGGCCAGCATTATCACCGGAGAGCTGTGGAAGGTCTACGGCGCGCGTTTACCCTTCTACCTCTCGGCTGCAATCGCCGCTGTGTCCGCGGGATTGTTGCTGCTGTTCCCGCGTTCTCGAAGCTCGGATGGTGCGGACAATCCAATTTCCGCCTAACATAGTGCCCTTCCCCGGATCGATCAGTTGCGGGCGTGAAAAGCGGCCGGGTGCGCCGGCCTACGACTCCGCACGGCGAGAAAGGCCCAGATCACCACCTGCGCCGTGAGTGCGGCCGAGCTGTCGAGCAGAACGTCGCGCACACTGCCGCCGCGAGATGCGAGATAAGTCTGGTGCCACTCATCCAGAGTCGCCACCAACGCGGACATGAAGAAGGCAATGCGCGCCCACTGCATCGACCACGCCCGGGCCTGCGGCAGAGCCAGAGTCCCTTTCCACGCCCGGAACAGCAGCAGGCCCAGGGTGAAGTAGCCGACGAAGTGGCCGAGCTTGCGAAGGTAATGGTGCACGGTGAGAAAAGTGGCCAGGCTCATTCCGGTAAGGAAGTGCAGCACTGGATAGAGGATCGCGCCAGTGTTGGCGGAAGACAGGGCGTCAGTCGATTCGACCACGATAATGCCGAGCCACAGCAGCGCCGGCCACCAAGCTTTAAGGAGTTGCTTCTTTTCAGGAGAACTCAAGAATCACTTTCCGAAGCATTCGGCAAAAAACTGCAGATGCTGACATCCGAGATGCCCGCTGCGCCATTTCGTCACTCAGCGGTGGACTCGGCGGCCCCTCTATTCCAAGGCGTAATTGGGAGCTTCACGAGTAATGATCACATCGTGAACGTGGCTCTCGCGCAGTCCGGCTCCGCTGATGCGCACGAAGCGCGTCTTCTGCAAGAGTTCAGGCAGAGTGGCACAGCCGCAGTAACCCATGCCCGACTTCAGCCCTCCAACCATCTGATTGACGATCATGGAAACCGAACCGCGGTAAGGAACTCGCCCTTCAATGCCCTCGGGGACGAGCTTGGCCAGCCGGTTCGACTCCTCGCCGCCGTTCATTGCGGTGGAAGCCTCACCCTCAGTGTTCTGGAAATAACGCTCACTGGAACCCGAAGCCATCGCGCTCAGCGATCCCATGCCGCGATACGATTTAAAGGTGCGGCCTTGATACAGGATCAACTCGCCGGGGCTTTCATCGGTTCCGGCAAACATGGAACCGATCATGACCGCACTTGCGCCGGCAGCCAAGGCTTTGGAAATGTCGCCGGAATACTTGATGCCGCCGTCGGCAATCACCGGAATGCCGGCATCTTTGGTGGCGCGATAGGCTTCCGCGATCGCGGTGATCTGCGGAACTCCGGCTCCGGTCACTACGCGAGTGGTGCAGATGGAGCCGGGGCCGATCCCGACCTTGATTCCATCCGCCCCAGCTTTGGCCAATTCACATGCGCCATCGAAAGTGGCGACGTTGCCGGCGATCAGGTCCACCTCGGGCAGCTTCGATTTCACCGCGCGGATGGCTTCAAGTACGCGGGAAGAGTGGCCGTGTGCGCTGTCAATGGCCAGCACGTCAACTTTGGTCTTCACCAACTCCTGAGCGCGCTCAAGGAAGTCGCCGGTGGCCCCGATGGCTCCGCCGACCCGCAGGCGGCCTTGCGAATCTTTAGCGGCGTTGGGATATTTCAACTTCTTCTGAATGTCTTTTACCGTGATCAGGCCCTTCAGGTTGTACTTGTCATCCACCACCAGCAACTTCTCGACGCGGTGTTCGTGCAGGATCTTCTCGGCTTCCTCCAGCGTGGTGCCGACGGGGACCGTGATCAGGTTTTCCTTGGTCATCACCTTGCTGATGGGAACATCGAAGCGGCTCTCAAAACGCAGGTCGCGGTTGGTGAGAATTCCGACCAGCTTGCCTTCTTTGGTGATCGGCACTCCGGAAATCTTGTACTTGCGCATCACGTCGAGCGCATCGGCGACCTTTGCATCCGGCGACATGGTCACAGGATCGACGATCATGCCGCTCTCTGAACGCTTTACTTTATCCACTTCGTTGGCTTGCTGCTCGATGCTGAGATTGCGGTGGATCACGCCAAGTCCGCCCTGCTGGGCGAGCGCAATGGCCATGTGAGATTCGGTGACGGTGTCCATGGCGGCGCTGATGATGGGGATATTCAGGCGAATATTGGGGGTGAGTTGAGTCTGGGTATTGGCCTGCGCCGGAACCACGTCAGAGCGGGCGGGCAGCAGCAACACGTCATCGAAAGTCAGCGCCTCAGGGACGGGAAAATGAATCATTGAGTCTCTCAGATGTGCAGGTAATCCCTCATTCTAGAGGCCGTGTTCCTGCGAAGCAAATCCATCGCGACGAGTTCCAGAAAAAAGCGTACAGTTTCGGGTTTTATCGCTCGCCCGGTCTGTGAGAAATGATTCGAAAGCTACTAATCGTGAATTCCGGCTTGTGGCTCGTGATGGCGAGAGCGGTTATACTGGACGCGCTGATTCCCAATAAGTAGCGCTGGATCACTGGTTTCTGGCCGGCTGCCTGCATTGTCTTTTGGTCCGCTGCGGCGTATATTTGTAAATGGAACTGTTGTGTAGTTACCAGCATTTGGCGAAACACACCAGTGGGCGCAAGCCCACATTTTAGTTTGCGGCCAATTTCTGGGGCAGCGCGACATCTCTAAGCGACTGGTTTAATGGCACTTGAGACCGAGAGGGTGCGGGAGATTGCGGAGCGGGTGGCCGCCTCCAGCGGCCTCGAGGTGGTTGAGATTGATCTGCGCGGTGGCGGAAAAAGCCGCAGGTTGCGCATCGTGATCGACCGTCCCACGGCGGGAACCGCGGACAATCCCAGCGGGGTGACCCACGAGGATTGCGCAAACCTGAGCCGCGAAGTCGGGACCATTCTCGATGTCGAGGATGTAGTGCCGGGACCCTCTTACGTTCTGGAAGTTTCGTCGCCTGGGCTGGACCGAAAGCTGGTGCGCGCGACGGATTTTGAGCGGTTTACCGGCAGCCTGGTGAAACTGATGACCCGCGAGCCGATTGAGGGCAACCGTTTCTTTGAGGGAAGGTTGGAAGCTTTCGAGAGCGGGCGTCTCACTCTGGATCTGGCAGCGATCCGGAAGGCCGCAAAGAAAAATAAGGGACGTCGAGAGCCACGAGGCTCCCCAAAAAATCGAGATCGACTTCGGCAATGTAGAGAAGGCGAACCTCGTACCTGAGTTCTGAAGGCCGGGGCGGTTGTCGAGGTTGTCAGCGACGGTTAAGCGGTCCCGGTAATCAAATATTAAGAGCAGATGCAGAAGTGGCAGGGCGTCCCGCAGAGAGACGAGAGTCAGGGGCCGGCAGTGGAAGTCTGCTTTATCCAGTGAGCTGTTAACGGAATTTTCTTATGGCAAGCGAGCTTTATAACACTATTGACGCCCTGAGCCGTGAGAAGGGCATCGATCCGCAGATTGTGGTGAGCGCAGTGGAAGACGCCATTGTTGTGGCTACGCGCAAGTACTACAAGACGCAGGAAAATCTTCGCGCGGAACTGGACAAGGAATCGGGCAAGATCAGCGCTTTCGCGGTCCGCACCGTAGTGGAAACTCCGGAACAGGTTGAGGATCCGCTGCTGCAGATCACGGTGGACGATGCCCGCAAGGTTGATCCCAACCTCGAAGTCGGGGGCGAACTGCGGATTCCCAAGCCGACCGAAGGAATTCTCGGCCGGATCGCAGCTCAGCTGGCCAAGCAAGTCATTTTTCAGAAGGTGCGCGAGGCGGAACGCGACACGGTTTACAACGAGTACATCGGCCGGGTGGGCGAAATCGTGAACGCCACAGTGAAGCGGATCGAAGGTCCGGACGTGATCTTCGATATCGGCAAAGCCGAAGCCCGCATGTCGCGCAAGGAGCAATCGCGCCTGGAATCGTTCGCCATCGGCGAGCGGGTGCGGGTGGTAATCGCCCGGGTGGAGCGTGCTTCCAAGGGCCCGGGGGTGGTGGTGTCGCGCGCCGCGCCGGAGCTGGTGCAGCACCTGTTCCAGACCGAAGTCCCCGAGATCTATGACGGAACGGTTGTAATCCGCGCTATCGCCCGCGAAGCCGGCGAACGCACCAAGATCGCGGTCATGTCTAAAGACAAGGATGTGGATGCGGTCGGGGCCTGCGTGGGAATGAAGGGCATGCGAGTGCAGTCCATCATTCGTGAGCTGCGCGGCGAAAAGATTGACATTATCGAATACCACGAAGATCCGCCGACCTTTGCGGAGAAGGCATTGCAGCCCGCCAAGGTAAGCCGGGTGACGGTAGTCGATTCGCAGGACAAGCACCTCGAAGTGGTGGTGGACGACAGCCAGCTTTCGCTCGCGATCGGCAAGAAGGGGCAGAACGTCCGGCTGGCAGCGAAGCTGCTGGGCTGGAAGATCGACATTAAGAGCGAGGAAGAGAAGCGCCAGGAAGTGGAGCAGCAGATGGCGCAGATGGCGCCTCCGCCGACGACTCCTCTGGAGAGCGTGCCTGGACTCGGCGAGGGATTGGTGGAGAAGCTGAATTCAGCCGGCGTGACCACAGTGGAAGCGTTGGCCGATATGACTCCGGAACAGTTGGAAGCCATTGAGGGCATCGGTCCCAAGACAGTGGAAAAGATCAGTTTGGCGGTCAATAATTATTTCTCCAGCCTGGAAGGCATTCCTCTCGAGGAGCCGGCCGAAGGGCCAGCCGAAGAAACCGCGGAGCAAGCCGCAGGAACCGAAGAAGCAGGAGCGGAAGCGGCTGAAACCGAAGCCGCGGCTGACGAAGATGCCGGTCAGGAAGCTGAGTCCACAGAAGCTGCCGCGGAAGAATCGAGCGGAGATGTCGCGGCAGAAGCGGCGTCTGAGGCCGGCGAAAACGAAGCTGAAGCTAACGAAGCTGAAGCCGTCGAAGAAGCGGGCACAGCGACGGGCGACAACGAGGCTGAAGCTGCAAGTGAAGAGCCCGAGCCCGAGAATAAGTTATAGCCTGAGAACAGCTTAGCAATGCCTGGAATACCAGGAAATCAGGATTTACGATCAGGGACGAGAAACAGTGGAACTGAAACTGAAACCGTGAGGTTGATATGAAGACTTAGCGGGAACAGTCCGGAGGGAACAAACGGCGGATGAGTAAGATTCGAATTAACGATCTGGCCAGAGAACTGGAAGTCAAAAGCAAGGAAATTCTCGACACGCTTCCGAAAGTCGGAATCACCGAGAAGAAAACCCATTCCAGCTCCCTGGAAGACCACGAAGCCGACAAGGTGCGGGGACACATCCGCGCTTCTTCTGAAGCGCAGGCGAGCAAGTCGCCTCGTCCCAGCCGCGCCGAAGGCGATGAAATCAAGACCAAGATCGATCTCTCCCACATCTCCAAGCCCGGCGATGTGCTTAAGGCCATATCAGCAAGCAGGCCCCGGCTGCGCCCGCCGCGCCGCCGCGTCCGGTTCCGGCGGCCCCGGTCGAGGCCAAGCCTGCGGCAACTCCGGTTGCGCCCGCGGCTCATGCGCCTGCCGAGGCTCCACCCAAGCCCACGGCTGCGCCTCCTGCTGTAACACCAGCGCCGCGAGTTATTGTTCCCGCCCAGGGTCCGAGGCCCACTTACTCAGTTCCGACTCCACCGCCGGCGCAACCGGCGGCTCCCCCGGCCAGCGCGCAAGCGCGTCCGGCAGCTCCAGCGACCACAGCAGCGGCGCCTCCTGCGGCCCAGCCGCAAGCGCAGGTTCCGGTTGCAGCACGTCCGGCAGCTCCTGCGGCGCCACAAGGTCCCACGCCGCGCATGATCATGCCGCAGACCGGGCCGCGTCCTGTTTATAAAGCGCCACCACGTCCAGCCCAGCCGGCTGGGGCAGCTGCAGCGCCGCCACGTCCAGCACCGGGCCGTCCGGTGCCGGGCCAGCCGATTTTCCAGAGGCCGCGTCCCGGAACTCCGATTGCGCGTCCTCCGCTTCGTCCCGGCGAGCGCCGGCCGATGCATCCCACGCGCCAGTCTCCGACCGGTACGCGTCCGATTGGTGTCGGTCCCGGCCTGCCGCCGCCCGGGTCCACACGTCCCGGCAGCCGGCCGGGTGGTCCAGCCCGCCGTCCGGGCCAGCGTTACATTCCGCGTGGAGTCAAAGAAGGCCCGATGAAGGGCTACACTCCGCCGCCGCGGCTGATAGTTTCCAATGAGCCGCAGCCCATCACGCGGAGCATCACCATCACCGAAGGCATCAGCGTGAAGGATCTGGCCGAGAAGCTGGAGATTCGCGCCAAAGATCTCATCGCCCGGTTGCTGGGGCGCGGCGTCTTCGCCACCATCAACCAGACCCTCGACGCCGAACTGGCCAGCGAGATGGCCCGGTTCTTCGGGGCCGAAACCAACGTAATCAGTTTCGAAGAGCAGGCCGCCAAAGATGTGCCGCGAATCCGCGACCGAAGAAGGCAGCGGTATCGAAGCCATTCCACGTCCGCCCGTAGTCACCATCATGGGCCATGTGGACCATGGCAAGACCACGCTGCTCGATTCCATCCGCTCCACTAGTGTGGCGGAAGGCGAAGCCGGCGGAATTACCCAGCACATCGGCGCTTACAAAGTCACCATTCAGGACAAAGATTCACCCGCCTATGGCCGCCAGATCGTGTTCCTCGATACTCCCGGCCACGAGGCGTTCACCCGTATGCGGTCCCGCGGCGCGAAGGCCACCGACATCGTGGTGCTGGTCGTCGCCGCCGATGACGGCGTAATGCCGCAGACGCTCGAAGCTATCGATCACGCCCACGCCGCCGAAGTGCCGATCATCGTCGCGGTCAACAAAATCGACAAGCCCGATGCCATGCCCGATCGCGTGAAAAAACAACTCGCCGATCGCGGATTGCTCCCCGAAGACTGGGGCGGCAAGACGGTCTTCGTAGATGTTTCCGCCAAGCAGAAGACCAATCTCAATCTGCTGATGGAAATGATCTGCCTCGTTGCCGATCTGCAGGAGCTCAAAGCCAACCCCGAGCGTCCGGCAAGCGGCGTCGTTCTCGAAGCCAAGCTGGACCGCGGACGCGGCCCGGTCGCCACCGTCCTGGTGCAGAACGGCACTCTCCGCACCAGCGACAACTTCGTCGTCGGCAATGTGTACGGAAAAGTACGCGCCATGTTCGACGATCGCGGAAACCAGCTTGTGGAAGCGCCGCCTTCCACTCCCGTCGAAATTCTCGGCATGGAAGGCCTGCCGCAGGCCGGCGATCAGTTCGTCATGGTCTCGGATCGCGACAAAGCCCGCGGCATCTCCGATTACCGCGAGCAGAAGGCACGCGAAGCCACGCTGGCCAAGAGTTCCCGCGTCTCCCTCGAAGGCCTGGCGGAGCAGCTGAAGACTGCCGGCACCAAGGAACTGAACATCATCCTGAAAGGCGATGTGCAGGGCTCGGTCGAAGTCCTCAGCGATCTTCTGGCCAAGTTGTCGAACGACAAGGTTCGGCTCAAGGTGCTGCGCTCTGGCGTGGGCGCTATCAACGAAGGCGATGTGCTGCTGGCCTCCGCGTCGAATGCCATCATCATCGGCTTCAACGTGCGTCCGGAACGCAAAGCCCACGAACTGGCGGAGCAGGAGAAAGTCGACATCCGCCTGCACTCGATCATTTACGAACTGCAGGATGAGATCAAGCGCGCCATGAGCGGCCTGCTCGAGCCCACCTTCAAGGAAACCTACATGGGACGCGCCGAAGTTCGCGACACCTTCCGCATTCCCAAGGTCGGCACCGTTGCCGGATGCTACGTGCTCGACGGCCACATCAAGCGCGATTCCGAAGTCCGCCTGCTGCGCGACAACGTGGTCGTCTTCAAAGGCAAAGTCGGTTCCCTGCGGCGCTTCAAGGAAGATGCCGGCGAAGTCCGCAACGGGATGGAATGCGGCATCGCCATCGCCAACTACGGCGACATCAAAGTCGGCGACGTGATCGAAGCCTTCGTCACCGAGCGAGTAGCCGCGGAAGTAATCGCGTAACAATTGTCGTTGGCCGTTGCTTGCTACGCCGACGGCTAACGACGAACCGCCCCACGTCGTGATCGCCTTCCTCACCCTCGAACTGAGCATCGAGCACGCTCAGTCTCTGAAAGACAAGCGCCAGGTGGTGCGCAGCCTCAAAGACCGGCTGCGCGCCCACTTCAATGTCGCCGTAGCCGAGCTCGATGCCGGCGGCCTGTGGAACCGCGCCACCATCGGAGTGGTCAGCGTCTCCAGCTCGCGCGATTACCTCGACGGCCTGATGAAGAACGTCGAACGCCAGGCCATGCGCATCGCCAACAATAGCGGAGCTGATGTATGCGATTCATTTGTTGAATATCTGTAATACCGCGAATGCGAATTCGTGTTGCACATCAAACACTTAACCGGAATTCCCCGGCGATGCCCATAGCCGGGCCAGATGGCCCTGTTATCCAGCAGACCGAGGCTCTCGAATTTCTGATATTCTCAACGGTTTTAATCGAGGTTCATGGTGGAGCGGCGCGGCCAGAAATATCATCGTGAGCGCATGGGAGAAGCCCTTCGCGAGGAGATCGAAACCATCCTGGAAGGCGAGTTGGCCGATCCCCGCATCGGGTTGGTGAATGTGAGCGAAGTCAACCTCGCCCCCGACGGCCGCTCGGCGCACGTGATGGTCGTAGTCGCAGGTGACGACGCGGAAGCCGAACGCACGCTCGAAGGCCTGCAGGCTGCCACCGGTTTCATCCGCCACGAACTGACCGAGCGCCTGCACCTGCGCCGTCCCCCCGAATTGCTTTTTCAGGTGGACCGCTCGCAGCAATATCAGGCGCGCGTTGACGAGTTGCTGAAAAGGGCCAGGAAACGGAGCGGATAGTCGAAAAAACGGATACTCACACGGGGAGTTCGGCCAGACATGCTGAGAGACGTTCTCAGGAGCATCGAACAACGCGACCGCTTCGTGCTCACCTCGCACGCCCGTCCCGACGGCGATGCCGTAGGCTCTGCCCTGGCCTGTTGGGCGATTCTGCGCTCCATGGGCAAGCAGGCCCAGGTAATTCTTCGCGACGGCGTTCCCCGCGTTTACCAGCCGTTGCCCTTCGCTGAAAGCGTTATCCAGGCCGATCGCGTCAACGGCAATTACGAAGCCGCCATCATCCTCGAGTGCGACAGCGTGCAACGCACCCGGCTCGACGGACTCGAAAATAATTTTCTCATCAGCATCGATCACCACCTCAGCGGGCGTCCCTTCGCCAACGTGAACTGGATCGACCCTCAAGCCGTCGCCACCGCCGAGCTGGTTTACCGACTGGCCAGGGAAGCCGGAGTCGAGATTTCGCCCGACATCGCCACCTGCCTCTACACCGCCGTCCTCACCGACACCGGCTCATTCATGTTTGAAGGCACCAGCGAGCACACCTTCGCGCTGGCCCGCGAGCTGGTGCTGGCCGGCGCAGACCCGGCACGTTGCGCCCGCAACATCTACTTCGGGCACTCCACCGAGAAACTCCGCCTGCTCGGCGCTGCCCTGTCGAACCTGCAACGTGAGGGCCCGCTGGCGTGGATCTGGGTCACCCAGGAGCAGATGCACCAGTTCCAGGCGAAAGAAGAAGACTGCGAAGGACTCGTAAACTACGCCCTCTCCATTCAGGACGTGCAGGTGGCCGCCTTCTTCCGCGAGCTGCCGGAAGGCCGCGTCCGGGTGAGCCTGCGCAGCAAAGGCCTGTTCAATGTCGCCAAAGTCGCTGAGCGATTCGGCGGCGGCGGTCATGAGTGCGCCAGCGGTTGTTCCCTCGACGGTCCGCTATTCGTCGCCCTCGAGCGGGTCATGGCCCACCTCCGCCTCGGCGTCTCTGTACAATAGCTGCCCTATGGAAATCTCCATCGCGCGCCAGGCGATCTCATTCGCCGGCGCTCTGCTGATTCTGATTGCTTACGCCGGACACCAGTTGAAGTGGATGGACTCCGGCAAGCCCACATACAACATTCTGAACGCCGTCGGTTCCGCGATCCTCGCCTATCTTGCGCTGCACCCGTTCCAGTTGGGGTTCGTTGTGCTGGAAAGTGCCTGGGCAGTGATCAGCGTATTTGTTCTCGCGAAGTCGATGAGAAGCAGCGCCGCCTGAGCGTGCAGGCGTTGGTTTCGCGCCGCCGAAGACTGGCTGTATGCCCAGCGCAAAGCTAAGGCCGGCATCCATGCAACTGACTCTTGCGCGTCGTTCCCGGTTCGTCTATGCCTGAACGCTTTCGCCTCCGCACCGATTGGCTGCTGCTAGCCGGCTTCTGCGGCTTCCTTTTCTTTTTCGGCCTCGCCTACTTCGGGCTGGTCGGAGCTGACGAGCCCCGCTATGCCCAGGTCGCGCGCGAAATGCTCGCCCGCCACGACTGGATCACCCCCGTCCTCGGCGGCAAGCCCTGGCTCGAAAAGCCGATTCTCTATTACTGGCAGGCGATGCTCGCCTACAGCGTCTTCGGAGTCAGCGATTGGGCAGCCCGTCTACCCTCGGCTATTGACGCCACTCTCATGGTGGTTGCGGCCTACTTGTTCCTCAAGCGATTTCGTCCCGGCTCGCAGGCCGACGGCGCTTTGATGGTGGCCTCGATCGCAGCCGTCATCGGTTTCGCCCGCGCCGCCTCCACCGACATGCCGCTCGCCGCCATGTTCGCCATCGCCATGCTCTGCTGGTACGCCTGGTTCGAGAAGGTCGAGAACAAGACCGAGAGCAAGACCGAGAGCAAGAACCAAGGCAAGACCGAGAACAAAGAAAACATTTACCTCGCCGGATTCTACGCATTCCTCGCACTGGCAGCTCTAGCCAAAGGCCCGGTCGCGCCATTTCTCGCAGCCGCCATCATCGTGGCCTTCGCGCTCGCCCGCCGCGAATTGCGCTGGATCAAACAGACTCTCTGGATTCCCGGCATTCTCCTGTTCCTGGCCGTCTCGCTGCCCTGGTACGTAGCCGTGCAGCTCCACAATCCCCAGTTCCTGCGCGTCTTCATTCTCGAACATAATCTCGAGCGCTTCGGCACCAACATGTACCACCACGTCCAGCCGTTCTGGTACTTCATTCCCGTCGCCCTGGTCGGACTCCTCCCCTGGAGCGTTCTCGCCATAGCAGCGATCGTGGCCGCCTTCAAAGCGACCGGCAAAAAATTCGAACTCAGAGACGCCAATTCATTTCAGGGATTCCTCCTCCTCTGGCTCCTGCTCCCCATCGCGTTCTTCTCGCTGTCGCATTCCAAGCTGCCCGGCTACATCCTCCCCGCATTGCCCGCAGGCGCCCTGCTGCTCTCCGAATATGTCCGCCTCCGGCTCGCGGCCAAAACATCTCCCAACCGCCTGTTGATTGTCACTCACTCCATCGTGGCGGCCTCCATCATGCTGCCCGCGCTGATGATCCAATACATCGTGGTCCAGCACCGTCTCCCCTGGGGAACGGCCGCGGAAATATCCATCGGCTTCGCAGCCATACTCGCACTCGGTATCGGCCTCACCCTCGCAAGCAAAGCCGGACTCTCAGCCGTCCGCTTCGTAACTCTCGTTCCCGTAGTGCTGGCCGTAGGAGCCCTGCTCCGAATCGGAGCCCCGGGAATCGATGCCAACCTCTCAGCCCGTCCCCTGGCCGAAGATCTCACCCGCGTGGACCACGGAGCCTTACCACTGGCCGTCTTCCATGCCTCCCGCGAAACCGAATACGGATTGCATTTCTACCGCAATGAGAATGTCTCCCGCTACGAACGCGGCGAAATCCCTCCCCAGGAACATCTGCTGGTCGCCCCTATCACCGCCGAGAGCAAAATCCCGGCCCAACTCCCCGGCCGCCGAGTCTCCCATCTGGGAACCGATCAGCCGCAACAACTCGACTACTACTGGGTAAGCGCCAGTCAGGCAACAGCGCCGCCCCACTAACCGCCCGGCCTCGCCAATCCCTTCCGCGTTACTCTCCATGTCCCTCCGTTTGCCTCCCAACCAGCGAAGCACTACACTCCATTTTCGCGCCCGGTACACTAGGGAAAGCCGCACGCCCGCGCCTTCAGGAGCCACGTGGAGATTCTCGACCTCAGGCATTTTTCCTCTCATGACCTGAGCCCTCTGCTCGACGACGAGATTCAGCTCTGGTCCCGCCTGCTTTCCTGGGACTACAGCAGCTCCGCAGCCATGATTCTTCGTTACGTGGATGCCAAGATTCTCCCCGGCTACGCCGCCGTCGAACGCGGACGCATTTTCGGCTACGCCTTTTTCGTTTACGAAGGCAGCAAAGGCGTCATCGGCGATCTCTTCGTCGCTAACGGGGGCCGCCTGCCCGATCCCAGGGCAGTAGAAGAACAACTCCTCACCCACGTCATCGAGACCCTGCAGCAGTCCCCCGGCGTCCATCGCGTTGAGGCCCAGTTGCTGACCCACGAGAGCGGCGAGGTAATCACTCCCGTTCACCAGCCAGGGATTCCAACGTCATCCCCGCGTATTCATGCTCCTGCCGCTGGCCAGCGCAACTCTAAAGACCGCCCCACTGCCCGCCGAAATAGAAATCCGCCGCTGGTCCGAGCAGGACTACCAGGCCGCCGCTCCGTCATCACTAGCGCGTATCGCGGCCACGTCGACGCCGAGATCAACGATCAATACCGCAGCCTGAGCGGCTCGCTGCGTTTTCTGAACAACATTGTGCGATTCCCCGGCTGCGGCACGTTCGACCCGGAATCGTCCTTCGTGGCCATCAACCGGCAGGCAAGAACTGTGGTGGGGGTAATTCTTTGCTCCCGCGTGCGTCAGGACGTGGGGCACGTAACCCAGGTCTGCGTAGTTCCCGAGTATCGCCTGAAAGGGATTGGAGAATCGCTGTTGGCGGCCACGGTAGCCAACCTACGCCAGCGCAAATTCACTCTGCTGTCGCTGACCGTAACCGAAGCCAACCATCGCGCCATCGAACTCTACGAACGAATCGGTTTCGAACGAAAACGAATCTTCGACGCATTCGTCTGGGAAGGATAATCACATGAGGGAAGGACCAGAAGAAAAGAGAAAACCAGAAGCCAGAAGCTGTAGCCAAAAGCCAGAAGCCAGAAGCTGAGAGCCGAAGTGAAAGCTGACAGCTATCGCCGCAACAACCACATCAACCACCCAGCCACAAACACCCCAGCCACAAACATCACGAAACAATAAGCCCCGTAACGTACTTGCTCCCGCACATTGCTGCGCTGTGTGATCCCAAATACCACCGAGGCGAACACGGCGAACAGCACGGCAGCGCTGAAGTGGGAAAGTTGCAGCGTCATTGCTTCTTCCCGATGGAGATGTGGTAAGCGTCAGCCACGCTGATGAAGTTCAGCAGTCCCGCGACAATAATGTATTTCGTCCCGTAGTCGGCGGTGGCGTGCGCGATGGCGCCGTGGCCCGCGTCCATGGCCCGGGTCACGATGTACAACCCGCCCGCGCCCAGATCGCCGATGAAGCCCAGAATGTCGAGCACGTCGCCGCCATTCGGCTGGTAAACATGCCCCTGCATCAGCAGTCCAAGCACGAACATCACGCAGATCGAAGCCATCAGCAGCAGGCCGCGAATCCAGCGTTTTTGCACCAGGTGCCCCGCACCCGGAATCAGCCATCCCAGGGCGGGAGCGATGCACCGACATCGCCGTGATCGGCTGCGCCGCAGGCTTGCCGGCATCAGCCGCGCCGTTCTTCTTCACTTCTGAGGGGATTGCCATTCAGATGATTACGATCTCACTTTGGATTTTACCAGTTACCTCCGCCGCATTGCGCCGCACCAGCACGTTCACTTCGCTGCGCACTCCGAATTCCGGCAAGGTAAATGCCGGGCTCGATCGAAAAGCAGGAATTCGGCAGGATTCGCCGCTCGTCGTGCACTTCCAGATCATCCATGTTGGCGCCGTTGGCGTGGACATCAGTGCCGATGGCATGCCCGGTCCGGTGAATGAAGTAGTCGCCGAACCCTGCCTGCTGGATCGAATTGCGGGTCGCGCGGTCCACTTCCCATCCTGCGATCTGCCGCCCCGCGGCAACCGCCTCTTTCACGGTCTTCACCCCGGTATCGCGGCCCTGGCGCACGATCTCGAAAACTTCCCGCATCTCGTCTGACGGCGACTTGCCCACGAATCCCGGTCCACGTGATGTCGTAATAGACCGCGCCCGGCGTGTTCTTCTTCGCCCAAACATCCAGCAGCACGAAATCTCCTTCGCGAATCGGCGCCGAGCCTTCCGCGCTGCGGCTCGTAATGAGGATTGCCGCTGTTGGCATTCACCGCCACAATCGGAGGATCGTCGGTCACCAGGTTCTCGCGCCGGAATGCTTCCATGAACCATTGCTGAATCTGGTATTCCGTCGTGCCGCCATTCCGCACCCGCCGCCCGATTTCTTTGAACGCCTCGGCGGTAATGGCATCCACCGCATCCCGCGCCGCAAAATGGGTCTTGATCTGCTCGTCCGTCCATGTGGCTTCGAACTGCGCCACCAGGTCGCCGGAGCTGACCACGTTTTTCCCCAGGCCGCGAATCAGTTCCACCGTGCCCGCATCCACCAGCGAAACATAAAACACCAGATTGTTCGGGGAATACTGCATGGCAATGTCGCGGCGATTCGTCAGCAGCAGCTTCAGGCTGTCGAACAGCTCCTGCCAGCTGGCGTACTGATGCTTCTTGCCCGGCAGACTGTCGAGATGCCCGGCTTCGATCTTGTGCACCAGCTTCAGCGGTTCGCCCTTCGGCCGGAATCAGGTAAAACCAGCGCCGCGTGACCATCAGGCTCTCGGGCAATCCCAGCACCCGGTAGGCAATCGGGTCGCGATGGTGATGATCGTAGAACAGCCAGCCGTCGATGTTGCGGTCGCGCAAGGCGGCTTGTATGGCAGAGAGGTCCATGGGCAAACATTTATTCTAGCAATGTCGGCCTGATTCATTGCTGTAAGCGTCCTCCGGAGCCCCGTGTTCCTTCGCGATCTTTTCTCGGCGCGATCTTCGCGGTTCAGGGTCTTGCCTGCCCGCAACCGCCGAGACCATTGTCAGGTTCCCTCATTTGCTAGGAAGCAGTCGCTCTCTGGCCGGCGACACGGTCATAAATCCACAGCGTCGCCGGCCGTCACCAGGCCCACTCCGGTCACGACCCACCACATGCGAGCGGGATGGTGAGTGACTTCTCCGAAGTGATGCATGAGTGTTCCGCCGAACCAGCCGCCGATGAGCGAACCGATGCCAATCGGCATAAAGGCAAATCCCATGTAGGTGCCCTGCTGTCCGGGGGGCGCGAGACGTGAAATATATTCGTAGTAGCGGGGCGACTGGATGATCTCGCCCAGCGCCAGGATCAAGAGCGAGGCCACTGCTCCCCACGTGCTCGGCGACGGAAGGCAGAATCAGCCAGGCCAGCGATGTGATTACGGTGCCCAGGATCACGGCTTGAAATGCCGGAACTTTTTGCGTCAGAAAATTGATGGCGAGGGTGAGGCAGATCACCGTCAATCCATCGGTGACCAGGATCATCTCGACATCGGCCGATGAGCTCAAGTAGTTGTGGATATAGCCGGGCAAACTGATGTACTGCTGCCAGAACACCACCCAGTAACCGCTAAACAACACCAGAAACCACATGAAGCGGCTGATGCCGGCAAGCACGATCGCAAGCAGCACGATCCAAATCCACCAGGGAACCGCAAAGCTGAACATGAAAGAACCGGTACAAGCAGCAGGACGGCGACACCAATCGCGGGCAAGCACCAGCCATGCATTTCCTAGCAACCAGGCAGAAATTGCGTGCCACAGCGGCGATCGAAGGCGGAGGCGTCATCCCCGGCTTTACGCGGCTCGCGAAAGAAGAACAGCACGACAAAGAACATCGCGAACACGCTGAGCGCCGCCACGCGGTAAACGTTCTCCACTCCCCAGATGCCGATGCGCCCAGGAAGCGAAAAACGGTCCCGCGCCCCGCCAATATTCACCATCGTGTAGTAAATGGAATAGCCGATGGAGCGAACGTTTTCTTTGGAGGCGCGTGCCGTCGTGCCCACAACGCAAGGTTTGACCAGCGAAATGCCGAGCGCCGGAAGCACCAGAATGAAGCCGACAAACAATCCCAGCGGCACGCGTTGCGCACCGGCGCCAGCCAGGGCGCGCCAATGGAGCCGATCAGGAAATACGCCACGCCCAAGAGGAGATATGCGATGGACAGCGCCCGGCGAAAGCCCAGGCGGTCGGCGGCGGCACCTCCGAAAATCGGCGAGAAACCAGACCATGCCGCCGAAAATTCCGGTGAGCGTTCCGGTTTGTTCGGTGGAGAAATTCAGCCGTTCCTGCAGGTAAAGCGCGAGCGAAGCAAATGCACCGTAGTAGGAGAGGCGCTCGAAAATCTCGGTGATATTCGCGACCCAGAAGGGCCGCTCGAAGCCAGTGCGGATTTCGCGAAAGCGCTCGGCAAAGGTCAGACGAACTCCAATTATGGCCAGAAGGTTTCTGTCTGCGTGGGAGGCGCCCGCGTTCAGATCCGGCTAGCCGTTCCCGCAACTGCTGGGCCGACAGTCCGGAAACGCGAATGACTTTCCTGCGGCTACGTCTGGCCGGACGCTATAGTAACGGACGAGCGCGGAACCTTCAAAAGCTTCGCAAGGAACTCAATGCACGCGTCGTTGGCTTTGCCTTCCACCGGAGGCGCTGTCAGCGCCAGCTTCAGCGCATCGCCGAGTTCGCCGGTGATGGCGGTTTTGCGGGCGCGGGGATGGACTTTCACTGCAAAGGTCACGCCTGCCGGGGATTCGTAAAGCGGGATCATCTCGGGTTATCGCTGCCTTAGGGGTTCGCCCTCTCGCCGAAGATTGCGGTTCCGATCCGTACACAATTTGAGCCTTCTTCAATCGCGACTTCGAAATCGTGCGACATTCCTATGGAGAGCACACTCATCGCAATCCCGGGCTGTTGCCTTGCCACGATTGCATCCCGCAACTCGCGCAGCCGGCGAAAATAGGGCCGCGATTGCTGAGGATCGTCGGCATAGGGAGGCACCGTCATCAGTCCTTGAATCCGCAGATACGGCAAATGCGCGGCCGCATTCAGCAACTCGAACAGTTCCTCTGATTCAGGGTCGAAGCCGCTCTTGGCGGGCTCTCCGCCCAATTTGATTTCGATCAGCACCGGCAGCTGTTTGCCAATCTCTCCCGCCGAACTATTCAGTCTTTCCGCCAAATGAAAGGAGTCAATCGAATCGACGGCGGAAAACAGCTCTACGGCCTTTGCGGATTTGTTGGATTGTAGGTGTCCGATCATGTGCCACTCTGCGCCCTCCAGAACGTTCAGGGCGCCGACCTTGCTTGCGAATTCCTGCACACGATTTTCGCCGAACAGCCGTAGTCCCGCAGCGTAAGCTTCGCGAATGCGACCGGCAGCGACAGTCTTGGTCACGGCCATTAACTGGACGTCTTTGGGAGTACGTCCGACGCGCCGGGCGGCAGCGTCAATTCTCTCGAAAATTCCAGCAACGTTTTCGGCGATCGACATCGGCTAGATTTAACGGACTTATCAACGCGACAGAGGACAGAAAGCCGGCAGAAAGTGAATCGAAATTGCCCACCCGTTCCCGTCGCACTGCGCAATACGGTCACATGATCGCCGTCGGTGGTGCGGGCTCGCTAGGATCGCCCGCAGCCGATATGGGAAGAAAGATCATCAGCGCCGCAAGGCCGGCAAGCACGGCCATTCCACCGACCAGATACGACGGTGTCTGAAAAATATGCGGTCTCGCCCATGCCGGAGCAAACTGCAGGCCGGCCCACAACAAGCCGAGAATAGCCTCGCCGGCAATCAATCCCGAGGCGGTGAGCACTCCCGCGTTTTCGACGCGGGCCTTCTGGGCATCGTTGAAGCCGCGACGCGTAGCCAACGGTCGGTGATCCAGCGAATCACGCCTCCGATGAAGATGGCAAACGTTGTTTCGAATGGCAGGTACATTCCCACTGCCACCAGCATGGGACTCTTAACCTGCATCATGATGAGCGCGATGCCAAAGAAAATTCCCACCATGACCAGCGGCCACGGCCATGTTGCCGCCGACGATGCCCATGGCCAGGGCTGCCATCAATCCGGCTTGCGGCGCCGGGAAGTTGACGATCGCCGAACCGGTGCCCCCGGCTCGTGATATTGCCTTCGTAGAGCAGCATCAACGGGAAGTACATGACCAGGCTCGCCACCACCACCGCAATCAATTCGCCAATCTGAATCGTGCGCGGAGTGCCGCCCAAAATGTAACCGACCTTGAAATCCTGCAGCATCTCTCCCGCGACCGCAGAAGAAACGCAGACCACGGCTGCCACGCCCAGCACGGCAGCTACTCCGCACTGTCCCGAAACCCCAGTGGCCACCATGAGCAGCGCGGCAATCAGCAGCGTGGAAAGCGTCAAGCCTGAGACCGGATTGTTCGAGGATCCAATCAAGCCCACCAGGTTGCCCGAGACGGCGGCGAAGAAGAAGCCCACCACCAGCATCACCACCGCCGCCAGGACGGCAGGCCGACCAGTCCCGGAAAGCTTATGTAGAGAAAGCACATGAGAACGAACAGTGAAGGCAATCCAGCCGAACACCACCTTGGAGTCATGTACCGTTCGGTGCGGCTGCCAGCTTCGATTGCTCATCCGAGGTCTGCAGATCAGAAAGGGCTCGCCCCAAGCCGGCAGTCAGGCTCTTCCCCATCTTGACCAGGGTGTAGGCGGCGCCCACCAGCATGCCGCCGACCGCAATGGGCAAATTGTTTTCCAGACTGCCCCGGCCATCGCTGCCCAGTTGTCGGGTCGTGTCAGCCGGCAGGTAATGATGAATCTGTGGCCCCAGGAAGAAGATGATGAGCGGGACCATCAATCCCCATGCCAGAACACCGCCAGCGAACTGAAGCGATGCCAGCTTGAGTCCAATGATGTAACCGACACCCAGGTAAGCTGGGCTCACGCTTGGCGCTGCGAAGGTGCTGGCTCCTCCTGCCGCGACTGCATTCGCACCTCCGGCACCCAGACTGACCTGGCTCTTGCCCAGGCTACCGACATTGAAGTGGAAGTCCTTGCTCGGAGGCGAACAGTCCAAACCGCCCCAGCATGTAAACCAGACCACCGATTCCGATGTTCCAGAACAAATATTTCGCGGCCTGCGCCCCGCGCCGCCCGGCCTTGTGGATCTCAGAAGCGGCAACCGATTCGGGAAAGGGCAACTCCGGATCTTCGACCATCACCCGCCGCACCAGCGAAATGAACAGCACGCCTAGAATGCTGCCCACCATGATCAGCGCGGTGGATTTCCAGTAGGCATCGGCGGGCCGGAATGACGGCCATGCCCTCGCGATCAGGAAGGCTGGAATGGTGAAGATCGCGCCGGCGGCGATGCCTTCTCCGATCGACCCCGCGGTACGCGCGATGTTCTCCTCGAGCAGCGATCCTTTCCAGGCGCGAATCACCGCCATGCCGATGACCGCCGCCGGGTAGGTGGCAGCGATGGTGATCCCCGCGCGCAGTCCCAGATACGCGTTGGCTGCTCCCAGAACCACGGTCATGCCGAGTCCGAGCAAGAGCGCCCGAAGGGTAAATTCCGGCATTTCCATGCTGGGGGGGACGAACGGCTGATAACGTTTAGGACCCTGTTCTGGAGAAGAGGACGAGGTTTGTACGCTCATTTTGGTAAGAAGACGTTTAGATTCAACCAATTCAGGTGTACCACGAAACCGCGCACATTAGCACGCCGGAGGGCGCTTTACAACCGCACACAGCCTTCCGACTGCCTTCCGCAGGTACGATATCCTGTTTTGGCCCCATTTTGGTAAAATGTGATCAGCCCCCCTAATCAACTTGCTCCAGGGCGGTGGGTCCATGGGCTTCAGTTCGTTCCGTTGCGGAAGATGCGGTAGTCTGCTGGGCTACCAGTCCCGACCTCGCGGTTTCCTCGAAAAATACCTTTTGCGGCTGTTGTTGCTTCGAACCGTCCGTTGCGGCGACTGTTTCCACCGTTCCTATCGGATGTATTTTGTCCAGGTGCGAGCGCCCAAACACGATCCCAATAATCCCGAAATCGAGCATCACGCTGCTGCCTGAGAACGCTCTCGATTGCAGTGGCTTTACAGCGGAATTATACTGATAGTACTTCGTCTGCCGGATTCGAGATCCCCGCAGACGTGGAGGTTCGTCTTCAGCAGTAGCGGGGGACCATCCCGGAGCATTCGAGCCAGGGCGATGTCCAAGGAAAGTTGGTTCTCTACTTGGGCCAGTAGCCTTGCGAGCGGCTTGTTCGCCACTTTTTTCCCTTCAGATTGCCGCCTGTGCAACTCACCCCTTCTGAATATTTCCCGCCTGCCGGTATGTGATCAGTGCCTTGACGGTTTGCAGCCAGTGAGCAGTCCGCTTTGTGGAATCTGCGGCGAACGCCTGCTAACACCCTACGCCGTGGCATCGGAAGGTTCGGCGCCCAGTTGCGGTCTTTGCCGCCGCGCCGCGCCGCCGTTCGCCCGGGCTGTCGCTTATGGAAGCTATGAAGGCGACCTGCGGGGGTTGCTGCATTTGCTGAAATATGAGCAGGTGCTGCCAGCCGCCAACGTTCTCGGCCGGATGCTTCGGAATGCCATGGAGCGGCTTGAGCTGCAAACTTCGGAGACACTGGTAATTCCCGTCCCACTGCATTCCAGCAAATTGCGGCAGCGCGGGTACAACCAGGCGGAGTTGATTGCGCGTGCCGCGCTCAAGCAGTGGGATGGCGTCCCAAACCTGAAGCTGGCCCTGAAGACACTGCGGCGCACCCGGCCCACCGCCTCACAGACCGGGCTTACCCGTCACCAACGACGCGAGAACCTGCGAGGAGCCTTTCTAGTCACTCGTCCGGAGAGCATCAAAGGCCGTGAAATCCTTTTGGTGGATGATGTCTTCACCACCGGCACGACGGTCTCGGAATGCGCTCGGATTCTGCTGCGCGCAGGAGCATCTAAGGTTTATGTGGCCACAGTTGCCCGCACCATGAAGCTGGCGGCCGGCGGCCTCTCTACAGCCATAAGTGACGGCCGAGCGCTGACCATGGCAGCGGCAAGTTAAGGGAATATCTTGGGGACTGCACCCAATTCGGGATCGACGCCGCAGCCGCTTTCGACTGCGCCGGGAATGCCGGGAACAGAAGACCGTCCCAATGGGAACGGCTATGCCCTGCACGCCCCGGTGCTGGTGTTGAATGCCTCCTACGAGCCGATCAACGTCTGCGCCGCGCGGCGCGCCATCGTGCTGGTGCTCAAGGGCGTGGCCATGACTGAGGAAGAGAACGGGCACTTCCTTCATGCGGCGCGACTTGCCATGCGCCTGCCGTCGGTGATTCGCCTGCTGGAGTACCGTCGGATTCCCCATCAGACCCGGGCGCTTTCGCGCAAGAACATCCTGCTGCGCGACCGTAATACCTGCCAGTATTGCGGAGAGGTGATGGCTTCGAGCGAATTGACGCTCGACCATGTGATTCCCCGTTCCCGCGGCGGAGTTTCCACCTGGGAGAATCTCGTCGCCTGCTGCCATCCCTGCAACCGGCGCAAGAGCAATCAGTTTCCTCCTGAAGCCGGCATGAAGCTGATGCGGGAGCCGCGCGCCTTCAATCTGCACACCAGCCGCCACATTATGCGATTGATGGGATCTGACGATAAGTGGAGGAAATACCTGTTCTACTAGGCTCGGACTGGCTCCGGTCGCCCGGAGCCACGGCGCTCGAATTACTTCGGTGGCGCGGGTTGCTGCGCCGGAGCTGGCTGCTGCGGTTGCGCTGGCTGCTGCGGTTGTTCCTTCGACTTGTCTTTCTGCACTTCTTTGCCTTCGTAGGTGATGACCACTTTTGAGCCGTAACGCTTGTAGTCCTCGTATTTAACGATCTCGCGAATGTGCACATCCTGGGCCTGGAAATGCAGAACGTCATCGGCCTTGGTGTAGGTAGGAAACCAGTATTTCCCGTCAATTTGCTGGCGCCAGGTAGTGAAGCGCGGGAAAAGATTCTCGTTGCCTTTACCCTTCTTGTTCACGTGATAGTCGGGGACCGTCTTTCCGTAGGTCTTGACGATCTGGAGGTCCTGATCGTCCACCCAGATGCGTCCCTGAAAGTAGCGCTTCTTGCCTTCGATCTTTTTCGGCGCGATGTCGAAGACGTAGCAGTGCAATTCATCTTCCTGCTGCTGGCCTACGTAGAGGATGTCGTACTCGGGAATCTCGTCGGAAGTGAGCACGAACGGGAGGCGGTGACGAATGTCGTCAATGTCTTCGGGGGACATCGAAATGCCGCCATTTTCCAGCGTGGATTGCGGCGCAAACACCACGTTCTCGAGACGCTTGCCTTTGTCGTCAAACAGCACGTCGTAGACTTCCTGGTACTCGCCGCTTACGGTGTCGCCGTCGAGGGTTTCGACTTTGACCGACTGGCGGTAGGTGTACTGGTCGCGTGCTTCCTGGAATTCTTTTTCTTTGGCGGCAAAGCGCTGAATGATTTGTTCCGGCGTGATGCCCTTCGGCTGTGACTTGTCGAGCGGCCCTTCCTGGGCGAACGCAGATATGGCGAATGCGCCAAGCAGGAGGGCGCTGGCGAGCAGCCGCACAGTCAGCCGAAAAGGTCTCATGAAGAGAGTGTAGCGAAAAACCACCAAGAGTGGATGAATCACCGCCGCTCCCGCGCCCATCCCTCTCCGCTCAGAAGGCTGGACGCTTGGGAGCTGCAGCGTGTTACCCATAGTTAGATAGAAACGGCCGACCGAAAGTTGCCGACGATTTTGCCGACGGCATTTATTTCGGCGCGGAGGGCCGCGCGGCACGGCCTGTCACGGGACCAGGACAAGCGCAGGCCGGCGGCGCATTGCGGGGCTCGCGTTGTAAGATCACCAGAACGCATGGCCATGAATCCACGTCCGGAGATGTCGGAGGGAGTGATCTCGGAACAGCGCGAGATTGCCCGCATCGCGGGTCTGGCCGGGGTGCGTTCGGCGTGCGCGTGGTTTGTCGTTCACGAACCGCAATTTGCGCAGTGGCAGCTCGACCTGGCGCGGATTCCGGCTCCGCCATTCGGAGAGGCGGCGCGGGGAGAGTGGTTGCGTGCCCGCTTTTCAGAGCTTGGCCTCGATGAAGTTCACAGCGACGAGATGGGGAATGTTTTCGGGCTGAGCGCGGGATTGGGAGATCACTGCATTGCCGTAAGCGCGCACATGGACACGGTGTTTCCGGCAGGCACTCCGCTCAACGTGAAGCAGGAAGGCAGCCGCTTGTACGGGCCGGGAGTCTCGGACAATGGCGCCGGGGTGAGCGCGATGCTGGCGGTGGCGGGCGCGATTCGTGGATGCCGGGTGCGGCATAATTTGCCAATCCTGTTCATCGCGAACGTCGGAGAGGAAGGCGAGGGTGACCTGCGCGGCATGCGGCACATTTACTCGCAATCGCCATACAAGGACCGCATTCTGCAAAGCGTGGTGCTCGACGGCGCCGGGTGCGACACCATTGTTGCGGAAGCGCTGGGGAGCCGCCGCTTCGAAGTGATTGTGCGCGGCCCGGGCGGCCACTCGTGGAGCGACTTTGGAGCTCCCAATCCGATTTTGGTCCTGGCCCGGGCGGCGCACGAATTTGCGCAGACGCCGGTGGCTTCGTCTCCCAAGACGACGTTCAACGTCGGCGTGATCGGCGGAGGCACGTCGGTGAACTCGATTCCGGAGTCGGCCAGCATGCGGGTGGATATTCGCTCGACTTCCATGGCCGAGATGGAGCGCCTGGAAGCCGCGCTGCGCATGGCCTTGAGCCGGGCGGTGGACGAGGAGTCGCGGATCGCGGAGAAGCGGGTTGCGCAGCGGCGGAGCCGGGGACTGAGTTCCGAGATTGTGGACATCGGCAACCGCCCGGCCGGCGAACTCGACGCCGATGCCCGCATTCTGCAAGTGATACGGGCCACCGATGCTTACCTGGAAAATCCCTCCCAGGTGCAGCGCGCATCGACGGACGCCAATGTTCCGCTGTCGCTTGGCCGCGAAGCTATCGCGATCGGCGGCGGCGGCTCGGGCGGCGGAGCGCACACCTTGCAGGAATGGTTTGACTGCACCGGGAGAGAAGCAGGGCTGAAGAGAATTCTGCTGGCTGTGCTGGCGCTGGCGGGAATCGAAGGATGAATTCTACTTCGCTCGTCATTTTTGAGCGCCGTTTGCTGCTCTACGGAAAGGTGTTGGGCGAGTCCGCGGGTCACTGTCGCAGAGAAGAGAATTCCCTGATTGGCCGGCGCCACCCGCGGGGGACAAGGGGTCCTTCGCTTCGCTCAGGATGACAGGGTTATTTTTTCTGCATGACAGGGTTATTTTTTCTGCATGACAGGGTTATTTTCCCTGGATGACATTGGTTATTTTCGGATGACATGGTTTCTTCGGGATGCGGCTTTAGAATGCTGACTTGCGTAGAATTGGTTTGAAGGGAATCATTACCACCGCCTCTAACGCAACTGGATTTCCGTTCTTGGTTCCGGGTTGGAATCGCCATTTCGCCAGGGCTTCTCGCGCGTACTTATCCAGTTGATCGTCTACTCCGTGGAGAACGCGGACATCCGCGACGGAGCCATCGGCCTGAATCACTGCGTAGAGAGTCACTGTGCCCTTGACGTTGCGTTGCATTAATTCCAGGGGGTAGGCAGGGTCGACTTCGCGCGTGGCTACCGGGGCCGCAATCTCGCCCGGGTCTCCATCGTCCTTCAGTTCGGCAAAACGAATCACCCAGCTTCCGCCGGCGGAATTGAGGTTTGGCATGTTGAGGTTCATCGAATAATATTTGCGGGCGCCGAAAACCTGCTCCGCGATCTGGTTGGCGTTCCTGCCGGAAACATCAGGCAATTCGCGGGGCGGAGCACTGATGCGCGGGCGGGTGAGTTTTGCCAGCAGATTCGGATTCACCACATTGCCGCTCTCGGATCCACTGCCGAGGCCGGACCCAGTCCCGCTGATAGGCGACGCTTCTTTCGGCGGCGCTCCGACGGTCAGCCCCGGCGGAACATCCGAAGCGGTCTTGCCGGTACCGGCCGCGCCGGATTCTCCCTGCCCTGAGCCCTTTGCGTTTGGAGTAGTTCCGTTGCTGCTTCCCGGGGTTCCGGCTGCGCCCGGCTTGCCCTGGGGAGTGGCGGCGAATGTGCCGCGACGGTTGCCGGCCGGCACTTCAACCGGCCCCGCGGGCGCAAGGGGATGGACGTTCAAAGCAATTAGCTGGCCGGCTCCACGGGGGCCCGAACTGCCGGTTCCCTGGACCGAAGGGGGTGGAGGCACTGCGCTCGAAGCGCCGCCCAGTGTGGGCCGGGGGCCTGCGGCAAGCGTCCGCTGCTCAGCCACGGGCAACTGCGGAGCCGGGGCGACTACCTGGGCATGGCCGATGTTGAGGTCGCCGGTTTGCCGTATCGCAGTGATATCCACCTGAGGAGCGGGGGCCACCACAGACGACGGCAGAGCCAGTGGAGATTTCTTGTCACTGGCGATGTCCATTTCCGGCGCGGGCGCAACCACAGATGGCGACAGCGTGGGAGCCTGCCGTGGCAGCGCCGCCGCGACCTGCGGCGAAGGCGCAACGACATCGGCCGTCAACGAAGGATTGTGGCGCTCAGAATCCAGGCGCGAGGTTGCGCCCAACGGCACGGCAGGTTGCTGCTTCGACCAGGCGACGATGTTCGGCAAAGGAACGTCGTGATCCAGCTTCACGTTGGGAGGAGTGACGGGAGGAGTGACAATCGTCTGGCTGCGATTGTCGGCTTCGGGCGGAACAGAAATGATCGGCTGCGCGGCGTATGCCGGATCAGCCTTGGCCGAAGGCGCAGGATGCGAATCGCCACTCTGGAGCGGCGGCAGGTACTCGGCTGGCGAGTAATAGATGACATCGTGCGCGTCAAAAGCCTGTGCCCGCAAAGGCAAAGAGGCTTTGGGCAGATACCGGGCGCCGAACAGCACCAGTCCAAACACCAGCAAATGTGCTGCCACCGACACTGCAGCTCCACCCCAGGGCTGGCGAGAGGCTACGAACACGTCGGGCCAGAAGGGAGCAGGCCAGGAAACCAGAGTGAGCGGAGCCGGCCGCCGCGGCCACAGGAAATCTGCCAGATTCTGAAGGAAGACTCTGCTCCAGGGCTGGTGGGTGATCAGCAGTTGGAGCTCTGGCGCAGGGTTTTCCGGCACATCGACCACAGATTCTGCAATCCCTAAACCCTGTTTCATGCCAAATGCCACAGCCAGAGAAGAGCCTCAATTATAGCCTTCCACTCTCACCGGCACGACCCATTAGTTCAGCAAGGCTTGAGAGAAAGTCCAGGTTTGCGGCCAGAATTGCAGAAAGATTAAGTGCGCGTGCGACGCAATACACGCGTTCTTACCGCGAAGGTCGCGAAGAACGGCCGCGAAGGTCGCGAAGGGATAGCTTCGTTTTGCGGCTTTTTAAATGATGATTCGGCGAGCGTCATCCGCTCACTGCGACAGCTTCAGAAGCGGCTCGTTTCTTTCCCGCCCAGTAGAGCCAGGTGCCGATCGCCAGAATCACTACCGTTGATCCCACAATCTTGAAGACTGCCAGCGCCTTGTTGGGCTCATCTGGCTGCGGAAACAGTGACAGCACGATGGTGAAACTGGTGGTCAGGAAACCGAGCGCGGCAACCAGCCGTGCCACCGGCTTTCCGCCCGGAACCCGAATCACATCCGCGCCCGCGGGCTCGCTCTGCAGCTTGAACATCGCCGCGAACAGATAGAGGTAGGGAATGAAATACGTAATCACGCCCATGCTTACCAGGACGTCGTAAGCGCCTTTGACGCTGGTTCCGGCCTGGCCCAGAAAAATGAACACCGCCCCCAGCAACGCTTGTACCAACAGAGAAAACCACGGGGTCTTCCACTTCGAGTGCAGCGCGCCAAAAATCCGCGGCAAGAAATGGTCGAGTCCGGCCACGAACGGCAGCCGCGCCACGGCCGCGAGATATGCGCCTGCCGCGCCGACATTGCTGAGCGCGATCAGGAAGGCCGCCACGGGAATCACTCCCTGCCATCCCACGCGCCCGGCGGTCTTCGAGATGGCCTGCATCAGTCCCTGCAGGTTGCTCACCTCGGACGAAGGCAGCGCCAGCAGCACGGCGACTGTGCCTACGATGTAGCAGAAGGCCACGGTCAGGCCGCCAACAAACAGTCCCCAGGGAATGGTGCGGCGCGCGTTTTTGATTTCGTCGCCCATGAACGACGCAGTCTCGCATCCGCCGAAAGCAAAGGTGAGCACCGACCAGAAAATGATGTCGTTGAAATGGGTGCTGGGAATCAGCGCGTGCCAGCTGAAAGCGGTCGCCGAACCGTAGCGGTCCCACGCGATCAATCCCATCACGATGATGATGGCGACTGGAATCCACATGGCGAGAGCGCCGAGGTTGTTCAGCCATTTGCCGACGTCGAGGCCGACGGTATTCAGCAGCGTGGCCAGGCCGAGCGCCAGCAGCGCGAACACGATGTAGTAGCCGGCATTGGCGGAGAGGCCTTTCCAGGCACTCTCGCGGATGAAGATTGCATTGCTGGCGGCGAAATAAAGCACGGCGGGAAAGTAGGGAAGATTGCTGGTCCAGTAGGTCCAGCCCGCCATGAATCCGGAGAAGTCGCCAAAGGCCCGCTTGCTCCAGACATAAAGTCCGCCTTCGTTGGGATAGCGCGACGACAGCTCGATCACCGAAAGCGCCAGGGGAGTGTAGAAGGCCAGCCAGGCTCCGATCCAGATCACGATCGAACTCGGCCCGGCGGCGGCGGCGGTTGCAATCCAGCGCAGGCTGATGCCGGTGACGACATAGAAGAGCACCAGGTCGCGGAATCCCATCACCCGTTTGGGACGGTTGGGGTCTGCGGCCTCGGCGATGGAAATCCCGGAAGCGATCAGGCTGGCGGTCTGCGGTTCACGGGGTGGATCGGATTCCGGCAAGAAGGTGTCCTGAGGTCAGATTGCCCGCTTTGTGCGGGTCTAAGAAGAGCGACAAATCTTACCAGTCACGCAGGATCGTCGTGGGAGTTTCTTGCGCATTATCATGTAATCTCCGGATAGTTCGACGCGAAGAACTCCGGCCGCTCGATAAACTTTTCGTAGCACTCCGTGCACAGCCAGTCGCGGCCATTGCTGTAGCCCACCCCATGTTCGGAGTGATCTTGCGATTCGAAAAGCGGCCAGTGGCAAATTGCGCAGTGGTCTTTCTTCCAGCCCTGTTGCATCAGCTCAAACTCGCCGCCGGCCTGCGCCAGGCTGAGGTCGAACGAAATCTCGCCCTGCTTGTCCCGCACAATGTCGCGCGCGGACCACGGCTTCTTGATCCAGTGCCACTTCTGCTGGTGAAGCGATGAAATCACGCTGCGCACGTATTCAAGGTTCCGGGGTTGGCCATGAATCTCAATGGTCGTGCCATATCCGTGTCGCGGCGCCTCGTAGGAGTCGTGTGCAAACACTGAAATCCCGGCGGCGCCAAGTTTGATCCGCAACTCCGCCAGTTTCGCGCCGTGCTTCTCCAGCAACTGCGCCCCCGGAGACTTCTTCTCCCGCAGGAGTGCCAACAACAGATGCTCCGTGCCAATGTGCTTGTGATTCAACCGTTCCGCTTCCTCGGCTGAATAGGCCAGCACTCGTTGAGATTCATTGCTGAGTGCCAGATCAACGCTCGTCGAGACCGATGTGCCCGGTGACGAGTGCTTCGCCACCTCTTCGCGGATCAAGGCATAGTCAACCGCAGGCACCAGTTTCAAAAATAGGCGCTTGTCCTCCCTCAGAAGCCCCAGCAGGATGTGCTCGGTCTCGATGTAAGGCGAACCGAAGCTGCTGGCTTCGTATCTCGCAAAGAAGATCGCTCGTCGCGCCTTCTCGGTGTAGCGGTCAAACATCCTTCAACTCCACAGCTACTTCACGAGTGCCGCCTTGCGGGCCGCCCGCTTCCAATATAGATATCCGGGAACGCCGATCAGCACGATGATCGTTCCCGCCAAAGCTTCGGTTGGACGGGTCACCACGGTGTTGATCGTCCATGCGCTCGCCGATCGCCACATAGATCGCGGGCAGCCAGGGGTATCCGGTGCAGCGGTACGGCCGCTCGAGCATTCGGACGCTTCCAGCGCAGCACAAACAATCCAATCACCGTCAGGGTGTACGACAGCACCATCATGAACATCACGTAGGTGTAAAGCTGATCGTAACGCCCGCTCACCGTGAGCACCGCCGCCCAGATGCTCTGCCCGATCAGGCTGAACGCCGGAGTCCGCCACTTGGGGTGGATCTCTGCCATCTTCTGGAAGAACACGCCGTCTCTCGCCATGGCGTAATACACGCGGCTGCCAGACATCACGCAGCTGGCCATGGCTCCGAAGCAGGAGAGTGCGACCAAGGCCGACAGCCAGAAGGCCGCCGCCGGCGAGAACAGCACCACCGCCGCGGCATGCGCGATGGTCTCGTGTTTCGCAATCTCGGTCACCGGCATGGCGTACAGGTACGTCATGTTCATGGCGACGTAGATCGCGCCCACCACCAGCACGCCCAGAACCATGGCTCGGGGCACGTTGCGGCGCGGCTCTTTCATTTCGCCGGCCACCCAGGTCACGTACACCCATCCGTCATAGGCCCAGAACACCGCGATCAGCGCTACTCCGAATGCGGAGAGCAGCGCGCCGGAGCCGCGCCCGGAAGTCAGCTGCGCCAGGCTCATTCCACCGGAGGTGAAGTTGTGCCAGTTGCCCTTGCCGATGGCGAATCCGAGAAGGATGAAGACGGCCATGGCTCCGAACTTCGCCCAGGTGGCGGCGTTTTGCAGGATCGCACCGGTGCGCAGTCCCGACTACGTTGACGTAGGTGACCAGCGGCAATCGCGACCAGCGCCACCAGATGCGCCCGGGTGATGGCCAGGCCCGCGATCACGAACACCACATGGTCCTGCGACATCACCGGAAAGATCTGACCGAGATACGCCACTGAAGCCACGGAGAGAGCCGCGATGGTTCCGCCATTGCTGACGCTGAACAGCATCCATCCGTAGAGGAACGCGATCAGGTCGCCGTAGGCTTCGCGCAGGTAGACATACTGTCCGCCGGAGTCGGGAAACATGCCGCCCAACTCGCCGAAAGCCGTGCAGGCAACAGAGAAATCGCGCCGCCCAAGACCCAGACCAGCAGAAACATCAGGGGATGCGGCAGCGGCCCAGCAATGTCTTTGGCGGTCAGGAAAATGGAGGAGCCGATGATGCCGCCGGCCAGCAGCAGCACGGCATCGAGCAAGCGAAAGGCCGCGCACCAGGCCGGATTTCGGCGTCAGTTGAGGTGCTGGGTTGGGCCACCACCGCAGGTTGGTCCATGAATTATCCGATCCCGAGCTCGTCCGGAGATTCCAGGGGAGTGCCGCAGAGCCGGCAGATCACCGCCGAGCAGTCGCCGCAGGTGAGCGGGTCGTTCACCTCCCGTGCGCATTGCGGACAGTACAAGAGATCTGGCCCGGGGTCAGGCTTGGCTGGGGGTCTGGAGACATTCGGAAAGGAACTGTAGCATAGAGACGGGAACAAGGTCCCAGCAGACGGAGGAATTGACATTGGGCGGCAGGGCAGAAATCCGGAATGCGACGAGATGAAGACGCAGCCCAAAGATCCAGAATGGCTTCTGAAGAACCCACGAACACGCAAGTGGATGATTCAATGCAACGGGTGCCGGCGGTGGGGTTATCGAAACGATGCGCCGCCAAAATTCTTTGGCCGCCCTCATCTGGAGAAATACTTTACGGAATTGAAGTTGGATGATCGAGGGCTCTGCGTGCAGTGTCAATTCGTTTTCCCATCCCACCATTGAAGGGTTGCGATACGTATGCCCGAGAAAACCCCCACTCCCGACGAAAATCTGCAACAGGAATTCAACCGCTGGGCCGAGCGCGGCGAAGGCGAGAAGATGCGCGGCCATCACCTCGACATCACCGAGAAGACCATCCGCCTGATGGACATGCGCCCCGGCGAGCGCGTGCTCGATCTGGGATGCGGCTCCGGCTGGGCTACGCGGCTGCTGGCGCGCATCGTGGGAGATGGCCCGGAAGGTTTCGGGCAGGTGGTGGGGGTGGATGTTTCGGACGAAATGATCCGCCAGGCCCGCGCGGAATCGAAAGACTTCGAGAACATTCTCTACGTCTGGGGATCGGCCCAGCAGATTCCCTGGGAAGAAAACTTCTTCGACAAGATGCTCTCGGTTGAGTCCTTCTACTACTACGTCGATCAGGACCGCGCCCTCAACGAGCTATTCCGCGTTATGGCACCGCATGGACGCATGTTCATCCTCATCAACCTCTACAAAGACAATCCCTATTCACTGCAGTGGGTGGACAAGCTGAAAGTTCCGGTGCACGTGCGATCGTCGGCCGAGTATGTGGAACTGCTGAAGAAGCACGCCTTCGAGAACGTCGAAGCCCGCCAGATTCCCGACGACACCCCCACGCCGGACGACTACCAGACGAAATCGTTCAACAGCCTCGAAGACCTGCGCGCGTTCAAGCGGATGGGAGCGCTGTTGCTGATGGCGTCGAAGCCGGATCTGCGCACGCCCGCGCCGGGGTACACGATTTATTGATCGCCGCGATTGCAGGAACTCAGTCAACGGCGATGAGCGCAGCTCGAGTGCCGCGTAAGCAACGCTACCTTTGGGTTGGATCAGCAGGAGAATCAGTTTCCATGAACCCTCATGGACTACAGTTGGCAAAACCCGCTGCCAGGATTTCTTGAAAAAATCGAAGAAGTGGTGACGAACGCTCATATGTCTTAGTCTCTGCCATCGTTGTAGAGCGATATATTGTTTCGCTTCTGCTTAGATAATGCCTAATCGCCGAGCTGAATGAGAAGAAAGAAATCGGCTTCTCTCCGAATCTGGATTGCTTCGTGCCTTGCCTATTACGGCCACCTCTCATGTGGCCGATCCATTCGACTGATCCGTAATGAGTTCGCCACGACCTAGATGCGGACAAGATCGACCACTGAAATTTCGACTGCAGGAAAAAATGCATCAACCATCGATGAGCTAAGAGACGCTCTTGGATCACCGATCTCGTCTGCACATGACATGTTCAAGACCCTTGTTGGGGTCGCGCCTCCGGGCGCTCCTCGCCTCTACTTCGCCAGCCGGTTGTACTTCTTCAGCACCTCCCGCAGCTTCTCGTGCGGCAGCGCAATCACCGTGTGATTGTTGATGCCCGGTCATGGTCTTGGCTGCGACCATCGCGTTGATCATGGCCTCTTCCGTAGCCTGCACCGTCGCCAGAAAGAGCGGGTCCAGCTGCATCGTTCGGCATGCATGGTGAGCTGGTGCAAGCCCTTTGGGCCGACCGCGCCGGGATTCGCCGTCGAGAACGCGATGAAGATGTCGCCCGAGCCGTCGCCCGAGTAGCTGCCGTCGCGCCCGAGGCCAAGCGAGACCCGCCGCGCCACCCGCTTCAACTGCTTCGGAATCAGCGGCGCATCGGTCGCCACCACGACGATGATCGAGCCGCGTGTCGCTACCGATATGCCGGATGCTCCGGAATCTCTTTCCCCACCGGCACTCCCGCAATGCGCAGCTGCACGCCGCCCATAATTGCACTGCACCAGCACGCCCACGGTGTATCCGCCGTCTTTGGCGTCGAGCACGCGCGACGAGGTGCCGATGCCGCCTTTGAACTCGTTGCAGACCATGCCGGTGCCGCCGCCGACGTTGCCTTCCTCTACCGGGCCGCCATGCGCCGTTTCGAGCGCGTGAAAGGCATCCTCGGGCTTCACGTGAAAGCCATTGATGTCGTTCAGCCAGCCGTCCCAGGTTTCGGCGACCACCGGCAGCGACCACCAGTAGCCCTCCATGTCGGCCTTGCCGTGCTTTACCCTCCAGGCGATCACCGCATCGCGCACCACGCCCACGCTGTGCGTATTGGTGATCATCACCGGGCCATCGAGAAAGCCGGATTCGTCCACCCAGGTCGTGCCGGTCATCTCGCCGTTGCCGTTCAGGGTGAACCAGCCCGCGAAGACGGCGTCAGTCGAATGCTTGCCGCGGGGCAAAATGGCGGTCACGCCGGTGCGCACCGGACCCACGCCAACCTTCAATGCGCCCTCGCCGGAGATCAGCGTGGTGTCGCCGACCTCGACGCCCTTCACATCGGTAATGGCATTGAGCTGCCCCGGAGTGCCGTCGAATGGAACTCCCAGATCGCGCGCCCGCGGCCCGGTTTGCGCCGCCGCCGGTTGCGCGGAGTCAGCCTGGGCTGAAGCAGTTCCGATAGAGAGAGTTACCGCGATCATCAGGAAAATCAGGGCTGTCAAGAGCCGCGCCCCGCGAGATTTCAGCATCCAAGTCCTCCAGGAAACGTCCCGCGGCAGTATATGCTACGGGTCCTGAAAGCTCTCATCGTCAAGAATCGGAGGAACCATGGAGAATTGGAAGCGGGCGCTGATTGCCGGCTCGGCTGGAATCGCCGCCATCCTGCTAATGAAGGGCAAACCTACCGCGGCGCTGGTGCTGGCGGGAGTGGGCGTGGCCACCCTGGCCGCCGAATATCCCGACAAGTTTGCCGAGGTGCGCGACAACCTCGACCATTATGTGGATCGCGGCACCCGCTTTTTTGAGGTGGCCACTCGTCTGGGAGAGCACTGGGCGGAGGTCGCCGAGAAACGGGGCGTCAACTGGTACGAGGCGCTGCTCAACAATTAATGGTTGAATCTGGCGCCCGGCGAACCGGGCGAACTCGCGCTCAGTCGATTCCCAACTGCTTGCGCGCGTCGGTGCTGAGCCGCTCCGGGGTCCATGGCGGAGTCCATACGATATTGACCGCCGCGTTGCGCACTCCCGGCAACTGTTCCAGCCGCGCTTTCACTTGCTCACTGATCTGCACATGGGCCGGGCAGCCCTGTGCGGTCAGCGTCATTTCGATGGTAACGTCCTGGTGATCCTCGGGTGCCGGCTCAAAGTGGACGCCATAGATCAGCCCCAGGTCCACAATGTTGACGGGGATTTCCGGGTCATAGCACTGCTTTAAAGCGCTGAAAACCTCGTCTTCGGTTACGGCTGGCATGGCAAATCTCCTGAGAGTAACTTGAACTAAGTTTACAGCATGAGCAGCAGCAAACCTGGCAGGTCGGGGCAGAGCGTTGCCTCAACGCGGTAGTCTGAAGACGCAAGGTGAGCGGCAGCGGCTGAGTCGATACGGCTGACATGCAGATCGGAGGAACCAAGTGACTTCTGACGCGAAAAAGAAGATCCAGCTGTTTCTCTGGGCGATCGTCGTGATTGCCGCGGTGCGCACCGGCTATATCCTCTACCAGCGCCACGCCGAGCAGACTGCCCAGACTGCCAAGGCGGCTCCGCCGCTGAATCCCGATTACTACGTGACGCCCAAAAAGCTTTACCCCTATGACCTGAAGTCAGCCCGGCAACTCACGCAGCAGCCCGTCTGGGTAAAGGAAGGCTACCGCTACACCTACTATCCATATGATCCGAAAAGCCATCGCAGCGATTTCGCTCACGAAGCCGGGCAGTTGCTGCCGATTGAAAAGCTCGATGTCACGGATGTGGTGACAGATATTTCTCCCGGCTCGCCTGATCAGAAACAGGTGATGGCGGTCTTCAGCAAAGATGGAAGAAGCTACGCGTTCCCCATTGGTTCGGTGAAAGATGGGAATTACCAGATCTATTCCGACGAAATGCTTTACGTGCAGGACCCGCACGAGCTCTACAAGCACTGGTCCGCCGATGTGTGGAATGCCATCGACAGCCACCAGGTGAAGCCCGGCATGAACGAGATTCAGGTTGCCTTCGCTGTAGGCATGGGAGTTCCCGAGCGATCGAGCGACTCTTCCACGAAAACTGTGAATTATCCCAATGGCGGACATCCCATCGCGGTCACCTACCACAACGGCAAAGCCGCCGAGATCAAGCAGGGCAGTGCTTGAAGTAGGTGCGCTTTACGTAAGGGCTGTCGCTTCAAACTTCCGGAGAAGTCACTCGATCTTGGGAGAGTCCGGCCCCGCTGCCTTGTCTTCTTCGGCGCGGATCGTGCCACTTTCGTCGGCATAGAACGAGCGATGCTGCGCATCCATCATCTTGGGCGTCATGGTCAACTCGAAGCCGTCCTTCTTGGAGTGGAAGCCGACGGTGTAGTCTCCCCGGTCCGGGTCCACCATGCGGGAAGTGAAAGAGCCGTGGTGCACCAGCTCGCGGAGTGAGGTGGCGTAGCGATTGTTCTTTCGATAATAGAGTTTCTGCGCGCGCAGTACGGTGCGCATGTAGCCGAGCGCCAGCGCTTCCGAGTCGGAGTGCGCCGGGTCGCCCTTGAATTTAGGCTGGTAAGTGGTTTGTGCTGCAGCAAATTCTGATGTCATCGCCAAGGCGCCCGCCAGCAGCAATGCCAACGTCACTGCGCCCCGATGCCGAAATTTCATGAGCTCCGCCCCCTGTTGATTGGATGCAACCCATGTTACCCCCGTAATTGGCGATCTGTTACCGATCCTTTCAATCAGCCCTGAATAAAGTTATGCTGACTACGGCTTTGTGAGTAGGCCATTTCTATGAAAACTTCCCCGGCCAAGAAACCGCTCATCCGCATCGCGGTGGTGGAGAGCGATCCCTTACGTTTTGTGGGTTTTCGGGCCCTATTCGATTCGGAGAACGATTTCGAGTTGGTGTCGGCCTCGCTGCCCGATCTCAGCGACCTGCAGGGCATCGATCTGGTTTTGCTCGGCAATCGCAACGGCCAGAACCTGTTTGACCTGATGGCTAGCCTCAAAGCCTCGCGCCCCGACCTGCGCATCATCGTTACCGGCTCAGGTGTGGACGAAGAAACCATCCTCAAAGCCATCGCCTCAGGTGCCAAAGGCTATGTGGATGAAGCCGCAGGCCCTAAAGAATTCGTGCAGGCGATCCGCATCGTGCACCAGGGATCGGTGTGGGCGCCTCGCAAAGTGCTGAGCATGTTTATCGAGCGGGTCTCATCCGCTCCGGGGCGTATCTTTCCCGCAGGCCGCGTAGCCTTCACCGACCGCGAAAAAGAAGTGCTGGAGATGCTGGTTGCCGGCCGCTCCAACAAGGAAATCGGCTCAGCCCTGGGTATCGAAGAGCGCACAGTAAAAGCCCACGTCGCCAAACTGATGCGCAAAGTCGGAGTGCAGAACCGCATCGCACTCTCTGTCCACGCCATCACGCACTCGTTGGTCACCGCGAAGTAGGGTTGGCCTCAGCCGGCCAGGTTAAGAGCCGGACCCATAGTCCGAACTGAGCGCTACTTGCCCGCTGCCGCCCGCTTCGCCACCTTCACGGTCGTAACTTTCCCCGTTTGAATTGGCTGCCCGTTTTCATCGTTCAACAGTTCCGCCCCGTTTCCCACGGCTGAAGCGCACCGCTCACACAGGACCACGTGCCCATCGTATTCCGCGCTGACTGCGGCGTGGCTGCTGTGCTTGCACATCCATGCCTGAAACGGCCCGCTTGGGTTCTTGATCAATGAAATTCTGGTTGCCATCAAAATGCCTCCGGTGCCCGTGTTTTCAAGGCACGTCCGCCCTGTTTGTCTTTACGTGGTGCACATTTTCTTGTGCACAAGGGCAGTGCCCATTCTGGCCGATGCCACGAGGTTTCGGAAGGTTACGTGGGGCCAGTCCCCGCGGTGGGAAGGGTCTCCGAGCTCCTGAAGAGACGTTTCTTTCGTCTGTCGGGATTTGGCACGTCATGAACGCGTGTGCTCATGCGAACCTTTACTATCGCAATCTGCATCGCGTGTCCGAGCAAAAGCATCTAAAACATTGACAACAACTGACTCAACTCAGATAATGCAGGAGAACGCAATCGAGAGTTCATTGATTCCAAAGCATTTAAGTATGATCGCGTACATTCGGCAGGTGTCTTCCTGCCTGTTTCAGCCACCTGTGGGGAGCCAGTTTACAGAGTTCAGCAATTTATAAGCAGTTTCAGGAGGAGCTAACAATGGGCAAGATTATCGGAATTGACCTGGGGACCACCAACTCGTGCGTCGCCGTCATGGAGGGCGGTGAGCCCAAGGTCGTGCCTAACGAAGAAGGGGGCCGGACCACGCCATCGGTCGTCGGTTTTACCAAGACCGGGGAGCGGCTGGTCGGGCAGGTGGCCAAGCGGCAGGCCATTACCAATCCCGAAAACACGGTGTATTCGATCAAGCGGTTCATGGGACGCCGCTTCGACGAAGTCACGGAAGAAATCAAGATGGTCCCATACAAGGTGGTGCAGTCGGGCGACCACGTGGCAGTGCTGGCGCAGGGCAAGGAGTACACGCCTCCCCAGGTTTCCGCGATGATTCTGCAGAAGCTGAAGAAGGCGGCGGAAGACTATCTCGGCGAGAAAGTGACCGAGGCGGTCATCACCGTGCCCGCGTACTTCAATGACGCGCAGCGCCAGGCGACCAAAGACGCCGGCCAGATCGCCGGGCTGGAAGTGAAGCGCATCATCAACGAGCCGACGGCGGCCGCGCTGGCCTATGGTCTCGACAAGGGGAAGGACGAGACGATCGCCGTCTACGACTTCGGCGGCGGCACCTTCGACATTTCGATTCTCGAAGTCGGCGAAGGCGTGATCGAAGTCAAGGCCACCAACGGTGATACCCACCTCGGCGGCGACAACATCGACCAGCGCCTGGTCGATTGGCTGATCGACGAGTTCAAGAAAGATGAAGGCCTCGACCTGCGCGGCAAGGGCAACGAGATGGCGCTGCAGCGTCTGCGTGACGCGGCGGAGCGGGCGAAGATCGAGCTCTCCACCACGATGGAGACCGAGATCAACCTGCCGTTCATCACCGCCGACGCCGGCGGTCCGAAGCACCTGGTGAAGAAGCTGACGCGGGCGAAGCTCGAGTCGATGGTCGAAGACATCATTCAGCGCTCGGTCGGTCCGTGCAAGCAGTGCATGAAAGATGCGGGCGTGGACGCTTCAGCAAGATCAACGAAGTGGTGCTGGTCGGCGGGCAGACGCGCATGCCGCGCATTCAGGCGCTGGTGAAGGATCTGTTCGGACGCGAAGGCCACAAGGGCGTGAACCCGGATGAAGTCGTGGCGGTCGGCGCGGCGATTCAGGGCGGCGTGCTCAAGGGCGAGGTGAAAGACCTGCTGCTGCTGGACGTGACTCCGCTGACGCTGGCGATTGAGACGCTGGGCGGGGTGGCGACGCCGATGATCCCGCGCAACACGACGATTCCGACCAAGAAGACGGAAACGTTCTCGACTGCGGCCGACAACCAGACTTCGGTTGAAGTGCACGTGCTGCAGGGGGAACGTCCGATGGCGGCGCAGAACCGCACGCTGGGCAAGTTCCACCTGACGGGAATTCCGCCGGCTCCGCGCGGGCTGCCGCAGATCGAGGTGACGTTCGATATCGACGCCAACGGCATCCTCAACGTGACGGCGAAGGACAACGCCACCGGCAAGGACCAGAAGATTACGATCACGTCGTCTTCCGGCCTGAGCAAAGAGGAAGTCGAGCGGATGGCGAAAGACGCGGACGCGCACGCGGCGGAAGACAAGGCGCAGCGCGAAACGATCGATGCGAAGAATCAGCTCGACTCGATGGTCTACCAGATCGAGAAGATGCTGAGGGAGTCGGGAGATAAGATCTCCGGCTCTGACCGCGGCGACGTGGAGAACGCGCTGGCCGACGCGAAGAAGGCGCTGGAGTCGAACGACAAGGCGCAGATGGACCACGCGCGCGAGACCCTGACCCAGGCTTCGCACAAGCTGGCCGAGCAGATGTACAAGTCGGCGCAGGCGCAGCCGCCGGGGGCAGGAGCGGGGCCGGAAGCGGGCGGCGGTCCGCAGCCGGGGGCGATGGCGGGGGTCAGAAGAAAGACGAAGGCGTAATCGACGCCGAGTACGTGGATGTCGAGGACAAGAAATAACAAGACATCCCATCGAAGCGAAGTTGGGGCTGCTCGAAAGGGCAGCCCCAACTTCCATCGGCGAACTTTTAAGCTTGGCGATCGTGTTCGGATTGTTGATATTTCGGAGGATTTGAAGGATCCAAGGTATGACCAGAAGAGCTCCGACCGTAGAGAGATGCGGACTGCGGAGCTGTTTCGCTACTGCATGGGTCGCACATTCGACATCCGAGGTTTTGATCGGTACCGCAACGTCGAACTCGAAGTTGGCGATGACCCCTCGGTTCAAAGAATTTGGCAGGTTGCACACGATTTGGTGTGAACCATATTCGTGGTTAAGGTGACAGCAGAAAAAGGACCAGAAAAGAGGAAAATGAATTGCAGTTCCAGGTGAAAGGACAGGAGTACTTCTTAGCATTTGTTGAAGATGAAGGGCGGTGGTATGTTTTTGCGCCGAGCGGAGACGGGTTGCAGCGCATTCCGGTGTATGTGGATGCGCCGGTCGGCACGCGCAATGGAGCATTGGGACAGGGCCAGAGCAACGTGCAGAGTAAGCCGCGAAGCGGAGTTGCCACGCATTCGAAGGAACCCATACTCCGCGTGCTGTGCATCAAGCTCTGAACGGGAGTTCTCGTTTCAATGGCTCGGATACGCAGCTGGCCTCGGGAGATTGAGAGAATTCCTTGCCGGGCCTGTGCAGGCGATAGATAGGCGATGACGGGTCCTTCATGCTTCGCTCAGGATGACAGGTACTTTTTAGAGGGGTAAGAGCACGTATTTACAACTGGGGGAGAAGGAAGAGATGCAGGATGGATCGCGAGTATTTCGTGTACATCGTTTGCAGCCGTTCCGGGACTCTCTACATTGGTGTGACGAACGATATCTGCCGTCGCATGCGCGAGCATAAACGCGGAGAGATCGCCGGCTTCGCCAGCAGGTATCATTGCGACCGTCTGGTTTACTATGCAGGGTTCGACAATGTGCATAAGGCCATCGGGCGCGAGAAGCAGCTGAAAGGTTGGATCCGGGCAAAGAAGATCGCGCTGATCGGGTCGGGGAATCCTCGCTGGGTGGACTTGGCGGAAAAGTGGGGAGCGCAGATGCGGTTTGCGGGAGAAGCGATAGGGGAAGAGAAAGGGTGAAGCATGCTGAGCGGAGCCGAGGTTCTGCGCAGCAGAGCATCGGCAGAGTCGAAGGACGCCTTACACGAGCGGAGTGCCGCTGGATCCGCGAGGAATTTCTCATGGCTGTTCATCACGGCTGTTAAGTTGGTGCACGAGAAAGCAGAGTTCGCGGGTGCGGCAGCAGAGATTCGGTCGTGGAAAGAATTCCTTGCTGGGCCTGTGCCACGATAAACGGGCATGGGGTCCTTCGCTTCGCTCAGGATGACAGGGTTGGTTAAGATTGCGAGAGATAAGTCCTGGTGACGGCAGCTGACCGGTCTTTTGATGGCTGCCACTACTGCAGACTAGCACAGTAGCTAGCTACCAAACAGTGCTGGCTACCAGTACCAGTGCTTGACTGCCAGTACTAGCTGCCAGTACTGACTACCAATAATAGCTACCACTACCAATGGCCACCAACACCAAAAAGGACTACTACGAAATCCTCGGCGTGAAGAAGTCGGCTTCTGCCGATGACATCCGCAAGGCGTTTCGCAAGCTGGCGCGGAAGTATCATCCGGACGTCAACCCCGGAGACAAGACGGCGGAAGAGAAGTTTAAGGCGCTCTCCGAGGCCAATGACGTTCTGAGCGATCCCAAGAAGCGGAAAATCTACGACCAGCTGGGATTCTATTCCGACAATATTGATCCGGCGGCGGCCGAAGCGTATGCGCGCGGCGGTCCGACGGGCGCTGGCGGTTTTGGCGGGTTTCCAGGCGGGCAGGCTGGCGGGGGTGGAGGCCAGGGCGCGCACTTTGATTTTAACGGCTTCGATTTCTCCGACATGTTCGAAAACGCCCAGCGAGGCGGAGGCCGCCGGACTTCGACCAGCAGTGGCGGCGGCAGCTTCCGCGACATTTTCGGGGGAATCTTCGGCGGCCGTGGCGGCGCCGCGGCAGAACACGAAGGTCCGGAACCGGGAAGTGATCTGGAGTATCAGGTCAACGTGCCGTTCTGGACCGCCATTCGCGGTGGTGTCATGCGGCTGAACATCACCCGCCGCGATACCTGCGTCAACTGCCACGGCAAGGGATACATCGAGACTCCCGGAACCTGCCCGGAGTGCGGCGGCAAGGGGCAGGTGACGCAGACTGGCGGAAGGATGAAGTTCAATGTGCCGTGCCCGCGGTGTCATGGGACGGGACGAAACCTCTCCACCTGCCCGGTGTGCCACGGCGAAGGCACCGTGCAGCGTACCGAACCGCTCGAAGTGCGCACCAAGGCGGGGACTCGGGACGGTCAGCGGATACGCATTCCGGGGAAGGGAAATGCGGGGACGCAGGGCGGCCCTCCCGGGGATCTCTACGTCATTATTCGGACCGGGGATCATCCGGTCTTCCGGCGGGATGGAGACGACATCTATCTCACCGTGCCGGTGACTGCTACTGAGGCTGCGCTGGGGGCCAAGGTCGAAGTGCCGACGATTGACGGCCGCGCCCAGTTGAAAATCCCACCCGGGACGCAGTCGGGTCAGAAGCTGCGGCTGCGCGAGAAAGGCGTGCCTTCGGCTACGCAGGACGGCAAGCGGGGGGACGAGATTATCGAGATCAAAGTGACGGTTCCCATGCCTCGGGATGAGAAGACGAAAGAGTTGCTGCGGGAGCTGGCGCGGTTGAACCCGGAAGATCCGAGGGAAGAGCTGTTTAAGAACGTGTAATTCCGAAGCGCACGCGGAGATCATGAGAGGTAAATTCATTCCTTGGTAACTTGCTCCGCAAGAATAGCCACACTACCCTCCCAACAGTCATGTGGATGCTTCCAGACAGCATTCCCCAGAAAATAAGGGGTTGTCGCTTATGCCCTGGTAGCTGCGATCGGAGTCGCAGTGCTTACCTCTGTCGCCTTGTGTGGGGTTGGCATCACCCTTTCGCTAATGGGGAATGCCGGGTGGCTTGACTTGGGAGAGTACCAGCCATGGCTGCCAATCATTGGGCTTGAGTACGGCCTCTTTCTCGGCATCCTCATGGGGCTGGTTGTCGGTTGGAAAGTGTGCCGGTCGAGATTGCGGGAGTTGCCGAACGATCTAAGTTCTAGGTCGAAGCAGGAAGCTCGGTGCAGCTTTCCCCAGCAAAAATTTTCGAAATATTCTCTTGCGCGCCTGTGGATTTCCCGTATTCTTCGATTGCGAACTAACTCCAGCGGAAGGCCCGGAATCCGAATGAACCGGGGCTCGCAGCACCAGCCGCTCCCGAGTAGCTGAGAGTGATTCGCCCCGAGGAGGAAGCCGTCGAAATTGGCAACTGCTAGCGCCCCGAGCCACCCACTCCAGCCATCCGCAGTCGTACCCGCCCAAAGAAAGTCTGTTCGCCTCACGCTTTGGCCCCTGGTTGCCGCCACCTTTTTTATGGTGTCGGGCGGAACCTATGGGATCGAAGACATTGTGCATGGCGCCGGCTACGGGCGGGCCATTCTGTTTCTGGCGGTGACGCCGATTCTGTGGAGCCTTCCAGCGGCGTTCATGATCGGCGAGTTGTCGAGCGCGTTGCCCCACGAAGGCGGTTACTACTCCTGGGTGCGCCGGGCCATGGGCGACTTCTGGGGCTTTCAGGAGGCCTGGCTTTCGCTGGCTGCGTCGATCTTCGACATGGCCATCTATCCGACCTTGTTTGTTCTTTACCTGACCCGCATCTTTCCCTGGTTTGCTGAGGGGCATCGCGGAGTGATGGTCGGGCTGTTCGTGGTGGCGGCCTGCGTGGTGCTCAATATCGCCGGGGTGAAGGTGGTGTCGACGACTTCCATCTGGCTGTTCTTCCTGCTTTCGCTGCCGTTCATGCTGATCGTAGTGTTGGCTCCGTTCAGGTACGGAGGGCTGTTGCACGCGGTGACTACTCCGACCACTTCCCATGTGGACCTGATTGGCGGACTGCTGATCTGCATGTGGAATTACATGGGATGGGACAACGCCTCTACCATCGCGACTGAGGTGGAGCGCCCGCAAAAGACCTACCCCCGGGCGATGGTGGCCGCGGTTGCGCTGGTCACACTCACCTACGTTGTTCCGGTGGCGGCGGTGTGGATGACCAGGCTGGCTCCGGGAGCCTGGGAGACGGGTTCATGGGCTGACATCGCCGGACTGCTGGGCGGGCCGGTGCTGCGCGTCGGGCTGGTTCTAGGAGGCATGGTCAGCGCCTTCGGCATGTTCAATGCGCTGGTGATGAGCTACTCCCGCCTGCCCTTGGCCATGGCGCAGGACGGCATGCTGCCCAAGGTGTTTGGCAAGCTGCATCCCAGGACGCGGGCGCCCTGGGTAGCGATCCTGGCCTGTTCGATCGGCTGGGCGATGTGCCTTGGGCTGGGCTTCGCACGGCTGGTGACGATTGACCTTCTGCTCTACGGAGTGAGCCTGATGCTGGAGTTTGTGGCGCTGGCGGTGTTGCGCTTCCGCGAGCCGAATCTGCCGCGTCCCTTCCGGGTGCCGGGCGGGACGGTTGGAGCCATCGCGGTCGGCCTGGCTCCCTTGCTTCTGCTTGGCTTTTCGGTGGTGCGTAGCGAGAGCGAGCAGGTTTGGGGGATGAGCGCTTTCACCCTGGGCTTGATTCTGATTGGCGCGGGGGTGGCGGCGTACTTCGTGAGCCTGGCTTTGCGTCCGGCGGGGTTGCAGGTGGCACACAAGCCGGAGACGGTTTAGTCAATAGCACCTGGAGGACTTCAAGAGGCGCAGCTTGCTGCGTCTCTTTTGCTTTTTCGGTAGTATCAGATTGAGCAGCTTCCCGCGAACCTTGCGGGTGGGGCGGTCCGCGGCGACTCGAATGACGAAACGCAAATCCAAAGGCGCGTACATGATCTCGTCGGTGGCGGAGATGTATGGCATCCATCCGCAGACGCTGCGCCTCTACGAGCGCGAGGGACTGCTGAAGCCATCACGCACCGAGGGCAACACCCGCCTCTACACCGACGAAGACCTGCAGCGGCTGGAATTCATCCTGAACCTGGCGCGCGACCTGGGCGTGAATATCAGCGGCATCGCCATCATCCTGCAAATGCGCGAGCGCATGGAAGAGATGCAGCTGCAGATTCAGGAGTTCGTGCAGTACATCCAGGAAGAAGTGCTGACCCGCGCCAACGCCGCTGCCGACCCATCCAAAGGCGCCATCGTGCCGATCCGTAGGCCGGTGGTGCAGGCGGTCCCCTCCAAGAGAAAGTAATCAAGACCAACTCAGTTGCATCCAGAGATCAGACTCAATCCATATAGGCACGATGGCAAGTGCAGAGGTATCTTCCCTCGGCTTAGGATGACAGGTTGATATCATCGAGGCGACGTTCCATGCTCCCTTTCAAGCTCATCTACAGCGACGACTACTACCTGCCTATTGGGCAGCATGTCTTTCCCGCGGAGAAGTACCGCCGCGTCCATCAGCGGCTGCTCGACACCAGGGTTGCCGATGCCTCGGATTTCCTCACTCCCCAGCCTGCTTCCGACCAGGACATCCTGCTGGTGCATCGCCCAGAGTATGTAAACAAGTTGAAGACCGGCGCGCTGTCGCCGCGCGAAGAACTGGAGATGGAGATTCCCTATTCTCCCGAGCTGGTGCGCGCGTTCTGGCTGGCGGCGGGTGGTTCGATTCTGGCGGCGCAGCATGCCCTCAAAGACGGCGCTGCCTTCAACATCGGCGGAGGCTTCCACCACGCTTTCCCTGACCATGGAGAGGGCTTCTGCATGATTCACGACGTGGCGGTGGCCATCCGCCGCATGCAGCGCGACGATAAGATCCGAACCGCCATGACCGTGGATTGCGACGTCCACCAGGGGAACGGTACGGCGGCGATTTTCGCGGGCACGCGGACCCAGAGCCAGCCGTTGCCTTCCGCCGGCCCGCAGACTGTGGAAGGTCCCGGGAGCAAAGCGGCCTCCGCCAACCCAGGCAAGATGCGCGGCGCTCATGCCGGAGACGTGTTCACCATCTCGCTGCATCAACATAACAACTATCCGATGTATAAGCCGGCGTCCTCCATCGATGTGGACTTGCCGGATGGGACTGGCGACGACGACTATCTGGCCTGGCTGGATAACGCTTTGAGTTCGGGACTGCGGCAGTTCGAGCCTGATCTGCTGTGCTACATCGCGGGGGCTGATCCCTACCGTGAAGATCAGCTGGGAGGGTTGGCGCTGACGATTGACGGGCTGAAGCGGCGGGACGAGTTGGTGTTCCGGGTGGCGAAGGCGCGGGGGATTCCGGTGATGGTGACGTATGCCGGGGGGTACGCCCGCGAGGTGGAGGACACGGTGAGGATTCATTGCAATACTGTGGTTGCGGCGGCGGAGGAGTTTGGGGCGCGCGGGGGTTCGTGAGGTGGGCTTGCGTGGGAATTCCCTTACCGGCCAGTGGCTCTGCGGAGGGGAAAGGGGTCCTTCGACTGCTCGGCCTCCCGCTTCGCGAGCGGCCACTTCGCTCAGGATGACAGAGTGTATTAGTTTTCGTGTTATGCCAGCAGAGAGAATTCGAGGGCGGGGCCGCGATCGCCGATGGGGTCGGCTATTTTTTTCAGGTCGGGATAGTGCTTGAGCAAGGGCTCCGGGGCCTTCACTCGCTGGCCGCTTAGCATGTGTTTCAGTTGCAGGGCGTTGACTCCTGCTTTGGCTTCGAAGTGGTTGTTGGCCACCACGAAAGTGACTTCGGCTTTCTTCGCAATGCGCTCAATCTTGGCTTTCCATCCCGCCAGTTCTGGCTCTTTGTAGAGGTAGTTGTAGCGGTCGTTGCGATTATCAGACTCGAACCACTGGTCGTAGTTGCGCCCATGCAGGCGAACGTAGCCAACCGGCGCGGTCACATGCTCGGTGGCTTCGAGCGACCGTCCGATCAGTGGCTGGTCGATGTTGCAGAATGACACGTTCTGTTGCTCGAGCGTGGCGATGGTTTCGGGGTTGTCCCAGCTGGAGTGCCGGCACTTCCACCACGCGCGGATATTCGATGAACTGGCGCAGCAGGATTTCGATGTATTCCCGGTTCAGCGGCGTGTTCTTGAAGGAAATCGGAAACTGGATCAACAGCGCGGCGAACTTTCCCGTCGCAGCGAGGGCGCTGAGGCCTTCCCGCGCCAGGCGTTCGTCTTCGTCGTTAGGCTTGATGGTAGCAGCGGAAGTGGGCTCCATGGCGGCCAGCCAGGAATGAGTGAACGAACGGTGCAATTTGGCAGTGAACACAAACTTGGGGTTCACCGCGCCCACTTTGCGCGCCCAGAGCTTGGCCAATTCCGGCTTGATATGGCCGTAGAACGAGGTATTAATTTCCACCATGTCGAAGGTCCGCGCCAGCACTTCCAGGGGGTGCATCTTCTTGCGCGACACTTCCGGCGGATAGAAAATTCCTTCCCAGTCTTTATATGACCAGCCCGCCGTACCCACGCGAATATTGGGACTCTCCGCCATTTCCGGCAATCGCCATGAGAAGGTTAGCACAGAGAAAGGGGCAGGGAATGCCGGTGATCCCGCATTTGGAGCGGGGTTTGCGGCATCCTGCTTGGTGAGGATCGTCGGGAGCTGCCCAACTTATCCCATTGCGGCCGTTTAGTAGAAGACCACGACCACCCAATACACTCCGTTGGGATAAGCCGGAGGGTGGTCGAAACAGGTGCCTACGGCGAAAGCTTGCAGCGTGGGGTCTTTGACGACCTTCTGCGCGGTGGGTGGCAGATCATCGAGTTTCATGCTGCTATAGCGGACGAAGTATCGCCCTTTCGGGTCGTTAGGATTCTTGGAATGTGATGTGCCCTTTGCCCCGCTGGAGCAGGCCTGGACCCTGGCGGCAGCGCCGTCGCGACGCTGGAGGGCGGGCAAATCTCCGCGCAGCTTTCCTATGTTCTGAGCGACCAGCTCTTCAGCCTGCTCCGCCGAATATCTGGGCAGGCTGTGACCGAAGTCTTCCGTAACGTAGAGCTTGCCTCCGCTGCGAACCACTCCGATACCGACCACGTTGTAGGAGGGCCGCAGCAGGTTTTCGCGATGCTGGGTGGAATGCATGAGGCTCTCGTGGATCTGATCGGGATTCGGGCCCCACGCCACATTTTCCGCGGCCTCATCGAGAAACAGAGTGGTGTAGCCGGCCATGCGGATGGTGAGAGAAACTTCGTCGGGAAACTGATGCGAAAGCTGGCCGTGAACGGCCATACTTTCGGAGTGGGTGCGAGCCGAACGGGCCAAACCTTCATCGGGCTGAAGAGCGGTCACTCCGGCCCTGGTGCGGGCGCGATTTGCCAGGGCAATCAGCTGCCGCTCGGCGTCCGGGTCGAAACTGAATTGCGAGCTATTAGCGGTCTGAGATGGCGCGGCATCGGAAGCAATGAGCACGTCGCGCTCCAGCCTCGGCATGACGGCAGCCCCCGCCAATAGGGGACAAGCCAGCAGAATTATGGAAACAGCGGCTATGGCGCGAAACATGTCGCTAGGAATCCCACTGAACTCTTATTCGGAAACAGGGCGGCAAAAGTTCCCTTTTGTTTCTCCCCAACTCACTCTAGAATCCAGCTAAGCACGATATCACGGGGGCATTCTTGCTGGCTTTCCTTTTTGTACTGACCTGCGTTGCGGACTTGGTGCTGCTGGTTCTTCTTGTCCTGGTATTCCAGAAGGCTTCGAAATCTTCCTCCCAGGCCCAGGCGCTGACCCGGCTGGCGGAGCAGTCCGAATCCCTGCACCAGACTATGACCCGGCAGTTTGCGGCAGCTACCGCCGATATGGCGATGCGGCTGGAGCAGACCAAGGGCGATCTGCGGCAACAGGTTGCGGACCGGCTGAGTGACGGGTTTACCGCCATTCGCGGCTCGGTAGAGGAGCAGATGTCTGCCGGACGGAGGGAGCAGTCGGACCGGCTGAAGGAAGCCCGCACCGAACTGACCTCGTCGCTGGCGCTGACCACTTCGCAGTTGAAGTCTGAATTTGACGGGCTGAACAAGAAGACGGCTGACAGTCTGGATTCCATCCGCGACCGGGTGGATGCGCGCTTGATGTCGATTACCGAGCAGGTGCAGCAGAAACTGGACCAGAACATCAAGGAAGGCTTTGCCCAGTTTGAGAAGGTGCAGCAGCATCTGAAGGCGGCGGAAGAGCAGCTGCGCGAAGTGGGGGCGATTGGCCATTCCATCAACGATTTGAACAATATGCTGAAGCTGCCGCACTTGCGCGGGCACTTCGGCGAAGCCAGCCTGGAACGGCTGTTGTCGGATTTTCTGCCGGCGCACATGTTCGAGATGCAGGCTTCGCCCGGGGAGGGTGGCGGACGGGCGGATGCCATCATCCAGTTTCCGGACCGGCGGCTGCCCATCGATGCGAAGTTTCCCCGCGAGCAGGTGCTGGCGCTCTTCGAAAGCAACGATGCAGGCGAGGTGGAGCTGGCCCGCCACGAACTGGTGCGGGTGGTAAAGACCGAAGCCAGGCGAATCAAGGCGTACATTCAGCCGGAGAATGGCACTACCGACATCGCGTTAATGTACCTGCCGAGCGAAACGCTCTACATGGAGACGGTGCGCCATCGCGAGCTGGCGGACTGGCTAAACCAGCAGCATGTGTTTCCGGTCTCCCCTAATACCCTCCTGATGACCTTGCAGACCATTGCACTGGTTCACAAGTGGTACGAAGTCGCCAGCCGGTTTGAGAAGAGCCGCCAGGAATTAGGAAAGGCGCAGAAGTCATTCGACTACTTCCAGAACCAGTTCGAAAATGTGGGGAAGAGCCTCAGCAAAGCCCAGGAGGCGTTCGACAAGGCTTCCACGCACCTCAAGACCTACCGGGGCAGGGTCACGGCGCTCAGCGGGCAGGAGCAGCTGGAGCTCGATGCAGCCAGGGACGAAGAACCCGCGCTGCCGCTCATCGATAAAGCCAGCGCATAGGTTTTGCCAGGAAGGCCGTAGGCTGGGCGTTGCTCGAACGAGCAACTATTCCGTGAATACCACCGACTGGACACTCGACACTTCGAAGCGCTTGCGGCAACGCATATTCTTGCAGACCATCATGTCATCTTTCCGCAGCATGTAGGAGCGGGCTTTGGCGAAGCGGGCACGGTCGCGCTCGTCGGCGCGGGGCGGTAGGTTGCGCTTCTTGGTCCGGACCAGCCAGGTGATCTCGTATTCTGCGGACTGGTGGCAGTGCGGGCAATTCAGGGTTGCAGGCTTCTTGTCGGGGCGCTCGTCGAAAAAGTCGCGTTCTTCCATGGGGGATGGATGCTTATTGCGGGCTACTGGACAGCCAGCTGTGCGAATCGTCGATGATATGGAAGAAAGGTTCATGGCGCAAGAGGGCCTTCACCCCTTCAACCACCTCGCTCCCGCTGCTCTTGGTGACAGCGCCTCCAAACCCAGCGTTCCGGGCCACTTGCGCCAGTTGCCTCGAAACCTCCTGCACGCTGATCAGGAGCATGGGAAGGCGGGGATGGGTCTGAGACATCTCATGGGCCGCCTGCAGGCCGGTCATCACCGGCATGCCTAAGTCCATGATGAGGATGTCGGGCGCTAGTTCTACGACTTTGTCGATGGCCTCGAGGCCATTGGCCGCTTCACCGCACACCTGCCAATCGGGATGGCCTTCCAATATCCGCCGCATCAGCAGGCGAATGTTCTTGTCGTCGTCGGCAATCAGAATGCGAACTGGCACTGGCTCACCTCTTCCGAGGAAGTACGAGACAGCTCGCGCTCGGCTTCCGAAATTTTGCTCAGGATCAGGCGAAAGCCTGATGGACTCCTGAGACCCCGGCAAAACTGTGACTCTCACAGTAGTGCCACACCTCTCCCTTAGTCGCAATACAGAGGAACCCGTAATTCCTAGTTACCAAGGTGACTCGGGGAGCGCGCGCTGGGGCAACGTGCAAATGAGCGTCGCGAAAAAGAAAAAGCCGGACAGCGTGCGCTGCCCGGCCGGAAACACTGCCTGAAAGTCTAGAAAAAGAACTTCAGGGCGAACTGCATCAGGCGGGGCTGGTTGGCGCGGAAGATGCGCCCGAAGTCGGTCCCGTCGGTGATGTTGCCGTCCGGATTGTTGAATTGCGTGTGATTGAACAGATTGAAGAACTCGGCGCGGAATTCTAAACGCTTGTCTTCGCTGCTGCCCATGGCAAAAACCTTGTGCAGCGCCAGATCGAAGTTGTTGATCGGCGGACCGCAGCAGTAGGTACGCCGAGCGTTGCCGATGCGGCCAAAGGTGGTGTCTTCGGTGAACGCATTCGGGTCGAAGTAGTAGATGCCATTCTGATTTGAGGTCTTGCCGGAGTTGAAAGGCGAGATTTGATCGGGCTCGCCAGGGTACTCGAAAAAGGCGCTGTACATCAATTCATTGTCTGAGGACGAAGTGATGCGAACGGGGAATCCAGTCTGATAAGTGTAGATGCCGGAAAGGTCCCACCCACTGGCCACCGCACCGGCAAATCCCGAATACTTGGGCACGGGGAGTTGCCAGATGTAGCTGAGCACAATCCGGTGGCGGGCGTCGAACTGAGAAAGCGAGTAGCTGTTGCGGAAATTGATCGGGTTGAGTTCGCCTTCGAAGCTGGAGGCCTGGTCGAATGACTTGCTCCAGGTATAAGCGATATTCGCCTGCAGGCCATGGGAAAAGCGCTTTTCGAGAGAAGCCTGCAGCGAGTTGTAGTTGGAGTTGGCGATGGTGTCTTCGGCGAAGATGCTGGAGAAGACCGGAGTGCCGTCGGTGGGGCAGCCTACGCCGGTCGTCGGCTCGCAATTGGGTGACGAATAAGGCCGTAGGCCCACCAGAGTGATGTCCGGAGCTCCGGGGCCGCCAGTTACGGTGGGAACGGATCCATAAGGCAGATGCAGGGTGAAGCCGTCCGGTATGTCGCTGCCGGGGACGAAGAATGAGCTGTCGGCATAGAACTGGCCGCAATCCACGTCGGCGTCGCCGCTGGCCTCTGAGATGGCGTGCAGATCCAGACAAGTCTGCGGATTGCCATAATTGACGTCATGGCTGGCCAGCAGGCGGTGGCCCTGCGATCCCACGTAGCCGATCTGGAACACCAGATCTTTGGTGAGCTCGCGCTGGATGTTCAGGTTGTACTGGGCGGAGTACTGGGTGCGCAGGTGCGGCTGGAACTGGCCATAGAGCAGCAGCGGACGGAATTTCTGCCAGTCGGGGTCCTGGCCTGCCGGAGGATCAATGATTCCATTGAATGGGTTCGGCTTAATGGTGCCGTCCTGCTGCAGGTAGGGCGTGTTGAACAGGGGGGCATTGATGATGTTGCTGCCGCCGAAGGGTGGCTCAGCGCTGAACTGCTCCAGAACCAACTGCTCCATGGGGTTGTAGAACATGCCCCAACCGGCGCGAATACTGGTCTTGCCGGAATCCCCAGGACTCCAGGCGATTCCTACCCGGGGAGCGAATGTCTTGTAATACGTAGTGGTCAGACCGGCAGGAACACCCGGGTCGCCGGGAACCACTAAACCGACAGGGCAATTCTCAGGGAGTGTATCGGTGCAGGGATACTTGGTGCTGGTTTGACCGGGGCGGAAGCTCTGCACATGGCCGCTGATGTCGGTGAGCGGAGTGAACAGTTCCCAGCGCAGCACCGTAGTTGAGGGTGAGGTTCTTCCGCATCTTCCAACTATCCTGGGCGAAGACAGCGAAAATCGTGCTGCGAACCTTCTCGATCTGCGCCGAGCCTTGACTGAAATCATCGGGGAAGCCGAGAAGGTAATTGGGCATCAGGTCGTCGCTGACGACGTCATTAGACCCGCCGCCGTAATAGTCGTAGAGCCCGTTCACGTTGTAGTAGAGGGTCTGGTCGAACATCTGGCGGCGGATATCGGTGCCGAATTTCATGGTATGGCTTCCCTTGACCCAGCTCAGGTTGTCAGACCACTGGTAGGTGTTGCCGGTCTGGGGGATTTCTCCTTCCAGGTTGTTGCCGTAGGTAAATAGGCCAGAAACACTCACGAAAGGAACGCCTTCACGGCTGGCGCCCAGCCCGGGATGGATGCCAAGGTCGGGATTGTTGGGATCGTTGAAGCACTGATCAGACGAGACCGTGGCGCAAACGTCGTGGATGTCGGAGGTGTGCTGGGGGTGCAGGAATGTTCCCTGCGATTCCCGGAAGTAGGTGAAGTGGGCTTCGTTCACCACGTTGTTGCTGATGGTCCAATTGTGGGTAAAGTTCAGCTGCTGATAGCGCTCCAGGGTGGTGGCGCCGAAGCCCAGGGTGGTTGCGCCACCCGCCTGGAATTTCGCATACGGATCGAACAGATTGCTATCGTTAAAGTAGTAGTAAGCCGACAGGTTCTGTTTGTCATTGATGCGGTGGTCAAACTTGAGGGTGAACTGGTCAGTGCGGTCCTTGTGAATTCCCGCGACGGTTTGGAAGGTTCCATCCGGCCGGTTGGAGAGCGGTACGAACTGGTTCATCAGATCCACTGCGGTTGGGTCCATGCATTCGGCGGGAATGATGTTACCGGGAAAAAGATCCGAGTAATCGGTGCCTGCGGTGATGGAGCTCAATCCCACGGCTGTCGCGCACCCCGGACGATTGTTAAGGGCCTCGGCAGCAGTATCGTCGGTAAGAGTGCCGGCGAAGATACTCTGGCCGGAAAAATCACCTGCCCGTTCAGCTTCGGTGGGAACAGTGATCGAATCGGATGACTTGCCCTGACGAATGCGGCGGCCCTCATAGGAGGCAAAGAAGAAGGTACGGTCCTTCCGAATTGGTCCGCCGAAGGTTCCACCAAACTGGTTCTGGTGGAAGGCCGGCTTCTCGATGTCGAAATATCCCTTGCGAATTCAGATTGGTGTTGCGGAAGAATTCGAAGACGTTGCCATGGAAGGCGTTGGTCCCGGATTTCGTGATGACGTTCACGACTGCGCCGGAGTTGCGGCCATATTCGGCGTCGAAGGTATTGGTGAGAACCCGGAACTCTTCAATCGAATCAGGACTGGGTTCCACGGCGGGTAGGTTGGCGAACTGATCGTTGGCGTCGCCGCCGTTCACGCTGAAATTATTGGAGCGGCCACGCCCGCCGTTGACTGAGACCACGCCCGCACGATCGCTGCCGTAGAACAGGTCCGATGCCGGTCTGCGATTGCACGCCCGGTTGCAATTGCAGCAACTGGTAAGTGTCACGGGCGTTCAAGGGAAGCTGCGATACGGCGCGCGAGTTCACCACCGCGCCCATCTGGGTGCTGGTGGTTTCGACCAGCGGCGCTTCGGAGGTGACTTCGACGACTTCCTGCGTGGTCCCCAGCTGGAGGACATTGTTCAAGGTCACAACCTGGTTGACTTCGACGGTGACGCTTTTCTGAATATTGGTTTTGAAGCCGGCGTGTTCGAATTGAACCTGGTAGGGGCCGGGCACGACCTCTACGAATACGTAGTCTCCATCGGCGTTGGTGGTCACATCGCGGCTGACACTGGTAGCGGTGTTAGTCAGGGTGATTTTTACTCCGGCCACAACTGCACCGCTGGGGTCGGAAACACGCCCCAGCACTCTGCCGCCGGTACTCTGGGCTTGCGCTGCCGATACAAACACGGCTACGAGGCTGAGGACAACGAGACACAACGTTGCCACGCGAGGCGCGGTGAAGGTGTGCATACGAACCTCCGAATCGACGGTGAAAAGCCGGGACAAAGTGCTTGTCTGGGATTAGAACCTTGCTATAATCGCGCAAGGTTAGAGAACCTTCCGCATCGCTGTCAAGCAAAAAGTAGCTCATAAGCTCTTGACCGGCAGACATATAAAAGGAATTTATCCAGTTCATGTCGGCTGCGAATACCAAGCCCTATTTGAAGATCGGTGACGTGGCGCGGCTGGTCGGGGTTTCGCCCTCGGTGATCCGTTCGTGGGAGAGTCTGGGGCTTACGCGTCCGCAACGCACCGCAAGCAAGTACCGGCTTTATTCCGCCGACGATGTGAAGTTGCTGAAGCGCGCGCGCTTCCTGCGCCGGGTGCGGGGTTTGAACGCCCCGGCGATCGTGCAAATGCTGAAGCGCGATGGAGCGGTGCGTCCCCGCCCGGAACAGGGCCGCCGCTGCGATAGGCTCGCACTTGCGCCAGCTGCGCACCCAACGCGGGCTTTCGCTGGCGCAGGTGGCGAGCGCGGTGGGCATTTCGGTGGGATTCCTCAGCGCCCTGGAGCGCTCGAACATGAGCGCATCGGTCGGCACCCTGCGCAAGCTGGCGCGGTTTTACAAGACGAACATTCTTGATTTTTTCGATCCGGCGGAATCCAATAGCCGACTGGTTTCGGCGGAACAGCGCAAGGTGCTCGAAGCCGGGCCCGGCGTCCGCATGGAACTGCTGGCGTGGGGCGACACCGTGATGGAGCCGCACCTTTTCCGGGTTGCGCCCGGGGCGGGCAGCGGCGAGTCTTATACCCACGAGGGAGAGGAATTTCTGTACCTGTTGCGCGGAGAACTCGACATCGCGCTTGACGGGCAGGCGTACCGGCTCAAGCCGGGAGACAGTTTCTACTTCGAAAGTGCAGTGCCGCACACGTGGAAGAACCCGGGCAAGACGGAAACCTGGGTGTTGTGGATCAACACGCCGCCGACGTTCTGATCATCCGCGGGATGCTGAATTTCAGTTGGTTGTGTGCGTGTCGTTCCGAGAGATGACCGAACTGCGTTCTCAAACTATTTGACTGAACGGAGACTGACCGATGCCGCAGCTACCGAAATTCCGCGTCCTGGTGGTTCTCTTGCTGCTTGCAGCCTGCCTTCCTTCCGCCTTCGCACAGTCTTCGGACAAGGCGGACGTCATCCTCACCCACGCCCGCATTTATACGGTGAATGCAAAACAGCCGTGGGCAGAGGCTCTGGCCATCCGCGGAGAGAAGATTATCGCGGTCGGCAGCGAAAAGCAGATTGCCGCCTACCGCGGCGACTCCACCAAAGTGATTGACGCTGGAGGCAAACTGGTGCTGCCCGGCTTTGTGGACTGCCACATTCACTTCATGGAGGGATCGCTCGGCCTGACTCAGGTCGATTTGAATGACGCGGAAACGGTTCAGGAAATCCAGAAGCGGGTAAAGGAATATGCCGCGGCGCATCCCGACGAGCCCTGGATCACCGGCATGGGATGGACTTACCCGACCTTTGCGCCTTCTGGATTGCCGGACAAGAAATATCTGGACGAGGTGGTTCCCGACCGTCCGGTGTTTCTGGTCGCCTTCGATGGGCATAGCTCCTGGGCAAACAGCAAAGCGCTGGAAATGGCGGGTATCACCAGGGAAACTGCCGATCCCGCCAACGGCAAAATTGTTCGCGATGAGAAGGGCGAGGCTACGGGGGCACTGAAAGAACACGCCGGCCATCTGGTTTCCAGCTTGATGCCGAAACCCACGCGCGAAGAGCGGCTGACCGCGCTCCGCCTGGGAATGCAGGAAGCGAATAAACACGGACTGGTTCGGGTGCACAGCGCCGGCGGAGATTTCGAGTGGCTCGATCTGTTCGACCAGCTTCGCAAGGAGAATGCGCTGACCCTGCGGTTCTACATTGCGTACTTTCTCGATCCGCCGGAGCTGAGGCCCGACGAGATTGAGACAATCGAGAACGCCCGCAAAACTTACCGCGATGACTGGATCTCCGGGGGAGCGGTGAAGACGATGCTCGACGGCGTGGTGGAGGCGCACACCGCCGCCATGCTCACGCCCTACAGCGACGATCCTTCGCAAATTGGAAAATTATTCTGGGACCCCGCGAAATACGATCAGGCGGTCACGGAACTCGATCGCCGGGGACTGCAAATCTTTACGCATGCCATCGGAGATCGGGCGGTCCGCACCGCGCTCGACGCTTATCAGCAGGCGGAGGAGACGAACCACACTCACGATAAACGTCCTCGCATCGAGCACATCGAAACCGTCACTGCCCAGGACATTCCGCGCTTCGGCAAGCTGGGAGTGATTGCAAGCTTTCAGCCGCTGCATGCTTATCCTGACCATGACACGCTCGACATCTGGGCGCGCAACGCCGGTCCCGACCGCGCCAGCCGGGCCTGGGTGTGGCACAGCATCGAGAGCACGGGCGGACATCTCGCTTTCGGCAGCGATTGGCCGGTGGTGACGCTGAATCCGTGGCCCGGAGTGCAGAATGCCGTCACGCGCAAGACTCGTGAGGGGAATCCTCCCGGCGGATTCGTTCCCAACGAGCGCATCAGCCTGGAAGATGCGATCAAGGGCTACACGCTGGGAGCGGCATACGGTGGACGCCGCGAACAGACGGAAGGCTCGCTCGAGCCCGGCAAACTCGCCGACTTGATCGTGCTCTCGCAGGACCTGTTCAAGATTGATCCCATGAAGATTGCCGGCACCGAAGTGCTTGTGACCATGATTGGCGGCAAGGTGGTCTATCAGTCGAAGGACTGGGCCGCTGCCGCAGCGGTGCCGGCGGATCATGCCGCGGCGAGTGGTGGCGGGGGAGCGCAGCCTTGATGCGGCGCTTCCTGCTGGCTCTGCTCCTCGGCACGGGCGTGTTGCTGCTCGGTTCCTGCGGCAAGAAGACTCCTACGCTCAACCTGCTGGTGTGGGAGGGCTATGCGGATCCTTCTTACGTTCATGCCTTCGAAGAGCAGAACCATTGCAAAGTTTCGGCGTCGTACATGGGATCGAGCGACGAACTGGTGGCCAAACTGCGCGGCGGCAGCGCGGGAAACTACGACGTAATCTCGCCCTCGAGCGACGTTGCCACTTCGATCGCGGCTGCCGGACTGGCGGCTCCGCTCGATCTGTCGAAGATCCCCAGCTACAGCCAGCTTTCGCCGCAGCTGACCAGCCTTCCGCTGGTGCGAGTGAACGGACAGGTTTATGGCGTCCCTTTCATGTGGGGTCCCGACCCGCTGATCTACGACACCACGCGTCTTCAAGCAGGCGCCGGATAGCTGGAATGTGCTGTGGGACCCGAAGTATCGCGGCAAGATTTCGGTGTGGGACGATCTTTCCACCATGTACATGGCGGCGCAGTTGCTCGGCTACGATAAGCCGGACCCGAGCCATCTCTATAACCTGAGCGATCAGGAACTGGACGCGGTGAAGACCAAGCTGCTGGCGCTGAAGCCGAACATCCGCAAGATGTGGTCCACCGGCGGCGAACTCACCAACCTGTTTCAGAACCATGAAGTGGTCGCGGCCATGGGCTGGCCGTTGATGACCAACCAGCTGCGCAAGATCAACTTTCCCGTCGGCGAGACTATTCCGAAAGAAAACACTACTGGCTGGATCGACCACCTGATGATCACCGCGGGCAGCGAGAACAAAGAACTGGCTTACAAGTTTCTGGAGTTCATGGTGCAGGCGCAGACCCAGAAGAAAGTCACCGACGTGACCGGATACACCCCGGCGAATCCGCATGCGGCGCAATTCATGACCGCGGATGAGATCAAGAGCTTGCACCTGGATGACGTGGACAACTACCAGAAGCGTCTCTACTTCTGGCAGAATGTTCCGCGCCGCGCCAAGTACAACGAGATCTGGAACGAAGTGAAGGCGGCGCAGTAGAGCGGCAAAGTTGCAAGCAGACTCTGAACGACAGCATCCGGCAAATTCTCCAACCATGGCTGTTGCTGCCAATGTCGCTGATGCGAGCAAGCCTTCGGCGCCGCTGCTCGCCATCCGCAATCTTGCCAAGTCGTTCGGCAAGAATCCCGTGCTCCGCGACATCTCGCTGGAAATCGCGGAAGGCGAATTTCTCACCATCCTCGGCGAAAGCGGCTCGGGAAAAACCACGCTGCTGCGCATCATCGCAGGCTTCGAGTACGCGGATTCCGGCGAAATCACCATGGCTGGCGAGCGGCTCGATCTGCTGCCGCCGTACCGCCGCCGGGTGAATACCGTGTTTCAGCACTACGCATTGTTTCCGCACATGACGGTGGAGCAGAACGTCGGCTACGGTCTGAAAGTGGCCCGCGCGGCGAAGGCCGAGATTGCCGCCCGAGTCGAGGAAGCGCTGGCGATGGTCAAGATGACGGCCTATGCGCGCTCCAAGCCTTCGAAGATCAGCGGCGGCCAGCAGCAGCGTATCGCGCTGGCACGGGCTCTGGTGAACCGTCCGCGGCTGCTGTTGCTGGATGAGCCGCTCTCCGCGCTGGACGCCAATCTCCGCCGCCAGATGCAGATTGAATTGAAATCGCTGCAGCGCGAGGTTGGCATCTCGTTCGTGTTCGTGACTCACGACCAGGAAGAAGCGATGGTGATGTCGGACCGCATCGCCCTGCTCCGGACGGGAGAGTTGGAGCAGGTGGCTTCGCCGCGCGAGATCTACAGCCGTCCTGCGACTGCCTACACGGCGCAATTCATCGGGCACACGAACTTGCTGCGTGCGGATGTGAAACACGGCGTCGCGCGTTGCGCGTCGCTGTCCTGGAAAACCGATCTGCCGGAGGGCCCGGTGTTGCTGTCGTTGCGTCCGGAAAATATTCGGACGGCAAGCGCAAGCAGCGAGAGCTCGCCCGTCGCGGTGCGCTTTGCCGGCGCGCTCAAGCACCAGGCATTTCACGGCGCTACCGATTTGCTGCAGGTGGAGTGCGGCGGCATGCTGTTCGTTGTGCGGACGGCGAGCCGAGGGCACTGTCCGGCGACTCTGCAGCTGGAATTCTCTCCCGCCGATGCCATTCCGGTGCGCGATTCCGAGGAGAGGGTCTGAATGTTCTCTCGCGCCTATCGCGCCGCCGTCGCGCTGCCTCCCCTGGTCTGGGTGGCGACGTTCCTGCTGGTGCCCTATGCGCTGCTGTTTTGCTACAGCTTCTGGTCGGTCTCTCCGTCGCAGGTGATTGTTCATTCCTGGAACCTGAATAACTACCGCGAGCTGCTGCGGGTGAACGTTTATCTGCAAACGCTGTTTCGCTCGATGTGGATCGCCGCGCGGGTGATGCTCTTCTCGCTTCTGCTGGGTTATCCGCTTGCCTATTACCTGTCGTTCCATGCGGGGAAGCGAAAGGAGCTTCTCTACCAGATGGTGATCATTCCTCTGTGGGTGAGCTATCTGGTGCGCGCCTATGCGTGGAAGACGATTCTCGGCAGCGACGGCGTGCTGAATACGCTGCTGCAATACGTTCACCTGACGCAGCATCCTCTGGACTTCCTGCTCTACAGCCCGTTCGCGGTGGTGCTGACGCTCACGCACATCTACACGCCGTTTGCGATCCTGCCGATTTTTGCTTCGCTGGAACACATCCCACGGAATCTGGTTGAGGCTTCGCACGACCTGGGCGCGTCGCCGCTGCAGACTTTCTGGCGGGTGATTCTTCCGCTGTCGATTCCCGGGGTTCTGGCGGGAGCCACTTTCGCGTTCGTGCTCAGCCTTGGCGACTTTCTGGCTCCGCTGTTGCTGGGAGGGCCGAGCGGCATCATGATCTCGAACATCGTGGTCAGCCTCTTCGGCGCGGCATACAACTGGCCGCTGGGTGCGGCGATTTCCTTCTGCATGCTGGCGCTGGTGGTTGGCCTGCTCTTCATTTCGGAAAATCTGGAAAAGAAATGGAGCTTCCGATGAGTGCCGCAGCCCCGGGTTTGAAGACCATGCGCGAAGCGAAGCGCAGCTCGGGATGGCTGCCCTGGCATGCCGCTGGCGGTTTTTGCATTTCTATACTTGCCGATCGTCACGCTGATTGTGTACTCGTTCAACGGGGAAGGGGTGGGCGGATTTCCGCCGCGCCATTTCACTCTCAACTGGTACCGGCTGCTGCTTGCTGACGACGCCATCTGGAGTTCCGTGCTCAACAGCTTTGAGGTGGCGATTGCGGCTATCGCCATCGCCCTGCTCTTCGGAATTCCGGCGGCGCTGGCCCTCGACCGCGCCAACTTCCCCGGCAAAGCGCTGTTCCGCCGGCTGGTGCTGCTGCCGCTGATTCTGCCGGGAATTATTACCGGGCTGTCGCTGCTCATGCTGTTTCGCGAAGCCAATGTGAGGCTGGGTTTACTTACTATCATTTTGGGTCACGGCACGGCATTAATCTCGGTTGCAACCACCGAGATTTTCGCGGGACTGCAGAAGCTCGACCGCGCCCAGGAAGAGGCGTCGCTCGATCTCGGCGCCAACTACTGGCAAACCTTCTGGCGCATCACCCTACCCAACCTGCGGCTCTCAATCATCGGCGCGGCGTTGCTGATCTTCACGCTTTCCATGGATGAGATCGCGGTCAGCTTTTTCCTGATCGGCCGCGACAATACTCTTCCGCTCGAAATCTGGGGACGCCTGCGCCGCGGTATCACCCCGGAAATCAATGCCATATCGACCGTGATATTTGTATTTTCGCTGCTTGCCATCGTGATCTGGTACCGCCTGCGCACGCGGGCCGAATCCAGGCCGGAGATCGGCGCCGAAGTGGTCGAAGCGGCTGCCTAAAGTAATCAGATGGGCAGCAACTTTTCCCGCCAATTGGGTTGATAATCGGGAGAGCGTCTGTCTGCTCGACTTGCCCAAAATGCTGTCGTCCCGCCGCATCGCTGCCGCTTTCGCCGCCACACTGCTTGTGGCGCTGGCGGCGCAGTTTGCGCTGGGCCGCAAAAAAGACGCTTCCGGCGCCGCCTCGCAGATGGATGCGCACAAGCGTGCTCTCCATGCCCTGAATCGCCTGACTTTCGGCCCGCGTCCCGGAGACGTGGAACGGGTTACGGCGACCGGTGTCGATAAATGGATTGACCAGCAGCTTCATCCCGAGAAGATTGACGACGCGGCGGCCGAGGCCCGGCTCGCCCCCTTCCGCACCCTGCACATGAGCACTCGCGAGATCGTGGAGAATTTTCCGCCGCCGATCGTGATCAAGGCGGTGGCGGAGGGCAAGCTGCCGATGCCGAGAGACTCCTCGCAGCGCGCCATTTATGAGGCACAGGTGGCGCGTTACCGCGAGAAGGCAGAGCGCAAAGAAAAATCCCAGGATGAAAATCCTGCGCCCCAGGCCGCCTCCTCCGGCAACACGAGCGCCAACGCGAATATGCCAGACAACGCCGAAGACGGCGCTGACCCGAAGCTCGATTCCGCGGAGATGCAACGCCGCCGGAGCGATCGCCTGGCGGCCTATCTGGAGTCGCAGGAATTGCTCGACCTGCCGCCCGAGCAGCGAATGAAGAAGATCTTAAGCATGACTCCCGACCAGCAGCGCGTTCTGGCAGCCTCGCTGAAGGGACGCGGCGAAGAGGTTCTTGAGGGCATGAGCCCGCAGCAGCGCGAGACTCTGATGGCGCTGTACAGCCCGCAGCTGGTGGTCGCGGCCGAACTCTCCGAGGCCAAACTGCTGCGCGCGGTTTACAGCGAGCGCCAACTGCAAGAGGTGATGACCGACTTCTGGTTCAACCACTTCAATGTATTCATCGGCAAGAGGACCGGATCACTACCTGGTTACCAGCTACGAGCGCGATGTCATCCGGCCGCACGCGTTCGGCAAGTTCAAGGACTTGCTGGTGGCCACGGCGAAGAGTCCGGCGATGCTGTGCTATCTGGACAACTGGCAGAGCGTCGGCCCGGATTCGCGCCTTGCCCTGAACCAGGGCGTTCCGATAAATCGCTATCGTCGCGTCGCGGAATTGCAGCGGCGGTTTCCCACCGCGGCCGGAGCCGGCAGAAGCAAAGGCAAGGCAAGCTCCGCGCGGCCTCAACGAGAACTATGCCCGCGAGTTGATGGAACTGCACACGCTGGGCGTGGACGGCGGCTATACCCAGAAGGACGTCACTGAAGTTGCCCGCGTATTCACCGGCTGGACACTGGACCAGCCTCGCCAGCGGCGGCGGTTTCATATTCCGCTCCGCGCATGCACGACCCGGGAGCGAAGATCGTGCTCGGGGAGCGCATCCACGAGAACGGGCGAAAAAGAAGGCATGGAAGTGCTGCAACATGTTGGCCCGCAATCCGGCGACCGCGAAATTCATCTCCACCAAGCTGGCCGAGCGTTTCGTTTCGGACGATCCTCCTCCGGCTCTGGTGGAACGCGAATGGCGGAGACGTTTCTCAAGACAGACGGCGATCATGCGCGAGGTGCTATCGCACTCATGCTGCGCTCGCCGGAGTTCTGGGACGCCCGAGCGCCTATCGCGCCAAGGTCAAGACCCCGCTGGAATTCGTGGCTTCCGCGCTGCGCGCCAGCGGAGCCGACATCGAAAATCCCATGCCGCTGGTGCGCGAGTTGAACACGATGGGCATGCCGCTCTACGGAGCGCAGCCTCCGACCGGATATTCGATGCAGGCGGAGAGCTGGGTGAATTCCGCCGCGCTTCTCAGCCGCATGAATTTTGCTCTGGCGCTGGCCTCGGGCAGGATGCCAGGCGTGCAGTTGGATCGTCGGAAGTGCTGGGTTCGACTCCGTCGAAGCCAGCGCGGAACAGGATGGCGTGCTCGAAGCATCGTTTGCTTGCCGGAGATGTTTCGAAGCAGACCCACGACACCATCGAAAAGCAATTGCAAGACCCAAAATAACTCAGCGGCCGGCTGGATGATCCGGAACGCGCGCCGGATGTGGGAATGATTGCGGGGCTGTTGCTGGGTTCGCCGGAGTTTCAGCGAAGGTAGGCCGCCCGGGACAGGCATGGGAAGCGAGATGCACTATGTCGATTACACGCCGGGTTTTTCTTCGTAACAGGGCGCTTGCAGTTGTCGGCACCACTGCAATTCCGTGTTTTCTCGCGCGCGCCGCGTGGACGCGGCTGAGCCGAGTGCCCGCACCAAGCGGCTGGTGGTGATCTTCCAGCGGGGCGCGGCCGACGGCCTGAACATGGTCGTGCCGCATGCTGAATCCTCTTACTACGCCATGCGTCCGACGATCAATATTCCGCAGCGGGATGTCGTCGATCTGGACGGATTTTTCGGATTGCATCCTGCCATGGCGGCGTTGAAGCCGATGTGGAAGCAGAAGCAACTCGCCATGGTCCACGCCGCCGGGTCGCCGGATCCGACGCGCTCGCATTTCGATGCCCAGGACTATATGGAGTCGGGCACGCCAGGACTCAAGTCCAGCCGAGATGGCTGGCTGAATCGGACTGTTTGCAGCTCGCTGCCGGGGCCGGCGGAGCCATCCGCTTTCCGCGCCGTTGCCATGGGCCCGCCGTTGCCGCGAATCTTCACTGGCGCCGCGCCCGCGGTTGCTGTCAGCAACATCAATGACTTTGGGGTCGGCGGCCCAACTCGACGCTGCCTCCGCTCACCAACACCTTCGAATCCATGTACGCGGAGTCGGTGGATACCGTGCTGCACGGCACCGGGGAGGAAACATTTCACGCGGTGCACATGTTGCGCTCGGCGGATCCGGCGCAGTACACGCCTGCGCCAGGGGCGCATTATCCGCGCGGAGATCTGGGCAAATCCTGCGCCAGTTGGCGCAGTTGATGAAGTCGAACCTGGGAGTCGAGGTGGCCTTCGCCGACATCGGCGGATGGGATCACCACGTGAACGAAGGCTGCGTGCAGGGGCAGATTTCCAATCGTCTCAGCGATCTGGCCAGTCCCTGGCAGCGTTCTGGATGGACCTGGGTGATCTGGCAGAAGAGACGGTGGTGGTCACCATGTCGGAGTTCGGCCGCACCGCCCGCGAGAATGGCAATCGCGGAACCGATCACGGCCACGCCAACGTGATGTTCGTGATGGGCGGCCCGGTGAAGGGCGGCAAAGTTTATGGCCGCTGGCCGGGGCTGGCTCCCGAGCAACTCAATCAGGGACGCGACCTGGCCCTGACCACCGATTTCCGCACCGTGCTCAGCGAAGCCGTGACCCGGCATCTGGGAAATCACGCGGTAGAAGACGTCTTCCCGGGATTTGAAAATCCCGAAACAGAGATGCTCCGCTATCTCGGATAACAGGCCTTTTCAATTCAAATAAGATTTTCGGACGCGGCGAGCCTACGCCTGGGCGTCGGCTGAGACCAGCGCAACCGAGACCGCGTTCTTTTCGACAGAATGGATGGCGGAAATTGTGGTATGCGCGACCTTCATCATCGCTTCCAGAGATTGTGGAGGCTTGGCGAAGGTCGCTGCCCGGATATTGAACTCGATCGGCCAGTTGCCGGCTTCGACGGAAGCAATCAGGCGGGATTGCAGCTTTTCCAGAACAGACCGCGAAGCCCGTACATCGGTTTCCGGCAGCACAATGGCGAACTCGTCTCCCCCGGTACGAAACACGAAGTCGCTTGCCCGCAAGGAAGTTCGGAGCGTCAAGCCGATGCTGGCAAGTAGCGCGTCTCCCTCGTTCCGACCCATGCTGTGGTTCAGCTTCTTGAAACCTTCCATGTTCACGTAAGAAATCGTGACCAGGCGGCCATATCGCAAGGACCGGGCGCGTTCCGCATCGAGCGCTTCAAGAAAAGCCTGCCGGTTCGGCAAGCCGGTGAGCGTGTCGAGCCTGGCTAGTTCCTTTTCCTTCTGAAACGCCACCTGCAGCTGCCGCTGCGCGTTTCGTAACTCGTCTTCCGTTCGCCGCTGCTCGGTTACGTCGCGGTAGATTCCTCGGATCGACGCCGGTTTTCCATTCAAGAACCGGCAACTGGCCGTGCCGATGACCGGAATTATTGATCCATTCTTTCCCTTCAATCTCAGGTCCACCTGATTCAGCACTTCTCCTCCCAGCAGGCGGCGGAAGGTCTCCTGGGCTGCCGGTAAGTCGTCTGGATGCACCACGTCAGCGAGACGCAGGCACAAAATCTCTTCCGGGCTGTAGCCCAGGGTGCGTTGCCAGGCGACATTGGCGTATAGGAACCATCCCGCGGGCGACAGCACGTGAATGAGCTCAGAAGCGCCGTCGAACAGATCCTGATACCGCGATTCGCTTTCCGCGAGTTCCCGCTGGATCTGCGCGCGAGCGCGAAGATTATGAGTCAACAGCAGGCCGGAAACAAGAATCACCAGAAAGGCAGCCAAGGAAAGCACGGTAATCAGCCGCAGGGTCACGGTCGCTACGGAATCCGCGTGCCGCGTGCGCTCGTGCAGCAGGCGCTCTTCCTCGGATTGCATGGTGTCGAGAGCGCTGAGAATCCGCTGCATGCGCTCGGCCTGAGCGGTGCGAAACTCGTCTTCGGGTAACGCCTGGCCTCCACCTAATAGTGCTTGTCCCTGTTGTTCGTCGGCCAGCAACTTCGTGTCGATTGCCTGCTCCAGTTGGCCTATGCGGGCTTGTTGCTCGGGATTGTCGGTGACCATTTGGCGAAGGCTTTGCACGTGCTGCTTCAGTGAGGCGACGCCAACGTGATAGGCATTGGTGTGCTTGCCGGATTTGGCGAAGTACGAATCATGTTGCACCGCCGCCAGCTGGTTCATTGTGGCCCGGGTCGATTGCAGCTCGGAAATAACCCGGTCGCTGTGGGTCACCAGGGCGCTGGCTTCGATCAGATTTTGCGCGTTTCGATAAGAGAGGACGGCCACTGCCAGCAGCAGAAGAAAGACGGCCGCAAATCCTATAGTCAGATAGGATCGAATGTCGACCTTTGTCTTAATCGGCGGAGCCGCGGTTTGTCGACTCAATCTAATCCTCGTGCCTTGAAAATACTGGGTAATCGTTTGCAGTAATTTCCAAAGATTCTAACTGATAGGAACTGAAATTCCTCTCGTGCCGCTGCTTTCTCGCATTACTCAGGTTATTACCCTACACAGTTACATTTCGATCAGCACTTCTCCGTTCTCGATCTTGAGGGGATAGATCGAGAGCTTCGCATTGGAACTATGGACCGCGGCGCCAGTGGCGGGGTCCCACTGCCAGCCGTGCCATGGGCAAACAATCTTGCCACCTTCCACCGTACCTTGGCCCAGAGGGCCGCCGCGATGCAGGCAGACATTCTCCATCGCTGTCACAACTCCGCCGGCATTAGCCACGCAGATTATCCGGTCGCCACAAGGGAATTCGCGGGCTTCATTGTTGGCGGGGAGTTCGGCTTCGGATGCGAGTCTGGTGAACGGGGTCATCGGAGTCGTTTCCGTCCGCTAGAGACGGAATCTTACTTGAGCTACTTGGGCTGCAAAGTCTGGGCAATCATGACCTGGCGCTTGAAGTTCTCCACCATGTTTTCGTGGAGACGCACTTCCGTGGGCTTCTTGGCCAATGACATCTGATCGATCTTGTCCTGCAGCTTCAGCAGCGCGTAAAACAGATTTTCGGGCCGGGGAGGGCAGCCGATGACATAGACATCCGTAGGAACGATCTTATCCACACCTTGGAGCACCGCGTAGGTATTGAACGGTCCGCCTACTGAAGAACATGCTCCCATCGAGATCACCCACTTGGGGTCGGGCATCTGTTCGTAAATGCGCTTCACCACCGGAGCCATCTTGAGGGTAACGGTGCCGGCCACAATCATCAGATCGCTCTGCCGCGGGCTGGGACGGAATACCTCCGAGCCGAAGCGCGCAATATCGAAACGCGCGGTGGAAGAAGCGATCATTTCTATGGCGCAACATGCGAGGCCGAAGGTCATGGGCCAGACCGCGGATTTACGCGCCCAGTTGAAGACGTAGTCCACGGTGGTGATCAGAAAATTCTTTTCGTATTTGTTCTGCAACCAGCCCATGGATCCTCGTGGTAGGGCAAACTCAGAGTTTTGGAGAGCTTTTTCAGTCTAGGTCGATGGCCCGGGGGTGTCAATCAGAGTGCGCGCAACCGGTTGGGGCGCCGGGCGCCACTCGAACAGGGAACAAGAACCGCTATCCGCCGCCGGAACTCATGGCAACGGCCATCGCGAGCCATCAAACTGGGAAAGTTCCGCCGGAAAGAAACCAGCTGTTACCGCGTGTCTAACGCCGACGGTCGAGCGAACTTACCACCGTCCGCGTCCACCGCCGCCACCGCCGCGTCCACCTCGGTCGCCGCGATCACGGCCGCCTCCGCCACCGCCGCTGCGCTCGGTTTTAGGACGAGCTTCGTTCACATTCAGTGTACGGCCGCCCGTCTGGCTGCCGTTGAGAGCGGCAATGGCCTTCTCGCCGTCTTCCGCATTGGTCATTTCCACGAATCCGAATCCACGCGACCGGCCAGTGTCGCGATCGGTCATGATGCTGACGCGGTCCACCTGTCCGTAAACTTCGAACATTTGGCGCAGGTCGTCTTCCGATGTGTTGAAGTTGAGGTTGCCCACAAAGATGTTCTTCAAGCGAATGCCTCTGACGTGAGCTATTTGAGTGTGGCGCCACTTCGGCAAAACAGCACAGCCTGATCCGCAGTGCTTACGGCCGGAGTTTACGAACAGTCAAATGCGCCCGAAGTATAGCAGGTCTTCTGAGATTGCAAAGTCCCGTGCCAACCCGGCCAGGGGCATGCTTTCTGCCTGATGTTGTGCGCACATGCGCACAATTTGAAGCGCCAGATTGAGGCTTAGCCGAGATCGAGGGTGGCGATGGTACGCTGCAGCACCCGGGCGGAGCGGCTGAGTTTTTCAACCTCTTCCGGATTGAGTTGCAGCTGCAGTTGGCGTTCGACTCCGCCGCGATTCACCACCGTCGGAAGACTGAAGCAGACATCGGTCAGCGCATAGTAATTCCGAATCAGGCTGGAGATCGAGAGCACCGTGCGTTGGTTCCGCAGAATGGCTTCCGTGATGCGCATCAGCCCGGCCGCAACCGCATAGTAGGTCGCCCCTTTGCGCTCAATGATGTGATAGGCCGCGTCGCGGGTCTGGGTGAAGATCAGGTCCATGGCTGCGGAGTCGTAGGGAATACCCTGTGCGGCGCAGAACTCCGGCAGCCGCATGCCGGCGATGTTGGCCGACGACCACACCGGAACCTCGCTGTCACCATGCTCTCCGATAATGTAGGCGTGAACGCTGCGGGCATCGACTCCGAACTGCTGGCTGAGCAGATAGCGGAATCGCGCCGTGTCTAGAATTGTCCCCGACCCGATCACCCGTTGGGAGGGCAACCCGGCAATCTTCCACGCGGCGTATGTCAGCACATCCACGGGATTGGTGGCGACCAGCAGAATTCCCTCAGGGTTGTGCTTGACCACTGCTGGAATAATTTGCCGCCAGATGGCCGCGTTCTTCTTGATGAGATCCAGCCGGGTCTCACCGGGCTTTTGTCCCGCCCCGGCAGCCAGTACGGTGACCACGGCCCCGGCGCAATCGGCGTAATCCCCGGCCCACACGCGCGTGGAATGGGTAAAGGGAAGGGCATGGTTGAGGTCCATGGCCTCGCCCTCGGCCCGGGCATGATCGGCGTCGATCAGGACGATTTCTGCGGCCAGTCCGCTCAGCAGCAGGGCGTAGGCGAAGGTTGCGCCGACATTGCCGACGCCGACGATTGCAACGCGTAAAGGCCCGAAATGTGCATTGTCGCCAGGCATGGAGAGCGTCTTGGTTCAGAAGTTCTACCGGATCAGCACTCGTCCACCTTCCAATATCCGGGACGGTGATAGCCGATTTGCAGCAGGCGGTTCTTGGGATCGTGGCGTTTGCCGCAACTGGGGCACTTCAGGTAACGGCTCCAGTTCGTGCCCTGGCGGTCGTAATTCTCGGAAACGGCGAAGGTAGTACCGCAGCTGCACGGGACCAGGTACATTTTCAGCGCTGATGGTTCAGGTTTGGACATCCCATTCGGCACTCTCAAAGTATATTCTTCAGGCTGCCCAACCGATCGCAAGCAGATTGAGCGAATTTCCAACAGCACGGCAATATATTTTCAGCGCGGTGGGATGTCCGGGGCACCTAGCGGGCCTACCATTGCACCGCTTCCATGACATAAACCCGCCCGGTGGGGATCTCGTCGTAGCGGTTCTCGCGAGTGATTTGAGCCATGAACTCGCGTAAGCTCGGAACGTCGTCGACACGGTTCTGAAGGCGATCGGAATGAAGTATCATTTCGCTTGATCGGCGGGCGCGTTTCGATTGCGAGCGCATCGCCTATCCCTCTTCCACCGTCACCATGGTGTTTCTCTTGCGCTTATTGGCCTGCAGTACCTTCTTACGCAGGCGCAGCGACTTGGGAGTCACTTCCACGAATTCATCGTCGGTAATGAACTCGATGGCCTGTTCCAGATTCAGGTTGCGGAACGGTACCAGCCGGATGGCCATATCTGACGTGGACGACCGCATGTTGGTCAGCTTCTTTTCCCGCACCACGTTGACGTCGAGATCGTTGTCTTTGGCGTTCTCGCCGACAATCATGCCCTCATAGACGTCGATGGTCGGGGCCGACGAACAATTCCCCGCGCTCCTGCAGGTTCTAGAGGGCATAGGGCGTGGTGACGCCGTTGCCGGTCGGAGACAAGCGCGCCAGTCAGCCGGTGCGGAATCTCGCCCTGCCATTCGATATAGCCGTCGAACAGCGAATTCATCACGATGGTGCCGCGCGTATCGGTCAGCAACTGGCTGCGCAGCCCGATCAGGCCGCGGCTGGGTACGCGGAACTCGATGCGCACCCGGCCGTAGCCGTGATTGTGCATGTTGACGACTTCGCTCTTGCGCGTCCCAGCTGCTCCATGACTACGCCGACGAATTCTTCCGGCACGTCTACCGTCAGCTTTTCGATCGGCTCCATCAGCTTGCCGTCCACCCGCTTGGTCACGATTTCCGGCTTGCCGACCATGAGTTCGTAGCCTTCGCGCCGCATCATCTCGATCAGGATGGAGAGCTGCAGCTCGCCGCGTCCCATGACCATGAAAGAGTCGGTGGTCTCGGTGTCTTCCACGCGCAGCGGAAACGTTGGTCAGCAGTTCTTTTTGCAGGCGGTCGCGCAAGTTGCGGGAGGTAACATAGGTGCCTTCGCGTCCTGCGAACGGGGACGTGTTCACCGTGAACAGCATGGCAATGGTGGGCTCATCGATGGCGATGTGGGGCAGCGGCGCGGGGTTTTCCGCATCGGTGATGGTCTCTCCGATGGTGATGCCCTCGACTCCCGCGACCGCGACAATGTCTCCCAGCGTGGTCTCGGTGATGTCGGTGCGCTTCAGGCCGGAGAAAGAAAATAACTTGGTGATCTTCGTCTTGTGCAGCGAACCATCCAGCTTGGCGATGGCCACATCTTCTCCGGTGAACATGCGGCCGTTGAACACACGCGCGATGGCCAGGCGTCCGAGGTAATCGCTGTAATCGAGATTTGCCACCAGGATTTGCAGCGGCCCGCTCGGGTCTCCCTTGGGCTCGGGTATGGTCTTGACGATGGCCTCGAACAGCGGCTGTAGATTTTCTCCACTCACATTGATGTCGGTAGATGCGGTGCCGATCTTGGCATTGGTGTACAGCACCGGAAAATCAATCTGATCTTCTTTGGCGTCGAGATCGATAAAGAGGTCGTAAACCTCGTTCACCACTTCCTGGGGACGCGCATCGGAGCGGTCAATCTTATTGATCACCAGAATCGGAGGCAGCTTGGCTTCCAGGGCCTTGCTGAGCACGTAGCGGGTCTGCGGCAGCGGGCCCTCGCTGGCATCCACCAGCAGCATGACGCCGTCCACCATCTTCAGCGCGCGCTCCACTTCGCCGCCGAAGTCACTGTGGCCGGGCGTGTCCACGATATTGATTTTCACATCGTGATAAAAGATGGCGGTGTTCTTGGCGAGGATGGTGATGCCGCGCTCGCGCTCGAGATCGTTCGAATCCATGACGCGCTCGACTACCTGCTCGTTGGCGCGAAAGGTGCCGCTCTGGCGGAGCATGGCGTCCACCAGCGTAGTCTTGCCGTGGTCCACGTGGGCGATGATGGCGATATTGCGAATACCGGAACTCAAATGGTGTCCTTCCTGACGATGGCCGCGAACACAGGCCTTCTACCACTTTACTATGAGGCTGCGATTCGGGCGATGGCTGAGGGAAACCGCTTAGGTCAGGAACAGGCGTCCGTGGCTCATTTTGTGCTGCAAGGTGGCGGCCAGCTGGTCCACGTCGGCAGCGGCCATGCTGGCCACCGACTGCTCGGTAAGAAAGGGTACCCGGTTGCTGCCCACGGCGTCGCGCCGCATCTGCAGCAGCAGACGCCTGCACCACGTTGGGATCGAACTTCTGCGGGGTGAGGCGGACGATCTCGCTCAAGCGTGCCGCTCGAGCGATAGCGATTCGCGATACGGGCGCTCGCTGGTCATGGCGTCGAAACTGTCGGCCAGCGCCACGATCCGCACCGGCAGAGAGACATCTTCGAGCAACAATCCATCGGGATAGCCGGAGCCGTCGCCGCGCTCATGGTGCCAGCGCACGATCTCGGGAATATGCGGCCAGGGAAACTGCACTCCCCTCACGATCTGGTGGCCTACCACGGTGTGATCGGCCATTTCACGGAACTCTTCTGGATCGAGAGAGCCGGGCTTGCCGAAGAGACGCTTGTCCACTGCGACTTTGCCGATGTCGTGCAGGTAACCGGCGCTGCGCAGCGAGGCGACTTCGTTGGGGTCCATTCCCAGCGCTTCGCCGATGGCGGCCGCGTAGTGCGCGACCCGCAGCGAATGGCCGTGGACGTTCACATGCTTCACGTCAATGGCCGCGGCAAAGGCTTCCAGCGCGTTGTCGTAGAAACCATTGCACCGATGCCAGCAGCCGCAGATTTTCTGAGACGCGCTGCGCCAGCGTCTGGCTCAGAGTGTGATTGTGCACCGAGCCAGCGCCACGTAGTTGCACAGCAGATCGAGCGCTTCGAGTTCCTCTTCGTCGTAGAGCGCATCGCCTTCGCGGCGCCCCAGCGCCACCATGCCGACCAGCTTGCCGCCGACTTTCAGCGGCGCAATGCACTTGAACAATTCAGGAGCGACATTGCCATTCGCGCTCAAGTAGGTTTCGTAGGAGGTGGAATTCAGCACCACCGATCCGCGAGCGGCGGTGAGCGCATGCACATGCTTGGGGAACAAGAGGGATGACCGCCGGCTCCGGCATCAAGCGCGAAGCCTTCGGCGGCAACCGAAGTCAGCAGCGCAGGCTTGTCGCTGAAAATGAAAAGCACGCCTTCGCGCGCGCCGGCTGCCTGCAGCAGCGCCGAAACCATGGCCCGCGCGCGTCTGCGGAAACTCGCCCTCAGCCGTCATTTCGGGGCCGAGATCGGAGAGGGCTTCTACCGTCCGCAGAAGCCGCCGGAAATTGTTTTTCTGCACGGCCACGTTAACGTGGGAGCAGAAATCCCAGAGCAAGATGAGAGTACCACGTGCAAAATCAGGCAGCTGTGGAGGTTTGTTGGTTAGTTTGGTGCGGAGAAACGAGGGCTAAGCAGTTGGAACTTAGCGCTTGGCACTTAGCAATTGGCATTTAGCAGAGGCGGGCGGTGCTGTTCGCCGGGATCGGCCAGTGACCCTGCCGAGGCTAAATGCCAAGTGCTAACTGCCAAATGCTTCTTTCAGAAGTGCTCCCTCAACTCCTCGAACCTTTCCAGCACCAGCAACTGCAGGCTGGCTGCGCTGCCGCGACTTCCTCGTGCTCCAGAATCCAGGTGTCGCCGTGAGGAAGGAAGACAGCGTTCAGTCCCGCGGCCAGCGCGGGATTGATGTCGGATTTCGGGCTGTTGCCGATCATCCATGCGTGATCGCTTTGCCAGATTGTGTTTGGCGATGACCGTCTCATACGTTGCCGAATCTTTTTCCGGCACGATCTCCACCGCCGAGAAGTATTGCTTCAGCCCTGAGCGCTCGACTTTGCCGGACTGTTCTTTGAATTCGCCCTTGGTCATCAGGATCAGGCGATGGCGCTCTGCCAGGTATGCCAGTGTCTCCGGCACTCCGGGGCGGATTTCGATGGGATGTTCGGCGATGGCGTGGGTGAATCCGTGAATGGTCTGGTGCAGAGCGGGGGTGAGCGGCTCCACCGACAGCCGTTCAAAGGTCTGGGCCAGCGCGTGGGCGAAGCTGTGCAGCCCGTAGCCATGGGTCACAATGCATTCGCGTTCAACATCGTTGAGCACCTCGCGCACCTGCTCGGGCGAATATTCGTGGTGATTCAGAAACGAGATGAAGTTGGCGATGGCGCGCTCGAAGTAGATGTTGTTTTCCCAGAGCGTGTCGTCCGCGTCGATCAGCAGGGTCTGCCTGCCGTTCGAAGTCGAAGGGCTCGAAGTCGAAGACGTCGAAGATGAAGCCATTACGCCCAATCATAGCCCGGAATTCCTCCGCGCTGCGAGAGGCCGCTTTCCTCGGGAATGCAGTTTGCTTAAAATCAGAACAGGATGAAACTTCGTAGTGGTCTTGCACTCCTGTCTCCTTTTTCCTCATGCTGATCACTGCCCCAGCCGCAACGCAGTCCGAAGGCCCGCACGATCCATGGCCGGAACTGCGGCGCACGGCCCGGTGTCGTCGAATCTGCAGATCACGCCGGATCTGCGCGAGCGGCTGGCGAAGTTCCGCCGGGTGCAGATGCCCTACAACTCCGCCGGTCTCACCGCCAACGAGCAGCAAGATGGTGCTCAAGCTGGTGGAGGCCTGCCGCGATATCTGGAAGACATCTTCTGGCGGCAGAGCGATCCCGATGGCGCTGGCTCTGTACCAGTCCTTGAAGGGCAGCACCAATCCGGAAGACATCCGCCTTCGCCGCTATCTTTGGATCAACGGCTCGCGCTTCGATCTGATCGACGACAACAAGCCGTTCGTCGGAAGCGAACCCATGCCTCCGGGCCGAGGCTTCTATCCGCAGGGGCTGACGCGCGAGCAAATCGAGCAATATGTAAAAGAGCATCCCGACAAGAAAGCTGCGATCTACAGCCCGACCACGATTGTGCGCTGGCAGGGCAAGCAGCTGGAAGCGGATTCCGTATCACATCGCCTACCGCGTCGTTTCTCGAACCCGCGGCGCGAAACCTGCGCGAGGCGGCGGCGCTGAGCGACGATCCGGCATTCGCCAAGTTCCTGCGGCTGCGCGCCGATGCGCTGCTGACCGACGATTATTTCCAGAGCGACCTGGCCTGGCTGGATCTGAAGAATCCCAAGTTCGACATGATTTTCGCCCCCTATGAAACCTATCTCGACGATTTGCTGGGCGTGAAGGCGATCCTACGGGGCGGCTGTGCTGATCCGCAACGCGGCAGGAGAGCAAGAAACTGGAGATGTTCCAGAAGTACGTGCCGGACATTCAGGAAGCTCTGCCGCTGCCGCCGGAAGACTGCCCTCCAAGCGCGGCCTGCAGACTCCGATGGAAGTGATGGACGCGCCCTTTCGCGCCGGCGATCTGCGTCACGGCTACCAGGCCGTGGCCGACAACCTGCCCAACGATCCGCGAGTTCACGAGCAGAAGGGCAGCAAGAAGATCTTCTTCAAGAACTTCATGGATGCGCGCGTGAACTACGTCATTTTGCCGCTGGCCAAGCTACATGATGCACCGCGGAGCAGGCGGCAAAGGTATCGGGCGAAGGCTACCTGCTGGCGACCATCATGCACGAGATCTCGCACGGGCTGGGCCCGGCGTTCGCCGCATCCCGCGTCAGGCAAGGACAGACATTCGCGAGGCCATCGGCCGATCTACAGCGGGCTGGAAGAGGCCAAGGCGGACGTGGTCGGCATGTTCGGGCTGCAGTGGCTGGTGGACCATGGCGCGCTTCCCAAAGACAAACTCGAGGAATACTACGCATTCCTACGTGGCCGGAATATTTCGCACCGTCCGTTTTGGAACCGGCGAAGCCCACGGCCAGGCCGAGATGATGGAGTTCAATTATCTCTCCGAGCATGGTGCCATCAAGCGCCAGCCTTCGGGCAAGTATGCGGTTGACTACGGCGTGATCCCTGGAGCTCTCGCCGGCCTTGCCAAGGAGTTGCTGGAGATCGAAGCCACCGGCGACCGTTCGAGAGCCGAGAACTGGTTCAAGAAATACGACGTGATGCCCGCCGAACTGCAGTCCCAGCTCAAGACAGCTTCCAGCGTCCCGGTGGACCTGGACCCGGACTTTGCGTTCAAAGATAGAGTGAAGTAAGAGAGATAGCGTGAAGTGCGGTGGGGAGGCGGAGATCGCGAAGCAAATCGCCTGGACTGGAGCTGAAAAAGGGAAGCTGACAGCTACTACCCGACAAAATCCACTTTCGCCTCGTGCGGAATCATTCCCGCCGCATGTCCCATTTCCAGCAACCGCCGTATCGCCTCGCGGCCATCGGCTCCATAGTCGAGCGTTCGCTGGTTTACGTACATGCCGACGAAGCGGTCGGCTAATTGCGAATCGAGATCGCGGGCAAACTGCATGGCGTAGGAAAGCGCCTCTTCGCGATTGTCGAGCGCAAACTGAATGCTGTCCCGCAGCGCGGTATTGATGGCTGACATCAGTTCCGGACCCAGGCTGCGACGGATGGCGTTGCCTCCAAGCGGAAGCGGTAATCCAGTCTGCTGCCGCCACCAGACGCCGAGGTCCACAATCCTCGACAGGCCTGATTTCGAGTAGCTTAGCTGGCCTTCGTGGATGATGAGTCCGGCGTCGTGTTTGCCTTCGAGCACGTCCGGAATAATCTGGTCGAATGGCACGACATCTGTCTCAATACCGGGTGCGAACAGGTTCAGCACCAGATAGGCTGTGGTCAGTTTTCCCGGTACAGCGATCCGCTTGCGCTTGATGGCGTCCTCTGAAATCGGACGCGTCGCCACAATCATCGGCCCATAGCCGTCGCCGACGCTGCCTCCGCTGGGCATGAGAGCGTAGTGATCCTGAATGTAAGGGTAGGCATGAAAGGAGATGGCGGTCACGTCATACACGCCTTCCATCGCCTTTTGGTTCAGAGTTTCGATATCGCAGAGGGTGTGATGAAAGCGCAATCCGGGAACGCGGACTTTATTGGTGGCCAGCGCATAGAACATGAAGGCATCGTCGGAATCGGGACTATGGGCTACGGTGATTTCGCGGGTCTGGACTGAGGCACTGCTCATAAAATTCTTGACGTCTCCAGTGGCCGGAACAGGAAAGTTCAGGATTATGAATCGTGATGAAAGCGATTTTGCGCTCGCTGCCAACCGCCGGTGATGGCCGCAGCCGACATCACTTTGAGTATTTCGGCAAAAACGAAAGCGTAGAGCCCGAAGCGCACCGCCAGCGCCGCAGAGTGAGTGAGCACGAACAGCCAGCCGATGCCTCCGGCGAACAACAGAACTTCGGCCGATGTAGCCGCGGCGACGCAACGAAGGAATGTCTTCGGCCCCCGCTCAGCGAGCCACCCGGCCAAAGCCGCAACGAAGGGATAGGCCAGCAGGAAGCCGCCGGTCGGGCCAATCAACTGGGCAATGCCTCCCGGTCCCGTAGGATTGAATACCGGCAGGCCTGCGGCTCCCTCCACCAGGTAGAGGGCCAGAGCGGCAAATCCGCGGCGGCTGCCGAGCAGCAGCCCGACCAGCAGTACGCCGAAGTTCTGCAGGGTTAGGGGCACGGGAGTGAACGGCAAGGGCAGGGTAATGCGGGCGCACAACGCCACTAGCAGGCTCGCCGCGATTACGATGACCGGCTGCCGTACCCAATCCGAAATGCGATGTTCAGCGGTTAGCAACCTGAGTTGCGGATTTCGCCATCTTGCATCTCCCATCAGTTGCGCCAGCTTAATTCTTGCCGGACGTCTCGTGCGGCGCGCCTTCCTTCAGATGGCGGCGCACCCTGAGATAGGCCGCGATGCCTACCCACAGCACCACGGTGGCGCTACCGGCCAGAATCAGAAACAACCACAGCATCCGCACGATGGTTAAGAATACCAAAAGCAGATGCGCCCCGGTGCTGCGCGTCTACCGTCGCGACATCTCCTGTTCCACGGCCTCCGCAGTGCGGGGAAGGCTGGCGGTAAAGCTGACCAGCTTGCCAGTCTGATCGACGTAGAAAATGTCTTCGATCCGCACTCCCAGCTTTTCTTCGGGAATGTAGATGCCGGGTTCGAGGGTGAACACCATGCCAGGGGCGAGCGGAATGTTGTAGTCCCCCACGTCGTGCACCCCCAGGCCGACGTAGTGTCCCAGGCCATGAATGAAATATTGGCCCAGTGGCTGGCCGTGAAGGTCTTTGCCATGGGAGTTGATGTAGTCGTAGGCGACTTTGTAGAGCGAATAGTCGCCACCGCGTTTCAACGTCGATTTACCAGACTGAAAGGCGTCGATGGCGGCCTGCTGCGCTCCCAGAACAATGTCGTAGATCTCGCGCTGGCGAGCGGTGAACTTTCCGGTTGCGGGCAGAGTGCGGGTGATATCGGAGGCGTACATCGAATACTCGCCCGCGGCGTCGATTACCACCACGTCGCCGGCGTCAATTGGTCCCGAGTCTGCGGAGTAGTGCAGCACCGTCGAATTGAAGCCTGCGCCCACGATGGGAGCATAGGCCGGACGCTCGCAGCCACGCTTGCCCCATTCGTATTGCAGAAGCGCTGAGATCTCGCGCTCGTTCATTCCCGGTTTGAGCGCATGCATGGCGGCGAACTGGGCCGGGATTGAAGCGTCGCTGGCCTTTCGGATCAACTCGATTTCGCCCGCGTCTTTAACTACTCGGAGCGATGCAATCAGCGGCCGGACGTCCAGGAACGAGATCGCCACTGGAAAAGCATTGGCGTGCTTGAGCCAGTCAAGCGGAGCCTCGGAATTAGAGGTTTCTTCATAGGCTGGAACATCGGTATAAACCGTCGCAGAAGGGCTGGGCAGCAGCCGTACCAGTTCTGAGCGCAGCTTGTCGATGACTTCCACGTGATCGAAGCCGGTGATCTTGGGGGCCTCGGGATTCTCCGGGCCAAGCTTGGGTCCGGTCCATTTCTCCTGTGAGTAGTTGTGAGCCGGAAGCAACAGAATCTCGGTATAGGGACGAGCGGAGTTACTGCCTTCGCTGATCGCCGCAGGCACAATCAGCAACGCAGCGCCGGGTTCCTGCCAACCGGTGAGATAGTAGAAGTCGTTGTCAGGCCGGTAGCCGTAGAGGTCATTCGGACCTTCGGCTTCGTTCGGGGCAAACAGCAGCACCGCCCCGCCATCCGTTTTGGCGGCAAGTTTCTCGCGCCGCGCGTGGTAATCGGAATTGGGCTGCCGCTCCAGAGCCAGGCCGGCTTGTGCCATCAGGAAACAAAGCAGCAACGTGCCGATAGAAAATCGTCGAATCTGCATTGGGTTGAGGGTTCCTCTACTGTTGCGTGTTCATGGACTGGTTGGCTGCCAGGAACGCATCCACATTGCTCTTGTCGACCAGCGAAGAGCCGGTGTCCACGAAGGCGGGAATGGGAGCAAAACTGTCCTGGGACCAGTCCTTGTTCAGCGGGCTGATCTTCTGATGGTAGAGGCTGTCGAGCATCCGCAGCCCCAGGTTCGCCATGGTGTAGGGCTTCTGTGAAATAGTCGCGGCGATCACGCCCTTCTTGATCCAGTCGAGGGTGTCGGGATCGGTATCCATCGCGATCACCACTTTGTCTTTCATCTGGTTGCGGTTCAATACCGTAGCCACTTCCTTTCCTGCCTGGGCTTCAAGGCAGACGAAAGCGTTCACTTTGTCCTTTTCCTTGCCCAGAAGACGGTCGGTGGTGTCGAAGGCCACCCGGGGATCGCCCTTGATGTCCACAATTTGCGTGATCTTGATGCCCGGGAAGGCTTCCAGCGTGTCCTGGTAGCCGCGCAACCTGTCTTTCAGATTGTTCTGCTCCGGCATGGTAAAGACCACCACATTGCCTTTGCCGTTCAATTCTTTAGCCAGGCGCTGCCCGCCGATGACTCCGGCCTGGTAGTTGTTGGTGCCGATGAAAAACAGCCGCTTGCTGGTCGGAGCGTCGGAATCGATGGTCAGCACCGGAATGCCGGCAGCAATGGCCTTGTCGATGTCATCCTTGAGCAGGTTGGGATCTGCCGGCGAAACCAGAATGCCGGTCGGCTTTTTGCCTACCGCATCGCGAAATTCCTGCACTTCCGCCTGCGGGTCGTAGTTTTGGGGACCGACAAATTCGGCGCGCACTTTCCACTGTTTGGCTTCCTGCATGAAGCCATTGCCGGCAGTCTTCCAGTAGGGAACTTGCAGGTTAGCCGCAACCAGCACGTAGTATTCGTCGGCGCTGTGGGCTCCGCCGCAGCTCAGCAGAGTCACGCTCAGCAGTACCAGTAACGAAATGAGCAGGACAAATCCTTTACGCTCGCGCATGGAATCCTCCTTGGACATTACGAGGTTGCGCGGATATGGCGCGCAAAGACGACTGCAAATTCTATCGGAGAAGAACTCTAGCGACAAATCCGGCAATTTGCAGAGAAACAACCTAGGCTAGACCGCCATTCCCAGGCAATCCTAGACCCCGACTGGGAATGGTTTGGTGTGGTCCTCGCTGCTGAGCGACAGTCCCGAAAAGCGGCCCTGCAAGAGCGACATCAAGCCGGTGTACCAGTAGCCCACCACGAAAAGAATCAGAAACGGCACCGTGATGTAGTTCTCATTGGCGACAGCGTAATAGACCGTCATGGCAAAGTAGCCGCCGATCAGCAGTTCGAGCCATGGCACCCATCCCAGACGGCGGCGATACTTGGCGGCCCGTATCTTGTCCTTTTTCGACTCCACATGGTATTTCGGAGTGCGCGCGAAGGCGCTCTGCTTTCCTATCAACGCCTCGATTACGGCCCGGGTATTGGTGATCGTGAGTCCGATTCCCAGCGCCATCAAAAATGGAATGTACAGAATGGCGCGCGGCCATTTTCGCGGAAACAACTCGCGCTGCGATACCAGGTAGAAGCTGGAAATGGAAAACGTGGAAGCCAGAAACAGTGGCAGGTCGATGTACAGCATCTGGAACCAGCCCTGGTAAAAGCGAATGATCATAGCCGGAAGCAGCAGCACCGACAGCATGATCATCAGCGGGTAACTTAGATTGGCCGTCAGGTGGTACCACGACTCGAATTTCACGTGAAACGGCTCGTCGCTCTTCAGCACCCGGGGCAGGATCTTTTTGCCGGTCTGAATCAGGCCCTTCGCCCACCGCGCCTGTTGCGTTTTGAACGCGGTCATCTCCACCGGGAGTTCCGCCGGACACTCCACGTCCTGCAGATAGATGAACTTCCAGCCCTTCAGCTGCGCCCGGTATGACAGATCGGTATCTTCGGTCAGGGTGTCGTGTTCCCAGCCTCCGGCCTCTTCAATCGCCTGCCCCCGCCACACCCCGGCAGTCCCGTTGAAATTGAAAAACACGTTGCTGCCGGCGCGTCCCGAGTGTTCGAGCACAAAATGTCCGTCCAGAAGAATGGCCTCCACTTCTGTCAGGAAGGAGTAACTGCGGTTAATGTGAGTCCAACGGGTCTGCACCATGCCGATTTTCGGATTGGTGAAATGGTGGATGGTACGCAGAAGGAAATCCGGTGGCGGCACAAAATCGGCATCAAAGATCGCGATATACTCGCCTCGGGCGGTCTTCATGCCCTCGGCCAGTGCGCCCGCCTTGAACCCCACCCGATCCACTCGGTGGTGGTACGTCACCGGATGTCCCAGGCTCGCGTAATGCTCTACAAGACCCTTGGCCACCGCCTGCGTCTCATCGGTGGAATCGTCGAGCACCTGGATGTCGAGCTTCTCTTGCGGGTAATCAAGTTTGCAGATGGTATCGAGCAAGCGCTCCACCACGAACTGCTCATTGAAAATCGGCAGCTGCACGCTGACTCGCGGCAACTCGGCAAAGAGCTCGGCCGGCTCGCCGGTGCGGTTCTTCTTGTGCTTGTAATACAGGTAAACCAGCAGGTAGCGATGCAAGCCGTAAGACGCTAACAAGGTGAGAACAATGAAGTAAGGAATCAGCAACGCCATGTCAAAAGCGTTCGCCTGGTAGAGTCCCTGAAAAGTCTTATCGAGAAAGTGCTGGCGGATGTACTGCCCCACCCCACGCGAGGTGAATAGGGAGACAACGCTAAGCAACGGAATGGGATTGCTGATCAGTTGCAATGCCTCGGTAGGTTCAAGCCCGCAGGATCAAGCCATTCTACTTGAAGCCGCTTCGCAGTTGGATGAGTTTGTCCTTAACTGGTTGCATTCAGGCAGCTTAGTTGGTTTGGCGGACACGGCCACTCTAGTTCCGGAAGCTAGTTCAGGAAGTATTGCCGGTAGAGCGTGTCGCGCTGCGCGGGCCTGAAGCCGGCGTCGCGGATGATGCGGCGAAGTTCCTCTTCTGTGGTGCAGTTGGTCACCCCGGCGGCGCGAACCACATTCTCTTCCAGCATCACCGACCCCACATCGTTGCCGCCGAAGCGCAGGCCCATCTGGCAGACTTTCAGGCCCTGTGTCACCCAACTGGACTGCACGTTGAGGAAGTTGGAAAGATATAGCCGCGAAATCGCCAGCGTCTTCAGATACTCGACCGCTGTGGCTTCGTCCCAGTGCCTGCCGCCGAGCGCAGTGTTCGCCGGCTGGAAGCTCCAGGGAATGAACGCGGTGAAGCCGCCCGTCTCCTCCTGCAGCTCGTAGAGCCTTTGAAAGTGGTTGACGCGGTGTTCGTAGTTTTCGCCGACGCCGAACATCATGGTGGCCGTGGTGCGCATGCCAAGTTGATGGGCGGTGCGGTGCACGTTGAGCCAGTCGTCGGTCAGGCACTTCAAGCGAGCGATCTTGTAGCGGACTTCGTCGTCGAGGATCTCCGCCCCCCACCCGGAATCGAATCCAGACCGGCATCGCTCAGCCGGGCAATGGTGTCGCGAATGGTCATGTCGCTGTATTCAGCGATGGCAATGATCTCTGACGCGGAGTAGCAGTGCAGATGAATCTTGGGAAATCGTTGCTTGATGCCCCGCAGCATCTTTTCGTGCCAGTCGATCTTGAGGTCAGGATGCAGTCCGCCCTGCATCAGCACGCCGGTGCCGCCCAGTTCCACCGTCTCCTGGATCTTCTCGTAGATGGTCTCGAACTCGAGGATGTATCCCTCTTTCGCCTGCGGACCTTTCAGTGGACGGTAAAAAGCACAGAAGGTGCAGTACTCGGTGCAGAAATTGGTGTAGTTGATATTGCGGTCAATGATGTAGGTGACTACGCCCTCGGGATGCTTTGCCTGCCGCACCGCATCGGCCTCCATGCCGATCCCGATGAGGTCGTCGGAGCTAAAAAGCTCAATCGCTTGTTCTTTGGTCAGGGTCATTTGAAGGAAACCGTCTCAAAACTGCTGGTGTTGGAATGGCCGTTTACAGGCTGCTCCAACTCGCCACTCGATTTTAACGGACGCGCAGGCTTGCTTCCAACCCACCACTACGCCACCCTCCCGGAGACGGAGTCTTCTTGTCCGTTGGCTGTCTTTTTGCTTTTTCGGTATCGCAGGTAGGCCACGATACCTCCGCCGGCCGCCAGCACCAGCAGAACAATCAGCGCGGGCTTGTAGTACTTGGAAAAGAATCGCACAATATGGGTTCCGTAGAGCGCTCCCAGCCCCGCCAGCAGCGTGTATCGCGCGCTACGGCCGAGAGCCAGCGCAGCAATGAACTTCTTGCGCGAATATTGCAAAGCTCCGGCCGTGAACAGCACCGGCACCAACGGAAAGGGCGGCGGCAGGATCGCGCCCACCGCAACGCTATAGAATCCCCAGCGCTCGAACTGCTTGTAAACCTTTTCTGCTCGCCGCTTCGAGAGGCGTTTTTCGAGAGCTTCCTTGCCGCCTTTTCTGGCGATGCCGTAGCTGAGGTATCCGCCGAGCACAGCTCCGGCGGTTGCCATCAAGGCGTAGTACCACCACAACTCCCGATGCCGGGCAGCCAGAAAAATGGTGAACAGATCCATGCTTCCGGTCAGTGGGACCACCGAATTATCAGGAATGCCGATCAACAGCAGCCCGACACCCCCAAGTCGCCAAAGCCAAGCCCAGGCACTCAACACCACGGCAATAATGGCGGCGGCAGGCATGGGACGCTTAGAGGCGAAATCTGATGGCTGAGTGGTACGGCAGGCGACACCGCCAGCCGGATGATGTTACCTGAGCAACGGTTTTGCCGCCTCCAGAAAGCGCATCTCGGGCGCGGAAGGCAGAGCTCCGCATTCCTCTGCGTAGCGGTAAAACAGACGCAAACCCTCCAGGCACGGCTGGTCCAGGTCATAGTAAATGTTGTGGCGGAGATAGCTTTGAACCTGCTTCTCGGTCAGAGAGAGTTTGGGCGCCCACTCCTTCCCAATCTGGGCCAGGCTTGTGGAAAGCAAGCCGTTCGTTCTGGATTGCTGAAAGATAGCTACGAGGTCAAGGCCTTGGGGAACCAAGGCCATAGCCGCCTGCCGCAGCGCCCAGAAGGCAAATACAAATGGCTTGCCTGTGAAACGAATCCATTCCTCGGCAAGGTCATAAGCGAAGTAGCCGGAGCGGTCGGCTTGCAGCGCAGGATCGCCGATCAGCAGCCCGGCGTCGTGCTGCTCCAGCATCTGCCGATCTCCGGAGGCAGCAGCCGAAGTACTGCCGGGGGCCGCCCCACCATCTGCTGAACAGCACCTTGGTCAGCGCTACTGAAGTGAGCGATGAATTGTCGAGCGGCTACACTCTTAACCTTCTCGACCGGAACCTTACTCAATAAAAGGATGGACTGCACCGGCGCTTTCGAAGCAATGGCCACTCCCGGCAGGATGAACAGGTCCGGAATCAGCGTGTAAGCCGCCGCAGGGATGATGCCGATGTCCGCCGCCCCGCTCTGCAGATCGGCCGCGCATTTTGACGGAACGAGTGTAGGAGATGTCGAAATCCCTGCCAGCATTTCCGCGCTCGAAATCCCACATCAGAGGCGCTGTGTTGAGGTAAGAAATCGCGGAAATTCGCAGACGTTCCATTTTCGGTCACTCAAAGTCTAACAAAGCTGGTGTGCGGCCGATGTTCATCCAACCTTGACTCTGCCTTTGCCCCATGTATAGATGCCGCAGGAACTCGAAGGAGGCAGTGTGGCCGAAGCGGCAGTTGCGTATCAGGCGGAATCATCGGCGGAGCAGTGGCTCGCCCTGGCGCTGACGCCGGGTCTGGGCCCGACCACCGCCCGCCGTCTCGTCGAGTTCTTCGGCGGCGTGCAGAAGGTGTTCCGAGCCTCCCTTACCGAGCTGGAAGCTGCCGGCCTGCGGGCGGTTTCTGCCCAGTCTTTGGGGACCGGTTCTTCACTCGAGCTCGCCCGTGAAGAGTCGGCCCGCGCCGCCGCCGCCGAGGCTCAGATCATCGGACTCGACGATCCCGCTTATCCCAGCCAACTCAAGCAGATCTACGATCCTCCTCTTGTGCTCTATGTTCGCGGGAACGTGTCTGTGATCTCGCAGCCGGGGATCGCCGTAGTCGGCACCCGCCATCCGACTCCCTACGGCCTCGGCATGGCCGAGCGCCTGGCCTGCGACCTTGCCGGGCGCGGGCTGGTCATCTTCAGCGGCCTCGCCCGCGGCGTCGATGCAGCCGCTCACCGGGGAGCTGTCCATGCCAGGGGCAAGACCGTTGCCGTATTTGGAACCGGCGTGGATACCGTCTATCCCAAAGAGAGCAAGCGCCTGGTCGAGCAAATCCTGGCTTTCGGCGGTGCGGTAATCTCGGAGTTCCCCCTCGGCACTGCTCCCACGCCGCAGAATTTCCCCATCCGCAACCGCATCATCAGCGGAATTTCCATCGGCGTGCTGGTCGTCGAAGCCGCCGAATACAGCGGCACCCGCATCACCTCCCGCTGCGCGCTCGAACAGAATCGCGACGTCTACGCCGTCCCCGGCAACGTCACCAATAAAAACTCCTGGGGACCCAACACCCTCATCAAGCAGGGTGCCAAGCTGGTCGCCACCTGGGAGGATGTATGGGAGGAACTCCCGTCGAATGTGCGACTTACCCTCGAGCCCAAGCAGCCCGATGAATCCCACGAAGGCGAAACCGCATCTCTATTCCAGGATGACCAACTAGGTCCCCACGAAAAGAAGATCCTCAAGCTCCTGAAGCCCGACGAATCCACCCACATCGACGAGCTGGTCGAGCGGCTGGAAGCCGAAGTTTCCTCCTCAGAAATCTTCGCCGCGCTCTTCGAACTCGAACTGGCAGGCAAGGTAAAGCAGCTGCCAGGAAAGAATTTTGTGAAGAGTTTTTGAACAGCGGCTTCTGGCTTATAGCTTCTGGCTGCTGGCTCAATCGTCGGCGAGATTTTATGGAGAATTTCAAAAACTTGCGGGTCTGGAGTGAGGCGCACGATTTGGCGCTGATGGTGTATCAAAAGACGCGACTATTTCCCAAAGACGAGATGTACGGATTGACGGGACAGGTACGGCGCGCTGCCGTCTCAATCGGTGCCAACATCGCCGAGGGATGCGGCCGTCGTTCTGATCCTGAGATGAGGCGGTTCCTGCAGATTGCCCGCGGCTCGGCAAACGAAGTTGGAGCATCACCTTCTGCTGGCACGAGATCTTCATATTTTGCTTGAATGCAGATTTCAGAATGTTGGAGGAAAAGGTGCTATCGGTGCAGCGAATGTTGACATCTTTCGTGCAAAGATTGGGAGCCTCGGCTTCCGCTGGAGGTTAGGAGCCAGTAGCCAGCAGCCAGCAGCTAGTAGCCTTCAACCTCTCATTCATGCTAGCTTCACACACAGAAATCGAACTGAGGATACATTGGCAAAAGGTTTAGTCATTATCGAATCGCCCGGAAAGGCGAAAGCCATTCAGAAGTATCTGGGCAAGGACTTCACCGTCGAGGCCTCGTACGGCCACGTGAAAGATCTGCCCAAGAGCACTCTGGGTGTGGACATCGACGACGACTTCAGCACTGAGTACATCGTCATTCCCGGCAAAGAGAAAGTTCTGGCCAAGCTGAAGAAGCTGGCCCTCGGCGTCGACACCATCTATCTCGCTCCCGATCCCGACCGCGAAGGCGAAGCCATTGCTGCGCATCTCGCCGGCGAGCTCGCCGACGACGGCCCCAGGAAAAAGAAAAAGAAATCCAACGACAAAGCGAAGGGTAAAGACAAAGATAAAGATAAAGATGGAGACGGGCTCGGCCGCATCCGCCGCGTCACCTTCAACGAAATCACCAAACGCGCCGTGCAGGAAGCTTTCGAGCATCCCCGCAACATCGATCAGGATCTGGTCGATGCTCAACAGGCGCGTCGTGTCCTGGACCGCTTGGTCGGATACCAGGTTTCTCCTCTGCTCTGGGACAAAGTGCGCCGCGGCCTTTCCGCCGGACGCGTGCAGACCGTCGCTCTGCGGCTGATCGTCGAGCGTGAGCGCGAAATCAAAGCCTTCCAGAAGCAGGAATACTGGACGATCGACGCCCATCTGTCCGGTCCCAAGCCTCCGGCCTTCGACGCTCGCTTTCTCGGCAAGGGCGAAGAGAAGGTCGAGGTCACCAACGGCGAAGACGCCGAAAAGATTCGCGCTGCGCTCGAACAGGCCGACTGGCTGGTGCGCAGCGTTGATCGCAAAGAGCGCCGCCGGAATGCGACTCCGCCTTTCACCACCAGCAAGCTGCAGCAGGATTCCTCCCGCAAGCTGCGCTTCAGCGTCAAGCGCACCATGATGATCGCGCAGCGCCTCTATGAAGGTGTGGAACTCGGCGACGAAGGCTCGTCGGACTCATCACCTACATGCGTACCGACTCCACCCGCGTCTCCGCCGACGCCATCGCGGAAGTGCGCGAGTACATCGGCAAGGAATACGGCCCGCAATATCTGCCCGAGCAGCCGAACACCTATAAAGAGAAGAAGGAAGCGCAGGCCGCGCACGAAGCCATCCGCCCCACTTCGGCCATGCGCCATCCCGACCAGATCAAGCAGTATCTGAAAGAAGACGAGTTCAAAGTTTACAAGCTGATCTGGCAGCGCTTTGTGGCTTCGCAGATCATGCCGGCGGTGTTCGACCAGACCACCGTCGATATCGACGCAAAGTCAGGCAGTGAAACCTTCTGGTTCCGCGTGACCGGATCGGTGCTCAAGTTTGACGGCTTCCTCAAAGTCTATGAAGAATCGAAAGAAGGGAAAGACGAGGAAGAAGAGGAACTGAAGCACAAGCTGCCGCCGCTCGAACCCGGGCAGAAGCTGACTCTGAAGGAACTGAAACCCGAGCAGCACTTCACCGAGCCTCCGCCGCGCTACAACGAAGCCTCGCTGGTGAAGGAACTGGAAGAGCGCGGAATCGGCCGTCCCTCGACCTATTCGGCGATTCTCAGCACGATTCAGGAGCGCCAGTACGTGCAGAAGCTGGGCGGCAAGTTCACTCCGACCGAGATCGGACTCGTGGTCACCGATCTGCTGATCGAAAACTTCCGCGACATCTTCGACGTGCAGTACACCGCCCGTCTGGAAGAAGAGCTGGACGAAATCGAAGAAGGCAAAGAGAAGTGGACCGTCGCCCTCGCCGACTTCTACAAGAAGTTCGAAAAAGATCTCCATTACGCCGAGAAGCACATGGAAAACATCAAGCGTATGGAGAAGCCGACTGACGAGAAGTGCGAGCGCTGCGGCTCGCCGCTGGTGATTAAGTGGGGCAAGCACGGCTCGTTCTACGCTTGCAGTTCGTACGACAAGGAAAATCCCGACAGCTGCACCTTCACTAAAGAGAATCCCATCAACCTGCCTGATCTTGATTCGGCCGATATCCAGGAGACCACGCAGGAAGAGTACTGCGAGAACTGCGGCCGGGTGATGGTGCTGAAGCGCGGGCGCTTCGGTCAGTTCATGGCCTGCACCGGATATCCGGATTGCAAGACCACCCGCCGTCTCGATCAGGGTAAGCGAGTGCCCGACATTCCGCTGGATGAATTGTGCCCGAAGTGCAGCCGCAATCTGATGATCCGCCACGGCCGCTATGGGGAATTCACCGCCTGCAGCGGATATCCCGAGTGCAAGTATGTGAAGCAGAATTTCATTGGGGTGAAGTGCCCTCTCTGCGCCGACGGAGAACTGGTCGAGAAACGCGCGCGCAAGGGCAATACGTTTTACGGCTGCTCGAACTATCCCAAGTGCAAATTTACCGCGGCCCACAAGCCGATCGCCGAAAAGTGCCCGAGCTGCGGGCATGATTTCCTGGTAGAGAAGTATCTGAAGTCCGGCCCGGTGATCGCCTGTCCGAACAAAGAATGCGACTACGAGCGGCCGATGCCGGTAGAAGCCGCAACCGCCGGCTAATAGGGACTTTGGGAGCCGATCTGCTTTCCAGCCTGCACTCCCTGCTGGCCCGGAAAATTCACTGAATCCTCCGGTCGCTTCCGGAATCCAAGCGCTCGATAGCATCCAGTCTTCCGGAGGGAAAATGCCCAAGAAGCCCACTTCATCCGACGCTCAGTTGGTTCTACAGCTCTATGATCTCCGCCGCGAGGCCGAAATGCGCAAAGCCCGCAGCTGGTTCGCCGGCTCCTTTTGGCCCAGCAGCGCGGATGACATCGTCAAGACTGCTACTACTCCCGGGCAGGAGAATGCCTGGTTCAGGCAAGTGATCGGCTACTGGGAAATGGCAGCCTCGCTTGTTCTGAGCGGCGCGCTGAATGAAAGCCTCTTTTTCGACTGCGGCGCCGAAATGTGGTTTACGCTGGCGCGCGTGCTTCCTTACCTGAAGGAATACCGCCAAAAGACCGAGTCACCCTATGCCTTCGCCAAGGCGGAGAAGCTAGCGACGCACACCAAGGAAGGGCGCGAGCGGATGCAGCAAATGCTCAAGCGAAACGAGTCACTGCGTAAGCGGATGGCCGACGCCGCCAGGGCCTGACGGTCCCAAGCCGCAAGCTGAAAGCGCGATAGTCTCAGGAAATGTATTCCTTGATGTAGGGGTCTTGGGTCTCGGCCAGTTCCTTTGCGTCCCCGTCGAAAATCACTTTGCCGTCGCGCAGCACCAGAAATGTAATCGGAACTTCCGTCTTCGAGCCCGGCGGTAACGACTTCATGTTGTTGGCTTTGGAGTCGAAGCAGTGTGTGGCCATGGTGAACGCATCCTGCAGGCGATGCGACACCAGCAGGGAACTGGTCTTGTACACGTCGCGCTGCTTTACGATTAATTCCACGATGGTCGTGGACGTGACCGGATCAAGCCCGCCGGTGGGCGAATCGTACAGCAGGACTTCCGGCTGGGTGATGATCGCCCGCGCAATCGCCACCCGGCGCCGCATGCCGCCCGACAGCTCCGCCGGAAACATGTCGATGGTGTGTTCCAGTTCCACGAAGCTGAGGACTTCCCGCACCCGCTTATCGATTTCTTCTGCCGAGAGATCATGTTCTTCCATCAGGCGGAAAGCGACGTTGTCGCGCACGGTAAGGGAATCGAAGAGAGCGCTCTCCTGAAAGACAATGCCGACCCGGCGGCGCAGCTCATAAAGCTGCTCCTCGCTCATGTTGGTTATATCTTCGCCCAACACTCGAATGCGGCCGTCATCGGGCTTGATGAGGCCGAGCGCCAGCTTGAGAATTGTGCTCTTTCCTGAGCCTGCCACGCCAAAGATCGCCTTGGTCTCGCCGTGATGCAGCCGGAAGGAAATGCCGTCAAGCACCGGCTTGTTATCGAAAATCATGCTCACGTTTTCGAATTCGATAGCCTCGCCTTCCGGGCCGCGGCGGGCCGGGGAGGGACGCTCCAAAGGCAGAGTCGGTGCTGACATAGTTTCAAAAGATGTGGGACCTAAATGGTCCGCCGCAGTTGCAGGGCGAGCCCGGTTACGACCCCAGCATGATCATCAGTAGCCGCGTGACGAAGACGTCAACCGCAATAATTAGGATCATCGAGGCTACGACCGCCTCGGTGGTGGCGCGGCCCACGCCCTGGGTTCCGCCCTTGGTGGACAGCCCGTAATAGCATCCGACGGTGGCTATGAGGAAGCCGAACACCGGAGGCTTGGCCAGTCCCATGACTACGTCAGAATAAACCAGCGCCTGCCAGGCGTTGCTCCAGTACTGGTGAGCGTCCAGTCCCAGAAGCAGGGTGGCGACTACGCTGCCGCCGATCAATCCCAGGAAGTCGCCGAGAATGGTGAGGAAAAACATCATCACAATGGTCGAAACCACTCGCGGCGTCACCAGTTTCTTGACCGGGTCGGTACCGAGGGCCCGCATGGCGTCAATCTGCTCGGTCACAATCATGGAACCCAGTTCGCTGGCCATGCCCGAGGCGTTCCGTCCCGCAACCACCAGGCCCGCGAGCACCGGACCCAATTCGCGCACGATGCCGATCGAAACCAGTTGTCCGATTACGGTCAGCGCGCCAAATCGGCCGAGAGTGGTGGCGCTGTTCAGGGCTAGGGCAGCGCCGGTAAAGAAGCAGGCGGCCAGCACGATGGGAAGCGATCCGAAACCGATCGAATCTGCCTGCTGAATCATATCGGCGACATACAGCGGACGCCGGAACAGATTAGCCAGCGAGCGGGCAGCCAGCAGGGAATACTCCTGTACTGATTCGACCTTGCGCTTGGCAATATCCGAAAGGGAGATCGATTCGATTTGGCTCAGGAAATCGCCGGTTGCCATGCAGCTATCGCCTCGCTGATTTCGAAACTATAGCAGAGACAATTGGAAAGCAGCCATCAGCCGTCAGCTTTCAGCTCGGAGCCATCAGCTCTCGGCTCTCAGCCGTCAGCTCTCAGGTTTCAGTCTGGAGCGCTCGTCCGGAAGCCATCCATTGACAGACTCGGACTCAGCGGAAGCTTGCGGCAGCATGCGTCCGGCAACAAACGGTAGAAGTAGAACAGAAGGGAGCACTCTGAAGCAGAGGCCATGATTCAGAAGGCGAAGTTGAGAGCCGAAAGTCGAGAGCGTGAAGCTGGAAACTGAAAGCTGACAGCCGAGAGCTGAAAGCCAGAAGCTAGCAGCCCGCAGCCCGCAGCCCCTACTCCCGCCCTTTCTTCTTGATCTCAATATTCAGCCGCTTGATTTTCTGGTTCAGCGTGGAGAGCGGCACGTGGAAGCGCTCGGCAGCTTCGGTCTGATTCCAGCCGCATTTCTCTAGCATGTCGACGATGATGTGGCGCTCACAGTCTTCCATGATGTCGAACAGGGAAGCATCGCCCCGGTGCTCGAGTACGGGGAAGGGATTTCCGCGCCCGGTGATCTGGTCGGGAAAGAGTTCGGTGCCAATTTCGGTAGCGGAGGACAAGACCACCGCCCGCTCGACCACGTTCTCCAGTTCGCGGACGTTGCCGGGCCAGGAGTATGCCATCAGCGGCCGGAGCGATTCCGGACTGATGTGCCGCAACGGTCTTCCGTTCTCCTCGGAGTATCTACGCAGGAAAAATTCCACCAGCAGAGGGATGTCTTCGCGCCGCTGCCGCAACGGCGGCAAGTCAACCGTAATGACATTGAGGCGGTAAAAGAGGTCTTCGCGAAACTTGCCTTCGCGCACATGCTGTCGCAGGTCCACGTTGGTGGCGGCGATGATGCGCACGTCCACCTGAATTTCCTGCACTCCGCCCAGGTGCATGAATTTGCGGTCCTGCAGCACCCGCAGAATCTTACTCTGCGTGTCCATCGTCATGGTGCCGATTTCGTCGAGGAACAGGGTCCCGCGGTCGGCCACTTCAAACAGGCCCTTCTTCGAGGCGATGGCGCTGGTGAACGCGCCCTTCACGTGTCCGAAGAGGGTGGATTCCAGAAGATCGGGCGGCATCGAGCCGGTGTTCACCGGAACGAAAGACTTGTCTTTGCGAGGCGAGTTCAAGTGGATGGCTTTGGCAATGAGCTCTTTGCCGGTTCCGCTCTCGCCCTGCAGCAGCACCGTGGAACGGCTGGGCGCCACCTGGGCGACCAGATCGAAAATCTTCAGCATGGGCTCGCTCTTGCCCACGATGCTATCGAAGTTGTAGCGCTGCTTCAGGGCGCGCTTGAGCTGGACGTTTTCTTCTTCCGTGCGGCGGCGCGCAACCGCCGCACGGACATCGGCCAGTAATTTCTCGTTGTCCCAGGGTTTCTGGACGAAATTGGTGGCGCCGGCCTGCATGGCCTTGACTGCATTCTCGACCGTTCCATACGCGGTAATCATGACGACCGCGAGTTGCGGATCATACGCGCGTATTTCTGCCAGCAGGTCAATGCCATTGCGATCGGGCAATGCCAGGTCGAGAAGCACCAGATCGAACGGATGCTCCGTCAGGCGGGCTAATCCGTCTTCACCGGTTGCCGCCATCTCCACGTCATAGCCTTCGATCTCCAGCAGAGTCTGCAGCGATTCGCGGATCGCGGACTCGTCATCCACAATCAGGATCGACCCTGCCATCGAGGCTGAGGCGTGGCGATGCGATATGACGGCCGCTTCAGACATTTACTGCCTTTCGCATAAGCGGGAAATCCAGGTAAAAGGTTGTGCCCTCTCCGGGGCGGCTCTCCACCCGAATCGTCCCGGCGTGTTCCTGAATGATTCCGTAGGTTACCGACAGTCCCAGTCCGGTGCCGCGGTTCTGTTGCCCGTCGCGCTGGGTGGTGGCCTTGGTGGTAAAGAACGGATCGTAGATGCGCTGTATGTGTTCCTGGGCAATTCCCGACCCACTGTCCGAAACCGCGACGCGCACGCCGTCTCCGTTGGAAGTGGTGATGCGCAGCGTGCCGCCGGCGGGCATGGCGTCTTTCGCGTTCAGGAACAGGTTGAGAAACACCTGCTGCAGTTTGCCCGGGCTGCCGCTGATCAGCGGCAGATGCCCGGCCAGTTCATCCTGCACCTTGATTTGCGAGGTCTTGAACTGGTGTTCCAGAAGCGCCAGGGTGTCGAGAATGATGCGGTTCACGTCCACGTCGGTAAATTCGGTGCCACTGGTGCGCGAGAAGTTCAGCAGGTTGTTGACGATTTCCGACGCCCGGAAAGTCTGCCGCGTGATTTTTTCCAGCAGCTTTCCCCGGTCGGGATCGCCCTGCAACTGCTTCGAGAGCATCTGTGCGTAGGACGAAATCACCGCCAGCGGAGTGTTGACTTCGTGGGCGACGCCCGCCGCCAGCAGCCCGATCGAGGAAAGCTTGTCAGCCTGCGAGAGCTGCGATTCGAGCTCCACCCGTTCGGTAATGTCGTCCATGATGATCAGCCGCCCAATCACGTCGAACTTCTTGGTGACCAGCGGCGCTACCGCGACATTCACCGTGCGGGTTTCGCCCGTAGGAGTGGCGAGGCGGAATTTGTAAAGGTTGTGAATGCCGGAGTTCTGCCGCACCCGATAGAACTCTTCCACGAAATCAGAAGGGAAGATCTCGCCCAATGGACGGGTCAGCGCCTGCCAGCGCGGCAAGGCATACATCACTTCCATTTGCGAATTCCACGACTCGATGCGGTCCTGTAAGTCCACCGCCAGCACGCCCACGTTGATGGACTCGACAATGTTCTCGTTGAATTCCTTCAGACGCTCATACTCGGCTACCTTCTGTTCCAGTGACGCATAGAGGCGCGCATTCTGGATGGCGATGCCGATGTAGCCGGCCAGTGTCTCCAACAACTCAACGTCTTCGCTGGAAAGAAAGTCGCCCTGCACCGTCTTGCCCAGTCCAAGGAAAGCGATGGTGTTCTGCTGGGCCCGGCACGGGATGTAGTAGTTCATGTCCAGCCGGGCAATGGCGCTCTGGGCGCCCGGTGATTCCCGCGGCACCTGATGGGTGTTCTCGAGAAACAGGTGTCCCGCTTCCATCTCCGGCCGGGGCGCGCTCAGGAACCCGAGATCGAGCCCGCCGGTCTGGTCCATGCCGAAAGATTTGGCCAGGAAAAACTTGGGCGGCTCACCCGCGACCAGAAATATCGCCATGCGATCTACCAGCAGGGTGCGGGAGAGGCGGTCCACCACTGACGACAACATCTTGCCCAGGTCGGTCTCGGCGCTGAGTTCACGTCCAAACTCGATCAGCGTCTTGCGATAGTCGTAACGCGTGCGATAGAAGAATTGATCCACGCGCTCCTGGATCCACGAGCGGATCGGGTCGAACAGCAGGGCAGTGACCACGATGGCGATAACCAAGCCCACCGGTCCCGAACTCGGAACCTGGGTATGGACCAGTTCCGCCACTCCTGCCACGATTGCGAAGTACGCCCCGACAATGGCCAGCGCTGCCAGCGTATAAACCATGCCGCGCTTGAAGATCAGGTCCACATCCATCAGGCGGTAGCGGAAGATGGCGTATCCGAACGTCAGCGGCAATAGTCCCAGAGACAGAACTGAGACCTTCATCAGCGGCGAAGCCACGCCGCCCAGCAGGTACGGCACGACGTAAAACAGTGTGAACGGAGCGACCGCGAGGATGGTGCCGCGCGTGACCCACTTCAACTGCTGCCGGAGAATCGGTTTCCCGGCGGTGCGATAGCTGTACCAGAGCACTCCCGCCGCGCCTACAAAAAACAGCGCCAGGTAACCCATCTGGACGCGGTCCAGATTCCAGCGCAGAGTCTCGCTGGCCTTGAAAAGCTGCAGGGCAATTACGTTCACCGCGAACAGCACCAGAGCGGGAAGATAAATCGCCGGAGCCGCCCAGCGGTGCTTACGCAGGAACTCGCGCTTCTCGGGAAACACCAGTACGAAGTGCAGGAACAGCGCCGGCTGTAGAAGCCATGCCACCACATTGCCCCAGTACACACTCCAGTCAAACTGGTTCAGCTTCCCGGTGTAATGGAACGAGTAGAAGACAAACGACACCAGGCAGAACACGTAGAAGTGAGTGGAGCCGGGAGCGGTCCATCGCCGCAGCAGAACGTACAGTCCGATTCCCAGATAGATCAGCGCAATCAGCCGCAACCATGAGTCCAGAGAGCGGTCGGCAGGCACGACGATGACTTGCGACTCCACCGTCACCGACTGCCGCACCACCGAATAGTTCAGCTTCGACCACGGGCCTACGCGATAAAGCTGGCGAACGACACCAGCCGTGTTGCTCACAGCATGTTTATCGATGGCGGTGAGCCGGTCGCCCACCTTGATTCCCGCTTTCGCGCCCGGGCCGTTGGGTTCGACCCGTTCAGCGGTAAGATTCCCCGCGCGCTCAAGCCACCAGATTCCATCGGTCGGCACCTGAACCTCGTACGCTTTCTGGTAGTTGATCCAGGCAAAAACCGCCGCAGTCGCGGTGACCAGCGCCAGAATGACGGCAGTAAAGCGGGCTTGAAGTTCGCGGTTCATCGAGGGTGGCGAGGATTTAGAACGTGGCTGATCCCTTCCAGTAAGAAAGTTCTGCACGTTCGCTGCCACCACCAACCGCATGCGGGACGCCCTAAGTGGGTTCAAAGAAATGACTTCGGGTATTATAAAAGCACAGCAGAATTACGGCTACGCTTTTTGGTAGGATTCTGTGGCATTTGGTAAGTGATTGCAGATAATGTGCTTATGCCAGACGGCCGACAATAGCAGCAAGATTCGGGCAAATTGCGCAAGGCTGCGCTGGAGCGATCGAGCCGAAAGGACAGCGATCCTGCGGGTTGTGGAAAAGCTTAGGAAATTCCGGGGACAAAGCTGAGCGGTCTGACTGGAGCAGAACTCACTGTTGCCACATCCCAGTCCGGGACTTTGATAATTTAAGAATTCCGCCCTGCCATGAACCGCGCTCCGGAAGAAAAATAGGAGAGCACGAAGCTCCCCTATGTAAAAGCGACAGAGGCGATATCAATTACATAGACTCCAGAACCGGGCAAGCGGGTTGTCCTCGGCAGAAAGATCGGTACGAAGATCGGCTGGAAGAAAGGGCGAGCACGGGCCAGTGACCAGCATCGTTCAGCACCTCTCAAGCTTGCCGCAGTCCTATCCGGTGGAAGACCACTGGATCTCCATGGACGGGGCGCGCATGCGATATCTCCGCTGCGGCTCTGGCCCTGCCCTGCTGCTGCTGCACGGATTGCTGGGGTACTCATTCTCATGGCGGTATGCCATGCCGGTTCTGGGGCAGCGGGCTACGGTTCACGCCGTGGACATGCTGGGAGTTGGCTTTTCCGACCGGCCTCCCGGCTTGGATTGCTGCCTCCGTACCAGTGCGGAACGGCTGCTCCGGTTTCTGGACGCGGTGGCGGTGGACTCCTGCGATCTCTTAGGCACTTCGCACGGAGGAGCCGTGGCCATGATGGCTGCAGCGATTGCTCCTGAGCGGGTTCGCCGGCTGGTGCTGGTCGCACCCGTGAATCCCTGGTCCAATCACGGCAAGCGCATGGCGGCCTTCCTCAGCAGCCGCCCCATCGCCCCGATTTTTAGCCTGGTGGCGCCGCATCTGGAGTTTACCCATGATTATTTCCTGCGCAGACTCTATGGCGACCGAAGCCGCATCCGCCCTGGGACCCTCGCGGGCTATTCGGCGCCATTCTCATGCCACGTGCCTTCCAGTACGGATTGAACATCCTGCGTACCTGGAGCCAGGACCTGAAGGAACTGGAATCTGTCCTGCCGCAGATTGCCCACATTCCAACCCTGATTCTGTGGGGTGGCTTGGACTTTGCCGTGGATCCCAATTCGGCGGGGCCGCTTAGCCGCCAATTTGCTCATTGCAAGTGCAAAGTTTTTGACGGAGTCGGCCACCTGCCCTACGAAGAAGTTCCCGAAGAGTTCAATAGCGCGGTCCTGGATTTCCTTACCCCAGGTTCTGACCGGGATTGCAGCGAAGCCTGAGCCCAAAATCAGTCGTTCACGAATCACGTACCATAGTTGAATGTCGGTCGGCCTGCGGCTCAAGCGAATCCTGGTGTTGATTACGGGATGGCTGTTTCTGCTCCTCGGGGTTGCCGGCCTGTTCCTCCCCATCCTGCAGGGAGTGTTATTCATCCTGATCGGGCTCATCATCTTGTCGAGCGAGTACGTGTGGGCGCACCACCTGCTCAAGAAGTTGAAAGAGCGATTTCCCAGGGTCGCCAGTGTGGCCGATCGAGCCTCCGAAAAGGCGAATGCCTGGATGCAACGTTTCTCTGGTAACCGCAAGCCGGATTGAAGCGCCGAGGTGGCGGTGCTAACCTCAGACCACATGCCAGCCTCTGACTACCTGTCCCGCGGCGCGCTTCCGCCGAAAGCCCGGGGACTGCATCTGCATCTGCCTGAGGTTTGGATACGCTTTCTGCTGGCGATTGTGGGGCTGGGATTGGCCTTCGCCGCGGCCTTATTCTCAACCGTCTCGCGCGAGTCCGGACATCTGTGGACCACTCTGGTTCTGGCCTCGCTCGCCTTGTTGCTGGCCACGATCGTGGGCATCACTACGGTTCCCTATCTCGCCAGCCGGGTGGCAGTCGCGCGGGTTCGGGATGCGCTGGATTATGAAGTCACCCGCGTCGGCATCACCTACGTCCTGGGCGTGATCGTGCTCGGCATAGCCGCGGTGAATACCGGCAATAATCTTCTGTACATTGTGGTGGCGGCGATGTTGTCGGCGATCGTCGTTTCAGGGATCGCTTCGGCGGCGGTGTTGCGAGGGTTACGTCTCGATCTCCGCGTGCCCGAGTATGTATTTGCAGGGACGCCGGTCAAGGCCAGGTTGACGGTTCGCAACCCGCGCCGCTGGGCGTCGTTCTCCATCAGCGTGGTGCCGGGCGCAACCAAAAAAGCTCGTGCCCGCTGGCGCTGGACGCCGGCCACCATTGGGTTCCCTCCCAAGCGCCCGCCCTCCCAACAGTGGATCACCCTTCCAGACCGCAGACTTGGACGGGTGCTGGATAAAGAGGCGATGAATCATATTCTTGCGGGAAACGTCTATTTTCCCTACATCGCGGCCCGAACCGAAGCGCGGGCCGAAGTTGAGCTCCGCTTCGAACGCCGCGGACGTTTCCAGCAGGATGGCTTTGGCTTGGCCACGCGGTTTCCCTTTGCTTTCCTCACCAAGACGCGGCGAATTGCCCTGGCAAAAGAGATTGTGGTGTTTCCCTCGGTTGAGCCCACCGGCAAGCTGCTCGAAGTATTACCCCTGATTACCGGAGAGTTCGAGTCATTTGTGCGGGGACGCGGCCACGATCTGTACCGCATTCGCGAATACACCCATGACGACTCAGCGCGCCATGTGGATTGGAAAGCGACGGCGAAATCGGGATCGTTGAAGGTCAGGGAATTCAGCCGGGAGGACGAACGCAAGCTGCGCATTGTATTCGATAATCCTGCACCCGAGACTGCGTCGGATGGAGACGTGGCCTACGAAGATGCAGTATCCCTTGTAGCCTCATTAAGTTGGCACTTCGCCCAGGAGAATGCCGAGCTTTCCTTCGTTGCACCCGGATACACCGGCCAAGCGGACATCTACCGGTTCCTGGGCCACCTCGCCACCATAAAGCCGGCATCAGAGCCTTCCCTGCTCGACTCCCTCCCCCTTTCCGACGATTACAACCTCGTCGTCACCTTCCGCCCGAGAGGAACCATACCAGCGCGGCTATGGGCCTGCTCTTACTTCGTATTTGCGGAAAGCGTGCCATCCGGGCCGGCAAGGTAACTATTACCTCGGTTACCTTCGGTAATTGACCAAAGTACCAGAGCTGCTAAGGTTAAATTTCGCAGGAAGGCAGCTGGGGAAGGCGTCTTGCGGCAGTCAAGGGGGGCTGCCAATGAACGTTGCGCATCTCAACAATGCGATGTGGATGGCGCAGCCTGCGCTTGAAACCGGCATTGCTGTGGTCATGTTTCGCCGCAAGCTGCACAAGAAATTCCCCCGCTTTTTTGCTTATGTCCTGACCCAGATCGTGATGTTCTGCATCCTCTTCCCTCTCCTGAAAGCGGATTTATACACCCTCTATTTTTATGTTTACTGGATCACCCAGCTGATCAGTCTTGCCATCGGGTTCGTGGTGATTCATGAGATCTTCCTGGATGTCTTCCGCCCTTATCACACGCTGAAAGATCTGGGCACGGTGCTGTTCAAGTGGGCGGGACTGGTGATGATCCTGGTGGCTGCCGTGGTTACCGCCGCGAGCTCAACCGCCGATCAGGACCCGCTGGTGCAGGCGGTTTTTACGATTCAGCGGTGCATCCGGGTCAGCCAGTGCGGGCTGATTCTGTTTCTGCTGGTCTTCTCCAGGTATCTGGGGGTCTCGTGGAAGCAGCAGAGTTTTGGGATTGCTCTTGGCTTCGGCGGATTTGCCAGCGTTGAACTTTTCGCTGTCGCGCTGCGCGCCAGCAACCATCTCACCGCCAACGGTGTGAACCTGCTGCTGACCGGCACCTACTGTCTCGCCATTGCAGTGTGGCTGACTTACATGTGGGCCAAACGTAGCGAGCGCGAACCCGCCTCGAATCTCTTGACCTCGCAACGATGGGAAGAGAGTCTCAACGATCTGCAGCATCCCGTTGCCGCCGATTCATTGATCCCCATGTTCGAGGGCATGGTGGATCGGGCATTTTCCAAGACCAACCGGGTGGAAGCACCGTTACCCGAGCCGGCGCCCCGAACCCTGGTGGAAGAACTGCTCTCGACCGTCGCCGGGCATTCCTCGGATGAAACCAAGAGCTGAACTTCCCGCTGATGTGCTCCCCGTCACCTGTTCTGATTTCGTAACAAACGTTTCATCCGGTCTCATAATGATTCGCCGGGGAATCGGTCGCGCGATTCAGGAAGTATGTTGCTGAAAATAAAAGATGTACTCTGCCGCGGGACAAGACTGGTTGCGATCCGCTGGGCCACTCAAGGTAACCAATTCCAGAACTCACCTGATTACTGAAGTCATCTCCCTATAATGCTCCGCGTGATGCTCCTGCTCCCAGGGGGCTTCACAGGAGAATTACCCATGAACCGTGCGATCAGGATGTTGATCCTGATGGTAGGGCTGATCGGCGCGTACTCGGCGATCGCTGCTCCCGTAGTTCCAGTTCGGGATGGCGCTCCGATGCCGACTTGTCCTCCCAGAGTCAAGAACTGCTTCTAACCATTGCGTCTAAACATGAACATTGAGGGGGGCTGAAGGCGTAGGCAAGATGCAACGTCAGCCCTTTTTTATTCCTAGTTGTCGGTTCCCCTCAGGCCTCCCCGCTTTTTTAACTCGTGCCTGAGTTGTTCTGGATCGTGAATGGGCGGCCGGCAAGCAAATCCTGAACAGATCACCGCAGTTGCTTTTCCGCCTTTTATGCCAGGCAGATGTGGCAGTGTCTCCGCTAGAGCAGGGGGCAGATTTTGCGCCACGATCTTATCTGCCGCCAACCGCAGCACCGTCTTGTTTAGCCCGAATGCTGTCATGGCTGCCTGAAACAGTTTTTCCGCCGGCTCGTCGTTCCCTATCACAACCACTTGCGTGTGCGGCTGCGAGAAGTGGACTGCGGCGATTCCGTAAGTCGCCGCGTAGATGCCATATTGCCCAGCGGTGGCCGCGAGCACCTCGAGCGTCTGCTCCGCCTGCCCGCGATAGCTCTGCTGGTTGGTGTAGGAGTAGATCCGCAGCAGCGCGATAGCTGCCGCTGAGTTCCCCGCGGGAGTGGGCGAGTCCTGAAAAGGCTTGCGGCGTGTTCCCAACACTCCGAGCGCGCGACCGCCACCTGCCGTGGCGGTGTCGAAGAACCCTCCCCCGGTTACATCGAAGAAGCGCTCCACCATAGAGTCACCAATCTGATGGGCGAAGTTAAAGTACGTCAGGTCGCCAGTGGATTCATAGGCATCCAGACAAGCCAGAGTGGTGAAGGCGTAATCATCGAGCATTCCGTTGATGTCGCGCCCCGCGGCCTTCGGATCGGAATAGGCAATCACGTGCGTCAATTCGCGATCACGCTGCCACGCCTCGGCCAGAATCCGGTCGAGCGAGCGCAAGGCGAAGTGCTTCGCCGCATCTAGATTTACGGCCTGTGAGGCTTGCAAATAAGCAGAGACGCACAGCGCGTTCCATCCGGTGTAAACCGTTTTGTCCACGTACGGAGTCGGGCGCTGCAGTCTCGCCGCGTACATCTTTTGCTTCGCGGTGCGCAGCAATGCTTGGACTCTTGCAGTATCCAGCTTCATCCGGTTGGCGATCTCATCGATAGTTGCCCGCTGGTAGAGGACGTTCCTGGCGGGATTGTGATGCATCTCCCCGACTTCGTTGATGTCGTAATGAAAGCAGGCCACGGCGGCCTCGTCTTCGCTCAGGACCGCTTTGGCCTCGTCCACAGTCCAGGTGAAATAGTCGCCATCGTCGTCCATGGAAATGTCGGCATCCTGCGAGGCGTAGAAACCACCGCGCTCTTGGTCGCTCAGCCATTCATCCATCCAGCGGATGATGTCGCGGGCCATCTCCGCAAAAAATTCGTCCCCGGTCGCCTGGTAGGCGTGCGCATAATTCTTCAGCAGTTCAGAGTTGTCATAGCTCATCTTCTCGAAGTGTGGAACGATCCAGTGTTCATCGACCGAGTAGCGGTGGAAGCCCCCGGCCAGCTGGTCATAGACTCCGCTGCGTCCCATCTTTTCCAGGGTAGTGAGCCAAACGCTCTTGAGCTCGTCGCTTCCGGTTCGCGCCTGCTCATGAATCAGGAGATCAAGAACCGAGGGATGCGGGAATTTGGGAGCAGTGCCGAAGCCGCCATTGTTCGGGTCAAACAGCTTGATGGCAGACTCGACGATCTCATCAATCACCCGGGGCGAGAAATCGCCGCTGCGTCCCATGTGGGATTCGGCCTGCGAGATCGCGCTCTCGACCATCTTCGCTTGGTCCATCACATCGCCATGCTTGTCCCGATAGGCGTCAGCGATCGCCAGCAGCACCCGCTTGAAACTGGGCCGGCCGTAGTGGTCCTCAGGAGGGAAGTAAGTGCCGCCAAAAAACGGCTTCCCGTCCGGAGTCAGAAATGCAGTGAGCGGCCATCCGCCTTGCCCGCTTAGCGCATTCACCGCCGCCTGGTAGCGGCTGTCGATGTCAGGACGTTCATCGCGATCCACTTTCACCGCCACGAATCGCTCGTTCACGATCTGCGCGACCTGCGGATCGTCGTAGGACTCGCGGTCCATGACATGGCACCAGTGGCACCACACCGCGCCAATGTCGAGCAGCATCGGTTTGTTCTCGCGTTGCGCCACGGAGAACGCCTCCTCTCCCCATTCATGCCAGTGGATGGGCTGGTGCATGGCAGAACGCAGGTAGGCGGAAGACGAGCGGGAGAGGGAATTGAGAATCTCGGAGGACATAGAAACAGTCTAAACGCAGGACAGCAAGGACGGTTGGCGAGGAACGGGGCTGGAACAGAGGATGGAACGAGCGGATAGAGAGCGGAGCTGCGGTCTACGGCTGTTGCGACGCTGGCTCCTGGCTTGCGGGCGAGTTGCCTGGCGATGGAGCAATATAAGTCCACGGCCTCGCTCAGCTGTTGCTTTTCCACATACTCGCCTTCCGTATGGGCGACATGAATCGACCCTGGCCCCACCAGCAGCGGCTGTCCCCAATTGCTGAGCGCCGGGATGTCAGTGGTAAAGGCAGCCACCATGGTGGGCCGTCCATTGATCGCGCGCAGCCGGACGAACGGAATTTCGAGCGTGAACTCTACTTGCGCCAGATCGCCCACGGTCTCAACGATGTCGCGCCGCAGTTGGTCGGACGGGCCAACTAGCCGATAGAGCAGCAGCGCCTTCGCCCGGTCGGAGATCACATTCGGCGCACGTCCTCCTTCAATCAGGCCAATGTTCATGGTAGAGGGGCCGATACCCGGCTCGGCCGGTAAGGGCATGTTGCGCAGCCGGGTGAGCGCCTCCAGTAGTTTCTCGATGGCGGACTCTCCCAGTTCCGGATAGGCCGAGTGCGCCATGCGTCCCCGCGCAGTGAGTTCCACCCGCAAGGCTCCCTTGGACGCGACCGCGATGTGGTTCTCCGTAGGCTCGCCGTTCACCAGGAACTTGCAGCCGTAGGAATGCTGGTTGGCAACCTTTGCGCCGAGGCTGTCGCGTTCTTCTCCCACCAGGAATAGCAATCCTACATAAATTCCTTCTGATCTCAGCCGTTCCGAGGCGGCGACCTGGGCCGCGATAATGCCCTTGGCGTCGCATGACCCGCGCCCATAAACCCGATCCGCATCTTCGGACGATGGAATGAACGGAGGCACCGTATCCATGTGAGTGGAAAACACAATCTCGGGCAGAGGCTGCTCGGATGACACCGCGAAAACGTTGGCCCGCTTGCCTTCAGCCGGCATGGTGATTGGCTTGTAGCCCAGGCGACAAAGCTCGCCAAGCAGGAAATCGCCGACTGGGCCTTCATTCCCGGTAATTGACTCGATATCGACCAGCTGCCGCGTGAAGGAAACCACGTCCATGATTCAGAGGATACCTTACCGCTGATGGAGAGACGAAGTCCCCTAGGGATGGCACGGAACGCAAGTTTCGTGCCCGGAGCAGGGATCCTTCGGCGGCAAAAAGACGCCGCCTGATAACAACTAGTTTCATCATCCGAGAAATCGTTATGATGCGCGGCTGGTCATCTGTGCGGCAGGCGAGAAGGAGAACGATGTAATCTTGAGAGAGTGACAACCGCAAGTCCATCCATTCGCTCCCTCTTCCTCGAAGGGCCTTCCGGACGCCTGGAAGCGCTGCTCAACGCCGGAACAGAGAGTGCGACTCACGCTGCGGTAGTATGCCACCCTCATCCGCTGTATGGGGGAACGCTTCATAACAAAGTCGTCTTCCATACCATGAAGGCGCTGAACGGCTTCGGATTCCCGGTGCTGCGTTTTAATTTTCGCGGCACCGGCCTCAGTGAAGGCGAACATCATCACGGTGTCGGCGAAGTGGAAGATGTGCGGGTTGCGCTCGACTGGCTGGACCGCGAATTTCATCTGCCGCTGATCTTCGCCGGATTTTCTTTCGGAGCTGCTGTGGGCCTGCGCGCCGCTTGCAGCGACCCACGCGTCAAAGCGGCCATTGCGGTCGGCCTGCCGGTCGCTCCCATTGATGATCGCAGCTATGAGTACGGTTTTCTCGGAAGCTGCGCCAAGCCCAAGCTGTTCGTCAGCGGCAACCGGGATCAATACGGGCCGCGAGTGCAGTTGGAAAAGCTGGTAAGCGACTTGCCCGAGCCAAGAAAGCTGGTGCTCATCGATGGCGCCGATCATTTTTTCGAAGGTCGCCTGCGGGAGCTACGCGAAGCCATCGAAGGCTGGATCCGGGAAACAAACGTTCCGGTCTGATGGCCGCCGATTGGATGACGGCCGGACTATCTCTCGCCCGTTGCCGACGTGGGCACGATCACCTTCATCTCGACTCCCTGCTTGCTCTCGCCGGCTGAGTTGACCGCTGTGACCACATAGTAGAGCTGTGCTCCAGCCGGTACCGGACGGTCCACGTAAAATGCCAGCGGCGTGCTCGCGATCTTGGTGTACGGCCCTCCACTCTTCAGGCCGCGATAAACATTGTAAAGACTGGTGCCGGGGGAGGATTGCCATCGCAGGGTAACGGCATGCTGAGCCGGTTGCGCGCCCCGGTCGCGGGGGATGAGCTCCGCGCGATGCCGGTAAACATACAGCCCGCTGGTGACTGCAACCACCACCAGCACTAGAAAAATTGCGAGCCTCAGCTTCACGGTTGTCCTCAAGAGTAGAGGGATGATTTCAAGAATAGACGCATGATTCTACCGCCTGGACGGTAGCGCGTGAGGTGGCTCTCTAAGCACCGGCTGAGCCGCTTCCAGATTGCTCAAAGTATTTTTGAGGATAGACGGCGCAAAGAGAGGTCCGCCTTCGCCGCTATAATCCCGGCATGTCCCTCGAAGCTGGCGACAGTTACGGCCAGATGCGAAGCTTGGCGCGGCGACTTTTCCAGCATTCTCTGGGACAGGCGAGCATCGGCCGTGCCTTCGAACAGCATGTGAGCTGCGAGGGCGGCGTCTTGCGCATCTGCGAAGACCTCTACGACCTGAATTCCTACAGCCGTGTGTTCGTGGTTTCGATCGGAAAGGCGGCTCAGCCTATGCTGGGAGCCCTGATTGCCCAGGCTGGAGAGCGCTTTGAAGGCATCGTCGCCGGTTCGGCGGAACCGGCCAGCCAAATTCGCGGCTTTCGTTATTTCTGCGGCGGACATCCCTTGCCCAATGCTGATTCAGTCCGCGCCGCCGAGGCCATGCTGAAGTCGCTGAATGCTCTCGATGAGTCGTCGCTTGCCATATTTCTTCTCAGCGGCGGCGGCTCTGCCATGGCCGAGAAGCCGCTCGACCAAGAGATCTCTCTCGATGACCTGATTGCCACCTACCGCGCGCTGGTGCTGTGCGGCGCTCCTATCGGCGAGATCAACGCGATTCGCAAGCACATTTCGGCCATCAAAGGCGGCAGACTGGCCCGGGCAGCATGGCCGGCCCAGCAGGTGTCGCTGCTGGTTTCAGACGTCCCCGACAACACACCCGACGCACTCGCCTCAGGGCCAACCATGCCCGATTCCACCACCACGGAAGCGTGCTACGCGGTTGCCGAAAAATACAGACTGGTTGAGCAATTTCCCGGCTCAGTGGGTGAATTGCTGCGTCATCGTGCTCTGGAAGAGACGCCGAAATCAGACGACGAAGCCTTCCATCGTTCCCGCTGGTGGACTCTGCTTTCAAACCGCAGCGCGGTCGAAGCCGCTGCGGCAGAAGCCGGCCGCGCCGGCTTTTCAGTTACCGTGGACAACAGCTGCGATGATTGGGACTACATCCGGGCCGCCGACTATCTCTTGAGCCGCATTGAGGAGCTGCACCAGACGGGAAAAAAGGTCTGCCTGATTTCCGGCGGGGAAGTGACGGTCAAGGTCAAAGATGGCGGCATCGGCGGTCGCAATCAGCAATTCGCGCTGGCCTGCGCCCAACCCATCGCAGGGAAGAACATTACAGTGCTGAGCGCGGGAACCGACGGCATTGACGGCAACAGCCCCGCCACGGGCGCCATCGTGGACGGGTCAACCGTCCGACGGGCCCGCGAGCGGGGCCTGGATTTGGAGTCTCACCTCTCCGGCTTCAATGCTTATCCCTTGTTCGATTCTCTGGGAGACAGCATCGTGACCGGACCAACCGGAAACAACCTGCGCGATCTCAGGATTCTGCTCGCGTACTAAGCCGATTTCGGCATTTTGGCGAAAGCTTCATCCTGGGCGCGTTTCATTTCGTCCATCGACATATCGCGAACATGCGTGGCCAAGGACCACTTGTGTCCGAACGGGTCGGTGATCACGCCGTAGCGGTCGCCCCAGAACTGGTCGGCCAGAGGCATGGCCACTGTGCCTCCCGCTTCCACCGCCTGGTTGAAGGACGCATCCACGTTTTCCAGATACATGTGAATGGTGACCGGCGAGCCGCCGAGCGTGAGCGGTGACAACGCGCCGTAATCGGGCATTTCATCGTTCAGCATCAGCATGGAGTCGCCAATCTTGAGCGCGGCGTGGATCACACTGCCCCCGGGCCCTTCCGCCACTCCCAGCACCTCGGCGCCGAATGCGCGTTGATAAAAGTCGATGGCTTTTCTCGAGTCCCGCACAATCAGGTGCGGCGTAAGCCGGTGGAAACCCTTGGGAACTGCATTGACTTCGCTCATAAAACCTCCAGAACGAAAGATTAGACGAACAAATCTTAATATTGGATCAAAATAAGGAAGGAGAATTAGAAAAACTGCGTCACACCCTCTTGCAGCACCACCACCCGGTCCTCAATGCCCGCCGACCTGGCTTCCTTCTCCAGCAATTGCAGAGGTTCTTCCATGGGCTCATGCGACAGGCGAAAGGTTCCATAGTGCATGGGCACCATCCAGCGCGACTTCAAATCCAGGAATGCCCGTGTGGCGTCGGCCGGGCTGGTGTGAACATTGCGGAATGACGGCGGGTTGTAGGCCCCGATCGGGAGCAGGGCCAGCTCAGGAGAGAGCCGCTGCCCGATCTCGCGAAAGCCGGCGAAATATGCCGTGTCTCCGGCATGGTACAGGGAATGCTTGGCATCGCGGAGCACGTAACCTCCATAGCCACGATGAGAATCCCGCAAGATTCGCGCTCCCCAGTGGCGGGAGGGTACGTGGGTCACAGTCAGCCCGCGATGGTGAAAGCTGTTCCACCAGTTAAGCTCCACCACTTCATCGAATCCCAGATCCGAGACCAGGTCAAATACATGGTCCGGAACCACGATGGTGGGAGCCGTGCCCCGGCTCGACCGCGTCAGCTGCACGATCGCCCGCAAGGACGGCCGGTGCAGGTGGTCGAAATGAGCATGGGTCACCAGTATCAGATCGACCGGAGGCAGGTCACGCAGTCTCACTCCCGGTTTCCGCAGCCGCTTCAGCACAAACAGCCAGTGGGCAAAATTCGGGTCGATCACCACGTTCTGCCCGCCCATCTGAACAAAGAAACTGGCGTGACCGATGAACGTCACTCCCATCTCTCCATTGCTGACCAGTTGCGGCTTGTGAACGTCCCCGGTGCGCGGCGTAACTGCGGAGTGCCGGACCAACCGTCCGAACTGGCGGGCGCGTTTGCGGAGCGCGGGATTGCGCAAACTTTGCTTGATCATGCTCAAAAGCCGGCGAAGCCGGAAGTCCCAGTCTGCTCCTGGGCTGTCCCTATGATAACGCGGAGCTCCACCAGCGTTGCCAGAAGCCAGGAGTTGTCCTTCTCTCGTAACAGAAATCGGCGCCCTTGGGATGGCTTATTTTGAGGCGTGTCATTGTCGCTACTGTACCAACGCATACAAATTCGGCCCTGCTATCACCTTGACCCATTCGGTGGCCTCGGTTCTAATCCAAACGAGGGGTGCAAAAACTGGCATGCGTGTAGCTTTCTTAGGTTTGGGAATCATGGGGCGGTCAATGGCCGCCAATCTCGTTAAAGCGGGCCACGAAGTGACAGTCTGGAACCGGACGCCTGGCAAAGAACCGGAAGGCGCGCGTGTGGCCGCGACTCCGGCGGAAGCGGCCCAGGGAGCCGAGGTCGTCTGGATGTGCGTCTCCGATACCAAAGCCGTCGAAGGCCTGCTGTTTGGTTCCGGCGGAGTCGAATCGTCGCTAGCGGATGGCATGGTGGTGGTGGATTCGAGCACCATCTCTCCTACCGCTACCCGCAGCTTCGCGGAGCGCGTGCGTGCGCGCGGCGCACAGTACGTCGATGCGCCGGTAACCGGCTCTAAGACCGGCGCGGAATCCGGGACCCTGATTTTCATTGTGGGCGGAGAAGAATCCGCCATCGAGAAGCTTAAGCCGCTGTTCGCCGCCATGGGAAAACTGTTCTTCCGCATGGGAGAGACCGGCAAAGGGCAGGCCGCGAAACTGGCCATGAATCTGCAAATTGCTCTGATTTACGAGGGCTTGGCGGAGTCGCTTACCCTGGCGGCAAAATTGGGGGTGGGTCCGGAGACCCTTTTGCCGGTGGTGCAGGCCTCAATGATTCGCTCCGGGGTGGTGGACTACAAGGCTCCGTTCATCCTGAATCGCGATTTCGCTCCCAACTTTCCTCTGCGCCTGATGCACAAAGACATCCGCCTGATGTTGGAAGCCGCTAAAGAGGCGCGGGTGAAACTTCCGGCGCTCGAAACTGTCGAAGAAGTTTACGACGTGGCTTCGGAAGACGGTTGCGCTGACCTCGATTACGCCGCCACCCTCACTCTTTTGGAGAAATGGGCCGGAGTGCAGGTGAAGGCGGCCGGCGTCTGATGCTGCACTGCCGCACTCTCTGAGAAATAGCCCGAAAATCGCGCGTTTCGCGCATTTGCGCCGTGCTTTCAATCCGGCAACCGGGGCGCTCTTGGCCGGTTCGGAACTGCTCTATTACCGCCGTAAGTCCGCTATTACACAAGTATTACATTCACGGTTTTTCCTGGCTGTTAGCTTAAGAATATCGACCGAACAAGGGGCACCTCAACTCAATGGAACTCGAAACACTCGAACGCAAGCCGGCCGCTGACAACGAAATCAATTGGGTAACCGCGAGCTTCATGCTCATCTTCCACCTGGGCGCCGTCGCGGCACTATTCTTTTTTACCTGGAAGGCTTTCTTCCTTGCCATGTTTCTCTGGTGGGTGTCTGGAAGCCTCGGCATCGGCATGGCCTACCATCGCCTGCTGACCCATCGCGGGTACAAAACTCCCAAGTGGGTGGAGTATTTTCTCACCACCTGCGCCACGCTGGCGCTCGAAGGCGGACCGATTTTCTGGGTGGCAACTCATCGTATCCACCACCACCATTCCGATGAAGAAGGCGATCCGCATTCTCCCATCGACGGCAAGTGGTGGGCGCACATGGGCTGGATCCTGGTGGGAAAGTCGATGCACCACGACACCAGTACGCTGGCGCGCTATGTGCCTGATCTGGCCAAAGACAAATTCCACGTCTGGATCACCAAATACCACTATGTGCCGATCGTCGTGCTGGGTGTGATACTGCTCGCGCTCGGTGGTTTGCCTTTCCTGCTGTGGGGAATTTTCATGCGCACCGTGGTTGGCCTGCACGCCACCTGGATGGTGAATTCGATTACCCACACCTGGGGCAAGCGCCGTTTCGCGACCCACGACCTTTCCACCAACAACTGGTGGGTGGCGATCCTGACTTTCGGCGAGGGATGGCATAACAATCACCATGCGCATCCGGTCTCGGCGCGGCACGGCCTTACCTGGTACGAGGTCGATTTGAACTGGTATGGAATCTGGGCGCTGAAAAAGCTGGGACTGGCACGGCACATCTACAAGGTTAAGCTGAACCAGCTTCCTCCCACGCCTCCGCTGACGGGGGAAGTGGCGGCGAATCTCGCACCTGCTCCGGTGTTTCCGGCGAGCGGCGATTAACGCCAGCGGGAGCTTCGAGGCTTTCTCAGCCCTCGTCGTCCATGGCGAGGGCTGAAACTTTTCTGGCTCGTCATGCTTCTGGTCGATCATTCTTCCGCCAACCTGTTCTGGCCCGCCTCGTTCAGGCGATCTCCGCCAGAACGTCCTGTAACCGCCTTCCGTTCAGCGAAGGCGTGGCTCCTGGGCAGCTCGCCACCCACGCCGCAAAGCGGTTTGCCGCCTCGTTGATTTCCGCCAGTGGCTTGCCTCTCAGATGGTGATGGGTCAGGCAGGCAGTGAAGGCATCTCCCGCTCCGATGGTGTCGATCACAGCCACGTGAAAGCCGGAGTGGACCGATGTCTCCCCATCTTGTGCTAGTAGACTTCCGTTCATGCCGCGCGTGATGCAAACCATCTTCAGCGAGAATTTCTCCCGCAGCCGGGCTGCACAGGCCACCTCGTCACTGCCTGATAGCCCGAGAATTTCGGCGACTGTCGGCAATTCTTCATGATTGAGTTTCACCACGTTGCTGAGCTTCAGCGACTCAACAAGGATGTCCCTCGTAAAATACGACTGCCGCAAATTCACGTCGAAAACCCGCAAAGCCTGCGGCCGTACCGAACGTAGAAAATTGAGGATGCTCTGGCGCGAGGCGTGCGATCGCTGGGCCAGCGTCCCGAAGCAGACTGCATCGGTTCTTTTTGCCAGGTGCTCCCAGCCGGAAGTCCATTGCAGAAAGTCCCAGGCCACCGGTTCCGTGATGCTGAACTTCGCCTGGCCGGAGCTGTCGAGAACAGCGTGCGCCGTGCCCGTGGCCCGAGTCTCATCCCGCTGCAAGTGGTGGGAATCCACTCCCAGAGCCCGCATGGCGGCAAGGGTCTCATTCCCTAGAGCATCGTTTCCCACCCGGCTGGCGACGATTCCATGATCGCCAAGCAACGATGCCATGTAAGCAAAATTTGCGGGCGCTCCGCCCAGTTGCTTGCCCCGGGCAGCACGTCCCACAAAATTTCTCCCAATCCGACGATGGTGAATTTGCCCGACATGCCTTTGATCTCCAGCCGCCGATGCCGCCCCATACTCTAGCTGATTTCGCCACCTCCGGTCTCATTCCCCGCAACGGGGGTAGAATCTGGCCATGCGGATCGCCAGCCGCCGTCGCGCGATAATTTTCTTTCTCTCTTTCGGAGTGTGCCTGGCGGCGGTTGCGGTGGCAGTCGGATTTGGCTGGATCATTCTCAACTGGCGCGAAGGCCTCAAGGTTTTTCTCGGCGTCATCTTCTTTGGAGCGATTGCCACCGGGCTGATTCTCAACACCAGCTTTCTGGTGCGGGAGATCCGTCGCAACGAGCAGCACGACAGCTTCATCAATGCCGTCACCCACGAGCTAAAAACTCCCATTACTTCCATCCGCCTCTATCTGCAGACCCTGGAACGCCGCGAGGTGGAGGACGCTCAGCGCCACGAGTTTTACCGCCTCATGCTGGACGACACTAACCGCCTGCTGACTACCGTCGAGCAGGTGCTCAAGGCTGGGGAAGCCGGGCACAAGCACTGGCGCCAGCGGAAGCCTTTCGATTTCGGAAAGCTGGTACGGGAATGCGTGGAGGTAACTCGCGTCCGCTACAATCTGCAACCCGAGGCTCTGCGCTTCGAACCGGCCATGCACAACGGGTTCCGTCCCGTCGTCACCGGAGATGCAGACGAACTGCGCACCGCCGTCACCAATCTCCTCGACAACGCGGTGAAATATTCGCCTCATGGGAGTGGACATCTCCGTCCGCCTGGAAAGTCCCGATCCCAAACGGGTGCTGCTGAGCGTGCAGGACCATGGCGTGGGAATTCCTTCCGCCGACCTGAAGCGCATCTTCAAGCGCTTTTACCGTGTGCCGGTTCGCAGCCTTTCCGATGTGAAAGGCACGGGCCTGGGCTTGTTCATCGTGCGCACCATCGCGCGCAAGCACGGCGGCAATGTGTCTGCCCAGAGTGAAGGCGAAGGCCGCGGAGCTACCATTTCCCTTGAATTGCCCCGGAGCGCGGGATGAGCCGGGTGCTGATCGTAGAAGATGAAACCCATCTGGCCAAGGGACTGCAATTCAATCTCGAAGCCGAGGGCCATTCTGTCCAGGTGGTCGGGGATGGCGAAAGCGCTCTCGAATTGCTGATTCAGAAGCAGGAGGATTTCGATGCGGTTGTCCTCGATATCATGCTTCCCGGCAAAGACGGTTTCACCGTAGCCACCGAATTGCGCGCCGCCAGGCATTATGTTCCGGTGCTGATGCTCACCGCTCGCGGGCGTCCGGAAGACGTATTGAAGGGGTTTGCAGCCGGTGCCGACGATTATTTGCCGAAGCCTTTTGAGTTGCCCATCCTGCTGGCCCGCCTGCAGGGCCTGCTGCGGCGCCGGGAATGGGCCCGGCAAAGCCAGCCTGCGATCGACGAATCTGGAGCAGAAAAAGCGGCGGAGGCTGTTGGCGAGGATGACATCTTCACCTTCGATGACCGCACCATTGATTTTGCCAAACTCGAGTGCAGGGTTTACGGGAACACCATCCACCTCACACTGATGGAAGCCGAACTGCTTCGCCACCTGGTGAAAAATCGTGGCCGCGCGGTTTCACGGAAATCCATTCTCGAAGAAGTGTGGGGATTGCACGAAGACACCGATACCCGCGCCATCGATAATTTCATTGTGCGCCTTCGCCGCTATATCGAGGACGATCCGTCGCAACCCCGCTACTTGCTCACGGTGCGAGGAGTAGGCTACCGCCTCAACGTTGATTCAGAAACCAGCTGAGCAGCCTCAGAAGACCCCTTCCGCCGCGGCATTGGCGCTGCGAATCTCCGCCTCTCGAATCGGCATCACCGCACGTATCAGGGTTCCCCCTTTGTCCGATTCGATCTCCAGCGTCCCTCCCAGCTGGCGCACCCGTTCCTGCATGCCCTGAATTCCCACGCCCGGCCGCACGTTCCCGTCGGGAGAAAATCTGGATGGCATGCCCTTGCCGTGATCGCAGACTTCCAGAGTGAGCACGCCGTCCTGCCGCGCAATCCGAATGCTGGCGTTAGGGCTGCCCGAATGGCGATGAATATTGGTCAGGCATTCCTGCACAATGCGAAACACCGCCAATTCCAGCGCTCGCGGCAACCGCCCCAGGTCGGCGGTGATCTCGAGATCGACCGGAATCTTGCTGCGGTCGGCAAAGCCTTCGACAAACCAGCGCACCGCGGAGTCGAGTCCGGCATCATCCAGCAGGGGAGGATGAAGCAGATACGACATGGTGCGCAGTTCTTTCAGAATGGACTGCACCAGCCCGATGCTGTCACCCACAATCTTGCTCGCCTTCGGGCTCCAGCTCTTCGACTCCACCTCAATCATCGACAGATTCATCGCCAGCGCCGCGACTACCTGGGCTGAACCGTCGTGCAACTCGCGTGCGATGTGCCGGCGTTCTTCGTCCCGCAATTGCAGCAGCCGTCGCGAAAGCGCGCGAAGGCTCTCTTCGGCTGACTTCAGCTCTGCTGTGCGCTCTTTCACTCGATGTTCCAGTTCGTCGTGGGCCTTCTGCAGATCGGTATCGCGCTGCTGGATTTGCGACAGCATGTCATTGAAAGCTCGAATCAGCGTGCCGACTTCGTCTCTTCCCCCGGAGCTCGACGCGCGCAAGGAATAGTTCCGCTCCCGGGATACCGTGCGCGCCGTTTCGGCAAGGTCCACCACCGGTTCGGAAATAACGCTCTGTGCGGTGCGGGAAACCAGCAGCGCTGCCAGCATCGACAACAGCAGAACCCCGATCGTGATAAAGGCATAGCGGGTGAGGCGGTCATACAAATTCTGCAAATCGGCGCGAATATAGACGGTCCCGGTGTGATTGCCCTGAAAGGTGATGGAGCGCGCCAGCCCGACCTCTCCATTCTCGAAGCGGTAAGTCTCAGTTGAGCCCGGAGCAATCGGCGGCAGCGGCAGGCTTTGCCCGCTGCGATTGCGCCAGTAACCTGCAAAGAATTTCCCGTCATTGGTGTAGATTCCCGCGTAAACCACGCGCGGCGCGGTTTGCAGCGCGGAAAGCGTGTTCTCGGCGGAGCGAGAATCATTGAACAGAAGCGCGGAGACGCTGTTGGATCCGATGATGTCGGCGGTGACCGAGAGATTGCGGACGATGGTCTGACGGTAGGTGACGATGTCGTAAGTGAAGAACGAAGCGCAGGCCAGCAACAGCGCGATACCGCTCACCAGCATGTTCATCCAGGTGAGCTTCTGGGCGATGGGATAGTCGCGAACGCTGCGCATCATCGTTCTCCCCCACCGTTTCTCACGTGCACCGCTACTTTGAGCAGTTGCGAACTCAGCGAAAGGCCGGCCTGCTGTGCTGCCATCAGATTTACCTCAAATCGAACCCTGTCCTGCTCCATCACGAATTGGATCATTCCCCCTTGGCTGCTAAATCGGGGCAGATCGCTGACCGTCAGAATGGGGGTGCCGGACAGGCTGTGCAGGATGTCATTGACGCGGCCTTCTTCCGATGTACTGATGAAAAGGACCTGGCATCCTCCGGCATCTTGTGGAGTAGCAATATGTTTACTGATGACGTTTTTGCCACTAATGGTTTCTCCGGCTAGAGTAGCGTCCAACACCGGACCAAACGGATCGCGTCCCAATACGCAGAGGAAGAAGGAATGGCTCCCGCCGTTTTGTTCCGCCAGGCTCGGCCATTGCACGAATTTGCCGAAGTTCAGTAGATAGGCGGCCTTGACATCGTACTCGGAAGGCTTTGGGTGATCAGCCGCCCAGAGGGGTGGCGCCATTGCGAGGCACAACATGAGTGCCACCAACCGGGCGCAAAGCGGTTTACTGCAGAGAGGTAGGGGTCGTGTCTGCAGGGGTGACAGTCCTGCACGCACCACATACTTCGTGCTCCCGGCTGAGATCACAGTCGTTCGTTCACTCCAGATCGGCGGCACGTTCTGCGAAATCACTCAGTCCAACAGCTTTTGCGGGTGAGTGCTTCTGACTGCAACTCACACCAACCTGCATCCGTGCCGGGATGACTCGCGAAGCCAGCCGGAGCTCCCAATTCGTTAAAGACTAACGGAGCAGGTCAATCGATAACGATCTCCTTGCGCCAGCTTGCGGTGAAATGGAAAGTTTCAGGGTCGAAGAGACACTTGACTGGAACCGGATTCCGCCCCCCCACCCATCTGGAGCAAATTCTATCACTCATAACAAGACGGGTTCCGCTACAAGCTGAACGTGGGAGAGCTTGGCAATTTTATATTCGCGATTGTTGTTTTAGGACGGACGGAAGTAACCCTGGAAAATTACCCAGGTTACTGCCTGGAAGTGGAAGCACCCGCCGCCAGGTCCCGCAGCACACCCAGAAACGCCACTGCGGTTTCCGCATCGGAAAGACTATCGAGCGCCACAGTGGCTGCCATATGAGGAGACTCAGGGCGGAATCGCACCGTCACCAGGCTTTGCCCTCGGGATGTCATCAGCGTGTTGACCACCGGGGTCAATTCCTGGCTCCATTCCGTGCGGGTGGTCAAAATTACCGGGCCCGGCCGCGAAACCGTCCAGTTTCCCATGCGGTGGCTGGCGCTGCTGTGGTTCTGCGTGAGCCAGCGGTGACGAAATACCTCAAGGCGGAAGCTGGGTGCAGTGTCCAGATCGGCCTCAAAGGTAAGCGTCTCCTTTTGTCTGCGCCACAAGCTCAACAGCCATTGCATGGGGATGGGACGCGGTAGCAGGCGGACGGTAATCCGCGCATCTTCGAACCAATGGGAAGCGAACTGGAGATTGGCTTGTACTCGGCAGGCGCCGAGCCAGTGTGTGCCCACCACGTCAGCAATGCCGGAGCAGGCACTCTCAACCCAAAGCAGGGCTTGGGCTGCTTTGCGGTGGTTGTACCGGGTGAAGCACCAGTACCAGACAGCCACCAGCGCAACCGCGCTCACGCCGTCGATCAGGAGAAGGCGCCCCACGAAACCCTCTGATGCGCATGGTACGACTTTGGGTGGTTCGTCGGCAAGAACCCCATGACCTTTTGAGCGGATAAAATTGTGAGTTGCTGCGGAAATTGTGCAGATCAGAGTCTCTGGCTGCATTTAGCAGAGGAAATCAGGGCCGGAAGCCTTCGCATTTCGACTTCGTCCTGTGCGCCGAAGCCCGGAACACCGCGCACGGGGGCACCGCTACAATGGTCTTGGTGCAGATCACGCTCCGAGAATATCGTCCGCAGGATTTTGACACCCTTTGGAGCATCGATCAGACATGCTTTCCGGTGGGAATCGCTTATTCTCGCCGCGAACTCGCCGGGTTTATGCGGCTCTCGGGAACGTTCACTCTGGTAGCGGAGTTGGTCGCGGCCCGGCCTGCCGAGAACCCCATTGCGGGCTTCATCATTGCCCGCTGCCGACGCAACCGTGCCGGACATGTGATCACGATCGATGTTTCGAGCCGTGCCAGACGCTCCGGAGTAGGTTCGCAGCTGCTGACGGCCGCTGAGAACCGCCTTCAGACCGCGGGATGCGAGCGGGTTTATCTGGAGACCGCGGTCGATAATGTGCCAGCGCTATCCTTCTACAAACGTCACCACTATTTCGTGACCAAGACCGTCCCCGGGTATTACTCCAACGGGGTTGACGCGTTTGTGCTCGAAAAGGATTTGCTTTCCCAAGTGCATGCCAGCTAACGTGCTGCACATGAAAGTTGCCATCCAGGGAGAGCTGGGTTCCTTCAGTCACGAAGCGGCAAAGCGAATGCTGCCGCAGTACACAATTGTGCCCTGCGCCCGTTCGATCGAGGTGTTTGACCGCCTGCAACGCGGCTCAGTCGCAGCCGCGGTGATTCCCATCGAAAACTCCCTGGCAGGTTCGGTAACCGAACACTACGATTTGTTGCTGGAGCGGAAGGTCTTTATCCAGGGGGAGTTTCACCTCCGGATTGTGCACAACCTGATTGCCGCACCGGGAGTGAAGATGAGCGCCCTGCGGCGCGCTTACTCGCATCCCGTGGCTCTGGAACAATGCCGCGTCTTCTTTCGCCGCCATCCCCGCATCCAGGCGACTCCCTTCTACGATACCGCAGGAAGCGTGAAACACGTGGTGGCAGAGAACCTGCCGGATGCCGCTGGAATCGCAGGCAAGCAGGCAGCGCACGTGTACAAGGGACGGATGCTCGTCGAGGGAATCCAGGACAACAAGCAGAACTTCACCCGATTTTTTCTGATTCGTAAGACCCGGCGCATTGTTCGTGGAGCTAACAAGACCTCCATTGCCTTCAGCGTGAAAAATCTGCCCGGCGCTCTTTACAAGGCACTAAGTGTATTCGCGCTACGCGACATCAGTCTCAGCAAGATCGAGTCGCGCCCCATGCGCGGCCGTCCGTGGGAGTACGTCTTTTATGCGGATTTCCTCCACGGCAACGATGAACCGGCGCGCAATGCCCTCCGCCATCTCAGCGAAGTGGCGGACCTGGTGAAGGTACTTGGGATTTATCCAGCGGCGTAGAAGGCGCGGCAACTGCCGCACCGCTTGTCGCCTCCAAGGTGATATCGCTTCACGCCGACGTTGTGATTGACGGTGCTGGGCCGCGCTCGGCCGCCGCTTTTTCGCGCCCGGCTGCGCTGGCTGCGGCTGGGTAATGTTGCCGAATCGTGTGCGAGTGGACTTTAGTGAGGTGCGCCCGCTGCCGAAGTAGGATTAGAATCCAGGCTCTCGGGGAGGAAGCCCTTGGCGGCCTGCATCTTATTGGGCTTCCTGATCATCAAAACTTGAGTATATTACACTCAAGGTGAACTCATGGCACAGACGACTAGTTCTGAGCAGAATTTATCCCAGCAGAATCAAGAAGATGACAAGGCGTTGCCGATCCTTCCGGTACGCGACACGGTGCTTTTCCCGCACGCCGTCCTGCCTTTGACCGTCGGCCGCGAGAGTTCGGTTCAGCTGATCAACTCCCTCGGAGAAGACAAGACCATCGTGGTGGTCGCGCAGCGCGAAGCGCGGATTGACGCTCCTCAGCCCACTGACCTCTACACCGTGGGAACTCTGGCGGTCGTGCACAAAGTGGTGAAGATGCCGAACCAGAGCCTGTTCGTATTTGCCGAAGGCCTGGAGCGGGTGCGCCTGGTCGAATTCTCCCAGCTCACGCCCTTTATGCGCGCCCGGGTGGAAACGGTTCCAGAAGCGATTCCTCCCAAGAACTCTGAACTCGAAGCGCTGCAGCGCAACGTGCTCACGCTTTTCCAGCAGATCGTAGCCGGATCGCCGACACTGTCCGACGAACTCTCGACAGTGGCGATGAATATCGACGAAGCCGGCCGCCTGGTGGATTTCATCGCTTCCTCTCTGCCGTCGCTCTCCACCTCCGACAAGCAGGACACGCTCGAAACTACCGACGTTCGCGTGCGGCTGGAAAAGATCAATCACCATCTGGCGCGTGAGTTGGAAGTGCAGCAGCTGCGCAACAAGATCCAGTCCGAAGTGCAGGACCGCGTACAGCAGACCCAGCGCGAGTACTACCTGCGCGAGCAGATGAAGGCCATCCAGAAGGAACTGGGCGAGCAGGACGAAGGCCAGCGCGATACCGAAGAACTGCGGCAGAAGATCGAATCCGCCGGCATGCCCGACGACGTCAAGAAAGAAGCGCTAAAAGAGCTGGGCCGCCTTTCCCGCATGTCGCCGATGGCGGCCGACTACTCGGTCACTCGCAATTACATCGAGTGGCTGGCGGTTCTGCCCTGGGCCAAGACTTCCGGCAGTGAAGTGGATATTCCGAAAGCCAAGGAAATCCTCGATACCGATCACTACGATCTGAAGAAGGTCAAGGACCGCATTCTCGACTACCTTTCGGTGCGCCGGCTGAAGCCGGGCATGAAGGGGCCGATTCTTTGCTTCGTCGGACCTCCAGGCGTGGGCAAGACCTCGCTCGGCAAATCCATTGCCCGTGCCCTGGGCCGCAAATTCGTGCGGCTGGCCTTGGCGGCGTGCACGATGAAGCCGAAATTCGTGGCCATCGGCGCACCTACATCGGAGCTCTGCCCGGCCAGATCATTCAGGGCATTCGCCGCGCCGAAACCAAAGATCCCGTTTTCATGCTCGATGAAGTCGACAAGCTGGGCCGCGATTTCCGTGGCGATCCGGCTTCTGCGCTGCTGGAAGTGCTCGATCCCGAGCAGAATGCCGCTTCCGCGACAACTATCTCGACGTGCCCTTCGATTTGTCGAAGGTGCTCTTCATCACCACCGCCAACATGATGGACCCAATCCCCGAGCCGCTGCGCGACCGCATGGAGATCATCGAACTCCACGGCTATACCGGAGAAGAAAAGATCCACATCGCGCTCCAGTACCTGATCCCGCGGCAGATTGACGAGAACGGCTTGAAAGTCGGGGACCAGATCGAGTTCCGCGAAGAGCCGGTCGCGAAATCATCCGCCAGCTTACACTCGCGAAGCCGGAGTCCGCAACCTCGAGCGCAAGATGGCACCATCTGCCGTAAACAGGCGCGCCGCATCGCCGAAGGCAAGACTCGACAAGATGGTGGTCACTCCGGAGATCGTTCAGGAATATCCTCGGCGGCACGAAATTCCGCAGCGAAGGCGAAATCGCCGAGCGCACCAAGACGCGCCGGCGTCGCGGTCGGCCTGGCCTGGACCCCTTCGGGCGGCGACATTCTGTTCGTCGAAGCCAACACTATGCACGGCAAAGGCGGCTTCACCATGACCGGGCAAATCGGCCAGGTGATGCAGGAATCCATGCAGGCGGCCCTGACCTGGGTGCGTTCCAATGCCGACCGAGCTACGGCATGATCCAGAAGCTTCTTCGCGAGCACGACATTCATATTCACGTGCCTGCGGGAGCCATCCCGAAAGACGGTCCATCTGCTGGCGTCACTATGGTCACCGCATTGGTGTCACTGCTTACCGGCGGCCGGTGCGCCATCACCGGCGATGACCGGGGAGATCACTCTCAGTGGCAATGTTCTCCCGATCGGCGGAGTGAAAGAGAAAGTGCTGGCTGCGAAGCGGGCGGGGGTACGCGACGTGATCCTTCCCGCGGAAAATAAAACCAATGTGGAGGAGGACCTCACTCCTGAGCAACTGGAGAACCTCAGCATCCACTATGTGAAGACCATTCCCGAAGTGCTCGAGCTGGCGCTGCCCTCCTCGCCCCGCGAGGAGCGTCAGGACGCCGAAGAGCGCGAAAAAGTGCTCAGCGAAGTGCCGGTCAGCTAAATTAAGCCTCGCTGTCCCAAGGCAGAACCTCGACACCGGGTCGGTGCAGAAAGCCCGGCCCGCCCCATTCAGTCGAGTACTTTCGTAATTCAGCGTCACCTGCGGCTGCACGCTATCCTAAGCCGTACTTCTCCCCAAGATTGGATTCCAGCACCTCCCTAGCCGGAGGGAGTCTGGATTGCCAGGTGAGGCTTACGGGAAATGCCCAGCAGAATTGGTCGCTTCGAAATCCTGAGTGACATTACCCACTCGTCCGTCGGCGGCGTGTTTAAGGCCAACGATCTCGGCAACAACCAAGTGGTGGCCCTGAAGACATTGCGGCTGGATGCGCTGGGAGTCAATGCGCCAGCCCACCTGCAGTCGTTGCTGCAAGAGGCCGAGAACACCAAAGTCCTCAACAGCCACAACATCACATTGCTCTATGGGGCGGGCGATCTCGAAGGGCAATACTGCGCCGCCATGGAATACGTGCAGGGAAACAGCATCGCCACCATGCTGGCCCGCAAAGAAGAGTTTTCCATCTGGGACATTCAGGACATTGTCCGCCAGGCTTGCCAGGGACTCGACCATGCCCACGCGCACAGAATTCTCCACCGCAGCCTGGAGCCCGCCAAACTTATGGTGCAGTGGGATGGCACCGTCAAGCTGCTGAGTTTCGGCCTGTCGTCAATGAGCGAATTCGCCGCGGAATGCCAGACCGGCACGCCGGAAATTTTGCACTACATGTCGCCCGAGCAGGTGCGGGGCGACGCCATGGACGGACGCTCCAACCTGTTCAGCCTGGGCGCGATCCTGTATGAAATGCTCACCTCGCGCAAAGCCTTTGCGGGCGGCACTCCAGAGCAGGTGAAGCAGACCGTGCTCGATGGTGTTCCGGTTCCGCCCGAGCAGTACTGCGCGAGAATTCCTGCCGCGCTCAGTGAAATCGTAATGAAAGCGCTGTCGAAAGCGCCGGATGAGCGCTATCAGAACGGATTGGAACTGGTACGCGACCTCGAACAGTGCCGGCAGAATTCAGCGACGCCGGCAAAAGCCGCAGCGCCGGAAGCGGCCGCTCCGCGATCAACGCCCGCCGCGGTACCGGTCGAAGCTCCGGCTGTGCCCGCCAAAAAAGCTGCAGCAGCCGCTGCGGGAGCGGGAAGCAGCCATACCGTCTCGAGGTCTGAACCTCCCCGGGCCGATTCCTCAGAGCAGTTTGTTCAATCCTGCATCAAGGCCTCGGTGGAAGCCTGGGGACGGCCGCAGAGCATGGCCCCGGCGGCCCCGCCGCCTTCGATGGCGGCCTCGCCGCAGATCGATCTCGAGAGTCCTCTGGCCTCGGCCAGTCCAGGAACCGCCGGGCAGGCACGCAAACTGAGCTTTTCGGAAATTGATGAGCTGCCGCCGCTGAAGGAAAGCTACGCGCCGCCAATTCCTGAATCGCAGGCACCGGTTGCTCCGGAGCCGATTGCGCGGCCCCGGCCTCGTCCTGTCAAAGAGCAGCCCGAAGCCCGGGAGCTTGCACGCAAAGCGGCGCGGGAAATCCGCAATACCCCCGCGAAACTGTACCTCTATTCGCTCGCCGGGGCGCTCGTCATTATCCTGCTGGTTGCCGGCCTGGTCTGGCACCGCATCAGTTCTGACAGCTCCGGCATCGCCACCCATTCGGGACGCCCCACGCTGGCTGCGGAAGCTCCGAACAGCGTCGCTGCGCCATCGGCGATTTCAGTCGCCGAGGGACGGCCGCAAAGCGCCAAGTCCGGATCGGACAAAGCGAAAGCCACCTTCATCTCGGTGCAGCCCCAGCCCAAGCCGCGCAAGCCAGGTAAAAAGCAGCCGCCCGTCACCATTGTTGTCCCGGGGCAGCTTTCAATGAATTCGTCGCCTGAAGGCGCGCAGGTCTCGATTGACGGCAACAGCAATGCCGGCTGGATTACACCTTTCAATCTGAGTGGGATTGAGCCCGGCCAGCATACGGTGGTGGTCAGCAAGGCGGGATACTCGCCGGTGACCCGCACCGTTGATGTCGGCTCGAAGAGCAAATCGTTCCTGGTGGTCCAGTTGATGCAACTGCTGGCCACGGTAGCGGTGACCAGCGATCCATCGGGTTCGCACATCCTGCTGGACGGCCACGATACTGGGAAAGTGACTCCCTCGATGATCTCGGTCGACAAGGCCGGCAACCACAGTTTCCAGGTCAAGAAAGACGGCTACCTGGACGAAGGCACCAACCTGACGCTGCAACTGGGACAAACCTCGCACTACGCTGCTACCCTGCGCAAGCTGGGCATGACCGAGGAAATCAAGACCGCCGGCCGCTTCAAGAAGCTGTTCGGCGGAGGCAATCCTGACGGCATGGGAGCCATCACTGTGAAGACCCAGCCGCGAGGGGCGCAGATCGCGGTCAACCATCGCGTTCTCGACAAGGGTTCTCCGGCCGAGTTCTACCTCAATCCCGGAAATTACGTCATCGACATCACCCTGACTGGATACAAATCGATCCACCGGGTGATCAACGTCGAAAAAGACGGCAAAATCGTCGTGGATGAGATTCTCGATCGCGAGTAGCTGACTTCGCAGCAAGACCAACCTGTCCTCTTCCGCGGTATCGGCATGAACGACCCGTCCGCGCCGGATGCTTTCTTCTGATCGAAAGCCACGGCCCTTTGAATCGTCATCCAAGTTCAGATCAAACACCACCCATCAAACATCAGCAGATCTCGCGCATCCCAGTGATAGACTTTTTGGTTTTGACGCCGGTCTTTAATCATAAGGAGAACCTGTCATGGAAGTGCATCAGGTCGGGGTAATCGGCGCGGGAACAATGGGATACGGCATCGCGCACGTGTTTGCCCGCAGCGGATTTCAGGTGACGCTCTGTGATGTGGAGGAGCGGTTTCTGGCCCGCGCCCTCGATACCATCAGCCGGAACCTGGAACGCGAGGTGAAGAAGAACACCATCACCGTTGCCGATAAGACCGAAGCCCTCGACCGGATCGAGGCGGTTGTGGACCGCTCGCGCCTGGCTAGTTGCGACTTTATAGTGGAGGCGGCCACCGAACGCTTCGAAATCAAAGCAGAGATATTCCGCGACCTCGACGGCGTCTGCCGCCCTGAGGTCATTCTTGCCTCGAACACTTCTTCCATCTCGATCACCCGGCTGGGAGCGCTGACCAGGCGGGCCGACAAAGTGATCGGAATGCACTTCTTCAACCCGGTACCGGTGATGAAGCTGGTGGAAGTGATTCGCGGGCTGGCGACCTCGCAGGAAACTTTCGTTATGGTGCGCGAGCTTGCGTTGAAATTACAGAAGAATCCGGTGGAGGTCAACGATGCCCCGGGATTCGTTTCCAACCGGGTGCTGATGCCGTTGCTCAACGAAGCCATGTATGCGGTCATGGAAGGAGTGGCCACTCCGGAAGCGGTTGACGAAGTATTCAAGCTGGGTATGGCGCATCCTATGGGGCCGCTCACCCTGGCCGACTTCATTGGACTCGACGTCTGCCTCGACATCATGCGAGTGCTGCTCGAAGGCCTGGGCGATCCCAAGTACCGGCCCTGTCCGCTGCTGATCAAGATGGTGGATGCCGGCTGGCTGGGGAAGAAGAGCGGCCGCGGCTTCTACAAGTATTGACGCTGTGCCAGTGGCGCCTGGTGGTTCCCTGAAAGGGATTGATAGGTCAACACCGCCATCACGGCAATCGGCAGGCACATCCAGAAGGCTACCCGGGGCCCCAGCAGGAAATCAGGACTATGGGCAGTTGCGATGGCCACAGCCATCACCGGGCTGAACCCTGCAATGGCGGCTTCCAGCCACCCCCGCTTCGGCCAGTCCAGCGATCGCAAGAACAGGCAGAACGCCGGCAGCAGAAGAATCTGATTGTGCAGCGCAGCCACTGCAGGCATGGCGATCGCCACAAATCCCAGCGCATAAGCCGTTGCAAAATTGAATTCCCATGCTTCTGGTTTGCTATGTCGGGCTCGCAGCAGAGTGACAACCAGCCCCGCGGCAAAGGCTGCGGTCAATAACAGTCCGGTCAGCGGGCCGAGAAGCATCGTCAGTACCGAATTGCTGCCGGTGTACTGGGTGTAGCTGGTCAGGAGTTCGAAGAACTGGGGAATCCATCCTGGAAGCAGCAACTCTGAAAGTATCAGCAGACCAATTCCAGACAAGATTAAAGTGATGGCCAGGCGCTTCCGCGTCTTCCAGTCCGAAAAACACCACATCAGTCCCCACAGCACCGGAACCAGCGCAATCTGCGGCTTGATCGACGCAGCCGCCAGCAGCACTCCTCCGAGCACCAGCCGGTCGCGCTGGATCGCAACCATGGCTGCGATCACCAGCAGCGCGACCAAGATGGTCAATTGTTCGAGCACCAGCCCCCTGAGCACCGGAGCCGATGCCAGCACGCACAAAACCAGGGTCAGCCGCCCTGAGAGAGATGCCGGCCAGGACACCAGCAAGCTCGCCAGCGCTGCGAAAGCCGCCATTGCTGCAATCAACAGGGGAAGCGCAATCGACTTGAGGGTCTCGTATTTCAGAAACGCCATCGGCCACAAAAAGACAACCGAGTAAATCGGGTAAGCGAATCTCTGCTCGTCTCTATGGTCGCTGCTGGTGAGTTCACGGCCATAGTAGCCGCGCTGAATCTCACGCGTGGTCTGGGAGCTGTAGGGGTCCTCGCGGCAGAGCACGAACTGCTTCACCGCGTACCAGGGAGCAAACAGATCGTTGAACGGCTTGGCATCCATTCGCAGCCCGAACCCGTAGGACAATGCACAACACAGCAATCCCGCTAACGGCCCCAGCCAGAGGGATGGCTTGCGAACTGCGGTGACCGGCATCTCACCAACATCTTAACCTTGGTTGCAGTTCGGGCCGGTATCGTTCCGGTGGCCATGCTTCGCTCTCATTCATCGAGCATCGGCCCGGACAGGTATCGCCTCATTCCGAACTGTTAACCTAGATGGTCCTGAATTGCTATGGAGAATGTTCCGCAGCCTGCGAGAAGTGATCTGCCGATTTACCTGCTGGGAAGTTTTCTCGGCATTTGCGCTGGAGTGCTCGACGTCAAAGTCGGAGACCTGTTACTGACCGCCATCTTCGTGCTGGCCTCGTCCATGCTCCTGGGTGGGCTGCGTCCCCGGCGTCCCTGGCGCTGGATCCTTACCATCGGAGTGTTCGTTCCCCTGGTCCAACTTCTGGCGTATTTCTTTCTGCGCGAGAAGCCTTACCGGGCACAGATTTACGAGTCATTTCTGGGGTTTCTCACCGGTACTGCCGGCGCTTATGGCGGCTCGTTTGGACGGCGCGTGCTCAGCGTGCTTTCGCCCAACAAGTAGGCTTCGAGCTCTTCCCTGAAGGGCACGAGTGCAGATCCGGAGGCGCGGAAGGCTCGGCTGCCGAAAAAGGTACTCCCGTTTCCACAGCCTGGGCAGGTATGCTGCGCAAATGGGAGTCTCCGTCTCGCTGCTCGCCAGCGGAAGCCGCGGCAACACCGCGGTGGTCGCGAGTTCGCGCACCCGCATTCTGGTGGACGCGGGAATTTCCTGCCGTGAGACTTTCAAACGGATGAAAGCTCTGGGCGATGATCCCCACCAGCTCTCCGCCGTGCTGATCACCCACGAGCACTCCGACCACGTCAACGGGCTGGCGATGCTGGCCAAGAAACTCAATGTGCCGGTGTTCATGACCGACGCCACCTACCAGGCGTGGCGGCGGGCTTTGCGCAATCCTGACGGGACCCGCCCGGAGATTGCGCGGCTTGAAGTCTTCGCTTCCGGGCGCAACTTCTGCATCGGCGACATCAGCGTCACTCCCTTCACCATTCCTCACGATGCCGCCGATCCAGTAGGCTTCACTTTTCGCGCTGAGGGAGTCAAGCTGGCTTTCGCTACCGACCTCGGTTATGTGCCGCCCAACATCTGCCACCATCTTCTGGGCTGCGACGTGCTCGTGATGGAATCAAACCACGATCTGGAAATGCTGCGTGGCGGACCTTATCCCTGGTCGGTGAAGCAGCGGGTGATGAGCCGCGTCGGCCATCTCTCGAACGATGCCCTCGCAGATTTCTTCGCCAGAGATTATGATGGGGCTGCAACATACGTTGTGCTGGCGCATTTGTCCGAGCAGAATAACCATCCTGAACTCGCCCGGGGGGTGGCGGAGAAGGCCCTGGGTCCGCGCCGGACGCTGCTGCACAACCATCTGGTTCTGGCTTCGCAAACCGAACCATTGCAACCAATCCGCCTCTAGGTTGATCTGTTAGTGATATGAGTCAGTGCGTGGATCCCGTTGTGGGGAAAATTCTGGCCGGATGGCGCTATGACATTTCCGGAATCGCGCCGGAGATGCGCGCCGACTATGAAGGCCACTTCGCGACGTGCGAGCGCTGCCGCAGCCGCCAGCAACTGCACCGCATCATTGACGTGTCGCTGATCGCACTGGCTTCGCTTTCCGCTGGGCTTTTTCTGCTGGCTTTCGGCGTGATTCGCCACTTCGAGCCCCGGCACTCTTTCTGGCTCGAGCTTGCTGCCCTAACCGGCTTTTCGCTTTCCGCCCTGATCTGGCTCGCCGTAGCCGTCGCCACGCCGGCGCCCACCGCAGTGGTGGATGTCGCACGCCTGGGGGCCCGGCGCGTGCATGACCGGCTGCCGGCGGAAATCCGCGACCGGCTTCCTGAAGAGTTACGGCTCAAAATTACTGGATCGTAAGAAGCGCCGCACGTCTAGCGGCCCGTTGTTTGTCCTAACAGCTCGCAACTGCGAGCGCAGTTACATCTCAGGAAACGAGCTGTCCCCCGCCGCATCCAGCGCGGCACTGGCCGGGTCGGCCACCCATTGCCAGGCGCGGCGCCCGTTCTCGCGCACCACGGCGCGGGCTTCGCCATAATCCACCAGGCGGTTGAGCACGGTGGTGACCGAGGCCAGGGGATCTTTGTGGCGCAGCAGCACGGGAGGAACACGCTGCTGTATCTGCTCGCAGACTTCGCGCGCGGCGAGAGGCCTTCCCGCCTCCATCAGCACCATGCGGCAGGCTTTGGTGAAGCCGGGCTGGCGGCCGCCGCTCTTGCGGTCCACCAATTCAAGCAATTCGCCGCTGAGCACGTCATCGCCGAACAGGTTGGCGAGACCAACGATGGTCTGCTTGACGGTGCCGATGCGCTTCATGATTTCGGCGCGCTGCCGCATCAGTTGCCGCAATTCTTCATGCGCGGCTTTCACCACCTGCTGCACATGAGGATCACCGCTGCCCGAGATCGTAGCATTGCCGTTACCGCGACTGCTTTCCATGACCCATCCTCCGAGGCCGCTCATCGCGTCCACCTCGCCCGACTTGTAAAGGCCGTCTCCAAGGCACACCCTGCCCATGGAACAGATACGTCACCGCAACCACCCACGTTCCACATACCGAAAATCTCTTTCACTGTTGTTGTGCTCATGCCTGTGAGTTCTCCAGTAATGGATCGCGTTTGTTCATGTGGAGTTAGACGCTGCGATCAGGTGAAAGTAAGTTTGGTTTGTTGGATTTCCGGGCAGTTCACAACTTTTTACAAATCCAGCACGCGGGCCTGAAGTTATGTTGTAGTTATTCCTTGCCGACTACGAGTTTCCATACGCAAACGCGCGGTTAACCTACAGAAGCTGGAATTTTGCGGTCCAAAAGTTCGGGTGGAGCTGATGCGATGCGAGGCGAGGAATTCACGAATGCCGGGTTCGAGACTGGCGAATTCCGAATCCGAATCCGAATCGAATCGAATCTGGATGCGCTGCTCGAATTCCCCAGGCCGGCTTGGGTTCGAGCTTGGAATCCCATGGCAGCGCGGTGGGTCGCCGGCGATGCCGTATAGGTCAAGCGGTGCAAGGAATTCCACTGCGGCTGGCGAGCAGGGGAAGAGCAAGGAGGAAGCTTCGGTGAAACCCCGCGTCCCACGCGGGAAACAGCCGGAGAAGCGCCCCAAACGGGCAGCAGGTCAAAGTGCAAAAATACGGCCAAAAGTGCTGATTTTCCAGCACTAAGCTCTATCTTCGTTCTTGACAAAAGAACTCGGGCTGCATAAAGTTCGGGAAGGTTTTACGTAATTTAAACGCTGCTTCCAGGTGCCCAAAAGTATGAAAAATGTGTACGAAGTATTGCGGCAAAAAGAGCTTGAGCTGGCGCGGTTAGAGAAGGAAGTGGAAGCCCTTCGGGTTGCCGCTCCGCTTCTGTCTGAGGAAAATGGCTCCGCCATTGACAGCAAGCCGACGCTTGCAGCGACCTCATCGCAGCAACCCATCCGAATTCCGCAGCCGGCGGTAAACGCCAATCCCCAGCCGGCGCGCGCTGCGGGCTGGGAAGACACTGCCAAGCGCTGGCCGTAACCGGTTAGGTTATAACGACTTAGGTTGTAACTGGAACTGTAACTGATTGCCCCTTCCTGCCGTTCAAGGCGGCACCAGAGTTCTGCGGCCCGAAGCTTCCGGCTTCGGGCTTTGTGTTATCCTCGTCATCTCATAAACGCGTGTGGTCAGTTCGGCTTGATACCTGATTGAAAAGCTCGCAGTGACGCAGGTCTTGACGCGTCTCCATTCCGCTCTGCGAGCTACGTCGTATCGGCATTTTTAACGGTAGCACCAGCATGAGTGCCCTTTTCCCAGGCCCCTCCAGCCCGGAGCCCGGACGGCGACTCCGCCGCCATCCCATTGCTGTACCCGTAGACATCAGTGTGTTCCGCTCCGGCCGGCAGGAAAACATCCCCGGCCGTTCCCTCGACATTGGGGAAGGCGGCATGTCGGCGGTGCTGGCGTCGGAACTGCACCCCGGCGACGCCATTGATGTGGAGTTCCACCTGCCGGGTCTTGAAACCACATTCCACGCCAGGGCGGTTGTGCGGCATCAGGGTGCGGTGGGCTGCGGAATCGAGTTTGTCGAACTCTCTCCCGGCCAGCGGCAGATGATGCGGCAATGGGCCGGGGAATCGGCGGAGGAAGAAGAACAACCCGTCGAGATCGCGCCACAGAATCAAAAAACCTCGCGCTTCAGTAAGTTGCGCCTGGCGCGAGTGCGGCGCGGGATCTCGCGAGCCGCGTCGCTGGCATGGTACCGGCTTCCGGAAATTATTTTGATCGTAGCCATTGTGGGGCTGGTGGCGCGCTGGCACTGGGAACGCGAGTGGCAGCGAATCGAAGCGCCGCTGCGGGCCCAGGTGGTTGCCGACCATGACGAACCGATTTCCGTCCCGGCCAAGGTGATGGAACCGCTGCTGCAAAACAAGGTGGAGCCCGCCTATCCTGCCGGCGCGCACGGCGCAGCGGGCGTGGTTTTACTGGATGTAGTGGTAGGACGCACCGGCGAGGTCGAGCGCATCCATCTGGTGAGCGGAAACGAAGTGCTGGCGCGAGCCGCAGCCGGATCGGTGAAGCAGTGGCGCTTTCTTCCCTACCAGGTCAACGGCGAGCCCAGGCAGGTGGAGACTACGGTCGCCATCGGCTTTCGTCCCGACTAGCCCCTCATTCAGAATTCTGGCTTGTTTACGCTTACGGCAGGATTGCCGCCGCGGGTGCATTCATCCGCTACTTTGACGCCATGCGGTCTTTGCGGAAGGAGTGCAGAATAATCGCTCCACTGACGGCGAAACTGCCCACCGCTCCCAGAGCCATGATCTGCGCGGTATCGGAGCTGAGGCGCAGGTAGTCGGCAAACAATGCCGCCAAGGCGAAGGCGATTCCTGCAAGGTTCAGCAAGACCGGAGGATGTACCGCCTGGCTCCGGTTGCGATTGCGAAGCCGGAGTTGCACCAGCGCTGCCGCCGCTCCAACCGCTGCCACCACCACCACGGCCAGCGGGCTGAAAAACGCGCCGTGAGTGGTAAAAATTACGACCAGCGCCAATACGCCACAAAGCAATCCGGACGCAATCACGGTCCAGCGGCGAGGTTTTCTGGAAAGGCCGGTCACAAGACTTGGTCCCCCGCCTTTATACCGTGCTTTGCCTGCGGTTTCAAACACATCGCAGATTCTGTGGGGGACCATGACTGCTTGTTCGGAATCTCGGCATTCGATTTTGAGTGCTTACCCCTAAGACATCGTTAATCGCGTGACACTGGAATCATGGGAGCGTCCAGCGAGCCACGACCGTCAAGCATGGATGGTCGAACTGCATCACTCACCCGCTTTTCAGGTTCGCTCCCGGCACCCGGAAGAGCTACAATTCACAAGGCCAGTTGAGGTCCTACACCATTTGGGCGCCGGACCCCTCACCGCAGCAAAAAACCTCAAGGAGGAAATCATGGCGACCGTACTTGCCAGCCCCGCGCTGGAAGATAAAGTGACCAGTTTTATCAAGCAGGATCGCAAAATGCTGATCAACGGGAAGTGGGTGGAGTCCGCCTCCGGCAAGACCTTCCCGTCGTACAATCCAGCCACCGGTGAAGTGATGGCGCGGGTTGCCGAAGGCGACCGCGAAGACATTGATCGCGCCGTGAAGGCGGCCCGGGCGGCGTTTGAGAACGGCCCCTGGCGCAAGATGACTCCATCGGAGCGCGGCCGCGCGATCTGGAGAGTGGGCGACCTGATCGAAAAGAACCTTCAGGAGCTTGCCGAACTGGAGATGCTCGACAATGGCAAGCCGCTCAAAGTTGCCCGAGTCGCTGACGTGCCGCTCGCGGCCGACCTGTTCCGCTACATGGCGGGCTGGGCGACCAAGATTGAAGGCAATACCATTCCCATCGGCGGCAAGTATTTCGCCTACACCTTGCGGGAACCCGTGGGCGTAGTGGGACAAATCATTCCCTGGAACTTCCCCCTGCTGATGGCCGCCTGGAAACTGGGCCCGGCTCTGGCCGCAGGCTGCTGCGTGATACTGAAACCTGCCGAGCAGACTCCGCTTTCGGCGCTTCGGCTTGGCGAACTGATGCAGGAGGCGGGAATTCCCGACGGCGTGGTGAACGTTGTCCCGGGATACGGAGAAACTGCCGGCGCCGCTCTGGCCGCGCATCCCGATGTAGACAAGATCGCTTTCACTGGCTCGACTGAAGTCGGCAAGCTGATCCTGAAAGCTGCGGCGGGAAATCTGAAAAAAGTTTCGCTCGAACTCGGCGGCAAGTCGCCCAACGTGGTGTTTGCCGACGGCGACCTGAAGTCGGCAATTTCCGGCGCTTCGATGGCCATCTTCTTCAACCACGGGCAATGCTGCTGCGCCGGGTCTCGGCTGTACATCGAGAAGCCGATTTTCGACCAAGTAGTGGAAGGCATCAGCGAGAAGGCCAAGAAGATCAACGTGGGCCCCGGCTGGGAGCAATCTACCGACATGGGCCCGCTGGTTTCCGAAGAACAACTGAACCGCGTGTGCGGCTATCTCGATTCCGGTGTTGCCGAGGGAGCCAAGGCAGTGGTCGGCGGACAGCGCAAGGGCGACAAAGGCTACTTCGTGAATCCGACCGTGCTGGTCAATACCAACGAGAATATGAAGGTGGAGCGGGAAGAAATCTTCGGCCCGGTGGTGGCGGCCATTCCCTTCAGCGATGCGGACGAGGTCGTCGAAAAGAGCAACGCCAGCGTTTATGGCCTGGCCGCGGGCATCTGGACCAAAGATGTCAGCAAGGCTCATCGGCTTGCCGCTGAGTTGCGCGCCGGGACGGTGTGGGTCAACTGCTACAACGTGTTCGACGCTGCCTTGCCCTTCGGAGGCTACAAGCAATCCGGGTGGGGCCGCGAGATGGGGCACGACGCACTGGAGTTGTACACCGAAACCAAGTCGGTCTGCACCGGGTTATAGCCGGCTCTTGACGATTCTCACAAGGAGGAGCCGCGTGCTCCTCCTTTTTTCTGACGAGGCGGGCTGTTTGGAGGCCGGTTTGTGTGGCGACGGGTTTCTCGAGACCGAGCCTCAGGCGCTCGCCCCCATCACCGCCCCGGCCATCCATTCCGCCGGACGCGCGGCGCCCTGGTTCACCGCGTAGAGCACGAGTTCTACGCGAGTGGAAATTCCCAGCTTTTCAAAAATATGGAACAGGTATTTTTTTACCGTGTGCTCGCTCAACCCCAGTTCTCCTGCGACGGCGCGGTTGCTGAGGCCATCGGAAACCAGGGCGACAACCTGCTCTTCGCGCGGAGTCAGCAGCTTCTGTCCCCGGATGTTGACGGTGCGAAGCGAAGATACCTGGGTGAGGGCATCCAGCAGGTACTGCAATTGCAGGTTGTTCACCCAGACTTGTCCCTGGCGAATGCTCTGGATGCACTTGCACAACATGCGAAACGGATAGTCCTGCAGGCAGAACAGCCCGCGCGCTCCAGAGCGGAAGGCGTTCACCACCAGTTCCCGGTCATAACTGTCAAGCAACAGCAGCTGAGAAATTTCGGGATGCATCAGGTGAAGCCGCCGCACGAGGGTCAGGTCCTGCCACGCCTCGCGAGGATGCTCCAGGTTCATCAGCAGCACTTCGACAGGGACGGAGAGGTTCACAGTGAGGATGGAATCCATGTCGAGCTCACAGGTCATGACACGGAATTCCGGCCTCCGGCGCAATGCCCGGAGCAACAACTGCCGTTGAGTCTGGTTGGAATCTGCGATCAGAACGCCGATCGGTTCGAATTTCGCACCCATGGAGGACTATGCCTCGTGGCTTCATTCAAGACATGTTCAACAGTTGAATGTATGAGAACGAAACTATCCGGTCTGTGATGTAGCCCGTGAAGTCGGGTCGTGCCCTGTGGAAAAGCCTGTTTTGGGAGAGTTTTTCCTTCGACGGCAGATGCTGCCGACTGGTGCTGCGCCGTTGCGACACAACATTTTCGGCTGATTGCTCCTCAAGAACGCTGATTGCTCCTCAAGAACAGTGATCTGAGGCAGAGGAGCCGCCGGCATGCAAGTCCTCTTGTGTGTGCTATTGGGCTTTGATTCGTCTCTTAAGGAGCTCCAGGCAAGAGAAGGTCCGGGCGGTCTTCAACTTCGCTTCTTCAGTTCTTCCATGACGTTCTGAATGAGCGCCTTGGCATCGGCGAGGTTCTTCATGATGATCTGGATGTCCATGGCCGGCTTGCCGGGCTGGCGCTGGCTTTGGCAATAGACTCCGTGCTGTCCCACCAGGGCCATGGCGTCGGTGATCGCATCCATAGTGACGGCGAGACGGCCGCGCGGCACTCCCATCATGGTCTCGTAGCGGTCGAGTTCTTCGTGCTTTTCTTCGAAAACGGCCATGCGTGATTGTACCGTTCGCCACGGGTGACGCATAATGGCAGGGCCTGCTGTCCAGAAGGCGCTTCTTACGTCAGAAGCCGCAGCATGCAAATCAGCAGGTTAGCACTTGGACAGTTAGCATTTAGCCCTTCCGGCCGATAGAAGGAACCATCACCGGAGATTGCTGTCGCAATGCATCGGATCTGCCGCCAAGGGGCTAAATGCTAAGTGCTAAATTGCTCAAGTGCTTTCCGCCAAATGCTCTTCTAAAGGAGAAATCTCTCATGCAGAAACGAACCGCTTTTCTTGCTGTTTTCATGCTGCTGGCCTCTGCCTTTGTGTTCGCCCAGCAGGACAAAAGCCAGCGACCCAGCCCTCCTGCCAGCACCGACTGCAAGCTGCCTGACGGCAAGACCATCCACGTCGACTATTCGAGCCCGCGTGCAAAGGGACGCAAGATCTTCGGCGGACTCGTGCCTAATGGAGAGGTCTGGCGCGCTGGCGCGAACGAAGCCACAACCTTTGTGACAACCGCAGACATGACCGTCAATGGCAAAGACATTCCGGCAGGCAACTACACCCTGTTCACCGTTCCCAACCAGGACAAATGGACCCTCATCGTCAGCAAGAAAACCGGCGAATGGGGAATCCCGTATCCCGGCGAAGACAGCGATCTGCTTCGCACCGATATGAAAGTTTCGAAGACGTCTTCACCAGTCGAGAACTTCGCCATCGGTTTCGACCAGTCGGGCGACTCCTGCAGCCTGAACATGGAGTGGGAGAACACCCGGGCCAGCGCCAAGTTCGACGAAAAGAAATGAGAAGAGAATAGAAGGAAATGACGAAAAAGAAATGACGAAAAGAAGTGACGAAAAGAAGTAGGACTGCTGCCGCTAACTCTGCGGCTTCCACCGCAGCACCGGCTTACGGGCAGCCGCAGTTTCGTCCAGCCGCGAAACCCGCGTGGAGTGCGGCGCAGACAGCACCGTTTCCGGATCTTCCTCGACCTCTTCCGCAATCGAGCGCATGGCCTCGATGAAGAGGTCGAGTTCTTCTTTAGGCTCGCTCTCCGTCGGCTCGATCATCAGCGCCCCCGGCACGATCAGCGGAAACGCCGTAGTGTAAGGATGGAATCCATAATCAATCAGCCGCTTGGCGATATCCATCGTCTTCACGCCTTTCTTCGCCTGCAGCTTATCGCTGAACACCACCTCGTGCATTGACGGCGTCGAGTACGGCAGATCGTACACGCCCTCCAGACCTTTGCGGATGTAGTTGGCGTTCAGCACCGCGTCTTCGGTCGTCTGCCGCAGCCCGTCCGGCCCGTTCGCCAGGATGTAAGCCAGCGCCCGCACAAACATTCCAAAGTTTCCGTAAAACGCCCGCACCCGCCCCACCGACTGCGGCCGGTCGTATTCGAAGCCAGAGTGCCATCCGCCTTGGTGATCACCACGGGCTTCGGCAGAAACGGCTCCAGCGCCTTCTTGATCGCCACCGGCCCCGAGCCCGGCCCTCCGCCGCCATGCGGAGTCGAAAATGTCTTGTGCAGGTTCAGATGCATCACGTCCACGCCAAAATCCCCGGGCCGCACCTTGCCCACCAGCGCATTCATGTTCGCGCCGTCCATGTAGAGCAGCGCCGCCCTTGGCGTGCAGGATGTCGGCGATCTTGTGGATCTCCTGCTCGAACACTCCCAGCGTGTTGGGATTGGTCAGCATCAGCGCGGCCACATCCTCATTCATCTGCGCCTCCAGCGCTTCCACATCCACCATGCCCCGCGCATTCGACTTCAGGTTCTCCACCGAATACCCGACCATCGCCGCAGTCGCCGGATTAGTCCCATGCGCCGAGTCCGGAATCAATATTTTCTTGCGCGGATGTCCCTTCGACTGGTGATGCGCCCGCACCATCAGCAGTCCCGGTCAGCTCGCCATGCGCGCCGGCCGCCGGTTGCAGCGTGATCGCATCCATGCCGGTGATTTCGATCAGCGACTCGCTCAGCGTTTTGATGAATCCGCAGCGCGCCCTGCGAAATCTTCTCCGGCTGGTAAGGATGCCCGTTCGCAATCCCGTCCAGCCGCGACACCACTTCATTCACCCGCGGGTTGTACTTCATGGTGCACGAGCCCAGCGGATACATGCCCAGATCAATGGCGTAATTCCATGTGGAAAGCCGCGTGAAGTGGCGGATGATTTCAATCTCGCTCACTTCCGGCAGATTGCCCAGGTCTTTTCGTTGCGGCGGATCCCAGAAGCTTCGCGGTATCCACTTCCGGCACATCCAGCGGCGGCAGCTTCCACGCCGCCTTGCCCGGCGACGACTTCTCGAAAATCAAGCCTTCATTCTGGTTGACGTGGCGGGTCGCCTTGCGGGTCATGTGTTTCACCGCGCCACCTCCTGCACGCTCTCTTCTTCTTTAGCGGTGTGGACTGAACGCTCGCTCTCCGCCACCAGCCCGCAGCGGTATCAATTGCGGTGCGGCGAAGTCATCTCCGTGCAGCACCACAGCGAGGCGTTACCCAGTTCCGGGTAAAACTTCTTCAAGGGAAGCCCGCCGACAATCTTGTGCCCGAGAATGCGGCTGTTGACCGCGTAAGGATCTTCGCTGGTCTGCACCACAAACTCGTTGAACCGCGGAGCCCGTGAGAACAGAACCCCCGCGTGCTTGCCGAATTGCTTGGCCGCGTACGCCGTCTTGGCCAGATTCTGTTTCGCCAGCTCGCGCAGCCCGGCCTTTCCATAGACGGTCATGAAGATGTTGACCATCAGCGCCACCAGCGCCTGGTTGGTGCAGATGTTCGAGGTCGCCTTCTCTCGCCGGATGTGCTGCTCGCGCGTCGCCAGCGTCAGCACAAATCCGCGCTTGCCATTGCGGTCGGTCGTCTGGCCCACCAGCCGTCCCGGCATCTGCCGCACATACTTTTCCCGCGTCGCAATCACCCCGCAGTACGGACCGCCAAATCCCATCGGCACTCCAAACGACTGCGCCTCCATGGCGATCGATGTCCGCCTGCCGCGGAGGCTCCACAATTCCCAGCGACACCGCCTCGGCGATCGACACCACCAGCATCGCGCCATGTTTGTGCGCGAGATCGGCAACCGCAGCCACGTCTTCGATGGTGCCAAAAAAGTTTGGAGACTGAATCAGCACACACGCGGTGTCAGACGTAATCGAGCTTTCCAGCTCTTCCAGATCGACCCGCCCGCTGTCGCTGAAAGGCACAATGCTCAGCGGCATGCCCTGCTGCGTCGCATAAGTCGCCAGCACCTCGCGATATTCGGGATGCACGCTGCGTGCCACCGCAACCGACTTGCGCCCGGTCAGCCGCACCGCCATCATCACCGCTTCGGCGGCCGCCGTGGAACCGTCATACATGGAGGCATTCGCCACCTCCATGCCGGTCAGTTCGCAGATCATGGTCTGGAATTCGAAGATCGACTGCAGCGTGCCCTGCGAAATTTCCGCCTGGTAAGGCGTGTAGGCGGTGAGAAACTCCCCGCGAGAGATCAGCGAATCAATAATCACCGGGACGATAGTGGTAGTAAGCTCCCGCCCCCAGGAAAGTGGCGTAGCCGTCGCCGTTCTCCCGCGATCGCTCGCGGAACCAATCCACAATTTCCGATTCCGCCATCTGCCGCGGAATCTTGAGATCGCGCTCCAGCCGGTACTCAGCCGGAATCGGCGCAAACAGGTCGTCAATCGACCGCGCGCCCATTGCCTTGAGCATGGCCTCGCGGTCCGCAGGAGACTTAGGTAAATATCGCATGAAGAATAGGTATTACAGGTATTAGATGATGCGAAGTGCGGTTTGGAATTTCCGGTTGCCAATCAATCGGAAATCTCCTAGCCGCCTTCCTCCGCCACAAACTTCTCGTAGTCAGCGGCCGAAAGCAAGGAGTTCAACTCCCCCGCATCTTTCAAACTCATCTTCAGCATCCAGGCGCCGTGGGCATCCTTGTTCACTTTTTCCGGAGCGGTCGTCAGCTCGCCATTCACCTCCGTCACCGTGCCGGAAGCCGGCGCATAGAGATCGGAAACCGCCTTGACCGATTCGACCGAGCCAAAAGTCTTCCCCGAAGTAATCTCCGCCCCCACCTTCGGCAATTCCACGAACACAATGTCTCCCAAAGACTCCTGCGCATAGTGAGTAATCCCGACCGTCGCAGTGTCGCCCTCAGCTTTGATCCACTCATGTTCCTTGGTGTACTTCCGATCACTCGGATAAGCCATGCCTCAACTCCAGTATCGAATTTCTAACCGCGAACCGAACTCCCCTGTGCCCTCTGTGCTGTTCAAGGTTTCCAACCGAACTCCTCTGTGCCCTCTGTGTCAAGCCAATCTGTGCGTTCAAGCCTTCCAACCGAACTCCCTGTGCCCTCTGTGCCCTCTGTGGTTCAAGGTTTCATCAGTTTCAAGCTTTCTTAGGCCTCCGATAAAAAGGCGTAGCCACCACCCGAGCCTCAACCCCCTGCCCGCGAATCTCCACCGAAACCACAGATCCAATCTCCGCCACTTCCGGCGGCACATAAGCCAGCGCAATATTCTTCTTCAGGAAAGGCGCAGGCGACCCGCTGGTGACATATCCAATCTCGCGGCCCGATCCGTCCAGCACTCTGTACCCGTCCCGCGCAATCCCCCGGCCAACCATCTCCAGGCCCGCCAGCGTGCGCGTCAATCCCTTGCCCCTGGCCTGCTCCAGCGCATCCCGCCCGATGAAGTCGGGTTTCTCCATCTTGCAGAAGCGGTCGAGCCCCGCCTCCCACACGTTGATGGTATCGGAAATTTCGTGTCCATAGAGCGGCAGCTGGCCTTCCAGCCGCAGCGTATTGCGCGAGCCCAGTCCGCAAGGCACAACCCCGAATTCCTTGCCGGCTTCAAAACCTCATTCCAAACCCGCGCGCTGGTGGCCTCATCCGCAGGGACATAAATCTCAAACCCATCCTCCCCGGTGTAGCCAGTGCGGGCGATCAGGATGTCTCGCAAGCCCGCAGACCGTGCCCCGCGTGACCCAGTAGAATTTCACCGCCGCCAGATCGGCGTCGGTCAGCTTTTGCAGCAGGTCCCGCGCCTTCGGCCCCTGGATGGCAAGCTGGGTGAAGTCATCCGACAGATTTTCCACCCGGCAATCAAACTGCCGCGTGTTATCGCGCACCCAGTTGAAGTCTTTTTCCCGCGTTCCGGCATTGATCACCAGCAGGTAATCACTCTCCGCCAGCCGGTGCACGATCACGTCATCCACGAAAGTGCCCTGGGGATAAAGCAGCGCCGAATACTGCGCCTGCCCCACCGCCAGCTTCGAGGCATCGTTCATCGAAATATGCTGGACGGCGTCGAGAGCCTGCGGCCCGGAGAGCAGAATGTCGCCCATGTGGCTGACATCGAAGATGCCAACCCCGGTGCGCACCGCCATGTGTTCGGCGATGATCCCTCCCGACGAGGGATACTCGACCGGCATGTCCCAGCCATTGAATTCCACCATCTTCGCCCCCATCTGGCGATGGACGGCGTTCAGCGCAGTCTTACGAATTGCCGGAGTAGTCGCCTCAACAGCGGGCAAGAAAAACCTCGTACAGGCAGTGGCTGGGCTGCCGGAATGCAGGACTCATTACCCTAACATGCGTGTTGTGAGGCTGTCAGCTGTCAGCCATCAGCTATCGGCTTCTGGCTATCCTCATCTGCTCTGGATGGTTGGGCTTTTGAGCAGGGCATGAGTGGAGGAACACATCGAAAGCCATTAGGCGTAGCGAGTTGCCAGAATGCAGTTGCCAGTAGCCAAAAGCCAGAAGCCAGAAGCCAGAAGCTACAAGCCAGAAGCTACAAGCCAGAAGCCGATAGCTGTTAGCCGATAGCCGATAGCTCCCCATTACCAACGGCACTTTCATTGCCCCTGGTCTGGAGCTACTCTGCTTTTTATGAGCACTACTCCGGCTAAGATCAAATTCCGCTGCGGCCAGTGCGAAATGCCGGAAGAACGCTGCCACTGCGAGAAGTATTGCTGCCTGTGCCAGTCGCAACTCGGCGTCCGCCTGTGTGCAGATAGCCTGTACTACTGCGAGCCCTGCCGCGAAGCCTGCGACTACAAGCCACAAGACTAGCCGCCGGCCAGCTCGAGATCAGCGATCTGAATTGGTCTCCGCTCGGATTCCTGCAGCTCAATTACCCCTGTCATCCTGAGCGAAGCGAAGGACCCCATCTCCCTTTCCCCCGGCACCAGACCCTGGCGAGGAATTCTCTCCACAGAGCTCCGTTCTCCAATGCACCACCTCGGAACTCTGCTCTCTTCATTTTCTTCTCTGCCTTTTCTGCCGGAGCTTTCACTGGCCGGATAGGCACAAGCCAGCGCCACAAGCTGAGAACTGACAGCCGATGGCTGACAGTGGCCAGGCCAAGTGAGGAATTCTCTCCACAGAGCTCTCGGGGCGCTCCCCGACCACTGTTACTTCAGTTATCTACGTGCGCCGTTACTCTCCGCAATAGAGTTGAGCCATGGCGCTCCTATCAATGATCTTCTCCCACGACTGGCAAGAGGTCAGCGTGTTGGAGTGTGTGCTTGGCGGCATGCAAATCGAAGTGGAAGTGGAACCCGACCCGCAACGCGCGTGGATCAAGCTGGCCAAATCAAAAATTGACGCATTGATCGTGGACTGCGACAGCACGGGAGCGGGCGCTCTGCTGCAGCGACTGCAGGATGAGCCGCGCAATTCCTCTCCAGTGCTGATTGCCAGCGGATCGGCCCGCCGCGAAAAACTGGAGGCCATCGGCGCCAGCTTCGTGGTTGAAAAGCCAGTATCGGTGGAACGCGCCGTCCACACCCTGTGCGCAGCCCGGAACTATATCCTGCAAGGGCGGTTGCGCTACCACCGCCACTCTCTCGACCTTCCTATCACCATTTCGTGTGGCTCGGCCAAGCGCATCACTGCCGACGTTCACAACCTGAGCCAGGGAGGAGTGAAGCTGCACGCCACCCAGGCGCTTCCGGTCAACGAAGTGGTGGGGCTCAGCATTGCCTTGCCGGGAACGGAATCAGGAGTGAAGATCGCCGGCAAGGTGGCGTGGACCGACAAGCACGGCAACTCCGGCATTCGCTTCGTCGATATTTCTGAAGACACACAACGGCAGCTGCAACTCTGGCTGGAGCGGCAATATTTCCGGCCATCGACGGCGACCCACTGATCTCTCGAGGCATGAAAAGAAATCAAAAGAAAAGAATGTCATCCTGAGGTGGCGTTTTTTGCCGCCGAAGGATCCCTCCCGCCTGCACGAACCCGCGTTCTGTGCCGCCCCTTCCTGATCGGATCTCCCCGCTCACTCTGCTCTGCCTATTTCCGCCCATCCCCGGCTCTTCAGTGAGCCATTCACCGGGTCGAGACACGAGTGACAATTGTCACTTCGGCCGGATGACGATCTCCACTGGCCCATTCTGCAAGGTTCTTGCATGATGAGCATGGAACTGGCGGCCCCGAACTGGTGATGTGGGAATTACGTATGTTCGAAGAGGTCCAAAAATGCACTTCAGGGGCGGAATATCCATCTGCGAGGAATGCGGCGGCTCCTGCAGCCCTGGCCCGTTACAGAAGATGCACCATTGTCGAGTCGCGGGCGATCCTCTATGCTTAATATTCGCCTCAGAGACGCAGCCGGCCCAGGACGGCTATCCTCGTCTCTTCTCCGGAGTTGAGCCATGACCCTAACCCGATTTGTACGCAAAAACGCCTTCCGCAACCTGCGGCGCAGCATCCTCACCGTATTGAGTATTGGCTTCTCTCTGCTGCTGTTGACGCTGATGATGGCCATCTGGCGCAATTTCTACCTGCAGAAGGGCACCGATGTTTCGGCATTGCGGCTGGTGACGCGGCATAAGGTTTCCTTGGCCTTTACCATGCCGAGTTATTACCGGCAGAAGATTCGCGCCCTGCCCGGAGTGGTGGCAGTGGTTCCGGAGAACTGGTTCGGGGGCAAGTACAAGGACGACAAGTCGAATAATTTCTTCGCGCAGTTCGGCACCGACCCGGAAGAGTTCTTCAAAGTGAACAGCGACTGGAAAATCCCCCGGGAGCAGATCACCGCGTGGCAGCGAGACCGGGCCGGGGCGGTGGTGGACAGCGAGATCGCCAAGCGCTACGGCTGGAAGGTCGGCCAGAAAGTGATTATTACCGGCACCATCTTTCCGGTAAACCTCGAGCTCACCATTCGCGGCATTTTCACCGCGCCGCAACCCACCAGTTCGCTTTATTACAACCAGACCTACGTGGAAGAAGCGGTGCCCTATCTGAAGGGCAGGCAGGGCTTCTACACCATCCTGGCCGATTCCCCGCAAGATGTGGCGAAGATCGGTCCGGCGATCGACGAGATGTTCAGGAATTCGCCCCAGCCGACCAAGACCGAGACCGAGCACGCATTCCAGCTCGGCTTCATCGCCATGCTGGGCAACGTGAAGGCATTCATTCTCAGCATCTGTGGCGCGGTGGTGTTCGCCATTCTGCTGGTTTCCGCCAATACCATGGCGATGTCCATCCGCGAGCGCACGCGTGAAGTGGCGGTGCTGAAGACACTGGGATTCACCCGCAAGACCATTCTGAGCCTGTTTGTCGGCGAGGCGGTGGTGCTGGCCCTGGTCGGCGGGATTTTGGGGTCGCTGGTGGCATTCCTTCTCGGCATTGGCGCGTCGAAGATCGGCGGATTTGTCGGCGCATTGCAGGTAAATTTACCCACCATGGCCGTGGCCTGGACGGTGGCGGCAATCATGGGATTCGTGAGCGCGATCATTCCCTCGTATCACGCTTCACGGCTGGGCATTGTGGAGGGCTTGCGCCACATCGGCTGAGACATTTATGGCGATTCCTCTGAGTTACAACGTTCGCAATTTGGTCCTGCGCAAGGGACTCACCGTCATGACTGCGCTGGGCATCGCGCTCACGGTGACCACCGCGCTGTTCATCATGGCGCTGCTGGCCGGTTTGAACCGCGCCTTCGTCACCAGCGGCAATCCGCTGAACGTGCATGGTGCTGCGCAAAGGCTCGACCAGTGAACTCACCGGGCCGTTTCCTTCTCGAGGATTTCCAGGTTCTTAAGACTCTGCCTGGACTCGCCAAAGACAGCCACGGCGACGCCGATGATTTCCGGCGAGACGGTGGTGGTGATCGTGCTGCCGCGCGCCGATGGCAGCGGCGAAGTCAACGTCTCGGTTCGCGGCATGATGCCCGACGGCCTGGAGCTGCGCGGGGCGAAGCTGATCGCTGACGGTGGCCGCTGGTTCACTCCCGGCCAGCGCGAAGTGGTGGTCAGCGACAGCATTCACAAGCGTTTCGCCCATTGCAATATCGGGGACACCTTGCAGTTCGGCAAAGGCTCGTGGAAGGTGGTCGGCATTTTTGATTCCGGCGGAACGGCCTACGGATCGGAGATCTGGGGCGACGTGAACCAGATGAACTCCGATTTCGACCGGCAGGGAGTGTTCAGCTCGGCGTACCTGCGCGCGACTGATCCGGTGGCGGCGGAAGCGCTGAAGAACCGGGTGAGCGACGACCAGCGGCTGAAGCTCGATGGCGCGCTCGAGACCGAGTACTACGCCAAGCAGACCAGTTCAGGAGCGGTGATTCGCGTGATCGGATGGATTGTGGCGATCATCATGGCCATCGGCTCCAGTTTCGCGGCCATGAACACCATGTACGCCGCGGTCGCCTACCGCTCGCGCGAGATCGCAACTCTGCGGGTGATCGGGTTCAGCCGTCCCAGCATTCTGACTTCGTTTGTGTTCGAGTCGGTGCTGCTGTCGCTGCTTGGGAGCGGCGGTGGGAATCGTGCTGATGCTGCCCTTCAACGGCATGACCACGGGAACGCAGAATCAGACGACCTTTGCCGAAGCCGTGTTCAGCCTGCAAATGACGCCGGCGGTGATCGCGTCAGCCGTAGCCTTTGCCGTCATCATGGGACTGGTGGGCGGGATTGCGCCGGCCTGGCATGCGGCGCGGCAGAACATTCTGAACGCATTGCGGGGATAGCGCTGCAGTCACGGAGCGGAATCGTCAGAGTCGGAGTTCTAAGAACGAATGCCACTGGATACCAAACACGAAGACCTGCAGAGCTTGCGGATTGACCGCTCGGCCAACGCCGAGCCGGAGCCTGCTGGCTGGGCGAAGCGCTACATCATCGTAGGAATTGCAGTGGTAGTCGTGCTCAGCATCAGCGCTCTGGCCTACCGGCTGTTCGCGCCCAGTGCGCCGGAAGTCGAGGTGGTGCGCGCCGCGGCCGAAAGCAATGACGTCGCGGGCTCGACTGTGCTCTCGGCAACGGGCTACATCGTTGCCCATCACAAGATCAACGTGAACTCCAAGGTGACTGGACGGGTGAAGTGGATCGGGGTAGAAAAGGGCGACCAGGTGAAAGAGGGCCAGGTGCTGGTGCGCCTCGAAGACGACGAATTCCGCGCCCAGTACGAGCAGGCGCAGGGCGCTGCCAATGGCGCCAAGGCGTATCTGGACGAGCTGCAACACGGCTCGCGTCCGGAAGAAATACAGGCGGCGCAGCACAATCTGGCCGAAGCTAAGGCCACTGCGGCCAACGACAAAATCATTCTTGACCGCAACAAAGACCTGTTCGCGCAGGGCGTGGTTTCGAAGCAGGACCTCGACGACGCCACCGCCAAGTACGAAGCCGACCAGCAGCGCGCCAATTCGTTGCAGCAAAGTTTCGCCATGGCCAGGATCGGTCCTCGTCCGGAAGAGATCGCCCGCGCCCAGGCCAGTTTCCAGCAGGCCAAAGGGCAGGCCGATTACGCCCGCTCCATGCTCGACGCGACAATCATTCGGGCTCCTGTGACTGGAACCATTCTGGAGCGCACCGCGGAGAAGGGCGAGCTGGTCACTTCCACCTTCGCCAGCGCCGCCGAAGGCGGTCCGCAGGGCTCGGTGGTTTCGCTGGCGAACTTGAACGATATCCAGGTGGAGCTCGATATCGCCCAGGACGATTTCTCGAAGCTTAGTCCCAGGCAGAAGGGCATCGTCACCGTGGATGCCTTCCCCGACCGCAGGTATGACGGGATCATCGCGGAGATTTCTCCCGAAGCCAACCGGCAGAAGGCGACGGTGCAGGTGAAGGTGCAGATCCTGAATCCGGATTCATACCTGCGGCCGGAGATGAATGCCACGGTAAAGTTTCTGGCGAATGAAAATCAGAAGTCGGGAAACACCCAGCCGGCAGGGGTTTTCGTGCCCAGCGCGGCGGTGCGCGATCACGGCGGAAAGAAAGTTGTGTATCTCGCCTTCGACGGCAAGGCCCTGATGCGGGAAGTGAAAGTCGTGGCGCAGCGCAGCGGTGGCGTGCTGGTCACAGGACTGAACGGTGGAGAAAACGTGATCACCACCGCTCCAGCCACGTTGCAGGACGGCGACAAAATCAAGATCAAAGGACAGTCATGAGCGCAGCAACCATTCCCAACGTCGCAACCAAAACCAAAGTCGTGCAGGCCAACCACGTCAGCAAGGTGTTCAAGCGCGACGCCTTTCAGGTGAAGGCGCTCGACGATGTTTCCATCGAGATTGCCGGCGGAGAATTTCTGGCGCTGATGGGGCCTTCGGGTTCGGGCAAAACCACCCTGCTGAACATGATTGCGGCCATCGACCGCCCCACCGGAGGCGAGCTGCTGGTGCTGGGCGAGAACATTTTTCGCTTCAACGACAGCCAGTCGGCGCACTGGCGGAATGTACACATCGGTTACGTCTTCCAGACGTTTAACCTGATTCCGGTGCTGACCGCCTTCGAGAACGTCGAGATGCCGCTGCTGCTCACCAAGCTCAACGCCCAGCAGAGGCGCGATCACGTGATGACCGCGCTCAAACTGGTAGGACTCGAAGAGCGCGTCAACCACCTGCCCAAGCAGCTCTCTGGCGGGCAGGAACAGCGGGTCGCCATTGCCCGCGCCATCGTCAGCGACCCGACCCTGATCCTGGCCGACGAGCCTACGGGCGACCTCGACAGCCAGTCGGCCACGGAGATTCTGGAAATCCTGAAGCGGTTGAATGAGAGTTTCGGGAAGACGGTGGTGATGGTGACGCACGACCCTCATGCCGCCTCCTATGCCCACGTAACCCGCCACCTGGAAAAGGGAATGTTGCTGCCGGCCTAGACCCAAACCGGTACCCGCCAGGATGCGCCAGCCGTGGTTCCTGCTTTGAAACTTCTAAGCTGGCCCGCGAGATGTAACAATAGTAGCGATGGGAACTGCCGTAAGGCTCCTGCAGATACTCTGGTCCGCGATGCTGATGGCGGTTGGGCTGTATGCCGTCGTCGGAGAGATCATCGGACGCCAGAATCCCTTGCCTCCTAATCCGCGCATGCTGCCGGCCTTCACTGTGGTGGCCGTGATCGCGGTTATCGCCATTCTGATTGTGCGAAGGGTGATGATCGCCCCCAGCCTGGCGGCAGTCTCCATTCCTGCTCCGCATCCCGATGCCATCGTGCGCTGGCGCGGAGGCTACATCGTCACCTATGTATTCGCCGAGGCGATTGCGCTGCTCGGCCTGGTGCTGCGGATTCTCGGCTTTCGTTTCCGCCATGTCGTTTCCTTCTACGCCGCAGCCGTCGTGCTACTGATCTTTTTCATCCCTCGCCGACCTGCAATCCGGTAGGCTAACCAGAGCCAGATTTGGAAAGCTGGCAGCGGGGAGGCTGCCGTGTCCATCAACACCCCTGAAGAGCTCTCGCATTTACGCGCCGCCGGCGCAGTGGTGCGTGAAATGTTGGACGCTATGAAGCGGCACGTCCGCCCCGGCGTGACCACCAAAGAGCTGGACCAAGTCGGCGCGGAAGTCATGCGCCGCCATGGCGCCCGTTCAGCTCCGGCCATGGTCTATGACTTTCCCGGCGTCAACTGCATCAGCGTGAACGATGAGGCGGTGCACGGTATTCCTTCCAGCCGCGAACTGCGCGACGGAGACCTGCTCAAGCTCGACGTCACCATCGAGAAAGACGGCTTTATGGCTGACGCAGCGGTGACCGTGGCGGTCGGCGAGGTCTCGGAACAAGATTCGCGGCTGATGGCCTGCGCCGAACGCGCCTTCCGCAAAGCCATGCTGGTGGCGCGCGCGGGATTTCGCGTGTCGGAAATCGGTCGGGTAGTTGAAAAAGAAGTGCGCCGCAACGGATTCTCCGTGATCCGCGAGCTGGGAGGCCACGGCATCGGCCGTACTATCCATGAAGAGCCGCGAGTGCCGAACTTCGCCGATCCCGAAGCCAACGAAATTCTGACCGAAGGCCTGGTGATCACGGTTGAGCCCATCATCGCCGCCGGCTCCGCCCGCTCATTTGTCGCGAAGGACGGATGGACGGTGAAGACCGCCGACCGCAAGCCCTCAGCTCACTACGAGCACACGATTGTGATCACCAAAGGCGAGCCGATTTTGCTGACAGCGTAGGGAACGCACATACAACCTGCTTTGGATTTGGAGTCGCCGAATGAGTAGGGTCACTAATGCCATTATCACTGCACATGTTGGGCCAGCGACGGAAACCCCTGACGCCGAGATCGATTCAATCAACAAATATCTGCTAGCTGCGGATGGAGGCGGTGGAGGTGAATTCAAGGATGTAAGTAGCTATGCAGGCGGACCCAAGACATGGAATGTCGCGTTTACCTGTCGACGTTTGACCATGCCGAGACTCCCACTGTTGTGCAGGCCGTCAAGCAGGCTCCATGGCAAGATCGAGAGCAGGTGCAGTTATTCATCAAGGAACAAGAACAGGAGCAGTTCTCCGCCTGCTACAGCGGATGCATCGAGAATCAGCAGCTCTCAGTTAGCTTCACGCGACAAGAGTTGGAAATTATCAACAATGCCTTGAACGAGGTCTGCAATGGCATTTCCCTTCAAGGCGAATTTCATACCCGCATGGGTTGTACTTTCGAAGAGGCTCGGTCTCTCTTAGCCAGAGTTCACGACCTCGCTTTGAAGTGAGCCCCTACCCAATATGGCAGCTCGCCAATCCCCGCTTCTCCAGATACTGCTGGTGATAATCCTCGGCCTGATAGAAGCTCACCGCGGGGACGATCTGGGTGACTACAGGTTTCGAGAACTTGCCCGACTTCGCCAGCTTCTCTTTCGATGCTTTCGCCGCCTGCTCCTGCTCAGGAGAGTGATAGAAGATCGCCGAGCGGTACTGCGAACCCCAGTCCGGGCCCTGGCGGTTGAGCTGGGTGGGATCGTGGTTCTCCCAGAACACATCGAGCAGCTTGTCATACGAAACCTTCGCGGGATCGTATTCGACTTCGACTGCCTCAGCGTGGCCGGTTCCGTCGCCACACACGTCTTTGTAGGTGGGATTTTCCGTCTTCCCCCCGGTATAGCCCACGCGAGTCGAGATCACGCCCGGAATCTGGCGGAACGTCGCTTCCACTCCCCAGAAGCAACCCGCTGCAAATGTCGCTGTAGCCATTTCGCCCTCCAATCGAAAAACTAATCTTTTGAAACTTCAGAACGTCATCTTTCAGAGTTGCAAGCCTTAAGAAGCTAGAAATTCGGTCCCCGTCATGCGCCGGCATTCGGTCCCCAGCACCCTCAATCATTAGATGTCCGAGCGCCCGAAATGTATCGTGAATCTCGAATTTCCTCTGTGCTCCTCCGTGTCCTCTGTGGTGAAAGCTTCTGGGAGCGCCCTTACTCCATCTTCAGCCCCCGCGTCAGCTCGGCAATCCGCGACACCCGGTGCTCGACGCACCAGCCCTCCAGCTCGCCCACAATCTTCTCCGTAGCCCGGGGATCAAAATAGCTGGCTGTCCCGATCTCGATGGCGGTAGCGCCGGCCAGCATGAACTCAATAATGTCCTCGGCGGTCGAAATCCCTCCGATGCCGATCACCGGAATGCTCACCGTCCGCGCCGCTTCGTACACCATGCGCAGCGCGATCGGCTTGATCGCCGGCCCCGAAAGCCCGGCAGTCACATTGGCGATGCGCGGTTTGCGGGTCTCGGCGTCGATCGCCATGGCTACGAACGTATTTACCAGCGAGATCGCGTCCGCCCCGGCGTTCTCGGCCACGCGTGCCATGTAAGCGATGCTGGTCACGTTCGGAGACAGCTTCACAATCAGCGGCCGCCGCGCCACCCGCTTGGCCGTGGTCACGATTTCATCGAGCGACCGCGGATCGCTGCCGAACTGAATCCCTCCGTGCGCCGTATTCGGGCACGAAACATTCAGCTCATAGGCCGCAATGCCCTCACCCTCATTCAGGATTTCCAGGGTGTGCTCGTAGTCTTCGCGGGTGTAGCCGAACACATTGGCGAACACCACGATGTCTTTGAGGGCCCGCAGCTTGGGGAGCTTCTCCGCCAGGAATGCCCGCGCCCCAATGTTCTGCAGCCCAATGGCATTCAGCATTCCCGCCGCCGTCTCGTAGAGCCGGGGAGGCGGGTTGCCGATCATCGGCTCGCGCGACAGCCCTTTCACCACAAATCCGCCAAGCCGGTTCAGGTGGACGACGTCTTCAAACTCGATGCCGTAGCCGAAAGTTCCGCTGGCCGCGATCACCGGATTCTTCAGTTGAATGCCGGCAAAACTCACGCTCAGGTCAGGCGCGTTTCTGCCGGCGGCAGGCGCCGGCATCAGCGTGGTCCTTCAGTTGGATGGAATGCAGCCGGCACGTATCCTCGCGACGACTGCCGTGGAGACCCTGTCTGTGGCGCCGGGCCCAGCGGCCCCGGCCGTTGAGCGCTGGTCAGCGCCTCAGTCAGAACCCGCCCGATCGCGTTGGTCGGCGCATTGATGCCGAGCAGGGAAGCGAGGGTCGCAGCCAGATCCACCGGTTCGGAATGGGTGCGGTAGGTTCCCGGCTGAAACGGAAGGCCGTAGAAGGCCAGCGGCACGTGGGTATCGTAAGTGAAAGGGGACGCGTGATCGGTTCCCGACTCGACGCCAACATTGAACGGCACCGGCACGCCCAGCACATACCAGCTCCCCAGCGGCGAGTAGCTGTGTTCGTATTTCAGCCCGGTCTCGGTGTTGGGGACCATGCCCTCGGCCAGCTGCGTCCGGGTGTAATAGCCGCGCAGCCCCACCTGCTTCATGGCTTCCCCAACTTCCCGCTCGGCATCGGCTTCTTTCATCCGGATGGCGGCAAACGCATTCGAATTCACCCACGCCAGCGGATAGTCGAAATCGGCGACGTAGTCGGCATTGCGTCCCGCGCGACAGCTTGTCAGAGAGGATCTTATTGATCTCATCGCGCAGCTTGTCGGGCGAGAGATTCGCGGCGGGAATGCGCAGGCTGGCGGCTGCCGGAGGCGCGGGCGAAACTCCATGATCGGCCGAGAGCGCGATCCACACGTTGGCCAGCCCGATCTCATGTCCGAGGAAGTCAAAGAAGGCGGCCAGTTGCTTGTCCATGGCCAGCGCCATCGCCGCCATCTCCGGAGAATCCGGCCCTACCTGATGTCCCAGAATGTCATTTGCCGAGAGACTGATTGCCAGCAGATCGGTGGCTGGGCCGCTTCCCAGTTTTTCGTAGGTAACCAGCTCGCGGGCAAACTCAAATTCGTAGTCGTTGGCAAACGGCGTGGAACCGACCAGATGGTAGAAATTTACCGGCTTGCCCGCGTCCGGCTTGGTTGAACGCAGTAACGTGCCGTCGCTGCTGGTCCAGTTCCGGCCCAGGTACTTTTCGGTGCGATTGCTGTCGTTGAACTTCTGCACCCACGCCGGCAGTTCCTTGCGGTAGTAGGTGGAAGTGACCCAGAGGCCGCTCTTCTGGTCGATCCAGTACGCGCCATCTGCGGCAAAACCGCCGGGCAGGACGGCGGCCCGGTCCTTCAGGGCGAGGGCGAATACCCGGGATTTGCCCTGGGTCGCAAGCTTCAGCTCGTCGCCGATGGTGTCAGCCAGCAGGTTATGCGGGGAGGCTCCGGGATCGCTGCTCGCCACCCCCAGCAGTTTGGTGCTGTCGTCCTCGACGGAGGTAACCAGCTTCTTCTTCTGGGGGTCCCACCATTCATTGCTGTGGATGCCATGCCCGTTCGAATACGCGCCGGTGAACAGCGTCGCATGGCCGGGAGCGGTGCGGGTATTGGCGTAATCGTAATTGCAGTTGGAAAAATAGGCGCCGTGGTCGAGCAGCAGGCGAAACCCGCCATCGACGAACTGGTCGCGGTAGCGCTCCAGGTAGTCTCCCCGGAACTGGTCGATAACAATCACCACTACCAGCTTGGGATGACCGTTATAGGCTGAGGCAAAGCTTAGCCCCGGCGCGAGCGATAGAAGCACGGCGACTACAGCCAGGCAGCGGTGGAATCTCATCGCCGGGTAGTTTACAGCCTGCACAGTTATGCCGCCTAGAACCTATCGAAGCGCTCCGGCGAGTGCGGTACACTCAAGCCCGCAGTCCACACTGGAGCCTCCGTGTTCAGAACGCTTCTGCTGGCCATACTCTTAGGCGTCGCCACCATGTCAGTGCTTTCAGGGTCTCCCACTCCAGATCGCACATCAGCCGGCGGCCTCCTCCTGGTCGCCAATAAAGGCGCTGCAACCGTAGGATTCATTGATCCGCGGGCAGGGAAGCAGCTCGTTACCATTCCCGAAAACGGCACCACCGGGCACGAACTGGTCGCCTCGCCCGACGGCCGCACTGCTTATGTGCCGATCTACGGCAACTCCGGCGTGGGAAAGCCCGGCACCGACGGCAGCAACATGGTGGTCATCGATGTTGCTTCCCGCAAAGTGACCGGCAACCTCGATTTCGGGCACGGCGTGCGCCCGCACTGCGCCGCCTGGGGACCGAAAGACGGCATGCTCTACGTGACCACCGAACTCGAGAAGTCCATCAGCGTGATCGATCCGCAAACGCTTAAGATTGTCGGCTCCATTCCCACTGGCCAGCCCGAGTCGCACATGCTCGCTATCAGCCACGACGGACGCCGCGGTTACACCGCCAACGTTGGTCCGGGGACCGTCTCGGTTCTGGACATGAAAGCCAGGGAAACTCTCGACGTCATCCATGTGTCGCCCAATGTTCAGCGGATATCGGTTTCGATGGACGACCGCTGGGCGTTCACCTCCGATCAGACGAAGCCGCAACTGGCCGTCATCGACACCGCCACCAACCAGGTAAAGACCTGGATTCCCATGCCGGGCACCGGCTATGGCAGCGCTCCCACGCCGGATGGCCGCTGGCTGGTCATTGCTCTCCCCCCGGTGAATCAGGTCGCGGTGATTGACCTGCGTACCATGAAAGTCGCCCATACCGTCGACGTCCCGCCCGCTCCCCAGGAGATCCTGATTCAGCCCGATGGAAAAATGGCCTATGCCTCCTGCGCTTCCAGCCACAAAGTAGCCATGATCCGCACCTCCGATTGGAAGGTCGAGAAGTTAATTGACGCCGGTCCCGGAGTTGATGGCCTGGCCTGGGCCGCAGAAAAGTAGCCTTTCCGGGCCCATTGTTATTCCGAGGAGCAAAGCCACGAGGAATCTGCCGCCTCCCGCCCGCGTCCGAGCCAAGGCCCGCCACACGAACCCAGATGCATGCACACCCAGCTTTCCGATACAGTAGATAGCTTCCATGCTTGATCTGAGTTTTGTGCGTGACAACCTGCCCCTGGTCGAGGAGAAACTGCGCCAGCGCGGCATGGATCCTGCCGAAGTCCTCCGGGACTTCCGCGATGTGGACGCCGAGCGCCGCCAGGCCATCACTGACGCGGAAACTCTGAAAGCCCGGCGCAACAAGGCATCCGAGGAAATTGCCAGGCTGAAGAAGGCCGGGCAGGATGCCGCTGCCCTGGTCGCCGAAACCAAAGGCTTCCGCGAGGAGATCCAGGCCAAAGAAAAGACCGCCGCCGAATTCGAAACCCGGTTGCAGGATATTCTTGCCGGCATTCCCAACCTGCCTCACGACAGCGTTCCAGTCGGAAAATCTGCCGACGACAACGTAGAGGTGCGGCGCTGGGGAACTCCTCCGAAATTCGACTTCGCTCCCAAACCGCATTGGGACTTGGGCGAGCAGCTCGGCATTCTCGATTTGGAGCGCGCCGTCAAATTAACCGGCGCCCGGTTTGCCGTGTATTGGGATTTGGGAGCGCGGCTGGAACGCGCCATCGCCAACTTCATGCTCGATCTGCACACCCGCGAGCATGGCTACACGGAGGTGTTGCCGCCTTACCTGGTGAATTCGGATTCCATGTACAGCACCGGGCAGCTTCCGAAGTTCGCCGCGGATTTATTCCGCGTGCCGCACGGGGAGAAAGATCTGTGGCTCATTCCGACAGCCGAAGTGCCGGTTACCAATCTTTATCGTGACGAAACTCTCGATGCAGCGCCGGCTGCCGGTTTCGCTCGACGGCCTACACGCCTTGTTTCCGCAGCGAGGCCGGTTCATACGGCAAGGATGTCCGCGGCATCATCCGGCAACATCAGTTCCAGAAAGTTGAGCTGGTGAAGTTCTCACGGCCGGAAGATTCCTACGACCAGCTGGAAAAGCTGACCCACGATGCCGAAGAGGTTTTGCAGAAGCTGGGGCTGCATTACCGGGTGATGGCGCTGTGCACCGGCGACATGGGTTTCTCCTCGGCGAAAACCTACGACATCGAAGTCTGGCTGCCGGGGCAGCAGTTGTTCCGCGAAATTTCTTCATGCTCGAATTTCGAAGCGTTCCAGGCGCGGCGCGCCAACATCCGCTTCCGCCGCGAGGGCAAGAACAAGTCGGAACTGCTGCACACCCTCAATGGCAGCGCCCTCGCCGTTGGCCGCACCTGGCTCGCGATCATCGAGAATTATCAGCAGTCCGATGGAAGCGTGTTGATTCCCGAGGCATTACGTCCTTATATGGGCAGCGATCGTATCACCCCGAAGAAGTTCTGAGGGCACGGGTGTTCGAGGAATTCGGCTTAACCCCGCCCGGCATCTAATCGAGTTCGGCAAGGCGTACAATGTTCCGGCCGGGGAGGCAGTAACGACGCTTGGATAGAGTGGAAGCAAAGTCGGCGAATGTGGATGTCCCTTCGCTGCCTATGGGCGGACTCTGGCGCACAATTCGCGGTTACATTCTCTGGTCTTACGAACGCGGCACCATTCAGTATGACGTGATGGTGACCCTCATCCTTGTGTTCGTGTTCTTTTCGCCCTACTGGATCAACTTCAATGACAAACCCATCGACCGCAGCCCGCATCGAACTCTGGTAGCGGTAGTTCCAGACGGCAGCGACGGATTTATCTATCAAATCGAAGCGTCGGCGGTGCAGGGGAAAGACGATAGTGCGATCCGGGCGCAATTGCTGCATATCATCGAGCCCATTTCCGGGGCAGTCAGCATCAGTAAATATGAGACGGTTCGCGACCGGTCCGGGCGAGTGCTCAGCTATAAAGTGTGGGTACAACGGGACTAGAAGGCACATCCTTGCGAGCGTAAGACAGGTGCGCCGGAAAGGTCATGCGATGAAATACATTGGCCTGCGGCTGGCCAGCGTCGTCCTGGCTGTGGGAGCGGTGTTCAGCTTCGCGCCGCCCTTGAGCGCGCAGACCAGTTCTCCCCTCGATCAACTCCTCGACAAAATAGATGCTGCCGCTTCACGTTTCCGCAGCGCCGAAGCCGATTTCACCTGGGAGCAGTACCAGAAGGTCGTGGACGAAACCGACACCCAGAAAGGCAAGATCTACTTCCGCAAGTCCGACGGCGAAACCCAGATGGCCGCCGACATTGCCGAGCCCGACGCGAAATACATCCTCTATACAGACAACAAGCTCCAGCTATACCAACCACGGATCGAGCAAGTGACGGTGTACAACACCGGCAATAACCGGGAAGCCGTGGAGAGCTTTCTGGTATTGGGATTCGGCGGCAGCGGCCACGATCTGCTGAAGTCCTTCGACGTGAAGTATCTCGGCAAAGAAGTGGTGCTGGGCACTTCCACGGAGAAAATCGATCTGACGCCGAAGTCAGAAAAAGTCCGCAATAACTTCCCCCACATCATCCTGTGGATCGATCCCGAGCGCGGGGTTTCGGTGCAGCAGCAGTTCTTTCAGGCCGGAGGCGACTACCGGCTCACCAAGTACTCAAACATCCAGATTAACCATCATATTTCTGACGCGGTGTTCAAGCTGAAGACCAGCGGCAAGACGAAAGTGGTTTCGCCGCAGGGCTAACCGCGCGGTGGATCAATCCCGAGCGCCGCCATGAGCATGATCCTGACAGAAGCCTGCGAAAACACTGGAAACTCGAAGCCAGAGCGTTATACTAGCCGCAAGGCGACTCTTTTGACTCTGGAAGGTCCAGGAGCGAGCCGCCGCGATTCTCTGGGAAGATGTGGGTGCATGGCCAAAGTTTTTACTATTCCGGTTCCTCCGAAGGCGGGACGCAGGCGTCGCGAAAATGCTCCTGACCCGCGTTATGTTGACGGCCAGCGCCTGCTGGTCGAAGCCATGAAATATCTTGCCCAGGCAGACCCCGTCGCCAACCGCGACGCAGTGGCGCTGCTCTCCGAACACGTGCGAACCCGTTTCCGCATGAGCGATTCACCCCTCGGTTAAGCCGCCTCGCGCAGCCAATGTTTACTCTGCCGCACCACAAGTCAGCGCTGTTTTGTGTGACTGCGTTGACTGCCAGTCATAGCGCAAAAACCACAAATGTCTTGACGACGCATCATCTCCCACTGCACTCTAGGTAGCTGGTTACGGGGTTAAGCCAAGTAAATTTGGCTGTGTGTAGGGGGGACTTCATGTTTGCTGCTCGCAGTGGGAAGTGTGCCGTAGGTGCGCTGTGCCTGGCTGTGCTGCTTTCGGTTTTCTCCATTTCCGCACTTGCCCAGAGAATCACCGGCGACATTTCAGGCTCCATCACCGATAGCTCGGGGGCGGTCGTGCCGGGAGTGACGGTGACGGCGCAAAACACCGGCACCGGCGTAACGCGAACGGCGACTACCACCGCCTCCGGCAATTACACCATCGCGGATCTGCCGATCGGTACTTACAAAATGAGCGCCACCGCGCAAGGTTTCAAGACTATTGTGCGCGATGCCTCGGTGTCTTCGGGCGCGGTGACCCAGGCCGACTTTAGGCTCCAAATCGGACAAAGGACCGAAACTGTGGAAGTGGAAGGCGCGGCACCGCTGGTGGAGCTGTCTCCGAATAACAACAACTACGTGGACGAGGCAAAGATCGAGACAGTACCGCTCAACGGGCGCGACTTCAACGCCCTGTTAGCGATCACCCCTGGAGTACAGCGCGCACCCGGCGGCGGCTTTCTGGCGATCAGCATCAATGGTTCGCGCACCACGTCGAACAATTACTTTATCGACGGTCTTTACAACAATGATCGCTACTACGGCGACTCAGCCGTGGGCCAGCCGGGGGTCGTAGGCATCCCCGCCATCATCATTCCGCCAGAAGCCATCCAGGAATTGAGCGTTCAGGAAACTCCTTCCGCCGAGTTCGGCGTGAAGGGCGGCGCTCCATCTTGATGGATATTAGAAGTGGAACCAATCAGTTTCACGGTTGGGCCACCTGGGTCAATCACTCCGGATTCGGCGACGCCGCTAACTACTTCACCAAGCATTCGGGATGCCCAGCTGACGGCTGTCAACCTGCTCCCATCCATAACAATCAGTTCGGCGGCGGGGTGGGCGGACCGATTATCAAGGACAAGACATTTTTTATGGTTTACTACGAGGCCCAGCGGTACAAGGCCTCGGCAGTAAGCAGCCGTCTTGTACCAAGACCCGATGAAATCGCTGCCGCAACTGCCGACATCACTTCCCAGGGCTTAACCGTTGATCCTGTGGGGCAGACGCTGCTCAATTTCTTCCCCACTTCTTCCGTGGTAGCCCCGGGATGGCGCTGGGGGCATCTTCACGGCGAATACCCCCACGACTGCTACTGCCGACAGTTTTGCTGTGAAGATTGACCACCACATCGGCCAGACTCAGACCATTTCCGCCAAATACTTCTATGGCGACAGTTTCCAGAGCGCGCCTCCGTATGCCGGACTTCCTGCGGGAGGGAGTAACAATCCCGATCTCTTCAACTCGGTTGCACCGTCTCGTGTGCAGATGGCCGGCGTGAATTGGACCTGGAACATCGGCTCTACCAAAATCCTCGAAAGCCGGCTGGGCTGGACTCGTTTCTCGCAGATCATTGACATCAACAACAAAATTGATCCCGCCAGCCTCGGCGTTGATACCGGGCCACTCGATCCTGTGGATTTCGGCGTACCGTACGTTTACCTACTACCCCTCGGCTACGGCGGATACATCGGGGGAGTTCAGGGTTATCCCATCACCACGCGGCCTAACCAGACGCTCGACTGGTCCGAGCACTTCTCCTGGGTGAAGGGAAACCACACCATCAAGTTCGGCGGCAACTTCCAGCGGGCCTACACCAACAGCCTGCGCAACCGCGCCCGCACCGGCATGACAATGGGTTACTTCAGCTATTACACCTCAATGTCGAGCGACCCAGTGCAGGATTCGGTGGAAGAATTGCTTCTTGGCAAAGCGGATTTTGCAAGCCGCAACTTCGGAGACACTCATCGTCATCTCTTCCAGAAGTCGGTGGGCTTCTATGCACAGGACGACTGGAAGGTTACGCCTCGTTTGACCTTGAGCTACGGCCTGCGCTACGAAATCAACGGCACCATGACGGAGCAGAACAACATCGGATCGAATTTCTTCCCCGACCGCGGATTTGAAGTGCTTGGGCAGGGCATTGATCGCCTGCACAATGTGGACTACGGCGACTTCGGTCCTCACGCTGGAATTGCGTGGGACATCTTTGGGAACGGGAAAACCGCGCTACGCGCCGGTTACTCGCTGACTTTCGATGTGCCCAACTTTGCCGCGTTCGCGGCTCCTTATACTTTCGCCGGTGCTCGGGCGGGAGCGTTTTCACAGCCGGATCTCGGTCAATTCTCGTCGTTCTCAGTCGGGGAATCGGGAGATGTCGGGGCTGGGGGCGGCTCAGGCCAGGCTCCAAATAACCCCACGGGAACGGCGCAGGATTGTTTCAATCCTCAGAGCCAGACTGGCGACTACATCTGTTTCACCCAAGGCCCAGTTTTCGGTTCCAGCCAGACCCCTATTCCTCCCTTCAACGCGTTCGCGGTCGTCAATAACTTCAAGACACCGAGAGCTCACAACTTTAACCTGAGCATCCAGCAGGAACTGTTCCGCAACAACGTCATTACTGTGGGATACAGCGGTCAGCGCGGTCGCGATCTGTTGATGTACCGGGATCTGAATGCGTCTCCCATCGGGTCGCCGTGCACCAATGGGCCCACTTGCGATGAGTTCCGGCCATTTGACGGCGCTATTCCCGATTTTCCGGAGCGCCACATTATTCAGGCCACCAATGCGGCACAGTCGCAATACGACAGCATGCAGATCACCTACAATCAGCGTGAGTGGCACGGCCTGAATACCCAGTACAACCTGACCTGGAGCAAATGCTTCGACTACAACTCGGTGAACCGCGGTGGAGCGGGAGACTACCCACAGGCCAATAATCCCTTTAATCCGGAGGACTCGCGCGGATTGTGCGATAGCGACGTTCGCCTCAACTTCAATGTGGGCGGGTTGTACGCTTTCCCACCATCCCCGTCCTTGGAAAGTATTTAGGCCAGGGTTGGCAACTCAGCACCATCTATACCGGTCTGACCGGCCGTCCGTTCAGCATCCTACTCGGAGGCGGCACCGATCCGACCGGCCAGGGCATGAATGGTACATCGGTACGCGCTGCGTATGACGGTACGCCGATTCAGTACAACAAACGCAATCCAGATCAATATGTGGTGGAAACCTTTACCGCTCCGGGTCAACTTGATCCCTGCGGCAGAGACGGTGGCGGTGATGGCGGGTTGCCGTTGTCTCCTTTTTATCAGCCTTGTCCCGGCACCCTCGGCAACTCGCGCCGCAACATGCTCACCGGTCCGGGCCTGAGCCAGTGGGATATGTCGCTGATCAAAGACACCAAGATCAGCGAACGGCTTAGCGTCCAGCTGCGCTGGGAGGTATTTAACATTCTAAATCACGGGAATTTCTACTATCTGCCGGATTACACGCTGGGCAGCAGCTTTGGCACAATCACCAAGACCTCAGACGTCGCCTCCGGGAACCCGGTTATCGCACAAGGCGGCCCGCGAAACATGAACTTCGGCTTGAAGTTCATCTTCTAAGCTGGCGGATGATCTGCGGCAAGGGTTCCTTGGCCCGCACAAACTCCCGGGAGGGTAGCTGTGCTATCCTCCCTTATTCCCCTTTATGCAGTCTCGCCGCCGGGTTGTTCTGCCGATCTATGCGCTGCTGGGCGCAGTCACTATTTGCATAACATCCCTACAATCAGCCAGCGCTCAATTGCCAGGTCCGAGGAGTCCCCAAGCCGCGTCATCTGGGCACAAACAGCTCGGTACATCCGCCGATTCGCGGTCTAATGTACCGTCGAAAGGCGGCCCCGCCCGCCCCAACATCATTCTGATCACACTCGATACTACGCGGGCCGACCGCATGGATTTTCTCGGCTCGAAGCGCGGACTCACGCCGAATCTCGACGTGCTAGCGCGGCAGGGAATTGTGTTTGAGCATGCTTTCTCGCATGTGCCGCTGACCACGGCGTCGCACACCACGATCCTCACCGGAACCTACCCGCAGTTCAATCACGTGAATGATTTCGGCGTGCCGCTGTCGCCGAAGTTGCCGTATCTTCCCGACATCCTGCGGCAGCAGGGGTACCATACCGGGGCTTTTGTGGGATCGCTGATTCTCGATCCGCTGGACGGAACTGCTCCGGGCTTCGATCGCGGCTTTGATGTGTACGACGCCGGCTTTCACCTTCGCCGCCATGGCGCTGATCGCTACAAGACGGTGGAGCGCCGGGCCGACGATGTAGTCACCCACGCTCTGGCATGGTTGAGCCAGGTACCCGATGGGCCGTTTTTTCTGTGGGTGCATCTGTACGATGCGCATGACCCTTATGATCCGCCACCTCCGTTTAAGGCCAAGTATGCGAAGGACCCGTATGACGGGGAGATTGCGTATGCGGATTCGGCGCTGGGCAAGCTGTTTGCCGAATTGCGTAAGCATGGACTCTATGACGAGACCATGATCGCGGTGATGGCCGATCATGGGGAATCGCTGGGAGCGCATGGCGAAAATACTCACGGCATTTTTCTCTACGATGAGACCCTGCACGTTCCGCTGCTGATCAAGCTGCCGCTGAACCGGCTGGCGGACCGCAGGGTGGCGACTCGGGCCGGCCTGGTGGATGTCGCGCCCACCCTGCTGCACGAGGCGGGAATCGCCGTCCCAAAGGAGATGCAGGGAGAGAACCTGGTCGGTTTGGTGCCCGCGAAATCTGTGGCGGCGAAATCTTCACCCGGGAAAACTGTGCCCGGGAAAACTGGGCCCGGGAAAACTGTGGCGGCGCAACCAATGGCTGCGCCCGACCGTCCGATTTACGCCGAGACCGACTATCCCCACCGCGGCTTTGGGTGGAGTTCGCTGCGGGCGTATCGCGCGGGAAAGTACTTGTACATCCAGGCTCCGCAGCGCGAACTCTACAACCAGGAAACCGATCCTCAGGATGCTCACAACCTGGCGGCTGCGGGAAGCAGCGCGGTGGCGGATACGCTGGCATCGCAGCTGGAGCAATTCCGGCAGAAGACCAGCCAGAACCTGCTGCAACTGGCGAAGCCTGATCCGGAACAGCAGAAGAAGTTGGCGGCTCTGGGCTATGTGGCGTCGGATGCTGCGAAAAGCGATGACACCAAAATGCTTACCGGCGACGACCCGAAGAGCAGAATCGAAATTGCGAACCTGCTGCATGACGCCATGTTCGACGTGGAAGACGCGCGCTATGAGCACGCGATTCCGCTGCTGCAACGGGTGCTGGCTCAGATGCCCGACATGCCGATGGCAAACATGCAGTATGGAATGGCGCAGGCGCGGCTGAACAACTTTTCGCAGGCGCTCGGGCCGCTGGAGAAGGCGGTGAAGCTGCTGCCCGATTCCGGCATGGGGCACTACGAGCTGGGACTGGCGCTGTTCGAGACCGGAGACTGGAAGTCGGCAGCGCCGCAGTTCGAAGCCGCGGTGGAGCGCGCTCCGCGCTGGGCAGACGCGCATTTCTCGCTGGCCGCGGTCTATGCCCGCATCGACCGCGTGCCCGATGCGATGACCGAACTGGATACGACGCTCGAGTCTGACCCCTGACCACTACCGCGCCAACCTGCTGCGGGGACGCATCCTGTCGCTGCAGGGAAATCCGCTGGGGGCGCTGCCGAACCTCGAGGAAGCAGTGCAGGTGCAGCCCGACTCCCGCGAAGCCCACCTCTTTCTCGCCCACGCTTACCAGCAACTGGGCCGCACCGCCGAAGCCGCTAAGCAGAGGGCTGCCGCCCGGGCGGCAGCCAACCCGACCAAGTAGTTCTTTCCTGAAATCGTTGTCATCTCAAGCAAAAATCTGCTGTCGCCTGCGCGCAAGAAACCGGGTTGGGCAAGACGACGGCCTGAACCGCCGACGTCCCCGGCAAAAAAATCAGGGAGCGGATTTCCGCTCCCTGAGTCCACTCCGGCCAGACTAAGTCGAACCAAACCGCCTAGAACTCATAGCGCAGAGCAAACTGCATCACCCGGGGATTGGTCGAGAGTCCGCTATAGGTTCCGAAGTCCGAAGCTGAAATGTCGGTGCTGATGCTCTGGACATCGAAACGCTTCAGGTTGGGAACGTTGAACACCTCCCAGCGGAACACCAGGCTGTTCGACTCGGCAAAGGGCATCTGCCAGCGTTTGCTGAGGCCCATATCCAAACCGGCAAAACCTTGCCCCCGCATGGGTATTGCGGGTTCCGCTTTCGCCCGGAAGATCGTGACGGAAAGGTCCGGCTCCAATATCGGTGAACCGGAAGATCCTGCGGGAACAGGTTGACCGAACCATCAGCCCGGATTGTGGTATTGGTGTGAATCGGGCCGAATTTGAGTGGCCTCGCCGCCCAATTGCCAGTTGGTCGGCCAGGTGTTTCCGTTGAAGGCGGAGATAGGAAAGCCACTGGTCCAGCGGGCCAGACCGGAAAGTTCCCAGCCGCCGATCAACGCTCTGGAACTCCATGGGCATTCGGCGCGAGCAGATGACCTTTCCCGAAAGGCAGTTCCACGATCCAGTTGGCATTGAACTGATGCGTTGCGTCGAAATCCGAGACGCCACGCAGTGCGTTCGGATCCCATGAATTGATTACGTTACCTGACAGAGCCGCCCATTCATCAACCCGCTCCGCATCCGAAGAAATGTCAAGTGATTTGGAATAGGTGTAATTGAAGTCGAAGGCACACCCTTCGACAGCCGTTTGCGCAGAGTCACCTGCATGGCCGTTATAAGCCGAGCTGCCAATCGAGCGCCAGGCATACAGGGAATGGAACTGGCTGTTGAAGAATGAGTTTGCGCCCGTAGACGGAGGCATAGTAGTTGAGCGGGATATCCGTCCGCATCGGTCAATGTGCCTGCGATGCCCGGCGGTTCCACTGAAATCCGATCCCCAGTAGTCGAGGTTGGCGAACGCGGTGGTTTCATCGCCGAAGCCGTCGCCGACCGGGCCTCCACCGTCCACCAGAAGACTTCGTACATTGCCTGAACTACGTCGGTGGTGCCACCGCCGGAGCAAGGCAGACTGATATTGGTCCCCCGGCTTTAGTGGAGTGACAATGTTTTGCCAGTAAGCTGCGGTGGCTCCAACCTGGCCGGCCGTGACCTGGTCAGTCGGCACACCCTGAAAACCGATGGTCGACAAGGCCTTCGCAGCTTGAAAGTAAGTGATGCCAGATTTCGGGTCCTTGATGTTCAGCGGCATCGCCAAATCTTCCTGAGTGAGCAAGCGATGCGCCATGCGTCCTACGTAAGAAACTTCCAAGGTCATGTTGCCCGGGAGCTCACGTCCAACAGAGAAGTCAAGGGTGTAGGCGTAGGGCGTCTTGATGTGATCATCCAAGCCCCATTGAATTGCCAGCCCAGTACCCGCTGGCGGGTAGGTGTAGGGGAAACCGGCCGGTGGCGGTCAGGGAAGAAGGGATTCCCATATCGCGTCATTCTGGGGGATTTCGTTTAAGCTGGTGAGACGAGGCGCGACCGGCACACCTGCGCTGCACGATCGGTCCGGATTAGCAACCCCGCTTGCCGGCCCGACACAAGGAATCGGCGCGGTGATCGAGGTAGATAAGCCGTACGATCCGTTACGGTCGAAAGTACCCAGCAGTCCAGCTCCGATTCTGTCGAAGACCACGCCGAATCCACCGCGGATTACCGTCTTGTCGCCGCTGCCAAGCAGCTTGCTGAAGAAGCCCTGGTCGGCATGGGGGAATAGGCAAAGGCTACATGCGGTCCGAAATTCTTGAAGTCCCAACCGTAATAGCCGCGGCGGTTATTTGCCGGTCCAGACAAATCGTAGGTGATCAGCGGGTCGGTGGTCGAAGAGCCTCCGGTTTGCATCTTCGCTGGCGCGTTGCGCGAACCAATCACCCAGGCTGATGGTGGGCTGGACCTGCGTGCCAGTGGTTTCCCAGGGCGGTGAAAACAGGGAGTAGCGCAAGCCGTAACTCAAAGTGAGGTTGGGTTTGGCTTTGTACGAATCCTGAACATAAAACTCGTACTCGTCAGCAGCAAAGTGCCGCGTGAGCGGCGAGCCTTGCGGTAAGGGCAGTTCCGGTCTTATCGAAGTTGAAGGTGGCGTTTACCTCGCTGACGATGCCCATCATGGCCATGATGGGATTGTTATAGCCCAGGCGGAACGGCGTCGGACACGTCAGGATAGCCAAGAGCGGGATAATTACTGCTGCCGTTGTAGTTCCCCGGGTTCAACGGACTGGCACTTCCCACGATTCCTCCCGTATTTAGGCCCGAAGGGTTGGTAGACCCGCTGGAGAACGAGCTCAGAAAGTTCTGCCGTGGATTGCGGATGAAGCGCAGATTGGCCCCGAACTGAATGGTGTGCTTGCCCTTGGTCCAGGAGAGGTCATCCGTGAAGTTGTGTACTGGGGTCTGGTAGTTGTCACTGCGAGTGACCGCCAACTCGGACTGGAAGGCACCCTCGTTGTCGTTCAATCCTCGGAAATAATTGAAGGGTTGGCTATCGTTGTTTCCTCCGAAGCCGAGGCTTTGACGGGTGTAACCCCAATGGAAATTGTTGATCAGCGTGGGCTTGATCAGGGCCGTGTACCCGAGAGAAAACCCCTTGCTGTGGTCGCTGTTCGAGGACAATGGGGCCGTGCCCGGCAAGTAAGGGGGGCTTGACTGGACATCGTCGGCGAGTGCCCCGCGCCAGAACAGCGTTTGGGTTCCGCTGCGGTTGAGGTTCAAATCAACTTTGGCGATGTACCAGTTGCGATCGGTGGGAATTGACCCGCGAAAGCGATAGCCAACAAAATTCAACTGATCACCCTGGCTCTGAAAATCATTTGGCTCGGGGAAAGGTATTGAAATAATCCAGCATCACCGGATCTACACCGAGCCCCAGAGGATCCATGGCCTTGATCTGGTCAGGCGTGAGGCTTGCGACCAGCGCTCCCGTTACCGGATCGTTGACCACGTTCACATTGGGATTGCCCGTGGAGCAGTTGGGATCACCGGTGTCGCAAACATACCGGATGATGCCCTGACGCAGGCTGTCGCTCGGCACGATGCGCAATACGCTCTGCTCTTCCCGTTGGCGATGTCCTTCATAGTTGGCGAAGAAGAACAGCCGGTCCTTGATGATCGGGCCTCCCACTGAACCGCCGAAGATATTTCGGATCAGCTTCGGGGGTTCGTTGGGTTCCCCGTTCTGGAGTTCGGCGGTTTTCACGAAGTAGTCGTTGGCGCTGGTGAACGTGTTGCGGTGGTATTCGTAGGCGGAGCCATGTAGATGATTGGTTCCGCTTTTTGTAACCAGCGCTACCTGCGCTCCCGAGGAGCGGCCGGCATCGGCATTGGCATTGCTGGTCGTGACCCGGAACTCCTGCACCGAATCCAGCGTTACCGGCAACACCGATTTGAAAGCGTATCCGTTTACCTGGTCGTTTACATCCACGCCATCCAGCGTGATATTGCTCTGATCGCTGCGGGCTCCGTTGACAGCCCCGCTGCGGGTATCAACATTCGTGTCCACATCCTGCCGGTTTCCGGTATAGGCCACGCCTGCCTGCAGGCTGAGCAAGTCCGGGACATTGCGGCCTTCCAGGGGCAGATCTTTCACCTGGCGCTCCCCTACCGCATTGCCCAGGCTCGCATCAGACGTATTCACCTGGGCGGCTTCGGCGCTCACTTCCACCACTTGGTTGGCGGCTCCGACGGTGAGTTGAACATCCGCGTGCCCCGGATTGCTCACCAGCAACTGAATGTTCTTCTGCTCATAACGGCTGAAGCCGGGGGCTTCCACCACCAACTGGTACGTTCCCGGGGGGAGTTGGAGAAACTCATATTCGCCGGCCTCGCCGGTCGGGATAGTCCGCTCAATGGCTCGCTCTGGGTTGCTGAGGGTTACCGTGGCTTTGGCGACGGCAGCGCCGCTTTTGTCGGTCACCGTGCCCCGGATCGACGTGGTGCCGGACTGGGCAACGGCCATGCTGCCCAATGCGAACAAAAGGAAGAAGAGAGAAGCGACTACGCGCGAAGTAGATCGCATGCCAGACTCCTTGTTAAATTGTGACTACGGTTTATGCCGAGACAGCTCAGTTGTTCGAGCAAAACAACAAATCTATGAGTGCAGGAATAGGAGACACAATTCTGTTGCCGAACATTCTGCAATTCACGCGCCAACATTGCAAGCTGAATCTAAACAGGTTGCAATGTGATCCCGTTGAAAATTCAGGATTTGAAAGAGAAACGATTCCAAAAGCAATATCGGGGGAGCATTGACACTTGTTAATGTTGAATTGTTATCGGAAGAGGGCTGACACCAGAACCAGCACGATGGGATAACACTCCAGGGTGTAGCGGGGCTCGGGATTTTCTAGTGTCCCGAGGAATACAGATCGCAACACGACAAACCCCAGCAGAAGCAGCAGGGGAGAGCAGAGCCGCAGCGTCTGCCAGCCGAATTTCACCAGGCCGGCGACCGCAGCGGCGATATAGAAAATATTTATGGCCCCGATAAAGACCGCTAGGGTGGACCACCGCGGGTCATCGTTGAATTCCCACCAGCGGGTATCGGAGGGAAGAATCGCGGTCCGCGGCCGCAGCCACATATCGGCGATTCGCACTGCAGGCAGCCAGATGTAATAGCGCAGAGGGTGATCGTGGATACGCTGCTCCGCCAGTTGTTCGAAGCGCCGGTCGAGCGGCGGGGTCACACTTTGCACCTGGTTGTAGTCGCTTAGCAGCTGCGCCGTCTGGGTCCGTTGTTCCGCCGAATCGAACGCTCGTGAGGGAAGCTTCTCCACATCCATCTCGTCGCCGGGCACGGACCAGTAGATTTCCTCCACCGAAACGTAATCTGCCATCCAGGTCTTGACCCAGCGATTGAATCCCATGGGGACGAATTCACCCTGATCGGCATAGCGCGGAGCCAGCGGCTCGAAGCGGTGCAGGGTGTTCAGATTGCGGAGTGTCCAGGGGATCAGAGGCACAAGCGCCACCGCCGCGACCAATATTCCGGCTTTGACCACGTTTCGCGCCCGGCCCCGGTTCGTGCCGCCTCCGGAACAGGCAGTAGCCCAGAAAGATTCCCAGCGCCATCAGCAACAACCCGCCATCGGGACGCAGCAGAATGGCGGCTGCGATGGCGGCGCCGCACCCCGGCCAGGCTCCGAGCGAAAATGTTTCGGAGTCGAGTGCCGCCAGCCCGGCGATGGCGCAATCGAGCGCCAGCGCGGTGAAGAAGATTTCCAGGGTCTCGGTCAGCGCTGCCGCGGCATAGTTCGCCAGCAGAGGACACAACGCCGCCAGCAGAAAAGCCACGCGGGCGGCCCGATCAGAAATCATCCGGCGCGCCATGTCGGCCACCACGCAGGCAGGTACCCAGGTCCACCACGACCTGCACCGCCAGGACGGCTCGGTAGTGTTCCATGCCGAAGATGGCAAAGATGCCCGCCAGGAATGCCGGATACCCCGGCAGCCGAATGTAGGTCGGAACTACTCCGGCCGCGGTGCTTATGCCAAAAATCCCGTGCCGCAGCCAGTTCTTGGCAATATCGCCGTAAATGTAGGAGTCGGCCGTGATGGCGGGAAAACGGAACAGGAACAGCAAGCGCAGGGCCAGGCCGCCCAGCGCGCTCCAGGCGAAGAAACGGAAATGTTGGCGCACGAGTTGGCGCACGCTGAAATCATACAGCGCCATTCAGAACAGGACTTTGCCAAAACGATGCCGCCGGTTGGCGCATCGTATCCCTTATACGGAGGTGGGTTTGACCCGGCCCCAGTCGCCGCTTAGGATTAGCTTTAGCTTTACCCCATGCCGCAGCCGATCTTCTACGATCCCCGACAAGCCCGCTGGAAGCGGTTTCGCCGTCTATTCGACGTGCTCGGAATCGCCGTCGCTGCTCTGATCATTTTCTTTGTTTACGGCGCTTTGCGCGATGAACGCCTGCCCGACCTGCTGCTGCCTTCGCAGAAGCGAGCATTCCACGCCCTGAAAGAAAATGAGCGGGAGAAGGCGAAAGAGCACCGCCGGTTGATGGCGCTGAAGCGTACCCACCGCAAGTCGAAATCGGCGCCTTCGCAGGTCCGGCTGAATTCCGAGGAGGGCATCCGCGCCGCCTTCTACGTCACCTGGGATGCCGCCAGCTTTTCGTCGCTGCGGGAATACGCACGCCAGATCGATCTTCTTTTTCCGGAGTGGCTGTCGGTGCTCACTCCCGACGGACACCTCCAGGCAGTCGATTCCCAGACCTACAAGTATTACGACGTAGTGCAGGGGCCTGTTGTCCATCAGGTGGACGATAAGGTCATGCCGTTTCTCAAGAATGAAGACACGGGGATGGAAGTCTTCCCCATGGTCAACAATTTTGATGGGACGGATTGGGTCAACATCAGTCCTTTCCTGAATGACGCCGGCTCGCGGGCGCGCTTTCGCCAGCAGGTTGCGGCATTCCTTGCCACCGACAAGTACCGCGGCCTGATGCTGGATTTCGAGGCTTTCCCCAAGGCTGGGCAGCCAGGCTACCTGGCCCTGCTGCAGGAGCTTTCTTCCGACCTGCACGCGAAAGGCATGAAGCTGTACGTGAGCGTGCCCTCGCACAACGAAGAATTCAACTATCGCGCCATTTCCACCGCCGCCGACGGCGTGGTGCTCATGAACTACGACGAGCACTATCCCGGCGGCGAAGCCGGGCCGGTGGCCTCCCAGGACTGGTTCGTCTCCAACCTGAACTTCGCCAGAAAGGTCATTCCCAGCGACAAGCTGATCTGCGCCATCGGCAATTTTGGCTACGACTGGCCGAAGAAGCCGAAACGCGGCAAGCCGCCTACCGGCGAAACCGACAAGAACCAGACGGTGCAAGACGCCTGGCTCACCGCCCGCGATTCCGAAGCCGATGTCGATTTTGACGGCGACAGCATGAATCCGCACGTCAGTTATATCGACGAAAAGAATGTCGAGCACGATATCTGGTTTCTGGATGCAGTCACCGCCTTGAACGAAATGCGTGCCGCTCAGGCCGACGGCATCAAGACCTTCGCGCTCTGGCGTCTCGGTGCTGAAGACCGGTCGCTGTGGCGAGTGTGGGACATGCCGGGCGAAAGCGGCGCGACCGAACGGCTGAAAGATGTGCCTCCCGGGCAGTTCGTGGATATGGAGGGGCAGGGCGAGATTCTGAAAATTGATGCGCGCCCCGACAACGGAAACCGCTCCATCACTGTCGATCCCAATTCCCGCCTCATTACCGACGAGAGCTTCGACTCGCTGCCGGAGCCTTACCGGGTGGACCGCTACGGCTTCAGCAAGAACGAAGTGGCGATCACGTTCGACGACGGCCCTGATCCTGACTGGACGCCGAAGATCCTGGATGTGCTGAAGCGGGAGAACGCTCCGGCCACATTTTTCCTGATCGGCATTCAGGCCGACAAGTTTTCTGACGTGGCGGAGCGAATTTATCGCGAGGGCCACAGCATCGGGAACCATACCTTCACTCATCCCGACATCAGCAATATCTCCCACGACTTCATGAAGCTGGAGTTGAACCTCACGGAACAGTTCTTCGCCAGCCGCCTGGGAGTGCGCACGCTAATGCTGCGTCCGCCGTATTCGATTGATGCCGAGCCTGACACCGACGACGAAGTGAAGCCGCTCGAGATCGCGCAGGAGATGGGCTACATCACCGTTGGGGACAAGATCGATCCCAAGGACTGGGACAACAATCCCAAGCGCAGCGCCGACGAGATCGCGTCCTACGTATTGGCGCATCTGCCGCCCTGCGCCGCCAACGACATTCACTGCGGCAACGTCATTCTTTTGCACGATGGCGGCGGCGACCGGCGGCAGACGGTGCTGGCGCTGCCGAAAATCATCGAAGGGGTTCGTGCCAAGGGGCTGAAGATCGTTCCGGTTTACCAGTTGATCGGGAAATCACGGGCGGATGTGATGCCGCCGATCCCGTCGAATCAACGCTGGTCGGCGCGCTTTACCTGGCTGGGATTCTGGCTGTTCGACATGTGCCTGCGGGGCATCGCGGGAATCTTCCTGATTGGCGACGTGCTGATGACGGGGCGGCTGCTGTTTATTGGCGCATCCGCGATCTTTGACCGCTTCCGCGACCGCCGCTATGGGACTGCTGCCGAGGTGAAAGCCTACCGGCCGCGGGTAGCGGTGCTGATTCCTGCCTACAACGAAGAGAAGGTGATCCGGCGGACGATTCGCGCAGCCTTGGCGTCCGACTATCCCAATCTGCGGGTGATCGTGATCGACGACGGATCGAAAGACCGCACTCTCGAGATGGCGCGGGGAGCTTTCACTCTCGAACAATCCACCGGTCGGGTGCTGATTCTTACCAAAGAAAACTCCGGGAAGGCCGAAGCCCTGAACTTCGGCTTGCAGCACTTGCAGGGAGAAGAGATTTTCGTCGGTATAGACGCCGATACCGTGATTGCCCCCGATGCGATTTCACGCCTGGTGCCGCATTTTCTGAATCCCAAGATCGGCGCGGTGGCAGGCAATGCCAAAGTCGGCAACCGGGTGAATCTCTGGACACGCTGGCAGGCGCTGGAGTACATCACCAGCCAGAACTTCGAGCGCCGCGCGCTGAACACACTTGGCGCGGTAAGCGTGGTTCCGGGGGCCATCGGCGCCTGGCGCACATCGGCGGTGATCGAAGCCGGCGGCTATCACACCGATACCGTCGCCGAAGACGCCGACCTGACCATGGCTTTGTTGCAGAACGGCTACCGGGTGCAGTATGAAGACATGGCGCTGGCGTTCACCGAAGCTCCGGTAGATGCCAACGGCCTGATGCGGCAGCGCTTCCGCTGGTCGTTCGGAGTTTTGCAGTCGGTATGGAAGCATCGTTCCGCATTCGCCCGCAAGGGAGTGCTGGGATGGGTGGCGCTGCCCAACATTGTCGTATTTCAAATTCTGCTGCCGCTGGTGTCGCCTTTCATCGATATCGGATTCGTCATCGGCACCTTGCTGTACTACGAGCAGAAATTCTTTCACCCGGAATCGGCCGATCCTGCCAGCTTCCATCGCCTGGTCCTGTTCTTCGCCGCGTTCCTGGTAATCGACTTCATCGCGTCCGCCATCGCCTTCCTGCTCGAGCGCCGCCAGCCCGAGGCCCGCGAAGACGGCTGGCTGCTCAGCCAGGTCTGGCTGCAACGCTTCGCCTACCGTCAGCTGTTTTCGGTGGTGCTGTTCAAGACGCTGAAGCGCGCGGCCGAAGGCAAGAAGTTTGCCTGGGATAAGCTGGAGCGCACGGCGGCGGTGAGTTATCGTCCTTCGGAGAAGGAGGATGAGGTGGAGGTGTCGTAGTCTGCTTTTTTCTTCGATGTCATGCTGAGCGCAGCGAAGCATCCCTACCGGAAGTGCGTTGCCAGGCGGTAGGGATTCTTCGCTTCGCTCAGAATGACAGCGTATGTTCATAACGACAGCGCCGCTTCAGAATGACCACAACTTAGCCATGCCCAAGACCATCATCGAGCCGTTCCGCATCAAGAGTGTCGAGCCCATCCGCTGGACCACGCGTCCGGAGCGGGAACAACTTCTGCGGGCAGCGCACTACAACCTGTTCCTGCTTCCCGCCGCTGATGTTCTGATCGACCTTCTGACTGACTCCGGCACCGGCGCTATGTCCACCCACCAGTGGGCGGCCATCATGGAAGGCGATGAGAGTTATGCCGGGAGCAAGAGCTTCGAGCGCTTCCGCGACTCAGTCCAGGAAGTTTTCGGATACAGCCACGTGATCCCCACTCACCAGGGACGCGCGGCGGAACGCATCCTGTTCAGCGTGATGTGCAAGAAGGGCGATGTTGTCCCCAACAACACGCATTTCGACACCACGCGCGCCAATGTGGAGTTTGTCGGAGCCGAAGCGCTGGACCTGGTGATTGCGGAAGGCAAGCAGCCGCAGCCTGAGACATCCCTTCAAGGGCAACATGGATGTGCAGGCGCTGGAGAATCTGATTTCCCGCGTGGGCCGCGAACGCGTTCCGCTGGTCATGCTGACCGTGACCAACAATTCCGGCGGCGGCCAGCCGGTTTCGATGGCGAACGTGCGCCAGGTGAGCGCGGTGTGCCGCAAGCATCGCATCCCGCTTTATTTCGACGCTTGCCGTTTTGCCGAGAATGCTTATTTCATCAAGCTGCGCGAATCCGGCTTCGAAAACAAATCTCCCAAGCAGATTGCGCAGGAGATGTTCAGCTACGGCGATGGCTGCACCATGTCGGCCAAGAAAGACGGCATGGCCAACATCGGCGGATTCCTGTGCACCAATGACGATCTGCTGGCGCAACAGGAAAAAGATCTGCTGATTCTCACCGAAGGCTATCCCACTTATGGCGGCCTCGCCGGGCGCGATCTCGAAGCCATTGCCGTGGGCGTGCAGGAAGCGCTGGAAGAGGATTACCTGCGCTACCGCATCGCATCCACCGCGTATCTCGGCGATCACATTGCCGAAGCCGGAGTTCCCATCGTGCAGCCTCCGGGCGGGCACGCGATCTATCTCGATGCCCGCGCCTTCCTGCCGCATGTTCCTGCCGAGCAGTTTCCGGGAGTGGCGCTGGCGGCCGAGCTTTACCTGGAAGGCGGCATCCGTTCGGTGGAGATTGGCGCCCTGATGTTCGGCGCCGCGGCGAAAATGGATCTGGTACGCCTCGCCATTCCCCGCCGGGTGTACACGCAGAGCCACATCGATTACGTGGTGGAGATTATTCTGGAAGTCTGGAAGAACCGCGAACGCATCCACGGGATTGAAACTTACTTACGAAGCGCCCTTCCTGCGCCATTTCACCGCGCGCCTGGAACCGGTGGCGCCCGTCCTCACCCGCTGATCTTCATTCGGCGAAACCAATCCCTTAGCAAAAAAAATCGTCCGGGCACAAGGGGGAGACCACGTGCCCGGACGCTCCCGGATTCGTCGCGATCCGGGTAACTCGTGACCAAGGTTCAGGGTTGCGGCTGGGCCAGCGCAGACTGTGTCTGCGGCGCCGTCGCAGCAATCCGGACTACACGTTTGCCCCGGAACAACTCATGTCCGGTAGTGTTGTTTTCCTCCCAGACCTGAGCCAGGATGTAACGGCCACCGTCCACGTAGAACGTGAGCCGCGGCTTCTCCGGCATTCCCATCGATTCCACCGCGCTGGTGAAGAAGACCGCCAGGTTGTGTCCCCGGCTGTCGCGCAATGACAGTATCTGGGGGTTGGTGGTGCTGGTACGGAGCAGGGTGTAAGCCCCTGCCGGAAAGGTTTGTTTGCCTACGGTGAATTCGAATGGAATGTTGGTCTGAACCTCCTGGTAGGCGGTTTGCGCCTGCGCCAGGCCTCCGAACAACACCATAGCCACTGCCAGTTTCGTGAAAGTACGTGCCATCAGTTTCATAACATTCTCCTTAGTTGAATTTGTCGCCAGTTGGCGATTGCCCTGTGTTCCCCCGTCCAAGCAGAGCTTGAACGGAATGCCTGTAAAACCTGCCCATCTGAGCGCTTCGCTGTTTGAGCTATCGCCCTTCGCAACTCACGTTGTTGTTCCAGTCCACGAAGGCGCCATTCGGGTTGTCCCGCCATGCCCACACGTGCAGCTCGAAGAACGGGTGGGGAATGCCGTAACGGTTGGGCGCTCCGACCAGCTGGAAGGCCTGGCCCTCGAGCATCGGCGGAGTGTTGTTGTGATTCGCCAGCCAGGTGGCCGCGTCCACGATGTACTCCACGCCCACCAGCCGCCGCCGGTTGCCGATCGGCTCATAGATCAGCGCCTCGGGCCGCGTCTTATCGATCTCGCCGTCGCCGACCAGCGCGCCGTTCACGTAGTGAATGCCCATGGCTCCGTGATCGGGTCCGCTGACGCAGCCGAATGCCGGCTGGTAATCGGGACCGGCGTTGTTCACGTCAATGAACTGGCGCGTGTATTGGCGGACGATTTGCACCAGCCGCGAGGGAACAGTGTGTTCCGCGTGCGCAGCATCAGCCGCAAACGACAGCAGCGGCATGAACGTGACCAGCCCCGTCAAGCACGCCACTCGCAACAGGCCCCGGGTGAATGTTGGGTTGAGAGTCGAAGTCAGTGTCCTCATGGTTTTCTCCTTTTGGATTTGTGATGGAAGAGTTCGCCCGTGATCGCATGCGGCCTCGGACATGAGCGCGCAACCTGGCCACAAATGCTTCATGCAACTCTTTGTGGCTTGGCTTCGGATTGGTCTCGCCGGTGTTGCTCATACACCGCATACTGCCTGCGGCCCGGCCGAGTCACCATGGTGGACGCCTGAAGATTGGCTTAAGCTGAATGAATCCCTAAGCTGCTAAAAACAAGCTACTTACAGTGGAAGTGACGCGGCGATGTAAAATTGCCAACATCACGTGTGGGCGTGAGTATGGCTTTTAATCCAGTCGAGATGCCGGACCGGGTGCGCTTTGGCGAGGACTTCGAGCTCGATGTGCGCTCCTACCAGCTGCGCCGGGCCGGACGTGTGCTCAAGCTGGAGCGCATTCCCATGGATGTGCTGCTGCTGCTGATTGGAGAACGCGGGCAGCTGGTCAGCCGCGACCAGATCATCGAGAAAGTCTGGGGCAAGGACGTTTTTCTTGATACCGACAACAGCATCAACGCCGCCATCCGCAAAATTCGCCAGGCATTGAAAGACGATCCCGAGCAGCCCCGCTTTATTCAGACCATTACCGGGCGGGGATACCGCTTCATCGCGCCGCTCATCGATGCCAATCCGGTTCCCGCCATCGTGGAACCTGGACCGCGCCTGGTCTCGTCGCATGACGCGTCTATGCACGACGCCTCCACGCACGATGTCTCGACGCGTGACGCGTCCATGCACAACGTCCCCACGCATGACCCGTCTCTGGTTCCGCCCGCCAGGCCGCCGGAGACGCGTACCGCAAGCCTTCCCGTGCAGCGCACCGGGTTCGTGGGGCGCGAGAAGGAGATCGCTGCCGCCAGAGAACTGCTGCTGCTCGACGATGCGCGTCTGGTCACAGTCACCGGCCCCGGCGGGATTGGTAAAACACGGCTAGCGATTCAGGTGGCCGGCAGCCTGAAGGAGCAGTTCCCCGGGGGCATCCACTTTGTTTCGCTTTCCTCGCTCAGCGACCCGGCTTTGACCGCTTTTGAAATTGCCCAGACGCTGGGAATCCGCCAGGCCGGCGGCCAGCCGCTCGACCTGCTCAAGCAGAATCTGCGGCAGGCGAAGGCTCCCATGCTGCTGCTGCTCGACAACTTTGAGCACTTGCTGCAGGCTGCGCCGGTCACCTCGGAACTGCTGGCAGTCGCGCCCATGCTCAAGATTCTGGTAACCAGCCGGGCCCCGCTTCGGGTGTACGGAGAGATGGAGTTTCCCGTGCCGCCGCTGGCTCTGCCGGAATCGGAGTCGATGGCTCCCGAGCAGATCTCTCAGTTCCCGGCAATCGCGTTATTTGCGCAGCGCGCGGCTGCGGCGCGTCCCGATTTTGTGCTGAATGCGGAGAACGCCCGCGCCGTCGCCGAAATATGCGTGCGGCTCGACGGCCTGCCGCTTGCCATCGAGCTGGCGGCTGCCCGCGTCAAGGTGCTGTCTCCCTCCGCGCTGCTGGCGCGACTGGCCAGCCGGCTGCAACTGCTGACTGGCGGCGGTCGCGATTTGCCGCAACGCCAGCAGACGCTGCGAGCGGCCATGGATTGGAGCTACGATCTGCTCAGTCCCGCCGAGCAGAAGCTTTTCCGCCGCCTTTCCGCGTTTGCCGGTGGTTGCACCCTGGAAGGTGTCGAAGCCGTCTGCAATACCAGGGGCGACCTCGATCTCGACCTCTTCGAAGGCATGAGCTCCATGGTGGATAACAGCCTGGTGCAGCAGGTGGAGTCAAAGAACGGCGAGCCCCGCTTCACCATGCTGGAGACGATTCGCGAGTACGCTCTCGACAAGCTCGAAAGCAGCGGGGAAGAGTCTGCCACCATGCAGGCCCACGCCGCTTATTCGCTGGTGCTTGCGGAAGAACAGGCCAGCGAATCGGAAGATTCGCAACAGGCGCAGTGGCTGGACCGCATGGCGCTCGACCAGGACAATTTTCGGGCCGCCCTGGAATGGCTGATCGCCAGCGGAAACGCCGACTGGGGCCTGCGTCTGGGCTCGGCGCTGTTTCGTTTCTGGGAAACCTCAGAGCGCCTTGCCGAGGGCAGAGACGGTCTGGCCCGGCTGCTGCAGCTTCCCGGGGCCGCGGCTCCTACCCGGCTGCGGTCACGCGTTCTTTTTGCCGCTGGCGTGTTGGCGGTCGATCAGGGAGATTACGTCGCGGCGGATTCGCTCTTCCGCGAAAGCCTCAATCTCGCTTTTAAGTTGGACGACAAGCATGGAGCGGCGGTGTCTCTGAACGCGCTGGCCCTCAGCGAGCGCGACCGCGGCAACACCCTGGCTGCGCGGTCCCTTTCCGAAGCCAGCCTGTCGCTGTGGAGAGAATTGGACGATCAGCAGGCCATTGCCCGCTCGCTCAGCAATCTGGCCAACGTGGTCAAGATGCAGGGAGACAACGACCGCGCCCGCGCGCTTTATGCCGAATGTCTCGCCATCTTTCAAAGCCTCGGCGACCGCACCGGCGTGGCCTGGGCACTGAACTATCAGGGAGATGTTGCCCGCAACCAGGGCGATTTCGCGGGCGCGCGCGCGTTTTACGAGCAGGGGCTGGCCATCTTCTGCGAACTGGCGGACCGATGGGGAATCGCCGCCACCCTGGCTGACCTGGGAAATCTGGCGAGAGAACAGGCCGATTATTCGACGGCACGCTCGTTATATCGCGACAGCATCAGAATTTTTCAGGAACTCGATCACAAGCGTGGAATCGCCCGCCTGCTGGAGTGTTTCGCCTGCTCGGCGGCGAGTCAACTGGATGCCGAGCGATGCCTGCGCCTCGCGGGTGCGGCAGCCGCGCTGCGGCAGAATATCGGCGCTCCCCTCACTCCGGCGGAGCAAACCCGGCTGGAGGCGACTCTCGCCCCGGCCCGGCAAGCCCTCAGTCCCGCCGCAGCCAACGCGGCCTGGTCGGCAGGCTTGGCATTACCGATGGAGAAAGCCGTGGAAGAGGTGCTGGCGCTCGAGGCTAGTTCGTCGCAGGCTTAAGTTTACTTCGTTCCAGGGTGACGACCACCGGCGCGGTATGGCTATTCAGCTGTGGTTGGGTCAATCATTCGGCGCACTGCTGACACGCGGTTGGCGGGAATTCCTACCCGGCGGGCATGTTCCCGGATCGTCGCCTCGTCTGGGGCGAGATAGATGCAATACACCTTGTCTCCGGTCACATAGCTGTGCAGCCACTGGATCTCGGGACCCATGGCGTGAAGAACGCTCACCGATTTCCGCGACATTTCCCGTAGCTGGGCGTCGGTCAGGTTTCCGGCCCCGGGGACTTCACGCTCGATAACGAATTTGGGCATGGGGACCTCCGTAAGGTTTGCTCGATGCTAGCATAGAGTGCCTTCCAGTCGGCGGGGACGGTTTCGCGCCCGGCGCACTGGAACTACGTATTGGAACTACGAGGTTGCCGTGGATATTCGATCGCTGCAGAAGCCGCTGAAAGAACAGTACCGGGCTGATCCCAACGCTTCCCGTATCACCATTCGGGCGAAAGGCGGGCAGACGGACGCTCCCATTGCCTGCTCGGTCGATCTCGGGCGCGCCATCTACCAGGCCGAAGCTCACCAGGGAGTGGGAGGCGCCGGCGCCGGAGCCTGTTCAGGCGATCTGTTACTTGGCGCTTTGGCCGCCTGCGCGCAGATTACCTGCCAGATGGTGGCGGCCGCCATGGGCATTCCCACCGAGCGCATCGCGGTCACCGTCGAGGGCGACCTGGACCTTCGCGGCACCCTGGGCATCGCCAAAGACGTTCCGGTTGGCTTTGAGACTATTGGTCTTCATTTCGATGTGGCCGCCCCTGCGGCGACTCCGGAACAGCTGCGGGCCTTGCAGGAGAAGACCGAGCAGTATTGCGTGGTGATGCAGACGTTGCTGCATCCGCCGAAGTTGAAAACCGAGTGGGCGTCCAGCACAGAAACCGTGTCATCCTGAGCGAAGTATCTGCTGCGCCAAGCGCAGCAGATACGTAGTCGAAGGATCCCTACTCGGAGTCTGCTGTTTCTGTTGTGGCAAGGCGTTCTACCTTTGGCTCACGGTTTTGCGGCCTATAGCACCGCCTCCCTGGTATAGAATCGCGCGCCATGAGGCCTTCAGCCCAACACTGTGCAGTTGCGTTGCTTGTCTGCGTGCTGACTCCATTCATCACTGCCCAGGACGGGCAGCAGCAGTTTGCTTCGCTCGGCGACTTCAAGCTGGAGAGCGGGAAAGTGATCCGCGATTGCCGGATCGGTTACCGCATCTTCGGTCAGCTCAATCCGCAGAAATCCAACGCCATCGTGTTTCCGACCTGGTTCAGCGGGACCACGGAGCAACTGGCGGACAGCTTCGGTGCGGGCGGATTTGAACAGGGCAAGCTGCTAGATACCTCGAAATATTATGTGATCGCAATGGATGCGCTGGGCAACGGAGTGTCATCCTCGCCGTCGAACAGCACCTTGCAGCCGCGCATGAAGTTCCCCGTGTTCACGGTGCGCGATATGGTGAACAGCCAGCATCAGGTGCTCACCCAGACGCTGCACCTCAATCATGTGAAGGCGGTGATGGGGATTTCCATGGGAGGCATGCAGACGTTTCAGTGGATGGTGTCGTATCCCGAATTTATGGATGAAGCCATTCCGATTGTCGGCACGCCGCGGCCGGGGGCTTACGACATGCTGCACTGGAACCTGGAGGTGGACGCCATCATGCATGACTCCGCCTGGAACGGCGGTGACTACAAGGAGAACCCGGCCAAAGTGGTGATGGGAGAGATTGGGGCGCTTCTGCTCACCACTCCCGAGGGCTACAACCGGGTGACGACGCGCGAGCAGGTAGATGAGTCCATCGCAAAGTTCAAGACGGAGCCGGCGTTCGACGCCAACAACCACATTCGCCAGGCGCAGGCGGTGATGAAGCTGGATGTCTCCGATGCTTTCGGCGGCTCGATGGAGCGCGCCGCGGCAGCGGTGAAAGCCAAGGTGCTGGTGATCTCGTCGCTTCAGGATCACGCGGTGACACCTGGCGAAGCTTTGAATTTTGCCAGGCTGCTGCATGCGCAAGTGTTGGAACTGACTGGAGACTGCGGGCACCAGGCGAATGGATGCGAGAGCGGGAGAGTGAATCCGGCGGTAGCAGAGTTTCTGGGAAAGAGTGGCTCAGTGGCTAGCGATTAGTGGCTAGTGGCCAAGCCAGTAGCCAGTAGTCACTAGCCACTCGCATTCTCCGGCCCAAACAGAGTGAGGAGGTGCCCATCGGGGTCGCGGAAATTGGCCGACCACATTGGTCCGGCGACATTGTGTGGCTCTTGGACGAACTCTACCTGCTGTTTGCGCAACGCCTCGTATCCGGCGCGGACGTCCTTCACGGTGAAGATGACCTCTGTGGCTCCGGCTGTGTTGGCAGAGTTCTTGGCCAGAGCTTCGCTCAGAATGAGCGTGATTGCCCCGCCGTCCAGAAAAGCGAAGCCGGGCACCTGCTGCCGGACGCTCATCCCCAAGTGATCGCGATAGAAGGTGAGGGAGCGCTCAAGGTCGCTCACTCCCAGCATAACCATGCTGATAGCGGGAACGCGGTAGGCGGGGGCGGAGGAGTTGGAACTCATCATTTTGGACCTCGGATTTTTCGTTAGTGAATTTCCGATCGGCGATGTTGCTAATGAGACGTGCTTACCTTGAGCTGTACTGCCATCGACAACCGGAAGAAGCTGCACACCGCAAACTAGGTTTCGAGGCCGATGTGGCAGACGCGACCCACGAGATAGTCGGCGGCTGATGTTCCGGCTTCAATCGGGATCACTTCGACCGGGTAGGCCTGATTGTGGGGGCGCAGCACCAGGTGGCGGCCTGCCCGCTCTACATACTTGATGGTGCAATCGCCGTCCCGGGCAACGGCATACATGCCGGGATCGTTCTTGCGGTAGGGCTTCAGCTGGTTGTAGTGACGGTCGAGCAGCACGGTGGCGCCGGGCAGAAGGCGGGGATACATGCTCATGCCTTCGCGTCCATCGACCCGGATGAGCGCGAAGCGCTGCCAGTTTTCGCGTCCCTTTCCCGTTTCGGGACGCAATCTGCGCAGGAAATTCTTCCTGAATTTGACGATTTCCTTCACCTTCATGCTCATGATGAGGGGCGGCGGCGGCCGCGGTCGCGCCATCGACCAGGGGCACGTTTTCGAACTCATCGTCGCTGGGAGGAAGGATGCTGGCGCGCTGGTTGACCTCCTGGGGATCGAGCAGGTCGAGGACGGAAAGGTGCTGTACATTCAACACCTTGTCCATGCCCTCGATGCTGAGGCCGCGCTTGCGGTTGAGGAAGTTGGAAATGTGGGCCTGCTTGAAACCGGTCTGGCGGGCCAGGCGGAGGCCGGTCAGCTCGCCGGCATCGATGCGTTGCCAGAGCGCCTTGCGCAAAGCTTCCTGCAAAGTTTTGAATTTCATGGGAGCGGGTCCTTATATCACGCCAAGCTATAGCCAGAAGCTATTTACGAGATAAGGTAAACAACAGAAAGGAAATATACTTCTTGACTCTGGAAATCGGGCGGGGCTACGATGACGCTCTTATACAACTCATACCTCGGGGTAGGAAAAATCATGATCAGCGATTCGCAAAGCGGAAATGAGGATGCCAGTTTTGTGGAATTCCGGCGCAAAGTGCGGCAGGCGGAAGTGCTGTCGGCCGCGATGGAGAAGCTGCTGTGGTCGCTGCACTTTAGCGGCCGGGTCAGCGTGGTGGTGCAAAACGGCCGAGTACTGAAGTCGGGCTACGAGGAAGGCTACTTCCGCCAGCGGGAGGCAGCAATGTAAGTTTCAGCCGGCTTACCGGACGGTGCGGCCGAATGGCAAGCGTTAAGAATTAAACAGCTTTATCTAACTCAGCTTAATAATCAACTCAGGTCATCGTAAGAGAAACGAGCCCTGTGTCCGAGCAATCGGCGCAGGGCTTTTTTGTCGTTAGGGACTGAGCCGTTCATTAACGTTTTCTTCAGCATGGAGGCAATTATGGATGTGGCGAACATGGAAGTGGTGCAAGTGGAACTGAAGTATTGCGAACGCTGTGGCGGATTGTGGTTCCGCCGCCTGGGGTGCGAGGAGGTGTACTGCGCCAGTTGCGAGCTTGCGACCGGGCGGGGCGGGCCGATGTACGTCCGGCGCAGACCGCGCATGCCGGTCAATGACGCGAGCAACATCCGGCGAAACACCGACAACGTTGTGGTTTACACGGAAGGAGGTAACGCATGACATTCCACACTCATTCCCTACCTGACAGCAAAAGCGGCGACCAGCGTCCGCGGGCGGCAGTTGCCGGCGGTGGCATTGAATGGCGACGCAGAGCTCGAGGACTCGGCTTGCGATCCGGATCTGTGGCTTCACCGCCAGCACACGCTGGCGCTGCTGCGGCGCTACATGCGGCTTTCGGTGGAGGCGGGGCGGCTGCCGTCGCTGCTGGGACGGGAATTCTTCCGCATGCGGATCTCGAATGCGAGCGCCAGTTCGGTCGAGGACGCTGTGATCTTTGTGCACGATGTGGAACGGGCGCTGGAAAAGCTGAACGAATTCGAGCAGCGGGTGATTGCCGTGATGGTGCTGCAGGAATACGGGCATGACCAGGCGGCGCGAATTCTGGGATGCCAGCGCCAGACCCTGGGCCGGAGGCTTCCAGAAACACTGGACCGGCTGAGCCAGGTGTTCCTGTGGAGCGGGCTGCTGCGGGCGTTTCCCAAATCGGGCGAGAATTCCTCAGAAAGTTTGTCAAGAGGGTAAAATTTGCAAATTTGCTGTAAGTCATTCGTAGGAATCCGAATAAAAGTTTTGAGCTAATCGAACATTTTACCCCTGCAATGTGCTACACTGGATTTAGAAGGTGAGAAAAAGCAAAGTTCATGAGGCGCGTCCTTGCGACGCGCCTCAACTTTTTTGGGGCGAAGTGGGGCGAGCCAGGGCAATGAAGAAGGCAAAGGAAAACTCGAAGGCAGTCAAAGGCGCGAAGAAAACGGCGAAGAAGAAGTCGCCGGCCGAAACCGGTGGATCTGGCGGTGGTTCGGCAAAAAATCGCCAATAAAGTGGGCCAACAGGCCGAGGAGATGGTGAGAACAACCATTGGAGAAGTAGGCAAGGGCCACTACCCGGCGATGAAGTTCTTGTTTGAAATGATTGGACTCTATCCGGCGGGTAGCGGTGCAGAGCCAGTGGGAGAGAATGTACTGGCGAAGACGTTGCTGCGGCGGCTGTCGCTGCCGGAGGAAGAGCCGGTGGAACATGCGGTGGAACATCCGGAAGAAAGCGGGCGGGAAGATACGGCTGAAGCGGCCGCGAGCGATGCCGTAAAATGAGGGAGTTGCCGGTCCTCAGTCTATTCATCATCGCGAAAGACTCGGGCGGTGCAAGAAACCAGTTGCGGGAGCGGACGAAGGCGTCCGCGGCACGGCGGGGCTTTCAGGATGGACATGACATGGGTGACCGACCGGATCGCGGTCGGGCGGCGGGATCTGGTCGGCGGAAAACATGGCCGAGGTGGCTCGGGCAGGAGTGACGCACGTGATCGATATGCAGATCGAGTTCGATGACACTCCGCTGGCGGAGCCCCACAGCATCGAAGTGTTGTGGAACCCGACAGACGATGATTTCCAACCCAAGCCGCAGGAATTGTTTCAGGGTGGAGTCGAATTCGCGCTCAATGCGCTGGATAGCAATGGGAACAAGGTGTATATCCATTGCGCGGCCGGGGTGCACCGGGCTCCGATGATGACGCTGGCGCTGCTGTGCTCGATCGGCTGGGCGCTGGAAGATGCGATGGAGTTGATTCAGGGACGGCGCCCGGTGGTGGACTTCGCTGAAGTTTACGTGCGGAGCGTGGCAGCGGTTCTTGGAGCAGCAGGTGGGGAAGACCAGTGGCTAGTTCAGCAGTGGATAGTTAGCAGTGGCCAGTAATTCTGGATACAATTCTGGTTTCCAGTTGAGAGGTTCTCGACACTTGGTTGTTGCATGAGCAACGGAGGGGGTCATGTTTGACGCGCGCCGCCTGTCTGGGCGGCTTTTCTTGTTGCTGTTGATGGTTGGATCCGGATGCCACATGCTGCGGGCCCAAGCGCCTGCGACGACCACGGTCAGCGACGTGGTGTACCGTGGGGATGGAACACCCGCGGGCGGGACGGTGCTGATTTCGTGGCCTGCTTTCACCACAACCAGCAACCAGGCGATCGCGGCGGGGACGACCAGCGTGATGCTTGGGCCGGGAGGCGCGCTGTCGGTTGCGCTGGTGCCGAACACCGGGTCGACGCCGGCGGGCACGGTGTATTCCGTGGTCTACCAGTTGGACGATGGAACGGTGAAGACGGAATTCTGGTCAGTGCCGACCAACTCTCCCGTGGACCTGGCAACTGTGCGGGCGGTGCTGGGGGCTACCGGCGCAGCGGCATCGTTTGCATCGCGGCAGTATGTGGATTCGGCGGTGGCAGCCGCGGCCGCGGATACGGCAGTAGTGCACAAGAGCGGCAGCGAAACAATCGACGGAGTGAAGCAGTTCTCGGCTTCACCGGTTGTGCCCGAGCCAGTGCAGGCCAGCGACGCCGCCAGCAAAGCTTATGTCGATGCCGCAGTGACGGTGGGTGGCGGTGGGTCGTTCGTAAGCAAGGCGGGAGATACGATGACGGGGCCGCTGACTTTAAGCGGCGATCCGACAGCGGCGGAGCATGCGGCAACCCGGCACTATGTGGATACCGGACTGCTGGCGAAGGCCGACTTGAGCGGAGGCATGGTGCCTCCCGCAGAATTAGGCAGTGGAACGGCAGATGGGACCTTATGCCTGAAGGGGAACTCCCTTTGGGGGGCGTGCGGAACCAGCAGCGATGCGGTGTCGATCCAGAGCGTGCCGGTAGCCAGCGTCACTCCAACTGATAATGAGGTGATTACTTACGACGCCACCAGCGGGCAATACGTCCCGAAGGCGGGAGGCGGAGTCACGGCGGGAATGCAGGTGGCGAAATATGCGACCGACCTGGCGTGGTCACAGACTGCGGCGGCGGACCTGAGCACGGCGGGGTCGAAGACGGTCACTCTGACGGCGTGTCCCGCGGGGGTGCTGGGAACGGAACCGCAATACTACGTATACGTTGCAGGGACGGGGACAGCGGAAGCGGTGCAGGTGACGGGTGGGACCTGCACGGGAAACGGACAGGCGGGAACGCTGCAGTTCACCACGCTGAATGCGCATCCAGCGGGGTACACGATTGGAAGCGCGTCGGGAGGATTGCAGGAAGCGATCATTGCGGCGCGGTATGTGCCGACCAACCCTTCGGCTACGCCCCAGGCGGGGAAAGTGATTGTGCCTCCGGGAGAGCTGAAGGTGTACGCGCGAGTGTCGATCCGCTCTTCGGATATGACGATAGATTTTTCAGGGTCCATTGTTGAGTGCTATGTGAACGACACCTGCATTTTCGTAGGGGATCCCTCGAATTCGAATGCGTTCCTCGACATCACCCTGGTGAGTCCGCGGGCCCGTGCGACTCTGGCGAACGGCCAGGCGCCCTTCATAGAAGTGAACGGGGAAAACACCCGCATTCTGAACCTGAGCACGAGGGCGGCGCTTGCGGGTGGGACATTCGGAACGCTGGTGCAGGTGGATGACGATCAGGCATTCCTGCTGGACGGATTGGATACCAGCCTGGGTGGCTCCGGGGTACGCTGCGACGCGACGGTATGCAATCCGGTGGTCTATGCGCCGGGTCCGTTCAATACGTTCTCTGCGGTGGGATGGCTGAAGAACATGAACCTGGGGATGCAGTGCAAGGGGAATGGGGTGGATTGGGAGAGTGGCAATACCGTGCGAATCTCGGACAGCGTGATTCAGGGGTATGCACAATACGGAGTGCGGGCCGGCACCAAGCGAGGCGGGTTCGGCGGTTTCGCGCTGGACAATGTGTATGAGGAGGTGGGGAACTGCACCAATCCCGCTGGGCAATATTGGAGAGGCCGGGGTGATCGCGCAGGGGTCGGGCAGTTTCGGGTTGAAGGTAAGCGGAGGCCAGTCCCCGGCTGGGAACGATGCCGCAGTTTTCCAACACGGGAGCGACCGACTATCGCTACTACGTGGTGGCGCAACACGCAACCTTCGGCGCTTCGAATCCGCTGTACGCTGGCAACGCTTTGACCGATGGCACCACCAGCATAACGGTGAAGGTCCCTGATATTCAGGGAGCAAGCACGTTTGATCTGCTGAGGGTGACGCGGGGGACGGGACGGGAACAGGCGCCATTCGGCACCGGGAACTATGCGGTGGTGACGGGAGTGAGCCGGGCATCGGCATGCACCAATGGGGTTTGTACTTTCACCGATAGCCAGGCGGCGCTGCAGTCTTATACGGTCGCGAGTCCGAACTACTACCCGCTGCTGGAGTTCTGGCCGGGGAACCTGGTGCTGAGCGCAAGTTCGGACACGATCTCGGACAACAATCCGGCGCGAGCATTCATGGACAACGCTCCCAACAATGTGGTGTCAGTGCTGGGGACGGTCGGCGCCGTCAGTATTTGCGCAGAGGTGCGCAGCGCAATCGAAATTGACGCCGATCTGGCTGAGCTGCGTCGGCACGGAAGCTCCCAGCATAGTTCCGGAACAGACTGCGACGATTCTGGCGGTGAAGCCGAACCAGGATGGCGGGTTGCGACTCAACCTGAAGGGGCGGTTGAACTTTGCAACTCTGGGGACGGCGCCCGGGCACATCATTACGTTGTCAGATTCAAATTTCCAAAAGACGATTGCCACGGCTAACAACCGTCCGACGAACGATGCTAATGACTCGTTTGTTGGATACGACCGGGGTGACGGAAATCCAGCCCATATCGGCATCAGTCTGGGGGCGCCGCTTTCGATTTCGAATTACATCGGCAATGTGGGCGATGGGACGAACTGGCTGGAGAGGCTGACCTCCAATCTGAAGGAGTTCAAGACCAACGTGCAGGTGGACGGGAACCTGGTGGTTTCAGGAACAATACAGGGCAATGCGGTATCGGCAAACCAGTTCTCGGTTGCGCCGGCACAGTGCAGTGGAGCGTTCGCGACCGGCATTCAGGCGAACGGAAATGCGAATTGCAGTACGGCGGACCTGATCCAGCTGGCGGAGATGACGCCACCGGGCGGAGTGCCGAATTATGGATTGCTGTGGTTCGATTCCGGATGCCATTGTCCGAAGGTGATCAGCAACAACGGGCAGGCGGTGCAGCTCGGGTTGACCAACGTGTTCAACGCGGACGCGAACACGCTGGAGGAATACAACAGCACGAACCCGCAGACCTTCAATTTGTACGGGACGCGGACGGATGCTTCGAACTACGAGCGGCTGGGATTGACCTACGACTCGGCGAATTCCTACTACGTGCTGGATGTGGAGAAGGCGGGGAGCGGAACGCAACGCGGATTGGGAGTGAAGCTGCAGGGGACGATCCGCTGGGCATGGGATCCATCGTTCAACTTCAAACCGCTGTCAGACAATAATCGAGATATTGGGTCTGCAACATTCCGGGTGCAGGATCTCTATTTAGGGCGTCACTTGATCATGTCGAGTACGGCGTCGACCTATAACGGGCGGGCGACGGCGGGGCCGGGGCTGGTGGCTCTGTATGGAACTCCGGTGTCGGCTACGGGCAACACGGCGGCGATCGCGAGCACGACGTTGTGCAGCGCGACGGCGTGCCCGGCAGGGCAGTACGTGGTGGATTACTACGTGGACTCGACTGCGGCGTGCACTTCGGCGGGACCGGCGGCGGTGGCGGTGACGCTGGGGTGGACGGATGAGACGAACGCGAAGACGGTGCAGGTGAGTTTGAGCGGAGCCGGGGTTTCTGGCGGGAATTCTTTAGGGCTGGGAAGCACTTCGAATTTCGGGAGCGGGGAGTTTTCAGTGTGGTCGGCGGGGACGGCGGCGATTACGTACTCGACTTCCTACACGGCTTGTACTACCGGGACGGGGACGTATGCGCTGAGGATGGCGGTGCGGCAGGTGCAGTGAGGGGATTTGTAATTTGGTAATCAGGTAATTTTGTAATTTGGCTGGGAGGCCAGGGCTTTTGCTCTGGCCTTTTTGTTTGGGCCGTCGGTCGTTCGTCATTGGTCGTTGGCCGAAAGGCAAGGGCGACAACCACAGAGGGCACAGAGGCACAGGGACAGCCGGGCAATTTGCTGTCGTGTTCCTCGCGACGGAGGCGGCTGTCACGTCTCGAGTTCAGAGAAGAGGGTAGGGATGCTTCGCTTCGCTCAGCATGACATCGGGAGGAGTGGTGGTGTGTTGACCAGTGCCGCTGCGGCGATGAGGTGGATGTCGGCGATGGTCTTCTACATCCTGCTGCGTTTGTTTCTGGTTGTAGCCGGATTGGCAACGGCAGGGCTGGCGACGACTTACTATGTGTCGCCGGATGGGAACAATGTGAATCCGGGGACAAGCCCGCAGCTGGCGTGGCGGACATTGTTGAAGGTTGGGATTTCGACTTTCAATCCCGGGGATGTGATTTTGTTCAAGCGGGATGGGGTGTGGAACGAATGGCTGACTCCGCCTTCGAGTGGAACCGCCGGCAATTTGATCAAGTTTGATGCGTATGGGGACGGGAGGCCTCCGGAGTTTACCGGTTTGTATGCGACCAAGAGTTCGGACTGGACGAATTCTTCGGGGAGCGTATGGCAGACCACTTTGGCGGCAACGCAGGCAATTTCGCAGATGAAGTTTGTACAGTTCGGCACCATCTGGGGGAATTTGCAGGCCTCGCAGGCGGCGCTGGCGCATGACCGGGACTGGTATTACGACTCCGTTACGCAGAATTTGTATGTCTATTCGTCGGGCGGAAATCCGGTGACGGCTTTCGGTTCGGTGAGTCCGATTATTTTGAGCGGACAGAGCCTGATCAATCTAAATAGCGTCAGCTACCTCGAGATCCAACACATTAAGTTGGATTTTTATGATGGTTACGGAGTGCAGGTGCAGGGGACGAGCGATCACATCTGGCTGGCGAACATGTCGGCGGACAGCCAGGTGCCGAATGCCACGGTGCCGATTGGGTTCTATGTACATCCGGATGGGACGCCGGGGGACATCCATCTTTTTAATACGGACTCTCACCGGAACTATGTGGGGTACCGGTTTGATGGTACGCCTTCGGCGGTGGAGTTGAAGAATTGCCGGGCGTATGCCAACCGGACTTATGGGTTGATGGATAACACCGGAGCAGTGACGTATAGCTACTGTCACTTTTACGCGAACAATCTGGCGACGGGGATTTCGACGGATATGACGGGGACGCCGGGGCCGATTGATGGCGGACACAATCTTGCTCCGGACACTCCGCCGAAGGTGCGGGGATTCAAGCGGTATCCGGCCCGGATCACGGTGACGTATGACGATCCGGGACTGGTGGATGGGTCGCATCAATTCATTCAGTCGCTGCTGCCGATTTTTCAGACCAAGAGCGTGCCGTTGAGCATCGCGGTGGTGACCGGTTATGACTTGTCGCAGCAGCTGGTGCCGACGTTCCAGTCGTGGATTGACGCAGGATGGGACGTGGACTGCCATTCGGTGTCGCATCAGTATTTTGTGTATCCGAATGCGTTTACGTTGCAGTACACGGGGACGGCGGCATCGAGCGTGACGCTCTCGATATCGGCGAATCATTTGACGATTACCGCGCCCGGCGATCCGGCAGCGCAGGTGAGCTGGGATTTGACGGCGCCGGCTCCGGGAGGAACCTCGACGGGACTGGAAACGCTGGGTGGAATTATTGCGACGCTGAACCAACGCGGGGTGTTTGCGGTGACGGCGGACGCGAATATGAAGACGGCGGTGAAGAGTGAAGACCTGGCGGACGTGGCGGGACAGGACATCAAAAGCTCGGCTTATTCGTTGCAGATGGATAAGACGCGGCTGATGACGGACGAGTTGAATTGGTCGAAGGCGTGGATGGATGCGAACCTGACCGGATTGCCGGCGAACCGGGTGTATGTGTATCCCGGAAGTTTTGAGGACGATTCGACGGAGGCGATTGCGGTGGCGGCTGGATACGCGGGGGCGCGCGGGTCGGGGTCGATGAAACCGGCTCCGGATGCGGACACGGTGTTCGCGACCGGGATCAACGTGCAGAACATCTTGAGCCAGGGGATGGTGCCGTACTTCCAGAACCTGAGCGACACGGATTTTGCCAACCGGTTTCGGGCGCTGGTGTTCAAGTCGGCGGTGTGGGGAGTGCCGATCGGGATTTTCTTCCATGTGGATGAGCTGACTCCGGGGCAGGTGGGGCTGATGCTGGATACGCTGAAGCTGTCGGGCGCCACTCTGATGACTAATACTCAGTTGGTGAATTACCTGCTGAGCACGCAGCAGACTTCGGGGACGACTCTGTGGGCGGACTCGGCTTCCGGAGTGGTGGATGTGCGGCCGATGCCGGGGGCTCCGGTAGTGGATGCAGGGGCGGATCTGGGGGCGGAATACAAATACGATTTGATGGGGATTGATCAGAGTTTGTTTGGGGGTGGGTGGGAGATCGGGGCGGATGTGTTTGTGCCGGAATATGTGGGGCATGTGAAGTAGACGGCTTGGGATTTCACCACAGAGGGCACAGAGGGACACAGAGGAAAATCCATGGGGGCGAGGTCTTTGCTTGGTCCTCGCAACGCGGTGTTTGCTGCAAGCTGACGTCGGGTCCCTCTCCGCCCTCCTTGGTCGGGCGATTCGGGATGACAGATCGAATGCGAGGAGGTGAGGGGTTGTGACGGGTGATGTGGAGCTGCTGCGGCGGCTGGGGGCCGTGCTGGATCACAATCCGGGAGGCGGAGAGGCGATTCGTGAGCTGTTGATACGAGGACTGCTGAAGATCCGGACGAAGAACAGAGGTTTGACGCTGTTGAAACCGAACCGGGCACAGAGGGAGTTCTCGAAAAATTGCAGCAAGCGGAACATCGTTCTCAAGGCGCGGCAGCTGGGAATCACCACCTACATTGCGGCGCGGTTTTTTGTGCAGACCATCACGCAACCCGGCACGATGACGGTGCAGGTGGCGCATAACCAGGAATCGGCGGAGGAAATTTTCAATATTGTGCGGCGCTTCTGGGCGAACCTGCCGGAAGGGTTGCGCACGGGCGCGCTGATGACATCGCGCGCCAACGTTCGCCAGGTCGCTTTCCCCCAGCTCGATAGTGAATATCGGGTGGCGACGGCGGCGGACCCGAACGCAGGCCGCGGGCTGACCATCCATAATCTGCATTGCTCGGAGGTCGCCCGCTGGCCGCGTGACGGGATGGACACACTGGCGTCATTGCGGGCGGCGGTGCCGGGGCATGGAGAAGTGGTGCTGGAGTCGACTCCGAACGGGGCGGGCGGAATGTTTTATGAGGAGTGGCAGCGAGCGGAGGAGACGGGGCACACGCGACACTTTTTCCCCTGGTGGTATGAGGATGGGTATCGGGTGGAGGGAGTGGAGGTGCAACCGCTACTTCCGGAAGAGCAGGAATTGCTGGAGCGCGGAGGGTTGAGCGAGGCGCAGATCGGGTGGCGGCGTGTAAACCGGCGGCAACTGCGGGGGCTGGCGGCGCAGGAGTTTGCCGAGGATCCGGTTACCTGTTTTCGGGCGTCGGGCGAGTGCGTGTTTGATCTGGATGCGATTGAGAAGGCGCTGGACTGTCCGGGTGAAGCGCTGGAGCGGCGCGACAACGGGCGTCTGCTGGTGTGGTTTCCTCCACAGGAGGGGAAACACTACATCATTGGAGTGGATCCGGCGGGTGGCGGGTCCGAAGGAGACTATGCGTGTGCGCAGGTGATCGAGCGGCGGTCGGCGATTCAGTGCGCGGAGTTGCAGGGGCATTTTCCTCCGCGGGAGCTAGCGACGAAATTGATGGGGCTGGCGTGCGAGTTCAATGATGCGCTGATCGTGGTGGAGAGGAACAACCATGGATATGGCGTGCTGGCACATCTGCGGTCGGACGGATGCCTGAGCGTGTACCGCGAGGGGGAGCAGGACGGGTGGCTGACGTCGGCGGTGACGCGTCCGGCAATGATCGAGAACCTGGCAGCGGTGCTGGCGATCCAGCCGGATTTGTTTCGCAGCCGGCGCTTCTTGAACGAGTGCCGGACGTTTGTGCGGCATGTGGATGGCAGCTCAGCCGCCGCGGCCGGGGCGAATGATGATTGCGTGATGGCGATGGCGATTGCGCTGGCAGCGCGGCGGGAAGTGGTGGGGCAAGTGCCGCGGAAGGTGGAATTGGGGAGTTTACCAATCCGGTGACATGTTCATTCGTCACAGACAGGGAGTGAGGGCCGACTGTACCGTGGCAGAGCGATCCTTGGTCTGCGGTGGTTAGTGGTGAGAAAGGGTCAGCACAGAGGGGCACAGAAGAAGGCCTCGGAGTGCAAGAGAGGGAGTTGCCCTCGCATCCGTGTGTTAGCGACGATTCGGGCATAGTCGGGGTTGGACTCGGGGCGGGACTCGCGGGCGAGGGCGCCCGCGCCACAATTCACTTGGCGGTGACAGCGGTCCAACACGTACGGAGGATGCGGGGTGGCGCACAGGGGCACCTGATGCGCTGCTCCGATACTCATTTTTATGTGGTGAAGTTTCGGAATAATCCGCAGCATCTGCGGGTGCTGGCGAATGAGCTGCTTGCCACGCGACTGGCAGAGCTAGCGGGTTTGCCGGTGCCGGCGACGAATGTGGTGGAAGTGGACGAATGGCTGGTGGAGCACACGCCGGAGCTGAACATTCAGCTGGCGGGAAGCTGCATTCCGTGCCAGGCCGGGTTGCAGTTTGGATCGCGGTATGTGGTGAGTCCGCTGGAAGGGCAGGTGTTCGATTACCTGCCGATTGAAATGCTTTCGCGAGTGCGGAACCTTGAGGCCTTTGCCGGCATGCTGGTGATTGATAAGTGGACCGGAAACGCCAACGGGCGCCAGGCTGCATTCTGGCGCAGGTGCGAGACAAGAAGTACACCGTGTCTTTTATCGATCAGGGATATTGCTTCAACGCGGGAGAGTGGACGTTTCCGGACTATCCGCTGCGCGGGGTTTATGCACGGAATGAGGTTTATGCCTGGGTGCAGGGTTGGGAGTCATTTGAACCGTGGCTGTCGCGGGTGGAAAGCATGGAAGAGGATGTGATCCGGCGAGCGGCGGAAGACATTCCTCCGGAATGGTACGGCGGCGAGTGGGATGCGCTGGGGAGCCTGGTGCAGGTGTTAATCGAGCGGCGCGGGATGGTGCGAGAGTTAATCGCAGCATTTGGGGCGTCGGGTAGGAGGCCGTTTCCGGGGTGGAGGGTGGCGGCGTGAGAAAAGCAGCTTGTGGCTTCTGGCTCTTAGCTTCTGGCTTTTGGCTCTTAGTTCACTTGAAGATGTCAGGGCGAATTCATGCAGGCTGAAAGAGGATGCTGCAAGCAGTTGTGTTTTGTGCAAATCCTGAAAGCTTTGCGGTCGGCCGTGAAAAGCTGGACGCAAGGGGCTGAGTGAAACTGTAAGTGCTAAATGGCTGATCTTCGCCATCTCGAATTCTTTCTGCTGCGGTATGTGCCGGACGCGGTGAGGAACGAGTTCGTCAATATTGGAGTGGTGGCGTTTGAACCCGAGCCGACGGACGGCAAGGGCTTAGTGGAGATCCGGCTCACACGGGACTGGCGGCGGGTGAAGTGCATGGATCCGGAGGCGGATATCGAGGTGTTGCAAGCACTGGAAGCGGGCTTGAGGCGTGACCTCGCAGGAATGGATGACCGGAAAGTGCTGCTCCCCAAGTTGCGCGAGATGTGCTCGAACCTGGTGCAGCTTTCGGAGACGCAGGGAGTGATCACGGAAAATCCGGTGAAAGAGGTGGAGGCTCTGGTCTCGTTGTATTGCGATCGGGCGCATGCATCCGCGCCGAGGCGTGCGAGCGGGCGGCAGGCGATCTTGAATTCGATGGAAAGTGCATTTCGGGAGGCGGGAGTTTTTGAGCTGCTGCTCAAAAATATTTCTGCGGCGCCATACACGCGGACGGGCGATCCGATGAGGTTTGATTTTGGATACTCGCATGGGGCGGAGATCAAGTTTCTGCAGGCGGTGTCGTTGAAGGCGAGCGTGCAGCCAGCGGTGGTGCTGGCGAGCAGGTTTCCGGTGATCGCGGCAGGAATTAATAAGAAGAACGGCGCGGCTGCGCGATTGGCGGCGGTGGTGGATGATGAACTGGCGATGGACGACGAGATTGAGTTTGCACTGGGGATGATGCAGGAGAACGGAATTGTGATTGCCCGGGCGGCGGAGATGGAAGAGGTTGCGGGACGGGTGAGGGTGGAGTTGGGGTGAGGCCGTGATAGGGGTAGGGGTCCTTCGCTTCGCTCAGGATGACAGAGAGTTTGGATGGGGGGATAGGGGTCCTTCGACTGCGTAACTGCTTCGCTTCGCGCAGCAGTTACTCCGCTCAGGATGACAGGTTGGAAAGAGGGCAGCTTTGGCTGTCCTTTTTGTGTTTTTGAACTGCATTCAAATACGAAGAAAACTTTTATGAATATTACAGAGAAGATACGCGGCGCGGTGCGCCGGGCAGCGGGAGTGTCGCTGGGCTCGGCGCGAGACGGGGCGAAGAAGCGGCGGACGGCGGCGCTGCCTTCGATCCTTAATACATATGGGCCGCGGCCGGATGCGATGCCGAAGCCGACGCCGGCAAACCTGCGGAGGTTTGCGGAGACGCCGATTGCGCGCAAGGCGATCAACACCATCAAGGACCGCATCGCGGGAATGCATTGGCGGATTCAGCCACGGCATGGGCGGGCGCTGGACGAGGTGCCGGGCGGCGCGATGCGGATTGCGGTGCTGATGGAGAACTTTGAGCAGCCGAATCCGGATGATTCGTTTCGCTCGCTGATCGAGCAGGTGCTGGAAGACGTGCTGGTGGGCGGCTTTGGGGCGATCGAGCTGGATCTGACGGGCGATGCGCAGCGGCCGCTGACGTTGTGGCCGGTGGATGGCGCGAGCATTCGGATTCGAACGCGATTGGGACGGGCAATCCGGCGTCGCCGCGCTATGTGCAGTGCGACGGGGAAGTTTCTGGCCGGACGCGGAGATCGCGCTGAGCGGACGAGGAGCTGTCGTATATCCGGCTGAATCCGCGGACGCATACGCCGTTTGGGCTGGGCAAGCTGGAGGTGGCGTTCGAGACGATCCATGAGTTTCTGGGCGCGCATCGGTATGCGGCGCGGCTGGCGAGCAACACGGTGGTGCAGTATGCGCTGTGGTTGCAGAACCTGAGCCCGCAGCATCATGAGCGGCTGATTCGCTGGTGGCAGGACGAAATCGAGGGCACGGGGAAGGTGCCGATCCTGTCGGTGGAGAGCAAGCCGGAGGTGCTGCGCTTTGGCGGCGGGACGGATGCCGACCTGCGGTTGCAGTGGCAGGAGTTCCTGATTCGCATGATTGCGGATGCGTTCGATTTGCCGCCGATGGTGCTGGGGCTGGAGCGGGACGTCAATCGCAACACAGCTACCACACAGTATGACGAGGCGTTTCGCACGGCGGTGGTGCCGGTGGCGCGGCTGGTGGCTGAGCATCTGACGCGCGACGTGATCAGCAAGCGGTTGGGATGGGGCGACCTGGAGTTTGTGTTCACCGACGTGGATGCGCCGAATGAGCTGGAGCAGGCGCAGATTCAGCAGACGCTGATCGGATGCGGAGTGCTGACGGTGAATGAAGTGCGGCGGATGCGGGGGCTGCCCGCTGCGGAAAGCAGTAGCCAGTGGCGGTAGGCCAGTTGCAGTAATTGCGCGCAACCACAGGGATGGCGAGGGGCACGGGCACTGCGGGTAGGGGTCCTTCGCTTCGCTCAGGATGACAGATAACCAATGAAAGGACAGGAGATGGAGAGTATGAACTTAGAAATGGAAGCGATGGCGCTGGCGATGCCGGAGGTGGAGGGGCATCCGAACCGGCTGCCGTTTCGCGGGGTGCTGACGCTGGTGGGGTCCGTCAGCAGCGGGCGCCGGCTGGGGCGCGAGGACATCGGGTGACTGCTGACGCGGAAGGCGACGGAGGCGGCGCTGCCTTCGCTGCTGGGCATGGCGCTGGACTACGCGCCGGCGCTGGACGCGCCACGATGTGCGGCGGAAGATCGGCGTGATCACGCGAGGCCGAGATCGTGCGGCGCGCGAGCTCAGAACTGGGAGGGCACCTGTTCGCGCGGGATTTTCCGGAATTGTGCGCGAGATTCGCAGGCGGAAAGCGCGAGGTCTCCGCCGGCCGCATGGCGGGCGCGAACCTGTGGCGGCGCGGCTTGGAATGTCCTACGAAATCGCGGATGCGCGGGTCGCGGCACATCAAGGCGCAAATCTGGACGTGACGTCGCGTGACCTTTACCGGAGCGGCGGTGCTGCGGCGGGATAAGGCGGCATATCCGAGACAGGTGCGTGGATAGTAGCTGGAACTGGAGCTAGGATAAGCAGCATCAGCCATCAGGAGGCAGCACCGAGTCAATCAGCAGCGAGCGAGATACACACATAAGGAGAGCAAGAATGAATCAGGAGACGAACGGAGCAGTTGATGGCAACCGCGGAGCAGGCTGGCAGATGCCAGCGGCAATCGCTGGACCGGCACTGGACAACCTCAACGCGCAGTTTGAGGCGCTGCACGCCAAGATCGATCGCATCGTCGCGGCGGTGGAAGACGGCGAGGTGCGAGCCTGTCCCAAGCAACGCTGCGGATTCGGAAAAGCTGCAGGGACAAGGTGGCGAGTTGGAGAAGGCCAACCACGAGCTGAAGGCGCAGGCGGCGCGGCACGGGCGAAGACACTGTCGCCGCTGGTGACGACGCTGCTGGCGAAGGAAGGCGTGGAAGGCGGAGCGCTCATCGAACGCCGGTGCTGGAGAAGGCGCTGGCGGGTTGAGCATCGAGCAGCGGATTGCGGTGAAGGCGGAGATGGCGCGGGCGGGAATACTCGAGTAGGGCTGGCCCGGTTCAGCTTCTGGCTGCTCGCGACTCTGACACCAGCAGAATGGGCTCCCAGCTTTCTGCTGTCGGGTTACCGACCGGCGTTCAGGGCGGCAATAATAAAAATTCTATGCGGACGAAGGCGCGACTTTGGTCGCGCCTATTTCTGTTGGAAGAAGTTGATGTCTGCGGCCGTGGCTTTCTGATTCAGGAGGACGGGTTCCAAGAAGCAGGAATTCGAAATCAGCGATTGGCGGTCCAGGTTCAGGCAATTTGGCCTGAAGTCCATTTCCTTTCGAAAGGACAACATGAAAGCACAATTCGTCAACTTGCAGGCGGCCGCCGATTTCATGGGGCCGGGCGCGGTGGAAGTCGACCGCTACCAACCGAAATCACCGACATCGTGCGGCGGCGCGGGGTGTTCGGGCAGCGCATCAAGCAGGTGCCGGCGACGGGGCATCCGTCGCGGTTCTTCGAAGAGACGGCGATTCCGTCGCCGACGGCGGCGAACGCGTTCGTCGATCCGCGGAACATCGTAGCCCACGCTGGTGGCTCCGACGCGGGTGGAGCGCAGCGTTCCGCTGAAGGCCTGGTGTCGCAGATCAACTACAACCTGTTCGACATGGAAGTGGGCGCGCAGCAGAGCCAGTTTGCCTACCTGCAGGCGAAGGACCTGGCGGATGCGGTGGAAGGGCTGATGCGCACGCACGATGTGGCGCTGTGGAACGGCAACGACACTTCGCTGAGCACTCCGACGACGCCGCAGTATTACGGCGCGATCGGGCAGATCAACGATGGCGGCAACGTGCACGACCATCCACACCACCGACAGCATCGTGGACGGCCTGAAGTCGACGGTGGCGCAGATGGTGGCGAACTCCAGCTACGAGGTGCGGCCGACGGCGATCTACGCCAACCCGGTGCTGCTCGACCTGATCGACCGCGAGATGAAGCAGGAGTTCAACGTGGTGCTGTCGACCACCGAGGTGGCGGGCGGGCGTGCGGGTGAAGACGCTGTCAACGCAGGCGGGCGAACTGCCGCTGATTCCGGAGTGGTCGATTCGGTACACCGGCATTCCGGGCAGCGGGACGGCGGTGCTGCCCTGCTACATCGTGAGCGAAGACATGATCGAGTACCACTGGCTGACCGATGCCAAGCCGCGGGTGTTCCAGCTGGGACACGCCGAGCTCGCTGGCGTCGCAGATGGTGGTGGTGAAGTTCGGCGGCGTGGTGGTGAAAGGCGCGAGCTACGCACACACCGAAGTGATGGTCGACCGGTAGAGCAGGTTGGACGTTAGTCGCTGGCCATTAGCGGTTAATCGTTGGGGCGGCGGCGAACGAAATCTATCAGCCGTCAGCGACGGGCTTGGGAAACAAAACAGCCCGCACGCTGACGGTTGATTTGTTTTGGATCGACCTGGAGAAATCAGGAATACACATGAACTATTTGTCTCCATCGGAATACGAGCTGTATGGGATTGAGGCGACCACACCTCTGGCGTGGGTGACGGCCGCATCCTCGGTAATGGACTCACATTGCCGGCGAGCGACGCTGGGAGTGGCGCAATACGAAGAGCGGCTGCGGCTGGCCTCAGGGCGCAACTCGGTGCGGCTTACATATCTGCCGCTGGCGGTCGTGGCTCCGGCGACATCGGCGGTGGTGTCGGCGCGCGGGCGGTATGCCATGCCGCGACGGGGAGAGTGGCCGGTGGACGAGTTGAGCTCGGACATCGCACTGACGTTTGGGCTGCCGGGCACGTGGACGGACATTGCTGTAACAGGAATCGACGTTTACCTGCAGACCGGGGAGCTGACGTTCCAGGAGAATCCGGTTGGGCTTGGTTTCAGCGAAGTGGATGTGGTGTACACCGCCGGACTGGAAATGTTGACTGACGGAATCAAGGTGGCTTGCGGGCAGGTGGTGCGGAATCTTCAGGCGACTCCGGCGCTCAATGTGCGCGCAGGAACCCTTGACCGCATACACCTGGAATACTTTGCCGACACCCTGATGGACCAGAGTGTACGTGCGATGCTTGCGCCGTATGTAGCGCAGAAAGTGGGCTGACATGCCGGACACTGGAGTTCGCTTTGGAGTGTCGGCGGTTGCGGTAGTGCGGGCGGCGGACGCGATGCTGCGATCCCTTGGTGGGGACGCCGTGGGGCTGCTGCTGCCGGGATCGAATATGCCTGACGATACCAGCGCGCAGCTTGGGCTGGTGGATCCGGGAGTGGAAGAAGTGAGGATCTCGCCGGTGGTGGCGCGCAATCTGCCTACCGAGAGTAACGGCCCGCGACGGCGGTTGGAGTTCTTGTTGCCAGCATCCGCGGTGCTCGAAGAGGCGACGGTGAGAAGTTTTGTTTCGGGCGGGGCGCTGGTGGACGCTTGTCTGGGAGTGTCATATCAGGGCGAGATTTTTCACATTGAAGGTACGGTGACCGAGTATTTCGCGGGGACAGCCTATCTGTATCGGGTAACGGCGGTGGAATAAGTGCGGGCTGCTGGCTATTTTTTGGCTTTCGGCTCTCAGCTTTCGGCTTCAGCTGTCGGCGATCTGTTGCTGCATTGGTTCGCACGTGGTCGTCCAAAGTACCTGTGCCACTCAAGTCGGCTTCGACCTCGCTGATCGTCAGTGGCTAGCGACGCAATACCCAGTGGCCCGAAGCCGGTAACCAATCGCAACTATCAGGAACTCAGAGCTGATTTTATGCAATTCACCAAAGACAGTTTCTACATGGCGCTGCGGGAACGGCTGGCGGCGCTCAATCCGCAACGAACGGTGACTCTGAACGGGGTGACGCGTCCGGCGGTAATCGTGGCGGAAAACGAGTTGGTGGTGCCGGTCGAGCCTCTGCCCGACGCGTTTTACATCGAATGGGGCGCGGCGCGAATTGTGCAGCGGCAGGCGGGAAGCCGGGCGCTCATGCAGTTGGATTGCGCGATCTCGCATCACACTCTGGGCTCGGTGGAGAGCGGAGTGGACCGCGGCCGGCTGCTGGCGACGCTCGACAACGAGCTGCTCAGCATCTGTCAGCCGCAGCACACGGCCAAGCAGGACTTTACCCAGACTCCCGCCGTCGCCCTGGGCACGAGCATCTTCTGGACGGGTCCGGAGTTTGGGGAAGTGTCGGGTGTGATTGCGGGTGACGTCAACAGTAAGCGAATCCGGCTGGAGCGAAAAGTGCGGGTGACGGTGTTCTTCTTTTCTGAGGTGACATTCCAATGAGCACACAGCCGGTGCGGCCGGCGATGGTGCCGGTATCGCGACGGATACGGGGGTACTTCGCGCCCGTGGATCGTGAGACGGAGCAGCCCACGATATTTGATCCGGGGAAAAGCGGAGCATTCGCACTGAACGATCCGCCTGCTCCCTGGCTCGACCTGGGTTGGATCGATAATTTCCGGCGTTTCAGCCGGACGGTCACCGAGCCGGTACGGGCGGGTGCGGCGGGCGCGACGGCGGCGCAGTTCCGCAGCATGTTGGATGCGGGAGTGGAGTTCGACTTCCGCGAATGGGGCAAGCTGCAAATGGCGCTGGCCTGCGGAGCGGAGCACATGAATGTGCTGGCGCCCGACCCAAGTGCGGCTGCCAGGCCTTCGGGCGGAAGCGCCATTGCAGCCGTTGGCGTGCTGGCGGGATCGACGGGCGATGACATTCAACTAGGCGCCGGATCGGTGGATGCGTTTTCTCTGGGCGACCTGATTGCCGTCGATCTCGATTATCAGCAGCAGACCGGGTGGGTGGGGTCGGGCATTGCGGCAGCCTATGTGAAGGACTCCGCCGACGTGAATCATGATGCTGACTACGTTCGCCGCGTGACCTTCAACCTGGGGCGAGTGGCGCAGAAGACATCTACGTCGCTGCTGTTGGCTCAGCCGTTGCTGGCGGGAACTCCGGCCACGGGTTCGGGAGCGCAGAAGGTTGTGGCTTTTGTTGACCGCGAAGGCGGCTCATTTTTTCAGGAGTGGTCGGCGCTGTTTGTAGCGGAAGAAGAGTCGGGCGGGCGGGTGTGCTTTTACTATCCCAGGCTGAGCGCCACCAAGGAAAGCTCAGCCCCGGCGGCGGGAGCTCAGAAAGAAGAATCGGTGGCGGTGGCGGACGCAGTGGCTGCTCTGGCGCTGCGGGCGGCCTTTAGGGCGCTGCCCTACACCGACGGAAATGACGGGCAGACGGTGGTGTGCTATCGCAGCTATTTTCCGGCGGTGATGGCCGGCGTGTATTGAGATCGCCGTTGTCCGGGTGAGGGTTGTTTGCGGACGAACGGCCGGCCGCAGACGCTACTTTCGTATCCATTCTCAGCTGCTATTCAGGGGCCGTTTGCGGAAACGTAACGGCCCCTTCTTTCATGCACCAACAAACCGAAATCTGACGACCCTTTCATAAAGCCAAGATGAAGCTGCAGATTGACAATCTGGATGGCGCAGGACTGCGCGACTACACGGCTGCCGTGGACAACACGCAACCGGCGCGCATTGCGAGGCGCTTGAATCGCACGGCAGAGTTGAGCTTCCGGCTGGTGGCCAACGCTCCCGACTTTCTGGTCCCGGTGGGTGGTGCGAGAGTGCTGCTGACGAAGGCGGCGGGCCAGGCGCTGTTTACAGGATTCCTGCGCGAGCCTCCGGTATTCGAATACCTGGGATGGAGGGAGACCGGCCCGGTCTATCGCTACAGCATGGTTGTGCTCAGCGACGACATGGCGCTGGACCGGAAGCGACTGCCATACCGCAGCGCATTTGTAGCGCGCACTGCGGGCGATGCGCTGCGCCAACTGGTGCAGGACATGGCGCCAGTTGGGTTCGATCTGAGCGGGATCGAGGATCTGGATGCGGTTCCGTGGTATGCGCCGAGCGCGCAAAAAGCCTGGTCGGAACATGCGGCCGAACTGGCGGTGCGCGCTCGCGCATGCTGGAGAGTGCAGAACGACGCCGTAACTTTCTCGGCTCTGGGTGCGAACACGCTGGCGCTGAGCGAAGCGGACGCTGCATTTTTACCGCAGGGGCTCAAGCTGCGGTCAGCCGACGGCGTAGTGAACGACCTCACCGTGATTGGCAGAGTGGAGCCGCAGTCCTACGTTAAGGATTATTTCGTAGGCGATGGCTCGAGCTTGCGGTTCTATTTGTCGCAGACGCCGTTTACCCGCTCCAACCGTACGGTGATCGATGAGGAATATATAGGAACGGTGCTGGACTCGACGCGATGGTCTGCGACAGACCCCGGTGCAGCGGTGAGCCTCAGCGGCGGCAAACTCGCGGTCGCCGGAGGCACGGGTTCCGATGGACAGACCACGGTTTTGTTCGCCGAAAAGATTGAGCTGGGCGGAGCGTTTGTGTTGCAGCACGGCGATATTTCGTTCAGTGCGGCTTCGGATGGCGTGATCGGCGGGCTCTACCAGGGAAATATCTCAATCCCCGGCTGTGTGGCGGGGTTCCGAGTCATGGCCAATGGAACTGCTTCAGATATCCAGGCGCTGGTCGGCGGCGTGCTTACCGGGCCGGTGATCACAACGGTTGCCGGGCATCGCTATGTATTGACCACGCGGTGTTACTCAATCGAAATCTATCGCAGCCAACAGGTGTTTCATTCCTCGCTGCGGCCCGCGGGCAATGGTCGTGGGGGCGCGGGGATTGCGGCAGACGTTCGGGTCGTACTCGAAGTGCATGACATCAATCCGGCCGACCCGGCTTCGATGGTGGCACCTTCGGCGGTGCTGTATGACGGGATCATCAGCAGCGCTCCCGGATTCTGTACTTACGGGCTGATCAACGCGGCGAGCATGCATTGCGATATTGCATTCACCCGGCTGATCCAGGCCATTGATACCGAAGTGCGCAGCGCGCTGCCGGGAGAGCCGTATCGAACCCGGCTGGCGGGCTCGCTTTCAGACGGCGCGGAGTGCCTGGTGAATTCCGATCCGGCACTGCAGTTCTTTCCGCAGTCGGTTCCGGCGGCGAATGAGTTGATCGTGGTGAAATACCGCGGTGGCGGGCGGGCGCTGGCGCGTGTGATCAATCCGGCGAGTATTGCGGCACTGGCGAACGGAACCGATGACGGAGTACGGTCGGCGGTATTGAATGTGCAGTCTCCGCCTCCGCGAACTGCGGTGGATTGCGAGAACGCCGCGCTGGCGCTGCTGGATGACGCCACCGGAAAGGCATGGTCAGGGGAATACCAGACCTGGAGCGACTTTCTGCCGGGCGGGGCGCAGGATGCACTGCCGGGAGATGCGGTGCAGGTGAGCGCCTCCTCGCGAGGCGCCGCTTTTTCGGCAGTGATGCGAAACGTAGAGATCGAGATTCGGGACTGGGCGGGCGAGCACAGTGTTTACACCATGGAATTCGCGGACGATGCCGCGGCGCCGGTGGCATTTGAATTCCAGCAGCAGGCGGTGGCTGGCGCGCTGGATGCGCCCGCGCTTCCCGTGGACCAGGTTGGCGGCACGTATCTGGGCGACTTGAAGGAAGCCGAGGTCACGGACACGACGTCCACTTCGGCAACATTGGATGCGGGAGCGATTCCTCCCGCCGGCGGTGGGATCGAGGTGCGGTGGACTGATTTTGGATGGGGTCCCGACAATGATCGCAATCTGGCGGGCCGGTTCAGCACGCGGACATTCACGCTGCCACGCCTCTCACGCGTAGAAGACTACTACCTGCGGCAATATGATGCGTCGGTTCCGCCGAAGTATTCGCGCTATTCGACGGCGCTTCACATTGATCTGCCGCTATGAGCCTGCTCGATCTTGGGCCAGGGGAGTGCACTGACGAGCTTTTCCTATGAATAAGGATGACGAAGTTCTGGGGCGGTACATGCATCGCGAGAATTCCGGCAAGCAGTCGCTGGTGGTGCGCGTGGCTGACGGTGACTTTCAAAGTGAAGTGCTGGAGAGGCTCGGCCGGCTCGAAGCCAAGATGGACATGCTGGCCGGGAGTAACCAGCCGGGGCGCATGAAGCTGGCCGAAGACCGCATTACGGTGCTGGAGCACAGCGATATTAAGCGGAGCGTGTACGACCGGCTGGTGAACGCAGTCATCACGACTGCGATCAGCGTGGCGATTGCGATGCATGAGCATTGGTGGGTCCGGTAGCAGGCTCTGGGCTGCGCTGGCCGGATGCCTCTCATTTTTATTTCAAATCACAACTTAATCAGGAGATGCGGCTATGAATTTTCTTTCGAAGCTGTTGCAGGGTGTTGCGTTCGTTCCGGCGATCGTGAATGGAATTGAAGGCTTATTTGGAACCCGCTCGGGGGCGGATAAGAAGGATGCGGCGTTGTCCTTTGTACAGGCGGCGTTGTCCATGACCGACGCGGTTACGAGCCGGCAGATTGTGGACGAAGCCAAGTTCAAAGATGGGCTGGGAAAAGTGATTGACGGAACGGTGGAGTGCCTGAATGCTTCGCTGTGGGCTAAGGCGGCGAAGTAGGTCCAGGTCAGCTCCGCTGTCCTGAATTTCGCCTTGAGCAAGGAAATCAGAGCAGGGATGTCGGTCGGGCTCCGGCCCCCGGCATCCATCGGAGAGAGGTGGAGAGTCGTGCCAGGCGTAGGGATGCTTCGCTACGCTCAGCATGACAACCAGAGTCGTGCCAGGCGTAGGGATGCTTCGCTACGCTCAGCAGACAACCAGAGTCGTGCCAGGCGTAGGGATGCTTCGCTGCGCTCAGCATGACAGCCAGATTGTCAGCCGACTTCTTCGCTCCAGTTCTCGAGTGTCTTCTTCAGCAAAGCCATGAACTGGTCGGCTACTGCGCCGTCAATAATGCGGTGATCGTAGCCGAGGGTGAGGTGCACGACCGAGCGGATGGCAATGGAGTCATTGCCGTCTTTGTCGGTGACCACCAGCGGAGTTTTCATGATTCCGCCCACCCCCAGAATTGCCGCGTTGGGCTGGTTGATGATGGGCAGTCCAAACACCGCGCCGAACTGGCCGGGATTGGTGATGGTGAAGGTGGATCCCTCAACTTCCTCGGGCTTGAGCTTCTTGCCGCGGGCGCGCTCGCCGAGATCGGTGATGCCGCGCTGCAGTCCGAGGAAGTTGAGTTCGTCGGCGTTCTTGAGCACGGGGACGATCAATCCCCAATCGAGGGCGACCGCAATCCCGACATTCACGTGGCGGTGATAGCGGGTGGCTTCGCCTTCCATGGAGGCGTTGACGATGGGGAATTGCTGGAGAGCGATAATCGCGGCTCGCACGAAGAACGGCATGAAGGTGAGGCGGGCTCCGTGGCGCTGCTCGAATGCCGATTTGTTCTTGTTGCGCAGGTGGACGATGCGGGTGATATCCACCTCGAACATGCAGTGAACATGGGCGCTGGTGCGGCGCGATTCGATCATGCGCTGCGCGATAATCTTGCGCATGTTGGTCATCGGAACCAGGTCGCCGGGAATCGCAGCGGGCGCCGGAGTCGCGGGCCTCGCTGCCGGCGCCTGGGGCGCGGGAGCTGCTGCCGGGCGGGACGGCGACGCAGTAGCGGGCTTCTGGCTTTTCTCGATGAAGTCGAGGATGTCCTGCTTGGTGATGCGGCCTCCAAGACCGGTGCCGGTTACCTGCGACAACTCGACATCGTGCTCGCGGGCGATCTTGCGGACGAGCGGCGAGGAGCGCAGGTGCTCATCCTCGTCGTGGGCGGCAGCCGGGGCTGGTTGCGTGGCTGGCGCGCTCGGCCTGGTTTCGGCGGCGGGAGCTGCGGACTTGGGGGCCTCTTTCTTTGAAGCGGCAGGCGGCTCCGGCGCGGCTTTCGGAGCGGCGGCGGCTTCGCCATCGGCGGCGATGGTGCCGACGACGGTGTTCACTTCAACCGTCGCGCCTTCGGCAATCTTGATTTCCTGCAATACTCCGGAGGCGGGGGAGGGGATCTCGGCATCCACTTTGTCGGTGGAGATCTCGAAAAGCGGTTCGTCGCGCTGTACCTTTTCGCCCGGCTTTTTCAGCCACTTGGTGATGGTGCCCTCAACGATGGATTCTCCCATCTGGGGCATGATGATGTCGGTCGCCATAAGTTCCTTCCGCGCAGCCGCCTGCTGGAGAGTCGAGGGCGGCGCAATCTTCAATTATATATTTGGCGGAGCAGGACGAGGGAGCCGGCTGCTGCCTGCCAGCCAACCCTCAGTCGTGATCCGCTCTTCCACCTTCTGCTTTGGGACTGGGCGGTTCCACACCGAAAGACTTCTTCCACTCTTGCTGCACTCCGGCGGGCAGTTTGTCGAGATGGGAGAGGAAGGCCGTGATCTTCCAGATGTCGTCCTTGCTCATGACTTTCTCCCAGGCGGGCATGCCGGTGTAACGGATGCCGGTCCGAATGGCGTAGTAGGTATGCCACTCGGGGTCGTCGAGCGGGTGAAGAATGAGCTGCGGCGGTGGCGGATAGAGGCCGTGCTGCAAACTTGCGGGCTTGAGGTCGAGGGTGCCATGGCATTCGGCGCAGTTCATGGTGTAGAGCTTCATGCCGTCGATCAGATTCTCATCGGTGGGTGGCAGAGGGTCAGTTTCGCGGGGGGCATGGCGGTCCATCGAGGCGTCCATCGCGGTCATGGCGATGCGACGCTCCCAGTGCGGCGGCGGGACGTTGGCTTCGGTCGGGAAGAGGCCCATGTAGACCACGATGAGGACTACCAGAACAGCGGCGGCGACGGTTACAAGAATGCCGAAGATGAAGTTGCGCATGAGACCTCCCGATCAGGGTTAGTGCCAGTTACAGTTAACGCACAGAAACGGACATCGGCGTTGTTCTTCTCCGCCTTCGATCCCCTTGCCGCCTGGACTCGTGATGGCGATAGGGATGCTTCGCTTCGCTCAGCATGACAACGAAGGTCAATAGGCCTTCAGCTTTCTCGCTTCCCGCACGATATCGCTCGACCTTGGGCAGGAAATATTCCTCCTGCGGAGGCGAGAAAGGGACCGGGGTGTCGAGGGCGGTAATACGAACGATGGGGCCATCCAGATCGTCAAAGGCTTCTTCATTGATGATGGCGGCCAGCTCTCCTGCAAGTCCCCCGGTGCGCGTGTCTTCGTGCAGCAGAATCACTTTGTTGGTTTTGCGGACGGTGGCGGCTATGGCATCGCGGTCCAGCGGATTCACGGTGCGAAGATCGAGCACTTCGATTTCAATTCCTTCCTTGGCGAGAAGTTCGGCGGCCTCCATCGCGGCGAACACCATCGCGGCATAAGTAATGATGCTCAGGTCGCGTCCCTCGCGAGCGATGCGGGCCTTGCCGAGCGGCACCACGTAGTCTTCTGCTGGGACTTCTTCTTTGATGCGGCGATAGAGATACTTGTGCTCAAAGAAAACCACCGGGTTATTGTCGCGGATGGCGGCTTTGATCAGTCCCTTGGCGTCGTAGGCGCCGGCGGGACAGACAACTTTCAGGCCAGGATTGTGCACGAACCACATCTCGGGATTCTGGGAGTGGAACGGGCCGCCGTGAACGCCGCCGCCGCTGGGTCCGCGCAGAACGAGCGGCGCAGGAGCGCCCCACAGATAGTGAGTCTTGGCCACCATGTTGCTGATCTGGTTCATGGCGCAGGGAATGAAGTCCATGAACTGGAATTCGGCCACCGGGCGCATCCCGGTAAGAGAGGCGCCAAAGGCCGCGCCGACAATGGCGGATTCCGCAATCGGGGTGTCAATCACTCGCTCCGGACCGAAGCGGTCGATGAAGCCGTCGGTGACTTTGAATGCGCCGCCGTAAATGCCGATGTCTTCTCCCAGGCAGAAGACGGTGGGGTCGCGTTCCATTTCTTCCCAGATTCCCTGGCGGATGGCTTCGAGATAAGTGAGTTGAGGCATCGGAGAAATGTTACCGCGTTTTGCGCAACCCCGCGAATCTGCCGCTCATTGGCTCTTTTCGGGAGCCTGCCCCGATAACGGAACCATCATTTTTCTTGCCGCTTCCGTCCATTGACAGACTTCGACGCGTTCCGCTTCGCTCATTCGCGCGCCGCGATGAATCAGAGTGTAATTGCTGTCGGGCATGCGATGCCCGTGTACCTGTTCGCAGATTTCTTCCAGCTTGTGATCTTTCTCCCGCTGGCTGTAGCCGCTCCATCTGGAGAGGTTCACTTCGTCGCGGGCATCATGAACATCCAATGCAACCAGCCATGAGACCGGGGCGACGTAGCTGTACCAGGGCCAGTGGGTTTCATCGGAATGGCAATCTTTGCAGGAGCGCTGCAGGATGGTATGGATGTTCGCCGGCACAATGCCGGCAGCGTAGATCGTGTTTGCCGGGTTAACCGGAGGGTTGGTCCGGTTCACCGGAATGAATTGAGCTGCGATGAGTAGAACGAGAATCAGAAGTGCTATGCGTTTTAGCCAGCGCATGCGGCGGTGTGGTCCTCAATGGAATTGAGTTGATCCAGGCTTCGTCGCGATGTCAGTGCAAATGAACCGCGGCTTCGCTCTGCTTCGGTCCTGACCCGGGTTTTCTGGCTCGCACTTTCGGCATCGCGTACTTGGGCTTGATCTGGTGGCAGCCGTCTTCACAATAGACTCCGCCCTCGGCGCTCTGCGGCTCGGGCATGGGCGAGTTGACGGCGGCTTCACGCTCTTCTTCTATGACGCGCTCTACTTCCTTCACCAGTTCAGCATGCTGCTGGGCAGTGAGCCATTTCTTGTCTTTCAGTAAATAGTTTTCAAAGCGCGCGATCGGGTCGCGCTTGCGCCAGTACTCGAACATCGGCTTGGGGACGTAGGCAGCCGCGTCGTGGATGGCGTGTCCCTTCATGCGCATCATCTTGGCTTCGATCAGCGTGGCGCCCTCGCCGCGATGGGCGCGTTCGACGGCTTCGCGGGCAGCGTCGTAAACCTGGCAGGCATCAGTGCCATCCACGATCACGCCGGGGATTCCATAGGCGATGGAGCGTTCGGCGAGGTCTTTCACTTTGTACTGCATGTCCGACGGAGTGGAGTAGGCCCAGAGATTGCTCTCGATGAACAGCACCAGGCCAAGATTTTGTACGGCGGCGAAATTGATGCCTTCGTAAGTCACGCCGGTGGATTGCCCGCCGTCGCCGATGTAGGTCATGACGGCGACGTTGCGTCCCTGAAGGCGCGCGCCCAGGGCGACGCCCGCCATCACGGGAATGAGATCTCCCAGCATGGAGATGGGCGAGACCATGTTGCGCGTCTCGATGTCGCCGAAGTGCGAGGTGCCGTCGCGGCCTTTGGTCGGGGAGTCGGCTTTGGCCATGTACTGCATCATGGTGTCGCGGGCGCGAAAGCCGCGCACCAAGAGCGATCCCTGGTTGCGGATCATCGGCGCGAACCAGTCGTCTTTATCGAGCGCGTAGGCGGAGGCGCAGGAGCAGGCCTCCTGGCCAAGTCCGAAATACACGCCGCCGACTACCTTGCCTTGCTTGTAGAGATTTTCGAGCGCCTGCTCCATCTTGCGGTTGAGCAGCATGTAGCGGTAGATCTCGATGGCCTGCTGCTTGGTGAGATATTTCGAATCGCGAATGGGAGGGACGGGCGCGTCGAGGTCTCCGCTGATTTCGTACACGACCGAGTCGCCTTTGCGGACCTGGCGCACGTGGAATTCGTTCTTCTGCAGGCGGTAGTCAGGGATGGAGTAGGTGCGGGCGGAACTGGCCGGCGACGCCGCCGCAGGACGAGAGCGATGGTTGCTGTTGCCGTTGCGGTGGGAGGACTTGTTCTTGTCTTTTTTCGCCATGGGCAAAGTTTCGCTTGAAGATTCTATTATGCAGTGCTGGAAGCCGTCTGCAAAGTGGGGACGGAATGAAGGGTTGGCGGAGACGCATTCTAATCCCAACTCCCAACCGGCTTGTCATCCTGAGCGAAGCGAAGGACCCCTTTTCCCTCGACTGCTCCACAGGCGCGAGCGCGGGTTCTCACGCGGAGTTCGTGGCGCCGCGTTGGCCGCACGGAAGAGAATTCCCCGATTTGCCTGTGGCGCGGCGTGCCACATGGGATCTTTCGACTCCGCATTGCATTTCGCTACGCGCAATGCAATGCTCCGCTCAAGATGACAGGGGTGGGGAGGGAACTGGTTACGAAGTCTGATTGATGTCAGGCGAGGAAAACGTCTTCGTCCTGGTGGATTCGGCGCAATTCTGCGGGAGGCCTCATGGGGACTCCCACCGTCTCTCCCAGCAGGGAATCGAGCGAGTCGAGCCAGAGGATCTGGCTGGCAAACACCTGGCCGAAGTTGCGCGAGATAGAGTGTGCGACTTTCTCCGGGTCAGGCGGGTTGCCCAGTTCTTTAGTCATGGAAGTCACCGTCTTGGATTCGATTCCGCAGGGGATGATCAGGTTGAAATAACTGAGATCGGTTGAGATGTTCAGGGCGAAGCCGTGCGAGGTGACGCCGCGGGAAATGTGCACTCCGATGGCGGCGATTTTGGCTTCGGAGGGCGAGGCTGATGCCGATGTACAGGACAGCAGGTCCCTCGACTTCGCTCGGGATGACAAATCTGATTTGTGAGTAACAGCGGTGGTCCAGACGCCGGTTAGGCCGGGGATGCGCTCGGCGGGAATGCCGAAATCGGCGCAGGTGCGGATGAGGACTTCTTCCAGGCGGCGGACGTATTCGATGGCGCCGAGCATTTTTGGCTGGCCGTCCGCGTCGGCGATCGCTTGTCGCAGATCGCCCCGCAGATCGAAGATGGGATAGCCGACGAGTTGGCCGGGTCCGTGGAAGGTGACGTCTCCGCCGCGGTCGCACTCGAAGAGCTCGACACCGCGCTGAGCGAGCAGATCGGGCGAGGCCAGGAAGTTCTTCTGCTTGGCGTTGCGGCCGAGGGTAATCACCGGGGTGTGCTCAAGAAGAAGCAGGACGTCGCCGATGCGGCCTTCTTTGCGCAGTTCGACCAGGCGCTGCTGCAGGCGGAGGCCGGTGGCGTAGTCGAGGGGGCCGAGTTGGACAACGGAGATCAATTCTTTCGCCCTCGTTTTATCCGACAAAACACGGATTTGACGCCGGTCTGAACTCTAACCAAGCCAAGAGAGAGCGGCGGCGAGTCCGTGTTAGAGAACCTGCAGCAAAGAAAACCACTCTTTTATCAGGTTCGTTCGCTTTACTAATTCGCCTGAGCGGGGACTTCTACATAGGCGGAATAAGTGTGCGGTTCTGGAATCTGTTCGCCGTTGCGCGCCAAGCCCTCGAGATGAAAAGCGATGGCATCTCGCATTTCGCGCTCAACTTCTTCGCGAGTCCCGCCGGTCGCAACGCAGCCATCAAGATCGGGAGAATAGGCGGAGTAGCCGGTTGCGGTTTCCTCGATAACGATCAGATATTTTTTCATTTCTTCAAACCTGCTTGTCTCAAGACACTGTTGAGCGTGCCAGGGCCGAGATCGTCACCCGGCTTTCCCGGGACGGTAACCAAACCCGGTTTCGACGGATGCTTGAATTGCCGGTGACTTCCACGAGTTCGATCCAGGTACCAGCCGTCCTGCCGCAACCTTTCGATCACATCTCGAACTTTCATTTTACGCTGACCGCAAATATGCTATGCATTAATCGCCAGCCCATACACGCTGTTCGACGCGTCCAGCATGGCTTCGGCGAGGGTGGGATGGGCGTGGATAGTCCACATCAGATCTTCCACTGTGGCTTCCATCTCCATGGCGGTGACGGCTTCGGCGATCAGTTCGGTGGCCTGCGGTCCGATGATGTGGACTCCGAGAATTTCGCCGTAGTCGGCTTCAGAAACAATTTTGATGAAGCCCTCGTGCTGGCCGACGATGGAGGCCCGCGAGTTGGCGGTGAAGGGGAACTTGCCGATCTTCACGTTGTATCCAGCTTCTTCGGCTTTCACCTGGGTCAGTCCCACGCTGCCAATTTCCGGATGACAGTAGGTGCAGTTGGGAATGTGCTCGGGATTGATCGGCTTGGTGGTCTTACCGGCAATGTGGCTGACGGCGACGATGCCTTCCATGGCGCCAACGTGCGCCAGCTGCGGCGTGCCGAGCACGATGTCTCCGATGGCGTAGATTCCCGGCTCGGCAGTCTGCATCCAGCTATCGGTCTTGATGAAGCTGCGGTCGGGCTTGATCTTGGTGGTTTCCAGGCCAATGTTTTCGGTGCGCGGCTTGCGGCCGACGGCGATCAGAATCCTCTCGGCGTCGAGTTTTTCCTGCTTGCCGTTCACCGTGATGGTGCAGGCGATGCCTGATCTTGCTCTGCTCGACTTTCTCGACCTTCGCGTCTGGTATGGAAGGCGATGCCGCGCTTGCGATAAACCCGCGCCAGCTCCTTGGAAATTTCTTCGTCTTCGATGGGCACCAGCCGGGGCAGCATCTCAACGATGGTCACTTCGCTTCCGAACGAGCGAAAGATGGAAGCAAATTCGACTCCGACGGCTCCCGCGCCCACGATCACCAGCGATTTCGGGATTTCTTTCAGTCCAAGAATTTCGATGTTGGTCAGGATGCGGTCGCCGGCCTCGAGCCCGGGAATCATGCGCGCTTCGGAACCGGTGGAAAGAATCACGTGCTTTGCCTTGAGCTGACTGCTCTTTCCGGCGTTGGTGACCTCCACCGTGAATACGCCCGCTTTCGCCGCTCCGGTGAGCTTGCCGTAGCCGCGAATGGTCTCGACCTTATTCTTCTTCATGAGGAATTCGAGGCCCTTGGCGTGCTTGGTGACGATCTTCGATTTGCGGTCCTGGACGGCGGCCCAGTTCAGCTTGCGGGCATCCACGCCCTCGATGCCGTATTCCTTGGCGTCCTTCAGGTGGTCCCAGAGTTCGGCATTGAACAGCAGCGCCTTGGTGGGGATGCAGCCAACATGCAGGCACGTGCCGCCGAGGACATGGTCCTTCTCAATGAGAGCGGTCTTCAGGCCATACTGCCCGGCGCGGATGGCGGCGGTATAGCCGGCGGGCCCGCTGCCGATGATGGCGACGTCGTAGGTGGTGTCAGGCAAAGGTGTGTCCTCCAGTACAAGATGCGCGGGGGCAAACGGATGATTCTAGATCAGCGGGCGGGGTTGGGCCAAAAGCGGGGGAGACAAGAGGCCGCGGCCCTCGACTTTGTTCAGTAAGAGGATTATCATACTTTCATCATACATTTGTATGATGCGCCAGTGAAACGATCACCCCAGAAATCCCGCAAGACTTTGTCGCTGTCGCGCGACGCTGTGGCCTACCTCGAGAGTTACCAGGCCCGAAAAAAAGAGGCTTCTCTCTCGAGCGCCGTGGAAGCGATGATCCGTGAGCGCAAGCAGCGGGATGAGGCCGAGAAGCTGGCGGCCCAGACTCGTGCCTACTACGATTCTTTCGGCCCGGCTGAGGCGGAAGAGAGCGAAGCCTGGGGCAAGTTTGCCGAGTCTGAGCTGGCGGAGCCGGAGGCTTAGGGGTTGGCCCCGGCCCGACAGCCTCGGCGCGGAGAGATATGGTTCGTCAGATTCCCCACAGATCCTCCGGACAAGGGCCAGCGCCCTGTCGTGATTGTCTCGACTGACGCCCGCAACCTGCATGAACGGGCGAACACCGTGCTGGTCGTGCCGCTCAGTACGACTCCGGCACGGGCGCCGACTCATATCGAGCTTTCGCCGGGCGAGACCGGCTTGGCGGCTGCTTCGACCATTCGCGCCGAGGACATCAGCGTGGTGAGAAAAAGCAGTTTAGTTGAGTCTCGCTACGGACTGCGAATGCTCAGCGAGGGAACGCTGCGCAGGATTGCCCGGGGAGTGCTGGCGGCCATGGGCTTTGCCGAGTTTGGGGGGTGAGTGGCCGGCGTCGTGCTGCTCGCCTCAGTGAAGCACTGATTTCCGGGTTGTGTGGTGAGCGGAGGTTTTGGAGTGAACTGCCGGCCGCGCCACCGCCAGCATCTCTTTGGCGATCTGTTCCTGCAGGCCGTCTTTATATAAATCCATGTGGGTCTTGCCCGGCAGGTAAGTGAAAGTCGCTTTGATTCCAAGCTCCTTCATGGTCTGGTCGAGCAGGTGAGCCGGCTCGTCAAGATGGAAAGTATCGGCGGTGCCGACCGTCAGGTGGATCTTGTTCTCGAGCAGCGGCCGCAATTTCGCCGCATTCTTTCGCAATACCATAGAGATGTCGTATTTCTCCCAGGCTTTGGCGACCTCGGGATCAATCACCCCGTTCGCGCGATCGAACAGAGGTTCAGGGCGGCCGTCTTTGCCGCGAGGGCTGAACACCCACTCAAAGGATGCGATCTGCCCGCCGTACTCTCCCAGCACCGCTTCCTGCCGTGAGTAGTCTTCGAGCGACTCCACTTCGCGTCCGTTCATGCGGATCAACTGCCAGGGATGTCCGCCGTCATCGTGATAGAAATTCGGCAATGGGTCGGCACGCAGGTTCGGGCCAGTAAAACTGCGGAAGTCGGATGGATCGGGCGACGTCGGCCATGAGCCGCCAAATACCATGGGATAAGCCACCTGAAGCCAGAGGACGGCCCAGCCGCCCGAGGAGTGTCCCGTAAGCAAACGGCCGCTGGGCTTGCCGTCCATGCGGTATTGCTTTTCCAGGTGAGGAATCAGTTCTGTGGTTAGGGCTTTGCCCCAGGGGCCGTTGTTCACCGAGTCAGCAAATTCATGGGTCCCGCCCGGGCAGGATTCGTCAAGCAGCACGTAAATCATTTCGGGCAGGTCGCCCGATGCCATCTTCTTGGCATAGGCGGGCGCTACATGTTTGGCAATGCCGGAGAGGTCTCCGCCAAAACCGTGGGTCCAATAGACGGTGGGATAGCGCCGGTGCGGAGATTCTTTATAGTGCGGCGGCAGCAGCACGACTCCCCGCATGTGGATGGGACGTCCCCAGAAGGCCGATAGCGATGGGCTGACGAAATCGAGCATTTCGCCGGACTCCGGCGGAGTGATGGTCTCTTCCGGCTTGCGTTCAGTGAGCGTCAGTTCTATGACGCCGGCGTGTGCCGGATCGAGCTCCTTCAGCGGGATGACGGCGCTGAGCAAATCTCCCGGATCATCTCCGTTGTAAGCGTAGTGATGCGCGACATCGAGTAGAGCCATGGCTTGATAGTCGCCTGCGGGTGCCTGGGCGACAGGCGCCGGATAAGTGGGATCGTCGGAGTGCAGCTCGATGCTTGCGCCCGGCTTCAGGTCGTGGACCTCGCGGGCGGTGATCCAGACCGAGTGCGCATCATCGCCAAACTCGGGATGGAGTTCCTTCTCAACCTTCTTGGAGGAGGAGAGAAAGACAATCAGCCGGCCTGAGGCGGGAGCGGAGCCGAGTTCCGGCGAGAGCTTCACCCGAAATTGAAGAGGTTCTCCGGATTGCGCCTGCGACAGGCAGGGGAGTAGGGCGAGGAGGAATAACAGAGCGCAAGTGCGGCGGAAGCAGCGTGGAATTCGCATGGGCAGGATTCTAACAAGAGGGAGCTGAAAACGGTGTGGCTCTTCGGCATTTACGTCCGCCGCAAAGTGAGTGCGAATGCCTTGCAATGGCAGGGAAGCGGTTTGCGGGTAGGGGTCCTTCGACTGCGTAGTTGCTTCGCATTCGCGAAGCACCTACTTCGCTCAGGACGACAATTTTATGAGTTAGTTCGACGGACCGAATATGCTACTCAAGCAGCCGCGCTGCTTCCTTGGCGTAGTAAGTGAGAATGATGCTTGCCCCGGCCCTGCGGATCGAAACCAGAGACTCCATCATCACCCGCTCGCGGTCGATCCAGTTGTTGTGCGCGGCGGCTTCAATCATGGCGTACTCGCCAGAGACCTGGTAGGCGGCAAGCGGCAGATCGAAGCGTTCGCGGGCGGCGGCGATCACGTCGAGGTAGGGCATGGCGGGCTTGACCATGATCATGTCCGCGCCTTCTTCGATGTCGAGTTCAATCTCGCGCATGGCCTCGCGAAGATTTGCGCCATCCATCTGGTAGGAACGCCGATCGCCAAACTGCGGAGCCGAGTCGGCGGCTTCGCGGAACGGCCCGTAGAATCCCGAGGCAAACTTGGCGGCGTAGGAGAGAATCGGCGTGTTGATCAGTCCGGCATCGTCGAGACCCTTGCGGATGGCGCCGACCCGGCCGTCCATCATGTCGGAGGGAGCGATGATGTCCACTCCCGCCCGCGCCAGCGACACCGAAGTCCGGGCCAGCAATTCCAGAGTGGCGTCATTCACGATTTCATACTGTGCCCCAGCGGCTTGGGCCAGTTTGCCTGCCGCGGAATCGATCGCCTGCGACTTTTTGTCGTTTTCAGCCGTCACTACTCGGACGGCATCGCGAGCGGCTGCTCCGAGCGACTGCGGCGCATGACTGGCTTTCACGATGCCGCAGTGACCGTGTGACATGTACTCGCACAGGCAGACATCACCAATCACCAGCAAATCTGGGATTTCGCGCTTGATCGCGCGGGCCGCCTGCTGCACGATTCCATCCTCCGCCCAGGCCCCAGTGGCAACCTCGTCCTTCTTCTCCGGTAAACCGAACAGAATGACGCCGGGAACTCCCAGCTGAAAGGTCTCCCGGGCTTCGTTCACCGCTTCATCGATCGAAAGGTTGAACACCCCAGGCATGGAGTTGATTGGTTTGCGCACGCCCTCGCCGGAACACACAAAAAGTGGATACACCAGCGACTGCGGACTGAGCCGGGTTTCGCGCACCAGCGAGCGCAAGGGCTCACTCTGTCGCAGGCGGCGAAGGCGGGTAGCAGGAAAGCTCATGTCGAGCGGCGAAAGGCCAACCTTTATGAGGCGATTCTAGCAGACAGGGCACTCATTCCAAGGCCAAACCAAAGGGCCGGACTTCCAGATACTCTGCAGCCGCCTGACGGTTCATGCGCGCCTAAGGCATTCATCCGAGGTCGCGCAGATCACGGCGTTGCGTCGATGATTGTTCGGTACTTACGTAACCTTCCCGCTGGTCTCGGGCCTCGATCCGGCGACGACTGCCACTAGAATTCCGGTATCTATGAACTTCGGGCGCAACCGCTGGACCGCTGGCACCGTCGGCCTCCTCCTGGCCTATGCCGCGGTGTCGCTCACCGTGCCGAAAAATTCTCCGGCGCTGATTGCTTTCGGGGACATTGTGACCCTGCTGCTGATGTTGGTGGCTACGGTGGTGGCAACGACCCGGTCGGTTTCCACGCGTGGCCAGGTCCGCGCGTTCTGGGCCCTGATCGCCGCAGGCAGCTTCCTCTGGACAGTTAATCAGGCGTTGTGGACCATCTACGAAGTTCTGCTGCGGCGCGAAATCCCTGATCCTTTCGTAGGAGACGCCATCCTCTTTGTGCACGTTGTGCCGTTCATGGCGGCCGTGGCACTGTGTCCGCACTATGCGCAAAAGGGATACAAGCTCTACCTCGGCACCTTGAACTTTCTGATGTTGCTGGTGTGGTGGGTCTTTCTCTACGCCTTCGTGATCTTTCCCGACGAGTACGTGGTTCTGAACAAGCTGGTGTACAGCCGTAATTATGACCGGCTGTATTTCATCGAGAATCTGGTGTTGCTGGCCGCACTCGCAATCTTGAGCACCACCACCCGCAACAGTTGGAAGGCGATCTACCGCAACCTCTTCATCGCTTACGGACTGTATTCTCTGAGTTCGCTCGCGATCAACGCTGCCATTGCCCGCGATGCCTACTACACCGGCAGCCTCTATGACATTCCTCTGATCGCCTCCGTCTGGTGGATGATTCGCACCATCATGCTGGCCCGGGAGCTGAATCCAGCCAGCGATCCCGCTCCCACGGTCAGCGAGCGCTGGAGATCGCTGCCTCCGCGGCTGGCCATGCTGGCGATGCTCTCTTTGCCGCTCATGGGCTTCTGGGCTATGCATGCCAACCTGGGCCGCGCCAGCTTCGCTTTCGCGTACTGGTCACCCTGGCAGCCATGCTGACGCTGGGTGTGTTTGTGTTCGTGCGGCAATATCTGCTCGATCAGGAACTCATCCGGCTGCTCCGCCAGTCCCGCTCCAGCCTTGAAAATCTGCAGCGGGTGCAACAACAACTGGTGCAGAAAGAAAAACTGGCGTCCCTGGGACAGCTGGTCGCGGGCGCGGCGCATGAAATTAACAACCCCCTGGCGGCGATTCTCGGCTACTCCGAGCTGTTGAGTCACGGCAAGCTCGGCCCCGAACAGCAGAGCATGGTCGAGAAAATTGGACTGCAGGCGCGTCGCACCCGCGACCTGGTTTCCGGCCTACTCAGTTTTGGCCAGCAGGCCTCGGGCGAGAAGTCACTGGTGGATATGGGCGTCATCTTGAACCGCGCCTTGCAAACCCAGTTGCTTCGCCTCGAAGGCCGCAAGATCAAGGTGAACTCGCACATCAGCGAACACCTGCCGCGCGTCTGGGGAGATGCCAACCAGCTTTTCCAATGCTGCCTGCACATCATTAATAATGCGGCGGACGCGCTGGAAGAATCGGGTGGCGGCCATTTCAGCCTGAGCGCGCGTTGCGAGAAGCAAGACCTGGTGCTGGAGTTCCTGGACTCTGGACCGGGAATGCGTGATCCGCAGAAAGTATTCGATCCCTTCTACACCACCAAGCCGGTGGGAAAAGGCACCGGCCTCGGACTGAGCGCAACCTACGGAGTGATGCAGGACCACGATGGTCAGATTACCTGTTTCAATCGTCCCGAAGGCGGGGCCGCGTTTGTGCTGCGCTTCCCCATCGCCAGGACGGTTTCTCCCGTCGAGGTTGCGGCCGCAAAAGCATAGCGGAATCCGCAACCGGAAATCGCACCTTTCCCTCCTGTAACATGAGTCTCGATGGCTGCCGCTTCCATGGTTCCCGCGCCGCTTGCCCACACCAGTGCGCGAGCTTTGGAGTTCGAATCGCTGCGGGACCTGCTCCGTGGATACGCCAACTCTCCGCTCGGCCGGCAGCGCATTGCGGCGCTGGCTCCGTCCGCTGATCGCTCGTGGATTGAAACTCAGCATCGATTGGTCGAAGAACTGCGGGAATATCGCCGGGTAGGCGGCCGCTTTGACTTCTCGGGCCTTCTCGATGTCTCCACTCTCATTGCAAAAGCCCGCATCACCGGAGCTGCCCTCGAAACCTCTGAGATACGCGACGTCGTCCTGGTAGTCGATCGGGCGGCGGAGTGGCGGGAGATTGCATTGAGCCCTCCGGCGGCGATGCGAAGCGCGTGGAATGCGGTGGGCGACCTCTCGGCGCGCATCGGCGACTTCACTACTTTTCTGCGGTCGTTCCGCAACAAAATTCTTCCCGATGGAACGCTCGACGACCGCGCCTCGCCCGAGCTGGCCCGCATTCGCCGCGAAACTGAGAAGCAGAAGCCGCCTCATTCAGGAGTCGCTTCGCGGCTACCTGCGCCGTCTCGCCGAAGGCGGCGCGGTGCAGGATGAACTCATCACCATCCGCGGCGAGCGCTTCGTGATTCCGGTAAAGGTGGAGCAGAAGCGGCGGGTGCAGGGCGTGGTGCACGGCGCCAGTTCCAGCGGCCAGACCGTGTTCGTCGAGCCGCTCGAAACCATCGAGCAGAACAACGAACTGGTGCGCCTGCTGGAGGAAGAGCAGGCCGAGATCCACCGCATTCTGCTCGAGATGACGCGCCAGCATCGGCGAGAACGCAGACGCGATCCTGGCCGCGCTTCGACATACTCGCTGAACTGGAATTGCAGTTTGCCAAAGCCCGCTTCGCGGAAGATTACGACTGTGTGTGCCGTGCAGATTCTGGCCGCATGACCAGCGAACGCCGGCGACCTGATCCTGCACAACGCCCGCCACCCTCTGCTGGAACGAAATCTCAAAGCCAAAGGGATCGACAGTCGGTCCCCATTACGCGTGGAACTCGAGGGCGACCGCCGCGCAGCTGATCATCACCGGTCCAAACACCGGCGGAAAAACCGTCGCGCTGAAAACCGTGGGACTGCTGGCGCTGATGGCGCAGTCGGGAATCCGGTTCCGGCCGACCGCGCCGAGCTGCCGGTATTCGACGCGGTGCTCGCCGACATCGGCGACTACCAGTCCATCGAGCAGAATCTCTCCACGTTTTCGGCGCATGTCACCAACATCGATTTCATCTCGCGCACCGCCACGCCGCAATCGCTGGTGCTGCTCGACGAACTCGGGTCGGCGACCGATCCCGAAGAAGGCGCGGCGCTGGCCGTCGCTATCGCCGAACACTTCCGCCGCGTGGGCTGCATTAGCGTCGATCTCCACCCATCACACTTCGCTCAAGGTTTACGCCGCGAACACGCCGAGCGTGGTCAATGCCGCGGTAGGCTTCGACGAGAGCACCCTCGAGCCCACCTACGAGCTCGAAGTCGGCGTGCCTGGCGCATCGGCGGGCATCAATATCGCCCAGCGCCTGGGGCTCAATCCGCAGATCATCGAATCGCGCGCGCGTCAGCGTCTGGGATCGCAGGCCAGCGACGTCGGCCAGTTTCTCGACCGCCTGCATAGCGAGCTGCGCGAAGCCGAAGCCGAGCGCGTCGCGCTTCGCGAACGCGAGCAGGAACTGGAGCGGGAGGAAAGCGCCTGGCCGCCGAAGGCCGCAAGCGAGCAGCAAGCCAAAGTCCGCGAGATGGAGAAGAAGCTGGAGAGCGTCTTGCGCGATTTCGAGTATCACGCGCGCGAGGCGGTCAGCGCCGTGCAGGAGCGGGCTGCCGCCCAGAAGCTGTCCAAAGACGCCGAGCGCCGCATCGCCAAACTGCGGCGCGAATTCCGCGAGCAGTTCGATTCCACCGTGGTCGCCCACAGCCACCGGCGCCGATATCGGCGACCCTCACGCGCAGCCGCAAGTGGTGAAGCACGTTTCCGAGGGCGACACGGTCAAGCTGAAGTCGTTGGGCGCGCGACGGCAAGGTTTCGCGCTATTTCGACGACGAGCACTTCGAAGTGGAAGTCGGCTCCATGAAGATGAAGATCGCCCGCGACGACATCGCCGAGGTCATCGCCCGCGCCGCCGATCTCCGGTGAAGGCGGCGCGCGCGCGCGGCATCACCGTGTCGCTGCGAACCCGAAGATCGAGCAGGTGCCGACAGAAATCAACGTGATCGGCCGCACCGTGGACGATGCCACCCGCGAAGTCGAAAAGTTCGTAGATCGCGCCTTCCTCGCCGGGCCTTCCGCAGGGTGCGAGTGGTTCACGGCAGCGGCATGGGCATCCTGCGCAAGGCGCTGCGCCAGTACCTGCAGAAGCATCCGCATGTTGTCACGGTCACCGAGCCGCCGCAGAACGAGGGCGGCGGCGGGGCGACGGTGGTGGATTGCAGAAGCATCCTCATGTGGAGTCGGTATCCGAGCCTCCGCAGAACGAAGGCGGGGCAGGGGCAACGGTGGTGGAGTTAAGGGTGTAGGGAGCGGTTGGCACTTAGCACTTGGCATTTGGCCAGGCATGATCTCGAGCATTCAAAACCGCAAAGATCACTTGTCGCTACAACGAGGCTGAAGTCCATCTTGATGTTAGGTTATCCCGTTTGATCATCGAGGGAGACGGCGCCGCAACTGACTAAGAACGCAGCAGTTCGGTCCAGATCGTCGGGCAACCGACTCGTATCCAGTTTCTCGGGTGCTGGCACATAAATGATCATGCCTTGGCGTGCCCGTGTCAGCAGGACGCGATAACCGTTCACTAAGTAGCTTATTCTTCGGTGGTCGCTTGGCTTTATCGGCCGCCACTGCCTATTATTGAAGCGCCGGTGAACCCCACCGCGAACCATTCCAGGTGAAATCCTCGCCCCAGCATAGGCCGATCCAGTCCAGTTCCGTCCTTGGATTTCGAACTGTGTTGCAGCAACTTCCAGTTGGGAGCTTGCACGGACATCGTTGCAGTATCGATGACTGCATCTAGGGTCCGCACACTGGTGTGTGTCGAGGAACCAGTGTTCCCAGGCGAATCGCTGGTGAAAGTCAAAGGTGGGCTCCAGACCGTCGGCACGGAGCCGACTTGCGCTTGCACTCGAAACCAAACCCGAGCGCGTCAAACCGCGCCGTCGATTCCCATTCAACCATGCCCTCGTTGTCCTGATACTTCTCGTGACGATCGGCTTTCATCGAGACCCTGTGCAATCTGGTTGGCTTCGTTAGCCCGTCCTGCCAAAACTGCATCGACCCAATCCGAAATTCGTTGCGCCCGAATGGAACGCGTACATACTTTGAGATGTAGAGCCGGAATTGGCACTACGCGATCGAAGGCCGACGCAGCATCCGTCGCGAAGAGACGAAACTCCGGCGCGGTATTGTCGTCCAGGACGACAGGCGAGGCATAAATGCGCCACTCAGGAAATGCCGTCAATGCGCGGCCCCATTCCGCCAAACCTGCTTCGCCGCGATTGATTTCCTGACCGCCTCCGATCAGGGCGATGATTACCGCCCAATCGGAGTGCCGACTCATTACTTCGAGCATCATGTTCGCTTCAGATACCTTTGAACGGCCCGCCTTAGCATTCTGATCGTCGTCCCAGGCTCGTTGCGCCTCATCGAACACAATCACCCTTTGAACTGGCCGTTGTTGCCCTGCCCCGTAATATTCATCAGCGAAACGGTGAACATTGTGGACGAAAGCTTGGACTTCTAGCTCAGCCTCTCGCCGAGTGACCCGTCGGGCCCGGTCTTGGCTTCTTTTCACAACATCTCGCGTCAGTGCCTCTTGAATAACTTTTACCAGCGGCCCATTTCCCGACAAGAACGATGAGAAATCCTTAATTTCGGGCCGATGCACCGTGTTAAGGCCCACGAGGGTCTTTCCAGCCCCAGGCACACCGGTAGCAAAGCAGATAATCTTTCGGCGCTGTGATTGCGCTTCGAGAACTGCCGCGACCAGAACACTTGTTGTTTCTCTAGATCCTCACGAGCGGCACAGGAGTGGCCGATTTCAAACACATTCATCTCGGAGTAAAGGGCAACGGCAGCATCGATAATCGGTGGTATAGGCCGGAATCGGCTCTGGTCCCATTGCTCAGCATCGATTCTGACCTCGCCGCCTTGAAAATGCTGAACGCAAGCGCTTTCCAGAACGGCGCCGAGATCTGCCGTGGGACTGAACCGGCACCTCTCGATGAGACTGTCGAACATGGTGTTACAGGTGTTGCTCGCAACCGGTGCATCCGCGACGACTATGGGAATGATCGTCCTGCCTTTGCTGTATTCGTGAAAACACGCGAGATTCAAAGCATAGTCATCCACCTGGCGAGCGGCTGATGTAGGACTGGCTCCGGTCTTTGCCTCGATTACGATGATAAGGTTGTTGGCTAGTAGGACGGCGTCGATTCGTTTGCCAACAACTGGGATCGGATACTCAAGCAATATGCTCCAGTTGTGGGCATCTGGGAACCTCGCCAAGAGGTGACCGCCGCGGCAGCAGTGAACGTCGGGAGTTGAGCTTGCCAGGCCTCTACTGCCTGTGGAGTTAGGGGGAATCGTGCAACTGCGTTTGCTTGCGCAAGCCTTCCCAAAACAGTTGGTGGGTTCTCGTTCACAAAATCCGCTAATCTCGCCTGGTAATAGGCAGGCATGGTTGAACAGCATATTGCCAAGTGCGTATTCGTCCAGCCTCGTACTTGGTTTTTCCTCGCACGTCAACCGCTCATCCCTATCTTCCACAGCTTCTCCACAGCAATCCTCATCCTTTGCATTCAAAACGGACCTGCTCTGGCTCACAATCCTGGGGGAGCGTTGTGCCGCGTGGTATCCCGATTCCTTACAAACAGTCTCGGCAACCCTAGGCTCTGTGCTTCTCCGCGTACTCTGTGGTTGAATTGAATTCACCACCACGGAGGGCACAGAGGAACGGAACAAACATGGCTAACCCTGGCGATTTCGCGTACACCGTCAAGCAGCAGGCGGACATCGTCCGCATTGTGGGCGACTACGTCAAGCTGAAGAAGGCGGGGGCGCAGAACTATTCCGGGCTATGTCCGTTTCACGGGGAGAAGACGGCGTCGTTCTCAGTGCACGCCACCCGGCAGTTCTATCACTGCTTTGGCTGCGGAGTTTCAGGAGACGTCTTCAGCTTCGTCCAGAAGATCGAGAACATCACTTTTCCCGAAGCGGTGCGGGCGGTCGCGCAGAAGCTGGGCATTGCCTTGCCCAAGGCCAGCTATTCGTCTCCCGGAGAGGCCAAAGAGGCCAAGCTGC
>CAWCSH010000009.1:0-164396 GCA_963798155.1 Terriglobia bacterium
TGGCTACGGTGCGATAGGCAGAGTCGATGTAGTGGGTGACACAAACACGTTCAGTGGCCGCTATATTTGGCAGAAGCAGACCTTTCTGAACTACGACGAGGGCCAGGCGGCACAGGGATATCCGATCAGCGTTCCTTCCGTGGGCCAGCAAGGTTATGGCAGCTGGACCCGCAAGCTGAGCGATAAAATGCTCAACGAACTACGTGTGAACTATGGCCGGGTCACTGTAGAATTCGGCACCAATTCTCTGAATACTGTGCCAAGCCAGACTGCACTTTCTGATGCTCTGACCAATGTCAGCTTTGCAGATACGTCACTCCTCGGATACGGGCCGGGAACGAGCTTTCCCCAGGGCCGCGTGGTCAACACCTATCAAGTACAAGACAACTGGAGCTATGTAAAAGGCCGGCACCAGCTAAAAGCTGGGGTGAATTTTACCTACCAGCATTCCCCCAACCATTTCCTGCCTAACGTAAACGGCAGCTATGTTTTTGCTGATTGGAACGCCTACGCGGGAAATGAGCCTGACCATGTGAACATTGCACTGGGCAACCCCCTGCTGGACTTCCGGGAGAAGGACACATTTCTCTACTTCGGGGATGACGTAAGGTTGACCAGCCATCTCACTTTGAACCTGGGATTGACCTGGTCATACTATGGCCAGCCGGCCAACCTTTTCCACGAAAATGACGTAGCGCAACAGAGCGGATCGAGCCCCTTCTGGGATCCCAGCCTGCCACTTTCGATTACCACTTATCCGACGATTCCAGCTCCCAAAGACAGCTGGGGACCGAGCATCGGTTTCGCCTGGAGTCCCTCGGGAGGATGGTTGCTTGGAGAGAACAAGACCGTCATCCGCGGCGGTTATCGTCTGAGCTATGACCCGCCGTTCTACAACATCTACCTGAACATGGCGACCTATGCGCCGCAAGCGTTGTCCACGACGGCGTCAGCCCCAGGGCCGATGCCCGCCGATCCAACTGGACCGAACGTCCGCTCCGCGCTGGCTGCCTATCTACCGCTTGGAGTCTTGGATCCGCGGGCGGTCAATCAAACCTCAATCAGCCCGCATTTTGGTCCCGACCGGGTGCACAGCTGGAGCTTCGGAGTGCAGCGTGAACTGGGGGCGCATGCTGCCGCCGAGATCCGATACGTGGGAAACAAGGCGCAGGATTTGTTCCAATCTATCGATGCCAATCCTTACATTGCTGGACTTGCAGCCGGAGTTGCAGATGGCGTGTTCAGTTCCAGCGTACTTCCGGCTGGCGTCACGCCGTGCTCGTCGACGGACGCAGTCGTGGCCTCGCGCAGTGGGACGCGTCAATTGCAATGAAGGAAAGGTTCGCGAGCGCACCAATACGGGATACTCCAACTACAATGCGCTGCAGGCCGAACTTCGAACCAATAATCTGTTTAACCAGTTGACGCTCAAGACTAACTACACCTGGAGCAAGACGCTGTCTAACGTGGACGAAATTTTCGGAAGTTTCAGCGGCGGAGGCACACGTACGCCTTCTCGCAGAATCCTCTCGACTACACCAACCAGGAGTACGGTATTTCCGGTCTGGACTTCCCGAATAGCTGGACAGTTTCGTTCTACGAGGAACTGCCCTTCTACCGTTCACAACACGGAGTTATCGGCCATATTCTCGGGGGATGGAACGTGGCTGGCAGCTACATCCTGCAACCCGGACAGCCGTACACGCCGGTCCAGTATTTCTTCAATCTGTACACAGGCCCTTACAACCCACCGATACGAGCTTTGACCAGTCTTTCAATGGTAGTTACGAAACGTTGCGGCCGTTCCTGAGCAACCCTTCAGCGCCGGTTACTTCGATCGGAGTGTATGCAGCTGACGCCTGCAATTATTTTGGGGGCGACGTTTGCAGCGCGCCAGCCGGTGCACTCTTCGATTTCACCGCGCTGAACACAACTGGGGACGTCAACGCTGTCGGTCAGGATCAGGTTCGCTTCATTGCCAATGGCCTGCAAGCGGAAAGCGTGTTTGGCACTCCCTGGGGCACTGCGGCACGCAACAGCCTGCGCGACGCACGGACTAACACCGCCAATTTCCAGATCGGGAAGAACATAAAGGTCGGCGAGCGCGTCAACATCAATTGGCACACGAGTTTCGTCAATGTGTTTAACCATCCCAATCCTTACACGGTCGATCCCATCATCGAAGACGCGGGCGACAATGCCGAAGGCGACGGATTTGGTGATCCCACTTTGTGGGACGGCGGCCATCGTACCATCCGCTTCGGGTTGCGGGTTTCGTTCTAAAACTCAGATCGACTCTCAGGGCCAGCCGAAAGGCTGGCCTCTTTTGTCGAACTGGCCCCCCATTTGCCGAATTGAGCATGCTGGTTCCTTGGGTGCGTTCGTGAATGTCGCCCGCATCTGTGATTGTTCCGGCCGCCCTGCGCCTGTACACTGGCAGCAGTGGCCATGGGGCCGCGCAGCTACTCGGCCGCATGGCAAGGAGATCGGCGATGGACAACAAGCCGGCGCAAAACATACAGGATTCTTTTCTCAACACTGCCCGCAAAGAGCGGATGCAATATCACCATTTACCTGCTGAGCGGGGTAAAGTTGACCGGGCGTATCCGTTCATTCGACAAATATTCGGTCGTGCTCGAAAGCAACAACCAGGAACAGCTGATCTTCAAGCACGCGATCTCGACGGTCGCCATGGGAAGATCGATGCATGCTGAAAGCCGATCGGAACAGGCGAGACTCGCCCGGCGCCACTCCGGTAAGTCGGCGTCGATGGCTAAATCGGAAACCAGCGAAGACCCAGTATCGATTGAGCCGCCTCCGGTCGCTCACGAAGCGGATGAGAGTTCGGCATGTCCGCACCCTGGCGATCGTTTCACAGATGATTCGCGCTGAGCCTCGCAGAGAACGCGCCTTCCTGGTGGGCCTGGAATACTCCCTGTGCGCATCTCGGGAAGCGGGCAGCGCTCGGGATTCCCTGCTCGCTCAGCCGGAGCGCGGGCTGCGCGCGACAGCGCCTAACTCGTGCGGCTTCCGCTTCGAAGGCGCCCCCCATTCCGATTTCAGCGCCGAAGAGTCGCTGGACGAGCTGCATACCCTTGCCACCAGCGCCGGCGCCGAAATTGCCGGTCGAGTTTCTCCAGCGCCGCAGCCGTCCCGATCCGGCTACGCTGATCGGGCAGCGGCAAAGCTGGAGGAGATTGCGGGCGCAGCCGCTTCCGTGTCGGCCGATCTGCTGCTCTTCGACCACGACCTCACGGCTTCGCAGCAGCGCAACATCGAGCGAGTGGTCGACGCGCGCATCATCGATCGCACCCAGCTGATACTCGATATTTTCGCCCGGCATGCCCGCACCCGGGAAGGCCAGCTGCAGGTGGAACTGGCGCAACTGGAATACTTGCTGCCGCGGCTGGCCGGGCGCGGAATCGAGATGTCGCAGCTGGGAGGAGGCATCGGTACCCGCGGCCCCGGCGAAACGCAGCTGGAAACCGACCGCCGCAAAATTTACCGCCGCATCCGCCACGTGAAGCAGCAACTGGAGAACGTGCGCCGCATCCGCGCCCAGCAGCGGCAGCGGCGGGAGTCGGTTCCGGTTTCCACGGTGGCCCTGGTCGGTTACACCAACGCAGGCAAGTCCACACTGTTCAATGCGCTCGACCCAGGCGGGCGTGCTGGCTCTCGCCGCATGTTTGCCACCCTCGATCCCACGATTCGCGGCGTTGACCCTGCCTTCACGGCGCGAAGTCTTGCTGTCGGACACGGTGGGATTCATTCGCAATTTGCCCCACACGCTGGTCTCGGCGTTCCGCGCCACGCTGGAAGAAGTGCAGCGCGCCGCCCTGATTCTGCACGTGTCGGATGCCGGCAGTCCTTTATCCGCCGAGCAGGATGCGCAAGTCGAGCGCGTGCTCAAGGAACTGGAAGCCGAAAAGCAAACCGCGCCTGCGGGTAATGAACAAAATCGATCTACTACCGCCGCTGCAGCGGGAGTCCCTGGTAGACGACCCGCGCACCGTGCATGTTTCCGCCGCCCGCGGCATCGGGATGGACACGCTGCTGCAGCGGATTGACCAAATGCTTGCCGAGGATCCCATCAGCCGGGTGCACTTGCGCATGCCGCAGAGCGAGGGCAAACTGCTGTCGCTGCTCGAAGCCCGTGCCCGCATCTCGTCGCGCACTTACAAAGATGGTTTAGTGGATATGGAAGCGGAAGCCCCGAATCTGTAGTGCGGCGGGTCAAACGGTGGCTGATTGCGCCCCCGGCCTGAACCCCATTTTCGGTGAATTGATCGAGCCCGCGTTCGTATGGCATTTCTGCCGCAAATCTTTCTGACTTCACTCTGATTTCTCCGATACCCAGCGTGAAATGGATGTCGCCAAACTTCTTGGGGCGAAGCGGGAAGATTCGGCCACAATCCAGTTTCTTAATCCGGAGATCACCAGCGGTTTGCCCTTCATCAGGCCGCGATAGCCGTCTTTGGCCACGGCTTTGGCCTCCATCGCGGCGAAGCTCTTGAACAGGCGAGAAGTATCGTTTTGTGCGCGCGCCGCGAAACCGGTTTTCGTCGGCCCCGGGCACAGACAGGTGACGGTCACTCCCGTGCCTTGTAGTTCGTTCGCGATAGCCTCTGAAAATGAGATCACATAAGCCTTGGTCGCGTAATAAACTGCCATCAGCGGTCCCGGCTGGAATCCCGCGGTGGAAGCCACGTTTAGAATCTTCCCGGCCCGGCGCCCAATCATGCCAGGCAGAAACAACCGGGTCAGCGCGGTGAGTGCCAATACGTTCAGGTGAATCTGCCCGGAGGATTCTTCCAGGGGAATCTCAGCAAAGAGACCGTGGCGGCCGTACCCGGCATTGTTGACGAGAATGTCTATCGCGATACCTTCAGCCTGCAATTGATCAAAGACAGTTTGCGCTGCCGCGCGGTAAGAAAGATCGCATATCAGGTTTTTTACTGGACAGAAAACTGCCGGCGCAATTCGTCCGCGAATTTGTCCAGTTTCCCTTCACTGCGGGCCAGCAGCACCAGGTTGAAGTGGTCATAGGCGAAGAGTTTGGCGAGTTCGTATCCTATGCCGCCGGAAGCGCCCGTTATCAGCACGGTCTGGGGATTGTTCGCCATCGAATTTTCCTCAGAAGCAGCTCTCGATTGTCGGGAGCACAGGACATCCTGCTTCCCGCGCCTCCCATCCTAGCAGGGCACTACAAAATTTCTCCTCCGGAGTTCCAGAAATGAAAGCAGTCACGTTTGAAGGTGTTCACCAGATGACAGTGAAAGACCGGCCGGTGCCGGAATTGCAATCGCCTACCGATGCGCTTCTGAGAGTCACGACCAGCGGCATCTGCGGAAGTGACCTTCACATGTACGACGGCCGCACTCCACTCAAGGAGGGCACCGTTGTCGGGCACGAAATTATGGGAGTGATCGAGCGGGTCGGGGAAGCGGTTCGCAGCATCAAGCAGGGTGACCGGGTGGTGCTGCCGTTTAATGTTTCCTGCGGATTCTGCTTCAACTGCCACCGGGGCCGTACCGAAGCGTGCCTGACCCTGAATCCAAATCAACCGCACGCCGCCTACGGATACGCAGGCATGGGGCCGTATCAGGGCGGACAGGCTGAGTTTGTGCTGGTGCCCTACGCCGATTTCAATTGCCTGAAGCTGCCGGGCACGCCCGGCGATCAATGGGAAGATGACTTCCTGTTGCTCTCTGACGTATTTCCGACGGCATTCCACGCAACTGAGCTGGCTTGCGTCACACCGGGCAAGACGGTCGCGGTGTTCGGCGCAGGGCCAGTCGGACTGCTTTCCGCTTATTGCTCTCTGCTGAAAGGCGCCTCCGAAGTGTACGTGGTCGATTGCGTGAGGGATCGTCTCGAAAAAGCTCGCGAAATGGGAGCCATTCCCGTGGATTTCAGCAAAGGAGATCCGGTTAAGGCGATTTTTGAATTGAGAAAAAAGAACCGCGGCATTCAGCAGAGCTTGCGTCCCGGAGAAGAGAAGATGGGCGGGGTCGATTGCGGCATCGACGCAGTCGGCTATCAGGCGCGCAACGATGACGACCCTTCCACCGAAAAGGCAACTCAGGTCCTGGAGAACGTCGTCCGGGTCGTGAATCCCACCGGAAATGTGGGAATTATCGGAGTGTATATGGCTCCCGATCCCGGAGCAGGGAATGAGCAGGCGAAGCAGGGAATCTATCCGTTTCCCATCGCTGATTTCTTCGACAAGGGATTGCAATTGGGGAGCGGCCAGGCTCCCGTGAAGAAGTACAACGAATACTTGCGCGACCTGATCGTGAACGGCAGGGCGAAACCCGGCAGGATCGTCAGCCACCACATCCGCATCGATCAAGCGCCCGAGGCGTACGAGAAGTTCGATAAGCGGGTGGATGGATATACCAAGGTGCTGATCCGCTTCGACGAGAAAGCAGCAGCATAAGGACGCTTTGGAACAGAGTCGAGCACCAAGGCCTCGCAGCGCGCGCGGGGCCTTTCTTCTTGCCTGCGATTCCGGCTCCGTGGTTCGCTGTCGTTTGTGGCCGTTTCACAATGTTTGCAAGTTGAGACCCCGGCCCCTTATTCCCTTGACTCAAATTGAGATTGCAGGCTACTTTGCCTGTATATTCAATTAGTTGTGCGCAAATGCCGCTGCGCAAGCCGGCAAGCGGCGATAGACATGGAATCGGGAAAAACCTCGGTGCTAGCTGGGCTGGGTCCACCATCCGACGACGCCTTCCAGAAGCTATTATTGCGGTTCTCGACTGCTGCTTCCCAAGGCACTGAACCCTCCGCTCTCATCCGGCTGTTTTGCCGAGCAGTGCGCGAATTCTGGGGGTTGGATGGAGTCTATTTCTGGGAGTTCGTTCCTCCCAACGAACTGGTTGGAACCGAGGCCGACGGCAATCTGGCAGATCGCTTTCGCGGCCGGCGCTTGCGTGGCGATCAGACCGCGTTAGCTTTCGATGCCATTCGAAGCCGCAAGACCGTTTACGTCAATCACTTCGATCCCAGCCGCTCGGTCTTGGCTAGTGAGTTCCCAACCGCCGCAGCCATGGCCGCGCCTCTGATTGTCTCCAACGAAGTGATCGGGGCAGTCGCGTTTCTGCACGCCACGAATCCGGATTTTTTCACCGACGACATGGCCGCCAAGGCGACCATTCTCGCCGGACAGTTAGGCAGTCTGCTGGAAGCGACGCGCCTGACCCAGGCTTCTCGCGAGGAACACCGGCGCGCCGAACTGCTGGCGGAAGTGGCACATGCCTTACATTCGGTGCCCGATGCCTCTGCCGTGGTGGAAGCGGTGGCCGACCGTTTGCGGCTGCTGCTTCGAACCCGCCTGGTCTGCGTGCTGTTACGCCAGGGCGCCGGGTTTGGATTGCGCGCGGTTGCCGCTGAAAATCCGCAGATGGCCGCCCTGGTCCGGGCCCGTCATGATCGCAAAGGCCTGCAATTTGCGGCCGACCTCGCCACCCGCGCGGTTGCCGCCGGGGAACCCATCACAGCAACCATTGATCCTTCTGCTCATTCTTTGGGTGAGTTGATTCCGGCCGGCATGCTGGTGGCTGCGCCGTTTCGCACCTCTCAGACGCAGGGAGCGGTCCTGGTGTATCCCCGGCAGGAAGGGCCGTTCAGCCAGGACGAAAAATCACTGATCGCGGTGGTTGCGGGGTTCGGCGCAGTCGCCCTGGCGAATGCCGAGCTTTGTTCCACGGCTCGGGCCCAGGCGCACGAACTGCACCAGTTGCTCGATATCTCTTCCGAGTTGGGATCGACCGGCGATTTAAACCAATTCATGCAGCAGTTCGCGCTGCGGGCCGGGGACTTCCTCGGATTCGGCCGCACTATCATTGGACTGCTGGAAGAGGGCACATTCCGCATTCGCTGGCGAGCCCGAGATGGACACGCCAGTCAAACCGATGCCGTATTCCCCGACAGTGCAGGCAGCCGCGCCTTACTGAACCGCGAGGCTTTCTGGAGTGACGACTGCTCGAAACTTCCGGACGTCAATCTGGATCTGATCACCAAACACAATGTCCGCCAGATTTTGGCCGTGCCTTTAATCGGCAGCGACGGACATATTCTCGGCATGTTTGCCGTACTGGACCGGCTCGACCGCGCAGCCGTCAGCCAGGAGGATATCCGTCGCGCCAAGGTGTTGGGCTCTCAGGTGGCCATGGCGCTCGACGTGGCGCGTAATCTCGATCTCTCGCTACAGTTGCGTCGCCGGGCAGACTCGCTCATGGCCCTGGCTCTGCAGCTCAGCGCATCGCTTCGCCTGCAGGAGTTTGCCGAGAGCTTCGTGAATCGTGCCGCGGAAATGCTCGGTGCAGCCGCATCTGTGCTGGTAGTCCATCAGGATTCGGGATGGGAATGTCTGGCGTGGAAAGGCGAACCTGCCGATGGATTTCGGGACCGGGCCTTGTCGCGGCACTTTGCCACTGCCTCGGCCGAGGTCCTAACCCGGCAATCACAAGCGATTCTTTCGTCCCCTGCTTCCGACATATTCGGGCCGGCAATGGCCGCGGAACTTGGCTGGAAGGATTGCACGCTGGTGCGCCTGCTTGGCGCTTCCGGTGAATTCGTCGGCGTGCTCTGCCTGGCGAATCGCGCGAAAGAGTTATCCAAGGAGGATGAGCAGCTCCTTCATGCCATTGCCGCTCATGCTTCGGTTGCGCTTGAGAACGCTCGGCTCTTCACCCGCATGGATCGCGCCAACCGTCACTGGATGGAGATCTTCGACGCCATCGGAGATTTCATCGTCGTCCATGACAGCGGCAACAATGTGCTTCGCGTCAATCGCCCGCTGGCCGAGTTCATCGGGGTAGGACCGAAAGCCCTGATCGGCGTCAACATGAGCGCTATGCTGGCGATGGATGGAATGCCTCCGTTACTGAGTTGCCCGTTCTGCCGCAGCGCGGGGGAGCGCGAGGATGAATTTGTTCATCCCGCCCTGGAGCGTACGTATCTGGTATCGACCTCGCGGGTCCATGGCGACCACGACGAGGGTCTGCAGACCATTCACGTCCTCAAAGACATCAGCGATCGCCGCGAGGCCGAGCGCCGTTATCGCGAACTGTTCAGCAATATTCAGGAAGGCTTGTTCTTTTCGACGCCAGACGGGCGGTTCATCGAGGTCAACGATGCCCTGGTCCGCATGTTGGGATACAGCAGCCGGGAAGACCTGCTGCAGACGGACGTCCGCACCCAGCTCTATGTTTCGCCGGAGCGCTACGACGGATTTGTGCAGCAGATGCAAGAACAGGGCGTGGTGCGCAACTATGAGAACAATCTCCGCCGCAAAGATGGAGCGGCGGTTTACGTTCTCATCAACGCTTTCGCGGTTCGCGACAGCCAGGGCCGCATTACGCAGTACCGCGGCCTGATGCTCGATATCAGCGGGCTGAAGGGCTTTCAGGCCGAATTGCAGCGGGAGCGCGATTTCTCCGGCAAGATTCTCAACAATACTCAGAGTCTCATCCTGGTCGTGGACACCGCGGGCCTGATCACCTATGCCAACCGCCGCTGGTTCGACCTGGGCTACAACCAGCGCCAGTTGCTGGGTCGTCCGCTGGAAGATCTGGTCGTGGCGGGGCGGCGGCAGGCATTTCACGATGCTTTCGCCTCCACCCTTCAAGGCAACCAGGTGGACAACCAGGAACTCCAGATTCTTCGCGCCGATGACCGCATCGGCCAGTTCTCCCTGAACCTGAGTCCCATGCGCGACGAGCAGGGCATCGTGACCAGCCTGGTGGTGGTCATGACCGATGTGACGGATGCAGCCATGTTGCAGGCCAAGCTGATGCACGCCGAGAAAATGGCCGCAGTCGGCCAGTTGGTTTCGGGCGTAGCCCATGAAGTGAATAATCCGCTCACGGCGATTCTCGGCTTCGCCGACCTGCTCATGGAGAATTCGGAGCTTCCAGAGAGCGCGCGCAAGGATTTGCGGGTAATTCTGCAGGAAGCGCAGCGCACCAAACAGATTGTGCAGAACCTGCTGAGCTTTGCGCGCCAGATGCCGCCGCAGCGGAAGCCGGTACAGCTGAACACGATTCTCCGCCGCACCGTGCAGTTGCGGGCCTATGACTTCACCAGCCACGGGGTGGATGTCACCGAGGATCTCGACCAGCACCTGCCTGAGGTGGTCGGAGACGCGCACCAGTTGCAGCAGGTTTTTCTGAACATCATGAACAATGCCTATGATGCGGTGCGCGAAACCGGCAGGCCTCCGCGCATCGAGATCACCACCGGGCATCGCGGCAGCTTCGTGGAAGTCTGGTTCCGCGACAACGGCCACGGCATTTCGAATCCGGAAAAGATTTTCGATCCGTTTTTCACCACCAAAGAAGTCGGGAAGGGAACGGGACTGGGCCTGAGTATCTGCTACGGAATCGTGCGCGAGCACGGGGGAGAAATCCTCTGCCACAACAACGCGGATGGGCAGGGCGCAACATTCATCGTGCGCTTGCCCAACGCTTCTGAATCGGCTTCGGTTGGGGCCGCCGCTGGAGTAGTTCAACGATGACACCACTTTCTGCAACTAAAACTGAGGTCTCGCCGGTTCTGCTGATCGAGGATGAGCCGGCGGTCATGGCATACGTGCGTGCCGCCCTGGAGCGCAGCGGCTATACCGTGGTCTCTGCCGAATCCGGCGCTCAGGGCCTGAAACTGCTCGAGTCAGGCCACTTTCTGGGGGTGGTCTCTGACATGCGCACCCCCGGAGGCGTGGATGGCGCCGACGTGCACGCATGGCTCTCGCTCTATCGCCCGGAACTGGCGTCCCGCCTGGTGTTTATCACCGGCGATATTGCCAACGAAGAAACCGCAGCCACCCTGCACAAGACCGGCGCTCCCTGCGTGGAAAAGCCGTTTCGGGTGCAGCAGTTCATTTCAGTTGTAGAAAAAACCATGGGGAAAGCACTGTGAGCGACGACCTGCGAATCCGCCTTCTAATCGTGGACGACGAACAAAGTATCCGCAAACTGTGCATGACGGTGGGCGAGGCCCTGGGCTTCTCGTGCGTGGAAGCCGAAAGCGGGGAGAGCGCGCTGGCATTGCTGGAAGAGCATCCTGTCGATGTGGTGCTCACCGACATGGTGATGCCCAACATGTCAGGGCATAGATTTTCTGGGGAAGGTCAAGAAGATGTTTCCGCGCACCGAGGTGGCGGTGATGACCGGGCACGGCTCGGTCGAGACCGCGGTGCAGGCCATGAAACTTGGAGCCTACGACTACATCAGCAAGCCGTTTTCTCCCCTGGAAGAGCTGCGGCTCTTCCTGCGCCGCATGGCGGAGAAGGTGCGGCTGGTGGAGGAGAACCAGTTCCTCCGGGAACGGGTTGATACCGAAACCGAGTTGTACGGTTTGGTGGGCGCGTCTCCAAAAATTCAGGATGTGCTGCGCATGATTTCGCGCCTGAAAGACACGCGTACTCCTGTGCTTATTACTGGAGAGAGCGGCACCGGGAAAGAACTGGTGGCGCGGGCCGTGCATTTCCGCGGCGCGCTGGCCAGCCGTCCATTCGTCGCTGTTGATTGCGGCTCGCTGGTTCCTACCCTGATCGAGAGTGAGCTTTTCGGATACGAGAAAGGCGCATTCACCGGCGCCTTGCGGTCAAAGGCGGGACTGTTTCAGTCCGCCAATGGAGGAGCAATTTTCCTCGATGAGATTGGCGAGCTCCCGCTTGAAATGCAGGCCAAGCTGCTGCGCGTCTTGCAGGAGAAAGAAGTTCGGCCGGTGGGGAGCAACCAGCGCGCAAAAGTGGATGTCCGCATCATTGCCGCCACCAATCGCGACCTGGAAGACGAATACCGCAAGGGCATGTTCCGCAAAGACCTGTATTTCCGCCTCAATGTGGTCACCGTGCATCTGCCCTCGCTGCGCGAGCGGCGTTCCGATATCCCCATGCTGGTGCACTGGTTTCTGGACCGCTATGCCAAAGGCGATTCCATTCAGGTGACCAGCGCCGCTATGAAGAGCCTGATGCAATACGACTGGCCGGGCAATGTGCGGGAACTGGAGAACTGTATCGAGCGCGCCGTCACCCTGGGCGACCGGAGGTCCATTGACGTGAGCGATCTGCCGCCCGCCATTGCTTCGGCAACTCCGGTGCCGTCGATTTCCTTGCCGTCTGAGAGCTCGTCTTACGGTCTGAGTTCCACCGATCTGGAAGACATTGAGCGAGCCACCATTCAACGTGTTTTCGAGCAAGTGAATGGCGACAAAGTGCGCGCCGGCAAGATGCTCGGCATCAGCCGGGCAACGCTCTACCGCAAGCTGAAGCGCTACAACATCAGTCTGCGGCACACCATGGCCGCTGGAAGCCACGCCTTGCAGTAAACCCGGGGCGCAGATGGATCAAGCCCGTCTCAAGTTCGCCGATGAGACGGGTGTTTCATTCTGAGACTGTTTCGCATCGCGCCCCGCAACTCGCCGTTTGCAATGTTCCTGTAAACGATTGCACCTCCGCAGGTTACATGCTTTCCGGCAATCTCTCCATTTGGCTGCGTCCTTGCATTCATTCTGCTGAATGCGGCCCGGCCCATCCCGAGAGCCATGCTAACCGGCAGGTTTGGGAGCGCCGGGCTGCGTTGACCCCAAGTGAGGTACTCCCGTGCCACAGGAAGCTACAGCCAAAGCGCGAGTTGCCAAAGAGAGTTCCACGGCCAAGCTCGCCAAATTCTTTCCCGACGCTACCCCGGTCCGCATTCCGGTGCAGTTGACCCGCGTGGCCGAAGAGGACAGCGGCTTTATCGAGAGCACGGTCATTGAATTCGGCACCACGCGCGAAGTACTGTTCGCCTCCACCCTCCCTCTGGAATTCGCTGACAAACTGCGCCTGCAAAATTCTGACGGCACCCTGAATGCTGAAGCCTGCGTAGTGGCCGTGCAATACAATCCCGGGCAGCGGGCTGCTGTGGCCGCACGCTTCACCAAAGCCGTCCCCAACTGGATCGTCAAAGCATGAATGATTTCCGCCAAGAGTCCGTGATGAGCCGCGATGAGGTGCGGACGTTGTACGGACTCTACGCGGACCTGGCGAGGGAGTTTGTCATCGACCTGCCGCCGCTCGCCGAAATGCCTGGCGCCAATGAAGCCGGCGACTCCTCTGAAGAATCTCTCGCGCAGCGTTCTAGCTGGTTTGCTGAGATGGACCGGAGGATTCCAGTTCATCAGTTGCGTCAGTTTCTACAGACCACCCAGCTCGCAACCGATGAAAGCCTGAGCTTGCTGCTCAAATATCATCTGCAGAAAGCTAATCGTGATGAGACCGACCGCGACAAGATCGATTTCCTGCTGGTGCAGCTACTCGCCGACCGTCTTCCGGCGCAGCTGACGAATACAGAAGTGGATCTCGCGGATGTGCAGCAGGCACTCGCTCCGGCGATTGAGGCCTTCGCTGCCGGACCCGATCCCGCGGAACTGCAATCCCTCGACGCCCTGCTGAAAGACGCCGCCGCCTGCGCCGATTTGAACCACCTTTTCATGTCTGGAGTGCTTCAGAAGGGTAAGAAACTGAAGATCGCCGCTGCGGAGAACTACTATCATCCCGCGGCACTGGTGGCGTTTGCCCGCTTTAATCTGTCTCTGCGGCGTATCTTCTTCCGCCTGATGCATCAGGAACTGGATGCCATTCTGGAAGGCCTGCGATCCCTTGAGCTTTCAGGCATTACTACTTTGGACTGCCGCCGAGCCCAGTTCTCCGCCCAGGAACCCATCGAGCGCCTGCGCATGATCTGCCACTCCTGGAAAGTGATGTTCCAGGCGGAATATGCGTTTGGGCAGCCTCTGCGCATGCTGGTGGATCTTCACGCCAGCATTCAGGCCGCGATCGAGGCAGCACAAACATCGAGGAAATCCCCCCGGGAGGCGGCCGGTTCTGCTCCGCCCCCAGGTCTAATGGCCCGGGCCGCGGCGGCGGGGTTTGGTGACCCGGAACGTAGCTTTGATCAATCCGGCAGCCTGTCATCCAGCCGTAAACCTTCAACCCATCGTCATAAGAAGCAAGATTAGCCACTGGCGCTGCAAACAAACGGAGACCATGGAGTGGACCAATCGACCGTAGTTATCGTATCGGATGACGCGCAGTTTTCAGCCGCGATCACTGCCCGCTGGCAGGCAGAACGCCGCGTTCCGGGATTCACCACCATGAGCGGTGATCTGTGCCGGGGCATGGACCCTGATTCTTTCGACCTCGCTATTGTCGGGGCTTTGCGTCCCGAGGCTTTGAGTGAAGTGGTGCAGGCGCTGCGTCCGCCACGCAGCCCGGTGCTGTTCGTGTGTGACGAAGACGAACCAGAACGCGTAGTCCGCGAACTACAGGCGCGGGGAACCGTACTTCGTCGCCAGCAGGACTGGGCTACTCCGGTGGTGTTGTTGGCCATTGAAATGTTGCGACGGAATGCCGCCGTGGAGCGGGCGCTGCGGGCGGAAGAGGCCGGCGCCGTGCTCGAGCGCCAGGCTGTACTCGGCCGCTACATGCTGGAAATGCGCCACAACATCAATAATGCCCTTACCTCAGTCCTGGGCAATTCGGAGTTGCTGCTGATTGAGCCGGGATCGCTTTCTGCGTCCGCTCTCGCTCAGATCGAGACCATTCGCAACATGTCGATCCGCATCCACGAAGTGATGCAGCGATTTTCATCCCTGGAGAAGGAACTTGTGGTGGTGGAGAAGCAGGCGGCATCCGAATCCGCCGCTAAGGCGAGAGGCGCGGCTGCAGGGTAGCTGGTGTTTTGCCGTTCACGCGAACAGGAATTCTTTGGTCCGCAATTCTTTGATGGTATCGCGCAGCTTTGCGGCTTTCTCGAACTCGAAGCGCTTGGCTGCCTCGCGCATATCGCTTTCCAATTTCACAATGAACGCGTCCAGCTCTTCCTGGGACTGGAACTCCGGGAGCCCGTCCGCCTCAACGCCGGTCAGATCGGTATAGTCCGCCTCGATAATACTTGCCAGCGACATGGTCAGCGGTCGCACGATCGACTGCGGCGTAATTCCGTTGGCGTCGTTGTATGCCTGCTGAATGGCGCGGCGGCGGTTGGTCTCATCGAGAGCTTTCTTCATCGAATCGGTCATGCGATCGGCGTAGAGCACGGCCCGCCCGTTCAAATTGCGCGCGCACCGCCCAATGGTTTGAATCAGCGATCCGCTGGAGCGCAGGAAGCCTTCTTTGTCGGCGTCGAGAATCGCCACCAGCGAAACCTCCGGCAGATCGAGGCCTTCCCGCAGCAGGTTGATGCCGATCAGCACGTCGAACTCTCCCTTGCGCAGGTCGCGGAGAATCTTCACCCGCTCGAGAGTCTCGATTTCCGAGTGCAGGTAGCGGCACTTCACTCCCACTTCGGCGTAATATTCGGCGAGGTCCTCGGCCATACGCTTAGTGAGCGTGGTCACCAGCACTCTCTCGCCGCGCGAAACCCGGTCGCGGATTTCATGCAGCAGATCGTCAATTTGTCCCTTTACCGGACGAATCTCCACCGGAGGGTCAATCAGTCCGGTCGGCCGGATAATCTGCTCGACCACCACGCCGGCTGACTTGGTCAGTTCATACGGCCCGGGCGTGGCCGAGACATAGATCAGCTGGTTCATGCGGTGCTCGAATTCCTCGAAGGTAAGAGGGCGGTTATCGAGCGCTGACGGCAAGCGGAAGCCGTACTCCACCAACGTTTCTTTCCGCGAGCGGTCGCCGTGATACATGCCGTGCAGCTGCGGCACGGTCTGATGCGATTCGTCGATGAACATCAAATAATCGCGAGAAAAGTAATCGAGCAGCGTAGGCGGCGGCTCTCCCGGCAGGCGGCCGGTGAAATGGCGCGAGTAGTTCTCGATGCCGTGGCAGAAGCCCATGGCCTTAATCATTTCGAGATCGAACATGGTGCGCTGGTGTACCCGCTGCGCCTCGACCAGCCGGCCCTGTTTTTCGAGTTCCGCTTCCCACCACGCCAGTTCCTGCCGGATGGATTGCACTGCGTTGCTGCGAGTCTCCGGCTTCATCACGTAGTGAGTCTTCGGATAGATGGGAAGCCGTACATACTTCTGCTTCACCGTCCCGAACAGGGGGTCGATCTGGGAGAGCGATTCGACGTCATCTCCCCACAGTTCGATTCGATAGGCCATGTCATCGTAAGTAGGGAAAATCTCAATCACATCGCCGCGAACCCGGAACGTGCCGCGCCGGAAGTCGCCGTCAGTGCGCTCATAGAGAATTTCAACCAGCTTGCGGGTGATATCTTCGCGCTTGATCTTCTGGCCCTTTTCGAGAAACAGCAGCATGCCGTAGTACGCTTCCGGCGAGCCCAGGCCATAAATGCAGCTCACCGAGGCCACGATCAGGCAGTCGCGCCGCTCGAAAAGCGAGCGCGTTGCCGACAGCCGCAGCTTATCGAGTTCGTCATTGATGGTGGCTTCCTTCTCGATGTAGAGGTCGGCGGCGGGAACGTAAGCTTCCGGCTGGTAGTAGTCGTAATACGAGACGAAATATTCGACTGCATTGTGGGGAAAAAAGCTCTTGAACTCATGGTACAGCTGCGCTGCCAGGGTTTTGTTATGCGCCATCACAAGGGCGGGACGGTTCACCGCCTCGATCACCTTGGCCATGGTGTAGGTCTTGCCGGAGCCGGTTACGCCTAGTAGAACCTGGTGCTGCTCGCGGTCAAATACCCCCCGCAACAACGACTCGATCGCTGTGCCCTGATCACCCTGAGGTTTGTATTCGCTGACTAACTTGAAATCCATAAAACCCGTCCCACCCCGCTCAGAAGGGAATTTCAGAGGGTAGGCATCTCTCGATTATAACGTGCTGAGGGAGTTGTGATCCTGGTGGAAGGCCCAAGGAATTCGGGAAAAGCCTGAAAAGCTTTCGAGAACTGAGAGCCCACTAGGGCAATTTGAAGATCATGGTGATCTGGGTCTGAATTTCTACCGGCTGGCCATTCAGATAGTAAGGCCGGTATTTCCATTGCCGCACGGCCGCGACTGCCTCTCGGGCGAGAATGGGCTCGCCACTCAGCACTTTTACGTGGCTGATGCTGCCGTCTTTATCTACGGTGGCTTCAAGTTGCACTGGCCCCTGAATGCGCAACTGGCGGGCCTGCTCGGGATACCGGGGCTGTACCTTTTTCACCAGCAAGCCCTCCGAGACCCCTTGTGAAACTTTCAAAGTCCGCAACACCGGCTTGGCCGACGGACCAGGAATGGTGACCAGCTTGGCGAGCGTCTTTTCCCCAGCGCTCGCGCCAACCTCCGAAACGGATGGAGCGGCGGGTACAGGCTCACTGCTCACAGTCGGACGCGTCAAATCATTCTTTACAACCAGCGGTTCGCGGACCGGGGCGGCCGGAGGCTTGCTCTCGGCCTTGGTTGCAGCGGGCACTTCAGAAGAGGCAGAACGCGGTTGTTCTACCGTTTCAACCGGCACAGGCGCATTTACACCGCCAGAGTTGGCCGCAACCGGAGTTACAGTGATCTCGGGTCGCTCGGCAGAGCCGGTTGCTTCGGTTACGCTCGGCTGAGCTTCCGGCAACGCGCTTGGTATGTTCGCAGTGGGAACGCCCGGGGCGGGCTTTGCCTGAACCGCAATGTTGGATGGCGTCGGTCCGGGCTGAACCTGCTGCGCGCTTATGAACCTGCCCTTAAGGCCGAATTTAGTCCAGGCGAAATAGCCGCCGGCCACCGCCAGCAGTAGGATTGCCGCAATAACAAATTTCTTCCCTGATCCCGTGCCCGTATCTTGCTGCTTCGCCGAAATCTTTCGATCAACCTCCCAGCCGCGGCGATCGGAACTGTGACTATCCGGCGAAGGCGCGGTCTGAGCTTGTGGGCCATGATTGTGAGTTTCCAGCGGCGTTGCTTCGGGAACTGAAATCGATTCAAGAACGTGAATCGGATTTTCGATAACCGGAGGTTCCTGGATGCGAGCGGGAGCGGCCGCTGCGGCGGCTCCATGCGACCCTGAATAGCCGCCAAATGACGGCTCAGGCTCATCGGCTTGCCAGCCACTGCCCAACAGCGAGGATTCAGCATCGACGGTGGGCAGGAGCGGCGCAGGCATTGAATCCAGCACTGCACGTTCAGCAGCATCGGTTCGACGAGTCAGTTCCTTTTCAAGCTCAAAACTCATCAACGGAGCTGAGTTCTGCGTCTCAATCGCCTCCAGTGGAATGCTTACCGCATCCTGCCTTGGCATCGCAACTCCCGCCATCGGATTTAGTGGGTGAGTTGCAGCCGCGGCGGGTGCAGAGTGTGGAAGACGAATTGGGGCTTTCGACTCCGCCTTGCGCATCAATCCGCGCGCTACCCGTAGCGTCCCCTTGGCCTGGTCGATGTTGATCGGTTTGGTGAGCACCAGGTTCGCGCCCATCCGGAAGGCCTTAGCAATTCCCGCCTGCCCTTCCACGATAGCTACGGTCAGTGACGAGTGATTCAGGCTCGAGTTTCGCGCTCCCTTGAACAGCAGGGCTGCATTCTGTTCGTTGTCACAATCCACCACAATCGCGTCGAAGTGCTGCTCCATCAGTAGCTTGACGGTAGTGAACGGCTCGGTGCAGGGATCGGTCGCAAACTCCAGTTCGCGGAGCAGTTGGCTCACAACCTGCGTGGTTTTGGAATCCGAGCAGAAGAGCAGGGCCTGGTGGCTCATACTGCAAATCCTAGGGAGAGGTATCAAGGCCAGCAAGTTACCTCAGTACCCGATCCTCGTATCAGTTAAGGACCTGATCACGCAGATTCGGAGCCAGCAAACACATCATGCTGGAAAGATAGCGAGTGACAGGGAGTTGGCGGAAAGGGAATGCTCAGCGCTTCGGCCGGTAGATGTGGGTGCTGGTGCCGAAAAAGACTTCTGCAGCTTCCATCAGAGTTTCCGAGAGTGTGGGATGGGGATGGATGGTGAGCGCCATGTCTTTTGCCAGCGCCGCCATTTCGATTGCGAGTACGCCTTCGGCAATCAACTCGCCGGCTCCGGCACCGACAATGCCGACGCCCAGAATGCGCTCCGTTTCTGGATCGATAAGCAGCTTGGTCATGCCTTCGCTGCGGTCAATGGTCATCGCCCGCCCCGAAGCAGCCCAGGGGAACTTTGCCACCTTGATCTGCCGGTTTTCTTTCTGGGCCTGGGTTTCGGTGAGCCCGCACCACGCGATTTCCGGATCGGTGAAAACGACTGCAGGAATGGCGTTCGGCTCGAAGGCGACTTTGTGTCCGGCAATAGCTTCAACCGCAGTGCGGCCTTCGTGCGAAGCTTTGTGCGCCAGCATGGGCTCGCCGACTACATCGCCGATGGCGTAGATTGCCGGATCATTGGTTTGCAATTGCTTGTTGACCTGGATGAACCCACGTGCGCCGATCTGGACTTGCGTCTTATCAAGCCCGGGAATTTCGGAGTTCGGTTTTCGTCCCACTGAAACCAGAACTCTGTCGAACACTTTCTCGCGCTCTTTGACGTCGGACCCGTCGAAGGTGACGCGGATTCCGTTCGACTCCTCTTTCACCGCAGCTACCGTGGTATTCAGCATGATGGAGTCGAATATCTTCTCCATGCGCTTGTGCAGCGGCGTGACCAGGTCGCGATCGGCTCCCGGCAGCAGACCGGGGAGCATTTCAACTACAGAAACTTTTGTCCCGAGCGCCGCGTACACTGTGCCCAGTTCGAGGCCGATATATCCGCCACCCACCACTAGCAGGGTTCCCGGCACTTCACTCAGATCCAGTGCGGCGGTGGAATCCATCATTCGCGAAGTTTCGAGCTTGAGCGTGGGAACGATTGCCGGACGTGAGCCGGTCGCGATGATGATGCGATCGAAGCTGAGAGTTTCCTCGCTGCCGTCCAGCTTGGCGACCTTCAGCGTATTCGAATTCGCGAATGCTGCTTTGCCGCGGACGTACTGCACCGAGCGCTGTTTCGAAAGCACTCCCAGACCGCCGGTGAGCTTCTTGACCACGCCTTCTTTGAATCCACGCAGCCGCGCCACATCAATTTTCGGCTCGCCGAATTCCACGCCCCAGTTCTTAGCGTGGCGGGACTCTTCGATCAGCTTGGCCACATGCAGCAGCGCCTTCGAGGGAATGCAGCCGCGATAGAGGCAAACGCCGCCGGGGTTCGCTTCCGGGTCGATCAGCGTGACCTTCATGCCCAGGTCGGCCGCGAGGAAGGCAGCGGCGTAACCGCCGGGACCGGCGCCGATGACGGCGATATGCAAGTTCGTGGTTTCGGCCATTCAGTGTTATCCCTGCACCGACAGCAGGAAAGGTTGTTCAAAGGCTTCGGCAATCCAGCGCAGAAAGCGCGCGGCATCGGCTCCGTCGATCAGACGATGATCATAGGAAAGCGACAATGGAATCACCTGGCGCGGCTCGAATTTTCCGTTCATCCACACCGGCTCCATGCTGGAGCGGGAGAGGCCGAGAATCGCCACTTCCGGATAATTCACAATCGGAGAAAATCCCGTGCCGCCGATCCCGCCAAGATTGGTGATGGTAAAGGTGCCGCCTTCCATCTCCGCCGGAGTGAGCTTCTTGTCTTTTGCTTTGCGGGAGAACTGCGTCAGCTCCGCCGCCAGCTCCACGATATTTTTCTTATCCACATCGCGGATCACCGGCACCAGCAGTCCGCGATCGGTATCTACGGCGACGCCGATATTGATGTACTGCTTGTAAACGATCTCTTCTTTTGCCAGATCGATGCTGGCGTTGAACTGGGGAAACACTTTCAGCGCTGATGCGCAGACCTTCAATGCAATGGCCGTGACCGTCATCTTGCCGCCGGCTTCTTCTGCCTTGGGCGCGAACCGCGCCCGAAGTTGTTCCAGCTCGGTGATGTCCGCCTTGTCGTTCTGGGTAACGTGAGGAATGGTGGTCCAGGCTTCCCACAAGTGTTCGGCCGTCTTGCGCCGCACTCCCCGCATCGGGACGCGCTCGATCTTCCCCCACTTCGAGAAGTCGGGCAGCGCGGCCTGGGTCAGCCGCACTCCTCCCGCGGTAATCGGTCCGGAGGCAGCCGAAGTCACCAATTGCTTGGCATGCGCCTTTACGTCCTCTTCACTGATTCGTCCGCCGGGGCCGGTGCCCTTCACTTCGTGAATATCCACTCCCAGCTCACGCGCCAGGCGGCGAACATGCGGAGCTGCGGGGATCGGATCTCGCGGGTCCGCTCCGGTTACTTTTCCCAACTGCGCCGGCATCGAGAAACTGGGCGGAGACGGCTGCGGCTGGTCCGGAGGCAGCGCCTGTTCTTCGGTCTTGCCCTCGGCGGCGATGGCTGCCTGGAATGCGAGCCGGGCGCCGTGCTGCCCGGAAACATGTTCCACCGGGGCAGGCTTGGTGCGCTCAGGCGTCGTGGCGCCGCCTTCGAGAGTGAAAATCACCTGTCCGACTTTGACCTTCTCGCCCTGCTTTACTTTTACTTCCTTCACCACGCCACTTACCGACGAGGGCACTTCGACGACGGCCTTGTCGGTTTCAAGCTCCATCACCGGCTGGCCTTCGGAGACTCGCGTTCCCGGGGAAATCATCAACCGCACCAGATCGCCCTGGCTGATGTTTTCGCCAAGCTCGGGCAGCCGGAATTCGCTCGGCCCGGCGGCACCTGAGGGAGCCACAGAAGCTGCCGGGGCTGCCGCCGCAGCGGCCGGTTTCACTTCGGCTCGGCTTTTTTTTGCGCCTGAGCTTCAGCCTGGGGAACGGCCTTGGCACGGTTGAGGGGCCGCTTCTTTGGAACGTCCACCGGCTCCGTTCTCTACGGTGAAGATCACCTGGCCGACTTTGACTTTCTGTCCTTCTTTTACGCGGATGTCCTGCACCGTGCCGCTCACCGAGGAGGGAACTTCCACGACGGCTTTGTCGGTTTCCAGTTCCATAACCGGCTGCCCTTCACTGACATTGGCGCCAGCAGAAACCAGCAACCGCACCAGGTCGCCCTGGTCGATGTTTTCGCCGAGTTCCGGCAACTTGAATTCGATCACGTAGCTTGTTTTCTCCTTAACTGATGGCCGGGTTCGGCTTGTCCGGATTTATGCCGAGGTCTTTTACCGCCTGCTTCAGCACTTCGGGCTTGATTTGCTTCTCGCGCAACAGGGCAGTAGTGTGGCCAGTACGATGTGCTTGGCGTCCACTTCAAAGAAATCACGCAGCGCCTCGCGGCTTTCGCTGCGTCCAAAGCCATCGGTGCCAAGCGCCACCAGCGGCCGCGGAATCCATTGCCGGATCGATTCGGGCAGCACCTTCATGTAATCCGAGGCCGCCACGAACACCCCGGGTGCATCTTTCAGGCATTGGGTAACAAACGGCACCTTCGGGGTCTCCCCGGGATGCAGCATGTTCCAGCGTTCGCAGTCATTGCCGTTGCGGTAGAGTTCCTTGTAGCTGGTCACACTCCAGACATCGGCGGCGACTCCGTATTTCTCTTCCAGAATCTGCTGCGCTTTCAGCACTTCGAACATGATGGTGCCACTGCCGAAAAGCTGGGCATGCAACTTGGAGTCTTTTTTGCCGGACTCCTTGAAGCGGTACAGGCCCTTCAGTATCCCCTCCCGAACCGTCTTGCCCTCCGGCATTTCCGGCATGGGCAGGGGTTCGTTGGTGACGGTCAGGTAATAAAAAACCGATTCCTGGTCCACATACATGCGCTTGATGCCGTCCTGAATGATGACGGCAATCTCGTAAGCGAATGCGGGATCGTAGGCCAGAAGATTGGGCACCGAGAGCGCCAGCACGTGGCTGTGGCCGTCCTGATGCTGCAGGCCTTCTCCAGCCAGAGTAGTGCGCCCGGCGGTGCCTCCCACGAGGAAGCCGTGAGTGCGCATATCGGCGGCGGCCCAGATCAGGTCTCCAATACGCTGGAAGCCGAACATCGAGTAGTAAATAAAAAACGGGATCGTATTGATCCCGTGATTGGCGTAGGCAGTTCCGGCTGCGATAAAGGAGCAGACCGATCCGGCTTCGGTGATGCCTTCCTCAAGAATCTGCCCGTCTTTGGCTTCCTTGTAGTAGAGCAGAGTGTCCATATCGACCGGCTGGTAGAGCTGGCCGACGCTGGAATAGATACCGACCTGCCGGAACAGCGCTTCCATGCCGAAAGTGCGGGCTTCGTCAGGAATGATCGGCACGATCAGCTTGCCGATTTCCGGATCGCGCAGCAGCTTGGCCAGCAGCCGCACAAAGACCATGGTGGTCGAAACTTCGCGGCCGTCGGTTCCCTTATAGAATTCTTCGAAATGCGCGGAAGCAACCTCACCGATCGGCTTGGCCCGCACCTTGCGCTCGGGCATGTAACCGCCCAGCTGCTTGCGCCTTTCCTTTAGGTAAGTGATTTCCGGGCTGTCATCGGCAGGACGGTAAAACGGCGCTTCATGCAGTTCTTCATCGGGAATCGGAATTCCGAAGCGCGAGCGGAACATGCGCAGCTCTTCATCGTTCAACTTCTTCTGCTGGTGGGTGATGTTCTTGCCTTCGCCGGCTTCGCCCAATCCGTATCCCTTGATGGTCTTGGCGAGCACGATCGTGGGAGAGCCTTTATGCTCCACCGCAGCTTTGAACGCGGCATGCACCTTGATAGGATCGTGGCCGCCCAGGCGCAACCGCGACAACTGTTCGTCTGAAAGGTGTTCCACCATCTTCAGCAGTCGCGGGTCGCTGCCGAAGAAATTCTGGCGGAAGTACGCTCCGCTTTCGACGAAATATTTCTGATACTGCCCGTCGCTGACCTCTCCCATCCTGCGCACCAGCAGGCCATCGCGGTCGTTCTGGATCAGGCTGTCCCAATCGCTGCCCCAGATGACCTTGATGACGTTCCAACCTGCCCCGCGGAAAATGGCTTCGAGTTCCTGAATGATCTTGCCGTTGCCGCGCACCGGACCATCCAGCCGCTGCAGGTTGCAGTTCACCACGAAGATCAGGTTGTCGAGTCTTTCCCGCGAGCCCAGCGTGATCGAACCCAGGGATTCGGGCTCGTCCATCTCCCCGTCACCGAGAAATGCCCAGACTTTTCCGCCGGTCGTCTTCTTCAGGCCGCGGTTTTCCAGATATTTGATAAAGCGCGCGTGGTAGATCGCCTGAATCGGCCCCAGGCCCATCGAGACGGTGGGGAACTCCCAAAACTCGGGCATCAGCCAGGGGTGAGGATAAGAAGAGAGTCCGCCTCCGGGCTTCAATTCGCGGCGGAAATTCTGCAGTTTCTCCGTAGGAATGCGGCCTTCGAGAAATGCCCGGGAGTAGATTCCGGGGGCGGCGTGGCCCTGGAAATAGACGATGTCGCGGTCTCCCTCCGGGGTGCGGGCGCGGAGGAAATGGTTGAACGCCACTTCGTAGAGGGTCGCGGCGGAAGCGTAGGTGGAGATGTGGCCGCCGATACCGTCCTGCATCTTGTTGGCCCGTACCACCATCGCCAGCGCGTTCCAGCGAACCAGGCTCTTGATCCTGCGTTCCATGTCCTGGCTTCCCGGAAACGGGGCCTGTTGCCGCGAGGGAATGCTGTTCTGGTAAGGAGTAGTGGCGGTGAAGGGGAGGTTTACCCCGGCGGCACGCCGGGCGTGCAGCGAAAGCTGCTGCAGCAGGCGGCCGGCACGGTCCGGCCCGCCCTTGGACAACACATAGTCAAGGGAATCCAACCACTCTCTGGTTTCAACTACTTCCAGTCCATCGGTCTGGGTCTCTGCCACGTATAAATTCTCCGCAATCTGGGTGGAAACTATCCATCATAGACAATTATCTGAATTTTTGCTGCCGGCGCTAGAATGGCTTGGTCCGCTGTTTCCCGCGGGGCGCCGGCTTCCCATTTTGTCGCATCGCGGTTGCGGATTTGCACATCCAAGAAGCGGACCGACGATGTATCCACCGGCGTTCCCATTCCAGCCTCATAGATTATGGCCCGTGCGTCAGCACGCACATCGAAAGATTCGAGGAGATCGAAATGACCAAGAAGGCTTCTTCCACCAACCACCATCGCGTCAGCGCCCAACCCCGCATCCACCAACGTGCCGGGGTCATTCAGGAATACGGCACCGTCAATCACGCTCTGCCCCTCGAACTCGAGGAGCCGGTGCGGCTGGAGATGACTGAGCAGTTGAACCAGCTACTGGCCGACACCATGACTCTGCGCGATCTCTATAAGAAATCGCACTGGCAAGTTGCCGGGCCCACGTTCTATCAGCTGCACTTGCTCTACGACAAGCATTACGGCGAACAGTCGGAACTGGTTGACACCATCGCCGAACGTATTCAGTTGCTCGGGGGGCTCAGCATCGCCATGGCCGCCGACGTGGCTGAGACTACACAGATTGAACGTCCGCCGCGCGGCAGGGAAGAAGTGCCGGTGCAGATTTCGCGGCTGCTCGACGCTCACCAGGTCATCATTCGTCAGTGCCGTGAGCTTGCCGATCGCGCCGACAAGCTCGGCGATCAGGGAACTAATGATCTGGCAGTCAGTGATGTGCTTCGCACCAATGAACTGCAGGTCTGGTTTCTGAGCGAGCACCTGGTGAACGTTCCCCTGGTTGAAGCGGTCGACACCGAGGATGTTGCCTGACCCTTTGTGTAGTTGGTAAACCGTCGGTGCAAAGTTGTCAGAAGATGTTGAGGGCTGATCCACGGGACCTGATATAGGGGATCAGCCTTTTTTGTTCTTCGTTCTCGTGTTCTCTTCCTCCGCTATGTGGGGTTGGTTCCCTCCCGTGCTCCTTACAAGAGCCAGTCAAGCAGTGTCGTTACTCGCATTCACAGTTCCCACCCGAAAGCCGCAATAACCAGTGGCAACTCCGCTTCGAAACATCCTTCCTCTTCCCTCGAAGAAAGGGCATTTGGGGGTGCCGCTGGCAGTTACTACATCGGCCTGATTTGGCGTTCCCAGCTCTCGATGGCTGACATCGGGCGGCGCAGATATGCCATCCAAAAGCTTGAAACCGCTTTTAAAGACTGGAGGTTTGAAATGGCGGATATTGCGTATCGAAATGAGAATACATTTGCTCGATCTAGAACCGACTGGGGGGCGATCTGGGCTGGGACGTTCACCTTTATCGCAATCTGGTCGGTATTTGGCCTTCTAGGTGTGGCCATCTTTGCTAGCACGGCGACGGCAACCGCTACCGAACCCGTGGTTGGTATGAGTGTGGGATGGGGGATTTGGTCCATTGTCCTGACCATCATCGCTATGTACGTTGCCGGACGTGAAACTGGCAGGCTGGCGGCGGTTACCAATCGCCACGACGGGTTGATTCACGGCATGGTGATGTTCGGACTGTCGGTAGTCGCGGCGGTGGTCATAACAGTACTTGCTGGTGCAACCATGACCGGGGGAACTGGAATCGCGGGCACGGCACATAGCCCCTATCTGTTGACGGTCTTTGCGGATCTGGGATGGATTGGCTTCGTCGCATTGTTTCTGGGATGGCTGGGCGCGCTCTTCGGAGCTTCTTCAGGAGCATCCCATAAGGTGTCCGTCAGCAACGTTCGGGACATCCGGCCTGCAGCGTAAACCGGATTGTTTCCGGTAGTAAGGTTCGGACGGAGGGGGAGGCTTAACTCACTCTCCGTCTGCGGCCGGTAAGCACAATCAACTCTGAGTGAAAATCTATGGCACAGGCAGACACAAGCACTCTGGACGTAATGCGGAACGCAGAGGCGGGCAATGCAGGAGTGGGCGAGGAAGCGAAAGAGGCGAACACGGTCCCGATCTCGAATGCTGAGTCCCCTCGAGATGCGAATTTCGAAGCAGAGCCGTCCATGTCCAACGACCACTGGCCAGAAACCGGACCAAATGCGCTTACCATGCGACTGGCCGGCGAAGTAGCGTCGAAGGCCTACGACTTCATCGAGAGCAATGCGAATGCGACGTGGCTAAGGATCCAGTCGCGGATGCGCTACCTGGTGCGTCATCACCCGGAGCGGATCATTGCTTCCGCGGCGAGCGCCGGACTTGTGATCGGCGTGCTCTTGAGGGTCAGGAAGTCCAATCAGCGCGAAGAACGATCCATCATCAAATATCGACGCCGGAGGGAAGCCAATGAGTGCTAGCGGCAATGTGCATTACGAGCGCAATTTGGCGGATGTTGTCGCCGAGATCAAAGACGAAGTTAAGAGCTTTGTGCAGACCCATGTTGAGATGCTGCGTTCAGAGTGGTCTGAGACACGCACGACCTTGAGCAGAGGACTGCCCCTTGTGCTGATGGCCGTCACTCTGCTGGGCACGGCTTATCTCCTCTTCACCATGGCAGCGGTTTCGCTGGTCATGGTCGCGTTCTACGGAAACCCCTACGCCTGGTTTCTGGCATTTCTGATCATAGGCTGCCTGTGGGCCATCGGCGGCGCGATGATGGCGTATTTCGCCTACAACGTGTTGCACAATCATGCCATGTTCCCTCGGAGAACCGTGGAAATGCTAAAAGCCGACAAAACATGGCTGCAGAACGAAGCAGGAGGGCAGATATGAGTACCCTTCCAACAGCAGACCTGGAGTTGCGGGCTCAGGATCAACGCCGCCGATTGCAGATATCGCTCAATGAACTCCGCGACCGGATGAAAGAGAAGCTCGATGTCAAACGCACAGTGCAACGCCACGTGCTGGCGGCTTCAGGGATCGCGGGTGCGCTCAGCTTGATTCTGGGGTACGGGATCGCCGGATTTTGGACCCGAAACTGACCTGGGAATCTTGTTCCGGGTTCGTAACAGAGTTTACAAACGCCGAATAGCCCGCCCATCGCGGGAAGTGGTCGGATCGTCCAATTTGCAACTATCATGGTGCTTGACCCTGTCTTGGGCTGCGCTCGCCTTCAAGGCACGGCGAGTTTCCATCGCGGTCCCGTTCTTCCATAGAATCAGACCAATGCAGGCCGAAGGCTGAGCATGGCCCAGCGCCAAAGTCTATTGTCGGCAATCGCGGGGTGATTCCTGGCATTCTCATCGATGTGTTTCCCACTGCCTCCCCGAAGCTTCCTGAGACGGCTAGTTGCCAGCTCAGTGGCGGCTAAAATGTTGAATTTTTTAGCGATTTGGCGTTGCGGGCGGACGTATTCCGTTTTAGTATCTCTGGCTAAGCCGGAAGTCTCCAGGGAACAACGGCCGCAATTCAGGTTCGGCTGGTGAGTTTCGAAGTCTGTGGTAGGACTCTGACCTCGCCTTCATCCCTGCCTTTGCGAAGCGACTGAAAAACAGTATCCATAGACCATCTTGGATTTGCTGAGATGCCCATTGCGAAATTGGCGAACCGGCAGCGCTGATGCAACCGATTGCGTTTTCGTTACGAATATGGAACACCGGAGCACGAGGCTTCTGCTCAGTCCAGTGAAAAGGAACTGCAGCCGGACCTGAAGTGGAACGCATAGGCCCGGCCGTGCAGCCCACTCAATGGTTGGTGGCTGGTAACCAGGGACTTCGAAGGGGGAACGTCAATGTCGCCAGGTGGACAGAATCTACGTGTCCTGCGTGAGCAGCTGGGCATGACCATGCGAGACGTTGAGGGCGCAAGCGCGCGCATTGCCGACCGTCACGGCAATGATGAGTTTTCCATTCCTCCCAGCCGGCTCTCTGACATCGAAACCAAAGGTGTAGTTCCCAGTATTTACCGCCTCTACTCGCTTGCTGTGGTCTATCGCAAGGACGTGCGTGAGCTGTTGTCGTGGTACGGCATTGAGTTGAACGGCATTGCGGCGGACCTTGACATCTCGGGTCCGAGAAAGTCGCACTTGTCGGAAGCGCTCGCGGCTGTCAACGCCGTGCAGGTTCCGGTACGACTGGATCCCGGCTTTGATCCCAAGCGGACTTCCAACATCGGCCGACTGGTGGAGCAATGGGGCTTGGTACCCATGGCTTACCTGGCTCAGTTTGCCAGTTGCGAATACACCTACGGCTACGTGGGGAGCGAAGATTTGACCATGTATCCCATTCTGCCGCCGGGGACCTTCGTGCAAGTTGATGAATCTAAAAGCAAAATAGTCGAAGGCGGCTGGAGGTCAGAGTACGAGCGCCCAATCTACTTCGTCGAAACCCGCAACGGTCACACTTGCTGTTGGTGCACGCTGGTTCGGGATGACATCATCCTGCAGCCCCACCCTTTGTCGCCGGTTTCACCCCGGGTATTGAAGTATCCGCAAGAGGCTGAAGTGATTGGGCAGGTGGTGGGGGTCGCTATGAGGCTTGGTGAGTGGCGTCCGCTGTTTGATTCTTCGCCAGGATCGAAAGAACGCGCAGCACTGAATTGAGATGCCGCAGTGATGCTGGATCCGGGTCGGGTGGCAGGAGCTCCGCCCCGGTCATCCGCAACCGCTCGCTGTATTCCGCGATGGTGAATCCCGCCGCTTTACTGGACTGCTCCAAATCCCCAACAAGAAGCTTGAGTGGAGTACAGAGGACGCTCGACACCAGGGACTGATGGGCCTGCTGTAGCGCCCGGCAGGCGGCAGATTCGCCGTGGACCTGCGCCAACCCCCAGTGCACGTACTCCCCTTGCGGGCCGCGGAGTTCGGCCAGGTACTCCACCTTGCGAAGCGTCCCTGAGAGCGCTTTGAGGGTGGTGGCTCGCAGGTCTTCCAGCGCAGAATTTAAACTCATTTTCGTTACAAATTCCGAATAAGTGGCGTTACTTCAGTGATCTACCAGAGACCTTACTAAGGGCACATTATCACGGTGCAATCCACATTGGAAAGGATTTCACACCGTGAAAAAGGCTTTGGTAATTCTCGCATTATTGGTGCTCTCAGCCGTCTCAGTTCCGCAAATGAAGGCAGATGGACTGCCAGCTCCCATTTGTCCGAACGGCCGCTGCGTACCCCGGTAAGATTCAACCCGTACCCTGTAAGTAGTTGTAAATGCGGCCCGGAAGCAGTATAGTGCGACGCTGTGGGCACCACCCTGTCTACAGCGTTGCGCTATTACCTGCTGATTGCGCCCCACATTCTCATTCTGGGCGTGTGCTGGGTGATGGTGCGCCGCCATCTGCACCGCCAGTTTCCCATCTTCTTTTCGTACCTGGTCTTCGAAACCATCCAGTTCGCGATTGCGTTCTGGATGATTCTCTCGGCTTCGAGCACTCCATCTGGATATACAACTGTTTATACGATTGACCTCGCCGGGAGCACGCTACTGCGTTTTGGCATCCTGTACGAGATCTTTCGCCATCTGGTGCGCCATTACGCCATTCTCGAACGCTTTGGCAAACCCCTGCTCAGCTGGGTGGCGATGGGCTTGCTGCTGGCCGCGGTAGTTCTGGCTTTCTATACCAGCGGTAACGGTACCGACCACCTCCTTTACGTAATCTATGTGCTGGATCGCACGGCAGTTATTCTGCAGTGTGGACTGCTGCTGGCGCTTTTTGCATTGTCCTCGTATCTGCGGTTGTCCTGGCGGAGTCGTGTGTTCGGCATCGCTCTTGGAGTTGGCGTGGTGGCCAGCGTCGAACTTGCAGCGGCAGCGCTGAGAACGCAGCTGGCATTTTCAGACCAGTCATTTCTGGACTACCTGACCATGAGCGCGTATCACTTCAGCGTTCTCATCTGGCTGGTGTATTTGTGGGCGCCCGAGCGTAGCCCCCAATTTGCGGTGAAAGCTGTTCCGCAGCATGATCTTGAGGTCTGGAACGAGGAACTGCAGCGGCTTATTCAGCAGTAGACAATGACTATCGCGCTCATTCTCGTCTTGATTTCTGTGGTAACGCTGCTGTTTCTGGTCCGTCTGGCCAAAGGACACGCGGCGGCAATTTCCAATCCTGCCGATCTGGCGGGGCGCATACAGCCGGTGGACATCCGCGCTTTCCGCAATCTCACCAACCCTGCAGAGGAAGATTACTTGCGGGAGAAGCTTGCCCCGGCAGACTTCCGTGTAGTGCAGCGGGAGCGGTTGCGTGCCGCTCTGGCGTATATCTCTTGCGCCGCCGGCAATGCTGCGGTGCTGGTCCGGGTGGGCGAAGCCGCGCGCCACAGCCCTGATCCGTCGATCGCAGCTGCGGGTGAACAACTGGTTGAGACCGCCATCCGCTTGCGGATCTTCGCCTTTCAGGCGATGGTCAAACTTCGGCTTGGACTGCTTGTTCCCGGGGCGCGCGTGTCCGCTTCCGGGCTGGTGGAAAACTATGAACGCGTGACCCGCCTGGTCTTCCAACTCGGGCGGCTGCAACACAGCGGAACCGAAGTGGCTGTTTCCTAAGCGCCAGGCTCCTGGCTTCCTGCAGCTCGGGGCAACTGTGTTTCCCCGCATACCATCCTAAGTTGTTCGTAACGTTTGACCTCGACAGCTTTGTCCTCCGGTGAGCTCCTGACGGCACCGGTTTTTTTCTGGATAAGCTCAAAGCAGGACAAGCTCAAGACAGGAGTAGCTGAACCCTCGCAATGTCCCGGCAGACCCGCAATCCGCGTATCACCCGCTTTCCCCGGTGGGCCATGATTGTGTTTGGAGTTGCGCTTCTGGTTGGGATCGGCGCTGGTATTTTCCTCGCCTTCTATGCCAAGCCCTATCTTCACCAGAAGGCGGAGGACGTTCTGAGCAGCCGGTTTCACGGCGACGTGGATATCCAGAGTTTCAGTGTGTCGCTGTTTCCACTCACATTGCAAGGCTCGGGAATCGTGTTGCGCCATCATGGGCGCACCGATGTTCCGCCGCTGATCGAGATCCATGATTTTTCAGCAAGCGCCAGCCTGTGGAATATTTTCGGCAAGCCCTGGCACATCAAGAAAGTTCAAATCACCGGCCTGGCGATTCACGTGCCGCCGAAAGATAAGCGCGGCAAGCTGATGAGCAGCTCTTCGAAAAAGCCGCATGACGTACCCGTAAAGATCGATGAATTGATTGCGGAAAATACCGAACTGGACATTCTGCCCGGCAAGCCTGAGAAATCACCTCACCAGTTCATCATTCACCACTTGGAGATGCACGGCATCTCGCCGAACCAGGGAGCGCCGTTTGAAGCCACGCTGACCAATGCAACGCCGCCTGGAGAGATCCACGTAAAGGGGAAATTCGGGCCGTGGCAGGCGGATGAGCCGCGCACTACTCCAGTGTCGGCGAACTATACGTTCGATCATGCCGATCTGTCGGTGTTCAAAGGGATCGCCGGGATGCTTTCCTCCACCGGCAAATTCGGAGGACCGCTGGAACAACTGGAGGTCGAAGGCGAAACCACAACACCCGACTTCACTGTCAGCTCCGGCGGGCATCCCATGATGCTGAAGACTGAATTCAAGGCCACGGTGGATGGCACCAACGGAGACACTTTGCTGCACCCCGTGGTGGCTCACTTCCTGAATACGACGCTGGTGTGCAACGGTGGAGTGGTGAAGCCCGAGGACGGAAAGCACGGCAAGGAAGTGATTCTCGACGTGGTCTCTGATGACGGGCGGCTCGAGGATTTCTTGCGAATGGCGGTGAAAGCAGACAAGCCTCCGCTGACCGGCGCGATGAACTTGAAAACCAAGTTTGACCTGCCTCCCGGAGAGGGAGACGTGGTCGACAAGCTGAAGCTCGACGGCAAGTTTGGGGTGGGCAACGCGCAATTTACCAATGCCGAGGTCCGCGACAAACTGCAGAATCTCAGCCGGCGCGGTCAGGGCCATCCTAAAGATGAAGATGCCGGCAGCGCGGTCTCGCAGTTCAAGGGGGACTTCAAGTTGAACCACGGCATTGCCTCGTTCCGGAACCTGAGCTTTCACGTGACCGGGGCGACGGTAAACCTCAACGGCGATTTCGGATTACGCAGCGAGAAGCTGGATTTCCATGGCCATCTGAGGCTCGACGCCAAGCTGTCGCAGACCACCACCGGGGTGAAATCATTTTTCCTCAAGGTATTCGATCCCTTCTTCCGCAAGGATGGAAAGACTTCCATCCCCATCAAGGTTACCGGCACTCGCGAGAAACCTTCCTTTGGGCTTGATTTCGGCCATCACGACGACGACGAGAAGAACAAGGAGACGGCTAAGAAGCGGGACTGAGCCAGCGGGACTTAACCGGGGTGATTGAAGGAAGCCAGCTGTTTACGCTTGCCGCTTTTCATGGAACGAACGACGAGATAGCATCTCAGAATGCCAAAAGCTGCGCGCCTGGTTCTCCCCTGCTTTGGAGTATTGATTTTCCTGCTTCCCGCTGGGGCACAGCAGAAGCCCCAACCACTTCAATTGCCCAACGGCACACTGCTTTCCAATATTCCCGGACTACCTAAGCCCACCAACAGTCTGCCCACCGCCGCGGTGGTCTCCCCGGACCAGCGCTACGCCGTGCTGCTCAACAGCGGTTATGGCACCTACACGTCGGGGGAGCACCAGTCAATTGCGGTGTACGACCGCAAAAGCGGAGGGCTGACCGATTTTCCCGACGAGCGCCTGCCCAGCGATTCCAAGCAGAGCTACTTTATCGGACTCGCTTTCAGCGGCGACGGCCACCATCTCTATGCCTCGATGTCGTCGCTGACTGATCCTTTAGGTAAGCAGAAGGGAAGCACGGGCAACGGGATCGCGGTGTATTCCTTCGATCAGGGAACAGTGAAGCCGGAACGATTTCTTCCGATTCCTCCCCGCGCCCGAGTGCCGCAAGGCAAGCGCCGCCGCAACGATATGCGGGATGTCACTTATCCCGCCGGGCTCAGCGTGGCTACAGTCAATGGCGAAGATCGCATCCTGGTGGCTAACAATCTGTCGGACGAAGCCGTGCTGCTCAATGCCGCGACCGGAGCCGTAATCCATCGCTTCGATCTTTCCATGTTCCGCCGCATTCCGGCGTCGCTGCCCTACACGACAGCGATGACTCACGACGGCAAGACCGGTTACGTGTCGCTATGGAATGCTTCTACCGTCGCGGAGCTCGACCTGGAGCGAGGGCGCGTCCGCCGCAGGATTCCGCTGGCGCGGCCGGCATCGAACGACGAAGCTGGAAGCCATCCTTGCGCCATGCTGCTGAGCCAGGACGAAAAGCTATTGTTCGTGGCTCTCGCCAGCGCCGACGAGATCTCGGTGATTGATCGTGAACACGGCGAGGTCGTAGCTCATCTTTCGACGCGATTGCCGGGGCAGAAGTACGGAGGCAGCGATCCCAATGCTCTGGCCATCTCCGCCGACAGGAAGAAGCTGTTTTCGGTCAATGCCATATCGGATTCGGTGTCGGTGTTTGATCTGGCAGCGCTGGCCAAAATGCTGCAGGAAAAATCAGTATCTGCGGAACAGGTAGCCGCCGATGGATTCATTCCCACCGAATGGTATCCCACGGCAATCGGGGTCGCCGGGGACGATCTGTTCATTGCGGCTGGAAAAGGCCACGGCTCAGGCCCGGCTGACAAGCCTGCTCCCAACACCGACCAGCGCCGCCGGGAATACGAATATATTCCTGCGCTCACGCACGGATCTTTGGCCCGGGTTTCCCTCTCCGCCCTCGCTGAAAACCAGTCTGCCTACACCAAAGAAGTGATCGAGACCAATCGCGCCCGTGGCAATGCAGACCGGGTACAGTTCGCTGCCGGGGGCAATCCCATACGCCACGTCATCTACATCATCAAAGAGAACCGCACCTACGATCAGCTGTTCGGCGACATCAAGGAGGGTAATGGCGATGCTTCGCTGGTGATGTACGGCGAAGACATCACTCCCAACCAGCACAAACTGGCCCGCCAGTTCGGGCTGCTCGACAACTTCTACGACAGCGGAGACGTCTCCGGCGACGGGCATGTGTGGTCCACGTCAGCCACGGTCACCGACTACGTGGAGAAAACCTGGCCCATCGCCTATCGCAGCAACGAGCGCACCTATGATTACGAAGGGGAAGTGCTGCACGAAATCCCCATGGATGACGACACTCCTGATGTCTCTGAGCCTTCTACGGGTTATCTCTGGCGTAACTTCGCCGAGCACGGCATCAGCTACCGCCACTACGGCGAGTTTATCTCCTCCAAGTGGTGCAACGCCCGCGCCAGCAGCGGGCTCCCCATGGAAGGTACACCGCATTCAGAAGGCGATGAATGCAAGCGAAGCTTCGTCGCCAAAGGCGAGCCTCTGCCGTCGAATGTAGGCCAGCCGCATGGGAGCGCCAGTCCTTATCCCTGGAAGGTTCCCATCCTCGCCCGCAACGCTCCCAACAAGCCGGAACTTCGAGGCCATTTCGATCCGCTCTTTCCGGATTTTGAAGTCAGCTATCCTGACCAGTTGCGTACCGACGAATTCCTCAATGAATTTTCCGGATTCGTGAAATCGCGCGATTCTGGAAACGACACCATGCCGCAGTTCATTCTGCTGCGCCTGCCCGACGATCACACCGCTGGCCTGCGCAGAGGCGAGCCCACGCCCTCGGCCTCGGTAGCCGACAACGATCTCGCGGTAGGCCGAGTGGCCGAAGCCATCTCGCATAGTCCCTACTGGGACGATACTGCCATCCTCATTCTCGAAGACGATGCGCAGGATGGTCCGGATCACGTCGATGGCCACCGCAGCATCGCACTCCTCATCAGCAAGTACGCTCCCCAGCCAACCACAAGCGGCGGCGGCGCCGTCCCCTTCGTCGATCACAGCTTCTACACCACTGTAAATATGATCCGCACCATTGAAGCCCTGCTGGGGGCGCCTCCGATGAATTTCAACGATGCGCGGTCGGCGGTCATGTCATCGCTGTTCAGCGGCAAAGGCGACCAGCCGCCCTTCGACGCGGATACCCGCAATCGCGATAACGGCCTCATCTATCGGGCCAACACCAGGGAATGGAAAGAGGGCGCCGGCATGGATTTCACCCACGCCGATAATGTTGACACCGCGCTCCTCAACCGCTGGCTCTGGATTGACCGTATGGGAAATAAGCCGATGCCTCCGTCCCAGCACAATGTGTTCAAGAAGTAGGCGTGCCGGACCCCCGATGGTGCGAGGAGCCTGCGAGGCAGCGAACATTCTCGACTAGCTCCTGCTTCTTCGCAGCTTTTGTCTCCGATTGTTTGGCAGGCAAGCATCTTAGGCGCAGAAGACACGGAATGTCCTAGTTTGCTGAGGGCACTCACTAAAAATCCCCGATTCGAGCAGCTCTCCGGAAAATGTTACCCTAATGGACTTTCCCTGCATTCTGGTTGTGCATCCGGCTGACGAGGAGAACCTGCTTGCTCGAGCGCTACTTCAAGCTGTCGGAACATCACACCACGGTTCGCCAGGAGCTTCTGGGCGGAATAACCACCTTCATGACGATGGCCTACATCGTCGTGGTCAACCCGCAAATCCTTTCCCAGGCGGGAATGCCGGCCGAAGGGGTGGCGTTCGCCACCTGTATTTCAGCTGCGGTGGCGACGCTGGTGATGGGGCTGTACGCCAACTATCCCATCGCGCTCGCGCCCGGCATGTCGCTGAACGCCTATTTCACCTACTCGGTGTGCATCGGCATGCACATTCCCTGGCGCACCGCGCTGGGGGTGATTTTCTTTTCCGGCGTGCTGTTCGTGCTGCTCACGGTGACGCGGGTGCGGGAACAGATCGTCAATGGTATTCCCGATTGCCTCAAGCACTCGACCGCGGCCGGCATCGGCCTGTTCATCGCGTTCATCGGAATGCGGAATGCCCGCCTGGTGGTCTCCAGTCCGGCCACCTTCGTGAGCATTGGAAACTTTTCTGATCCGGAAGTGCAGGCTGCCTGCTTCGGCATCGTGCTTACGCTCATCTTGGTTGCGCGCAAGATCAACGGAGCCATCCTGCTGGGCATCCTCGGCACCACGCTCTTTGGAATCTTCCGCGGCATTGCGCACTGGCCGACAGCGCTGGTCTCGATGCCGCATCCCTCGAGCACGTTTCTGCAGCTTGACCTGCGAGCTGCGCTGCACCTGGGGCTGCTCGAAATCATCTTCGCCTTTCTGTTCGTGGATCTCTTCGACAACGTGGGCACCCTGGTGGGAGTGTGCGAACAGGCGGGCTTCATTCAGAACGGCAAGATTCCGCGCGTCGGCCAGGCCCTGATGGCGGATGGAATCGGCACGGTGTTCGGCTCGCTTACAGGAACTTCGACTGTCACCAGTTACATTGAAAGCGCCGCAGGAGTCGCGGCCGGGGCCCGTACCGGTCTGAGTAACCTGTTCGTGGCCGCGCTGTTCGTGGTGGCACTGTTTTTCTCTCCGCTGGCGACTGCCATCCCCGGTTTTGCCACCGCCCCCGCGCTCATTCTGGTGGGTGCATTGATGACGCAATCCATCTCCCACATCAAATGGGACGACTTCACCGAAGCGTTTCCTGCCTTCATGACTATGGCGGCTACGCCGTTGAGCTTTAGCATCGCCACCGGCCTGAGTCTTGGCGTGATTGCCTATTCCATCGTAAAAATCGCGGCAGGGAAGTATCGCGAGGTGAGCGTCGTGCTTTGGATTCTGACAATATTGTTCATTTTCCGCTACATCTATATGGCCGCTCTGTGATCGCCCCGGCGCAAACCGCTGCCGGTCACGGACTGTAGAGAGTTCCGATCGCGAAAAATGTCTCCGAAACTCATCCATTCCATCAAAGGTCTCCGCCAGGAGTTCCGTCCTACGCTTCGCCTGGCTTTGCCGCTGGTGCTCGCCGAAGTCGGGTGGATGAGCATGGGAATCGTGGACACCATCATGGTGGGCCGCCTTCCCAACAGCGCCATTGCGATCGGAGCCACCGGTCTCGGCCAGAGCCTCTACAACAGCGTGGCGATTTTTGGCGGCGGGCTGCTGCTGGGGCTCGACACCCTGGTCTCTCACGCCCACGGAAGGGAAGACCATCAGGATGCGCGGCACTCGCTGGTGAACGGACTGTTCTTGGCACTCGTGCTCACGCCGGTGCTCATGCTCACCATTTCGATGTGGCCGATGCTGATGCAGCTTTTCGGCATCAGCCCGGAGCTGGTCGAACCCATGCGTCCGTTCCTGACCGCGATCAACTGGGGAACGCTGCCGCTGCTGGCCTATTTCGCGCTGCGCCGATATCTTCAGGCCACCAATGTGGTGATCCCCATCATGTTCGCCCTGACCTCTGCCAACATTGCCAACGCCTTTGGCAATTGGGTGCTGATCTACGGACACCTTGGCTTTCGCGCCATGGGGATAACCGGGTCCGGGTGGTCCACCTGCGTGTCGCGTATTTATATGGCGCTGGTCCTGGCCATCACGCTGGTGTACGTAGAAGCGAAACGCCGGAGGCCGATTTGGGCTGGCACGGTTCGCGTGGAGCTGCAACGGGTGCTGGCCCTGCTCCGCCTGGGAGCGCCGGCCGCGACTCAGATTCTTTGCGAGATTGGCGCATTTTCCGCGGCGACGGCGCTGTGCGCAAAATTGGGGCCAGTGCCGTTGTCGGGCCATGAGATCGCGCTGAACTGTGCGGCGTTCACATTCATGGTGCCGTTAGGAGTCAGTTCGGCCGCGGCAGTGCGGGTGGGACAGCGCCTGGGGCGGGGTGACGTGGCGGGCGCAAATCGCGCGGGGTGGTCGGCAATCGCCCTCGGTGTTGCCTTCATGGCGACGACGGGGCTGATGTTCGTGAGCGTGCCCAGATTGATCGCCCGTTTGTTCTCTCCCGATCCGGCGGTGGTTCGGGTGGGCGCAACGCTCCTGCTGGTAGCCGCTGCATTTCAGCTATTCGATGGCATGCAGACGGTCGCGACCGGCGCCCTCCGCGGCACCGGCGACACCCAGACTCCCATGCTTGCCAACCTGGTAGCGTACTGGTTCATCGGCCTGCCGCTGGGATGCCTGCTGTGTTTCCGTTTCGGATGGGGCGCGCTGGGAATATGGATCGGACTCTGCATCGGCCTGATGATCATCGGAACCGCGCTGCTGTTGGCATGGCACAAACGCCTGCACACGGCAAAGTTCGCCAGCGCAATCAGTCGCTCTCATTGAAGATGTTCTGACTAGACTCGTCCCAAGTGGATTAGCCCTCACCCGACGAGCGAAAGCAGGGGCCGGAGAGCTCAAGCACGATGGGGAAGAGTTTCGGGGGTGCAGAACTCACAACAGCGAACGATCAAGAGATACCGCGGACCGCGAAATCCGGCATTGGGGGAGAACCCCTCAGCAAGAAACGCTAGATTCCAATAAGTCATTTGGATTGTTGGCGTCCCCGACGGGATTTGAACCCGTGTTACCGCCGTGAAAGGGCGATGTCCTAGGCCAGGCTAGACGACGGGGACGGCAGAAGGCAGGTGTCTGCGGTTGACTCATTGATGCTAGCAGTGCGTTATTGGAGTGTCAAAGTCTGTTGTCTGTGTTCCGGGAGTGCCATACCAGCCGAGCACCTGCACCGCCCGCAGTGTGTTCCACTGGCTAGGCCCGGCCGACGCCGTCCTTGCGCGTAAAGTGGACCTCGGCAGGATACGTTCTCCAGCAGCCAGGTACTGCCGGGTTGCTGTTTGGATCGGAGTAAATTGTCGGTCGACGCATGCACGCGGGGCTCGCGACCGCGCCAGACCTGCGACTCGTATCTGCGTCCCTGCTCGACAACTCCGAAGCGAAAGTATCCGCAAAGCAGGGCTCTGCTCAGTTCCTGGCTGCGTTGCACCCGAATGCCTTTCGGTATCATCTACTATTCACGGTTTGCCTATTCAGGTTTGTGGGGAAAATTATGTCTTCGTGGCCTGTTCCGAGCGCACTCGATGCCAATACCCAAGCTTTTCCGGTTCTGACTGCGGCGCAGATCGGACGTATCCGCCCCGGCAGCAAGCTGCGCAAGGTAGCGCCGGGAGAAATCTTGTTTCAGCCCGGGGACAGCAAGGTCCCGTTCTTTGTGCTGCTCTCCGGCAGCATGGAGATCGTGCAGCAGGATCTTGCGGGCGAGCGCCCTATTGCAACCCATGCACCGGGTGAGTTCACCGGCGAGATCACCATGATTTCGGGGCAGCGATGTCTGGTGCGTGGCCGGGTTACCGAAGGCGGAGAGTTCCTCGAAATCAGCGGCGATGGGTTGCGCTCGATTGTGGCGAAAGATGCCGAACTCAGCGAGATTTTCATGAGAGCGTTCATCCTGCGCCGGCTCACCCTCATCACCCGCGGCCAGGGAAACGTGATTCTGATGGGATCGCGCCACTGTGCCAACACTCTGCGGCTGCGCGAATTCCTGGGCCGCAATGCTTACCCCTATACCTACGTTGATCTCGATACTGACAAGACTTCGCAGGAATTGCTCGACCGTTTCGAGGTTAAGACCGACGACGTTCCGGTAGTGGTGTGCAATGGCGTTACGGTTTTGCGCAACCCCTCGCCGCAGCAGTTGGCCGACTGCCTGGGGTTCAACGTCAGCATCGACAACGATCAGGTGCGGGACGTGATCATAGTTGGGGCCGGCCCGTCGGGACTGGCTGCGGCGGTTTATGCGGCCTCGGAGGGGCTGGACGTCCTGGTCATCGAAACCGATGCGCCTGGGGGGCAGGCGGGATCAAGTTCCAAGATAGAAAATTATCTGGGATTTCCCACCGGAGTCTCCGGTCAGGAACTGGCGTCGCGGGCTCTGACCCAGGCGCAGAAGTTCGGGGCCAAAATGATGGTGGCTCACAAGGCGGTGCAGTTGAATTGCAAGCGCGGGCCGTATGGCGTGGTTCTCGATAACGGCAGCGAATTGACCGCCCGCTCCATCGTGATCTCCACCGGCGCGCAGTACAACAAGCCGCCGATCGCCAATCTGCAAAAGTTCGAGGGCCAGGGAATTTACTACGGCGCAACTTATATTGAATCGCAGCTGTGCGAGAACGAAGACGTGGTGGTGGTTGGGGGAGGGAATTCGGCCGGACAGGCGGCTGTGTTTCTATCGCAGACCGCGCGCAAGGTCCACATGCTGGTCCGCTCCGGAGGACTGTCAGAAAGCATGTCGCGCTACCTAATCCAGCGCATCGCAGAGAACCCGGCAATTGAGTTACACCTGAAGACCGAGATCGTGGCATTGCAGGGAGGAAGTCAACTTGAGCAAGTGAGTTGGCGAGACGGCTCGGGTGAAATCTCAACTCATGACATACGCCACGTGTTCATCATGGCCGGCGCCTCTCCCCGGACGAAATGGTTGCAGGGCTGTGTCGCCCTCGACGACAAGGGCTTTATTCTGACCGGGCGAGATCTGGATGCTTCCAGGGGACTGGTTGCGCCTTCGGAGTGGCCTTTGGATCGCCAGCCGCAAATGCTCGAAACCAGCCTTCCTGGCGTGTTTGCCGTGGGGGACGTGCGGGCTGGGAACGTGAAGCGGGTCGCCTCGGCAGTGGGAGAGGGAGCGATTGCGATTCACCTCGTGCATCGCGCTTTGGCGGGAATCTAGCCGGAAGCTAAGTTCAACGCAGGAGATTCGAATGTCCATTCGACCGGTAAAACGTGTCATCCAGTCCAAGCCGACACTCGAAGGCGCAGGCGTACATCTGCGGCGCGCCTTCGGTTTCGGAAATACCAAAGACTTCGACCCTTTTCTGCTGCTCGATGATTTTCGTAATGACGTCCCGGAGGATTATCTGGCGGGCTTTCCATGGCATCCTCACCGCGGCATCGAGACCATCACGTATGTGCTTGCCGGCACCGTCGAGCATGGCGACAGTCTAGGTAACCATGGTGCCATTGCCACTGGCGACGTGCAGTGGATGACTGCCGGCAGCGGCATTATTCACCAGGAAATGCCCAAGGGCGACGCCACCGGAAGGATGCACGGGTTCCAGTTGTGGGGGAATCTTCCGTCATCGCTAAAGATGACCCCGCCCCGATACCAGGAGGTAAAGGCGCCGGAAATCCCTTCCATTACCGACGATGACGGCACCCACGTGCGTGTGGTCTGCGGCAATTTTTGGGGCAAGAAGGGACCGGTGGAGGGAGTGGCCGCCGACCCAATTTATCTGGACGTGTCAGTCTCTCCCGGCAAGACGAAGACTCTACCGGTGGAAACCGTCCGCCACGCGTTCGCCTATGTGTTTGCCGGAGGCGGAAAATTCTGCAACGCTTCGGGCCCACTGGCAGTGCCGACAGAAGCGGTCAAGTGGGCAGACACCACACCGCCGGTAGAAGCGGACAACCGCTCGCTCGTCCTGTTTGATCGGGGAGACGAAGTCACCGTGCAGGCCGGCGATGAAGGCATTCGCTTTCTGCTGGTCTCGGGGAAACCGCTCGAAGAGCCGGTAGCCTGGTACGGACCGATCGTGATGAATACCCAGGAGCAACTGCGCGAGGCTTTCACTCAGCTGCAGGAAGGTACGTTTCTGAAAGAATCCGAGCGGAAGTGATTTTGTCGCAGCCAAGGACGCGCTGCACTATGCACAGCCGATTCTTCGGCTTACTGTGCTTTCTTTTCCGGTAGCGCGAATGCAACGTAAACTCCCCCCGACCCGAATTTAGGGTCTTTGCCTCCGCCGGCCGCGATGACCACGAATTGGCGGCCATGGACTTAGTAGGTGGCAGGAGTGGTATTTGCGGCAAAGGGGAGAGTGGATTCCCAGAGCAATGTGCCGGTGGATTTATCGAAGGCGCGGAATTTTTTGTCGAAGTTTGTGGCGCCAATGAAAAGCAGCCCGCCGGCGGTGACAATGGGGCCGCCGTAATTTTCTGTGCCGGTTCTTTCAGTCCTTTGGCGGCAAGCTCGGGATAGTCGCCCAGGGGAATTTTCCAGTCATATTCGCCGGTATTGAGATCGATGGCGTTAAGCGTGCCCCACGGGGGCGACGATGGCGGGATAGCCGTCGGGGTCAAGAAAGTTTTGGTAGCCGTGAAGTGATATTTCATCTGCGGGGGCCCCGGCAGCGGCGGGCAATTCTTTGTCCCGCCGCCGGGCGGAAGTATCGACCAGAGCGAACATCTGCTCGTCGGATAAGATTGGGGAAGCCGGGCATGCGGCCTTTGCCGTTGCGAAGTGGCGGCGATTTCCGCGGCGCGTAAGACGGTCCTCGATCCCGAGAAGCGAGGGAATGGCCGGAGGAGAGCCGCGCATTTTGTCTCCGTGACAGACGGCGCACTGGCTCAGATAAATTTTTGCGGGCCGCTCCCCGGATATTTTCGGCGAGAGCGCGGCGGTCCAGGCCATTTCGTTGGAATTGACGTAGATGATTCCGGTCGAGGGGTCGACCGCGGGGCCGCCCCACTCCGCGCCGCCATCAAATCCCGGAAAGACGACGGTGTCTTTGCCGAGGCTGAAGGGAACGAATTGGCTTTCGCTGCGAAAAGTTTTGAAATTGATCGAGCGCCCATTGTGCGACTTCGGGAGTGCGGTCGGTTAGCATGCTCGGTGAGGAGCTGGCGAGCGAAGGGCGCGGGCCGAAGCGGGAGCGGCTGCTGGGCGGCGGCGATTTCGCCAGGGATGTTGCTGGCGTGGAAATGGATGGTAGTCGATGGGGAAGAGTGGCGCGCCGCTGGCACGGTCGAACAAATAAATAAAGCCTTGCTTGGTGGTCTGCGCGACAGCGTCGATTTCTTTGCCGTCACGTTTGACGGTGAGCAGCGCGGGGGGCGAGGGAAAGTCGCGATCCCAAAAGTCGTGGCGCACGCCCTGAAAATGCCAGATTCTTTTTCCGGTGGCGGCGTCGAGGGCGATGAGGCAGTTGGCAAACAGATCATCGCCGATGCGGTCGGCGCCGTAGAAGTCGAAGGCGGCGGAGCCGGTAGGGACATAGACGATGCCGCGAGCGGGATCGAGCGACATTCCCGCCCAGTTGTTGGCGGCGCCGCTGGACTTCCACGCGTCTTTTGGCCAGGTGTCGTATCCGAATTCGCCGGGATGAGGGATGGTGTGAAATGACCAGCGCAGTTTTCCGGAGCGGGCGTCGTAGGCGCGGATATCGCCCGGGGGAGCCGGGAGCGTTTCGGGATTGCGGCCACCAACGATGAACAAATCTTTGTAGATCAAACCGGGGCTGGTCAGGTAAACGGAGAGGGACTCCATCGGGGCGCGGCCGAGATTCTCGCGCAGGTCGATGCGCCCGGCGTTGCCGAAAGTGAGGATGGGTTTTCCGGTCGGAGGCGTTCAGGGCATACACAAAATTCATGACGCCGACGAGAATTCGCGAGTCATGGCCATCGGTCCAATAGGAAAGGCCGCGGTCGGGTTGAGTTCCCTTGATGCCGGAATCGAATTCCCACAGGAGTTTTCCGGTGGCGGCATTGAGGGCAAAAACTTTTTGGGACGGAGTTATGCCGTAGACAGTTTCGCCGACGATGATGCGGGCTGGCCTGTAAGCCGCCCTTTTCGCCGGTGTCGAAGGTCCAAGCCAGTTGGAGGAGCTTTACGTTGGAGCGATTGATTTCGGCCAGCGGCGAATAGTGGGTGTTCTCTGGTGAGCCGCCATAGACGGGCCAGTCGCGCGATTCGTGGGAGACGCCCGCGCTTGGTTCCTGGGGTCGAGCCGCCACGCTCTGGGCCGCGCCCATCGTCGTCAGAGGAATTTGGATGAGGCAAAGTATAGAAAGCACCGTGAGAATGAGAAGCAGCCGGGTTTGAGGACGTCGCATGGGAATCAATTTAACCTAACGAGTTTACTTGCTGAACCGCAAACTGTAGTGGCAATTCTCGCTGCCTTGTATGGTTTCAATCTTCTTTAGAAAATCGGGCTGCGGAACGTCGATCCTGCAGCGATGCATTGCGGCAATTCCAAAGATCTGCTTTGAAAATCAAAGCCCGACTCTACTGCTGGAACTGAAGAGGTGAGGGATAATGAATCAGCTGTTTCCTGCTGCGCCCGGGAACTGGCAAAGTCTCAGGCCCATCCTTTAGTGGATAGAAGAAAGGGAATCTCAGAATGGCGATAACACGGCGCAACCTGTTGATCTCCGCCGGAAGTGCGGCAACAGGCCTGGCGGTTGGAGCTTCGGCAATGGACCAGTCGGACCCGCATTCATCCGCATCGCAAAATCCGTTTGCCCGCAAGATGAAATTCGTCATATGCGGAGGGCATCCCGGCGACCCCGAATATGGCTGTGGAGGTACGGTGGCACGGTTGACTGCCCGGGGGCATGAGGTGGTCCTGCTCTACTTGAACGATGGGGCATGGCCCCCGACTCCAGCGCCAACCCGCAAAGCGGAGGCTGCCAAGGCCTGCGAAATTCTCAAAGCGCAGCCCGCCTATGCCGGGCAAGTGAATGGACATGCTGTGGTCGATCCGGCCCACTACGATGGCTACCAAAAGCTGATCGCCGAGCAGAATCCCGACGCGGTGATCACCCAGTGGCCAATCGACAATCATGCGGACCATCGCGCCATTTCGACGCTGACCCACAATGCCTGGCAAAAACTCGGTAAGAAATTCGCGCTTTATTACTACGAAGTCTCGGATGGCGAGGATACCCTGCAATTCTCTCCCAATCGCTACATCGACATCAGCGATGTTGAGCCGCAAAAGAAGGCGGCCTGCTACGCGCACGCCAGCCAGACCCCGGACAAGTACTACGCCCTGCAAGACGAGGTTGCCCGCTTTCGTGGTCTGGAAAGTGGATACCAGCGCGCTGAAGCCTTTCTGCTGCAGATTCAGAGCCCATACGATATCCTTGGCGAGGCTGCAAAATAATTCTGTGAAACCCGGACGGGCAGGCCTCTTTAGCGCTTTATGCTTGAGTTTGCCTTTCCCGTTTGCTGTACCGCAGCATCGATGCGTAACCTGCTGAAGCTCGATCCCAAAGATAACGTCCTGATTGCACTGACTGGCCTGCAAAAGGGTATGCCGGTGCAGTTTGCCGGACACTGCCTCGATCTGTTGTCAGACGTTCCCGCCAAGCACAAGTTCGCGACCGAAGACCTGAGTCCCGGCAGCAGTGTGTTCATGTATGGAGTGTTGGTGGGGAAGGCTACACAACCAATCCGCAAGGGCGAGCTGCTCACCACCCGCAACCTTCGACACGAAGCCTCCGGATTTCGCGATAAGTCGGACAAGTATCGCTGGAGTCCGCCTGACGCCTCGCGCTGGCAACAGCGGAGCTTTCTCGGATACCAGCGTCCCGATGGACAGGTCGGCACTCGAAATTATTGGCTGGTCGTCCCGCTGGTGTTTTGCGAGAACCGCAATCTGCAGGTTCTCAAAGAGGCATTTGAAGAGGAACTGGGCTATGCGCGACCAAAAATATATCGCCAGCAGGTCGCCGAACTGGCCCGGCTTTATCAGCAGGGCAGGGTGCAGGATGCGCGACCGGCCCTGACCCTCGAAAGCGCGCCCGTACAGCGGCCGCGAGTCTTTCAGAATATCGACGGCATCAAGTTTCTGGCGCATGAAGGCGGCTGTGGCGGCACTCGCGAGGATTCCCACAATTTATGCGCGCTGCTGGCAGGTTATATCCATCATCCCAATGTCGCCGGGGCCACTGTGCTCAGTCTGGGGTGCCAGAATGCCCAGGTTCAAATCTTGCGGGAGCAGATCGCAAGTCGCGATCCGAATTTCAGCAAGCCACTTCTGGTGTTCGACCAGCAGCAAAGTGGCTCCGAATACAAGATGATGTCGCAGGCGATTCAGGCTACGTTCCTGGGCATGGCGGAAGCCGATAAGAGCGTCCGTACTGCCGCGCCGCTCTCCCGATTGTGCGTGGGATTGAAGTGCGGAGGCTCGGATGGATTTTCGGGGATCTCAGCTAATCCCTGCCATCGGCCACGTTTCTGACATTCTGGCAACTGTTGGAGGAAGGACCATTCTGTCGGAGTTCCCCGAACTGTGCGGCGTAGAGCAGGGGCTGATCGAGCGTAGCGCTGACGAGTCGATCGCCAGGCGCTTCATGCAACTGATGGGCGATTATGCCGCTCGTGCCAAGGCTGTCCGTTCCGGATTCGATATGAATCCCTCTCCCGGGAACATTCGGGACGGTCTGCTGACGGATGCAATGAAGTCGGCTGGAGCGGCGAGAAAGGGCGGGACGTCCCCGGTTCGAGCCGTCCTGGATTATCCCGAATACTCCACTGAGCCCGGCCTGAATCTGCAATGCACACCGGGCAACGATGTGGAGTGCGTCACCGCCCAGGTTGGGGCCGGGGCAAGTGTAGTGCTGTTTACAACTGGCCTGGGGACGCCGACCGGCAATCCCATCGCTCCGGTATTGAAGATCGCCACCAATTCGGAGCTGGCCGGGCGTATGCAAGACATTATCGATGTGGATACGGGCAGCATCATTTCCGGCGAAAAAACAGTGGAGCAGATGGGAGAAGCGATTCTGGAGGTCGTGATCCGGACGGCCAGTGGCGAGATTCAGACCAAGGCCGAGTCCCTCCATCAAGACGATTTCATTCCATGGAAGCGCGGCGTCTCGCTCTGACCTGTCGCAAGAAAATCAGCCACAAAGCAACGAATATCAAGTGCGGTATACCAGCCGTAATTGCGAGTAATGCACATTCAACGGTAAACTAAAAGTTTCCGAGGTGGGACATGCTTGTCGTCATGCAGGCGCACGCAACCGAAGAGCAGGTGCGCGCGGTTTGTCGAGAAGATCGAGGCGCTGGGCTATCGCGCCCACTCCATTCCCGGCGCTCAGCGCACCGCGATCGGCATCACCGGCAACAAGGGCGAGGTCGAGCCCGGCGCCTTCGACGAAATGGCCGGGGTGCAGGAGGTCATTCGCGTCAGTAAGCCCTACAAGCTGGTGAGCCGCGACATCAAGGAGGAAAACACCGTCGTGCGCTTCCCCGGCACCGACGCCACTATCGGCGGTAACGAGGACTGGCCGTCATGGCCGGGCCGTGCGCGATTGAGACCCGCGAGCAGGCGTTGGCCATCGCCGAACACGTGTGCCGCGCCGGAGCACAATTCTTCCGCGGCGGCGCCTACAAGCCGCGCACCTCGCCCTATGCATTTCAGGGCCTGGGCGAAGAGGGCCTGAAAATCCTGGCCGAAGTCCGCGACCAGTTCGGCCTGCCGATCGTCACCGAAGCCATCGACAACGAATCGCTCGACCTGGTGGAGAAGTACGCCGACGTCATCCAGATCGGCGCGCGCAACATGCAGAATTTCTCGCTGCTGAAGCGCGCCGGACGCTCCCGCAAGCCGGTGCTGCTCAAGCGCGGCATGTCGGCCACTCTCGAAGAATTCCTGATGGCCGCCGAGTACATCATGAGCGAAGGCAACTACAACGTCATCCTGTGCGAGCGCGGCGTGCGCACCTTCGCCGACCACACCCGCAATACCCTGGACTTGAGCGTTGTCCCCGCGGTGCAGCGGCTGAGCCACCTGCCGATCCTCGTCGATCCCAGCCACGGCACCGGCAAGCGCAACAAGGTCACGCCGCTGTCCCGCGCGGCGGTGGCGGTCGGAGCCGATGGACTCATCATTGAAGTGCATCATGAGCCGGACAAGGCGCTGTCGGATGGCATGCAGTCGCTCTTTCCCGAACAGTTCGATGAACTGATGGCGCAGGTGCGGCAGATTGCGCCAGTGGTGGGCAGGACGGTTCCGGCCATCGGCAGCGGTCTCTCAGCGCCGGCGGCCCTTACCCTGCAGGCCGCGGCCGTTTCCCCCACCCCTCCACTCAGGTGAAGAAGATTCTTTTCGCGGCCGTCGTGCTCCCGATTCTGGGAGGCGCTGGCTGGTGGTATTTTCACCAGCGGCCGCTGCCCGACTACGGCCCCGCTTATCGTGAGTATGCCTATATCACTAATGGCAAGAGCAACACGGTCAGCGTCATTGATCTTCGAACTTTTCAGCCGGCCAAAACCATTGCAGTCGGCTCCGAGCCCACCGGCCTGGCCTCGAACACCCGCAAGAACGAAGTCTATGTAGTCAACACCAAGTCCGACAACGTCTCCGTCATTGATACTGAAAATAACGCGGTGGTCGCGACCATCGGCGTTCACGGCGCTCCGTACTTCATTGACGTTTCCGAAGACGGCAAGCGGGCATACGTGGCCAACTCCGGGTCGAATAATGTCTCGGTCATCGATCTCGAGCGTAGAGCGCTTGTCGGCAATGTGCGTGTCGGAATTGCGCCCGGGCTGGCAAGGGTCTCTCCTGACGACAGCACTGTCGTGGTGAGCAATCGTGGAGACGACAGCGTCTCTCTCATCGATGCCGCTCATCTCAGGGTTCGCAGTACAGTTCCTGTGTGCAAACAGCCTGAGGACATTGCGATTCTGCCCGACAGCAGCAAGGCGTTTGTGGCGTGCCCGGGATCGGCACAGGTCGCGTCCATCGATTTGAAAACGGGGAATCTGCTGGCTTTGCTGGATGTGGGAAAAACGCCGGTTGATCTTGCGCTCAAACCGGACGGCGGCGAGTTGATGGTATGCAATTTCGATTCCGACAATATCTCGATTATCGAAACCACGACCAACGAAGTCGGCGCAAGTTATCTCATTGGGAGTGAGCCGGCTCGGGGAGTGGTTTCGGCCGACAACTCTCGCCTCTATGTCAGCAACTTCGCGTCAAATGGGATCGCGGTGTACGACATCGACAGCGGAAAAGTGATCGCATCTTTGCCTACCGGGAACCATCCCGATGGGCTCGCGCTGTCGCAGAATCAGAATTATCTGTTGGTCCTGAACTCGGAGTCAGGAGACGTCACGGTCATCCAGAAGCGAATACCCAAGAAGTTCGAATCCGGGGAATATTCGCTGCTCACCATGATTCCGGTAGGCCGGCAGCCAAACAACATCGTGGTGAAGGCTTTCACCATCGCCAAACCGGCTCCGCGTCCAGATTAGCTCGTCTCGAAGCCAGATTAAAGCGCGCGAGCCGCATGGCTTTCGCCTGAGCGCTTGGTCCTCACCTCAGCCACCGGTGCTTCTTCCCACTGGTGGTAGCGCTCATAGCCCTGGGCCGCATAACAGAGTGCGTGGTCGAAGAACTTATCGAGCAGGCGGACGAGTTCCAACTCGCCATACACTTCCACTGGACTGTGAGTAAAGGCCTGCTTCTGCAAGAACTCCCAGATGTGATCTTTGGTGAGCACGATGGCCCAGCTGTAACTCGAGAGCGAAACCCCTTGCGCGGCACGCCGGGCGCCTAATTCGGTATAGCGCTCCTTGACGTCGCCTTCCGATTTCGTAAGCAACCACTCGCTGAGCTGATGCAGAATTTCCCGGGTGCGGGCGCGCAACTCGTCGGCTGGAACCTTGGCCATGTCCCGGGTACGGGACGAAGTTTCAAATTTCTTGATTAACCCATGCGCCAGGCGGTCTGAATTCCCCTCGATCAGGCGCACAAAACGTAATGCAATCAATGCCATCCTCCTGCGAACTTACAGGGCCCCACTGCTCTATAAGTCCTCCTTCTGAGATTTACATCGTGTCACGATATCGTATCGCGAACCTCCAGATAGCGATAGCGTCTTTCATGACACCCCTGTTAGTTTGATGCCCGGCAAAAGGATAAGGGTGCGATATCGCAAGAACCAGCAGAATCTGAGGGAACCGTGTCAAGGAGGCATATCTAAGCGGCCGTGTGGTCGACGTGCTGCGTAGCCAGGAAAAATTAACCCTGGGCGCCGCAGCACTTCTTGTATTTCTTGCCGGAACCGCATGGACATAGATCGTTACGGCCGATTTTTGCGGATCCGCGCACTACCTGCTGCACCGGCTGGCGGTCTCCTGCTCCGGCCATGCGAGCCTGCTCCAGCTCGCGCCGTTTCTTGCGCTGGAATGCTTCCTCGAGATCATCCACAGAAGTCGCTACGCCGCGGGGCCGGTGACCATTGCCACCGCCGTCAGCGCTTACCAGCGCCGCTCCGTCCGGGCCCGCGTCGCGGTGCGCTACGACCGGTTCCGCCGGACGCTCCAGGATCTGCATCAGGTAGAGATAACGCACCGTGTCTTCCTGGAAGCGCTGCATCATCGCTTCAAACATGTCGAAGGATTCGCGCTTGTACTCGACCAGCGGATCGTGCTGCCCATAGCCGCGCAGCCCGATGCCCTCCTTCAGGTGGTCCATGCTGAGGAGGTGGTCTTTCCACAACTGATCGAGAACGCTGAGCATGATCATGCGCTCGTGATAGCGCATGGCGTCCGGACCGATCAGCTGCTCTTTGGCGTCGTATCGCTCCTTCAGCTTGTCGAAGATGGCATCGCCCAGTTCCTGGCGGCTGAGAGACTCCGGCTTGATGCCTTCGGCCAGAATGTCCACACCAAACCGGGTAAAGATCGCGTCTTTCAACGCTTTGATGTCCCAGTCGTCGGGATGCGTCTTGACCGCGCAATGCTCATCCATCAGGTCGCTGAGGATCCCTGAGACATAGTCTTCGAGGATGAGTTCCTTCTGTTCGAGCCCTTCGAGCAGCTGGTGGCGCAAGCCATAAACCGCCTCGCGCTGCTTGTTCATTACGTCGTCGTACTCGAGCAGATGTTTGCGGGCTTCGAAGTTTTGCGCTTCCACCGCTTCCTGCGCCTTCTCGATGCGGCGGGTGATCAGCCGCGACTCGATGGGGATACCTTCCTCCATACCCAGCCGCTGCAACAGCTTCGACACCCATTCCTTGGCGAAGATGCGCATCAGGTCGTCTTCCAGCGAGAGAAAGAAGCGGGAGGAACCAGGGTCGCCCTGGCGGCCGGCGCGTCCGCGAAGCTGGTTGTCAATGCGGCGGGATTCGTGGCGTTCAGTACCGAAAATGTGGAGTCCGCCGGCGGCGATCACCTCGTCGTGTTCTTTGTCGGTTTCCGCTTTGTAGCGATCGAAGATCTCAGTCCAGCGGTCAGTCGGCACGACATATTCCTTACCGGCGTAGTACCAGACGGTGTGCTGGTCGTCTTCCTGCGGACCTTCAATTTTGCCTTGAGCCGCACGCAGGGGCTGGGCCAGTCCCTTCTTAAAGCACTCCTGCTTGGCCATGAATTCGGCGTTGCCGCCCAGCAGAATGTCGGTACCGCGCCCGGCCATGTTGGTGGCGATGGTGACCATGCCCTTGCGCCCGGCCTGGGCGACCAACTCGGCTTCTCTTTCGTGCTGCTTGGCATTCAAGACGTAGTGCTTCACGCCTTTTTTCTTCAGCAGATCGCTGAGCCGTTCCGACTTTTCAATCGAGGTGGTGCCGACCAGCACGGGCTGGCCTCCGGCATGCAGCTTCTGGATCTCGTCGGCAGCCGCAAAGTACTTCTCTTTTTCCGTGCGATAGACCACGTCCGGATTTTCCAGCCGCCGCAGCACCTTGTTGGTCGGAATCACCCTGACCTCGAGGCGGTAGATACTCTCGAACTCCGAAGCTTCGGTTTCGGCGGTCCCGGTCATGCCAGCCAGCTTCTTGTACATGCGGAAATAGTTCTGGAAGGTGATGGTGGCGAGCGTCTGGTTTTCGCGCTCCACCTTCACGCCTTCTTTGGCTTCCACCGCCTGGTGCAGGCCGTCAGACCAGCGCCGTCCCGGCATCATGCGGCCGGTGAATTCATCGACGATGATGACTTCGCCGTCTTTCACCACGTATTCGACGTCGCGGTGGTAAAGCGCATGCGCTTTGACCGCGACCTCGACGTGGTGTTTCAAGTCCCAGTTCTCAGGGTCGGCGATGTTGCCGATGCCAAGCAGCTGCTCGACTTTTTCCCAGCCTACGTCGGTGACCGTGATGTTCCGGTGTTTTTCGTCCACCACAAAGTCGCCGGTCAGCTCGGCCGGCTCTCCGGGAGGGCCCTCGATCTCTTCACCCTTTTCCAGCTTGGGGATGATGCGGTTCACGCGGGCGTACTTGTCGGTAGATTCCTCGCTCGCCCCGGAAATAATCAGCGGGGTGCGGGCTTCGTCAATCAGGATGGAATCGACTTCGTCGACGATCGAGAAGTTGTGGCCGCGCTGCACGCAATCCTTCAAATCGAACTTCATGTTGTCGCGCAGGTAATCGAAGCCGAACTCGTTGTTGGTGCCGTAGGTGACGTCGGCGGCATAGGCTTCGCGGCGTTCCTTGTCGTCGAGATCGTGGACGATGACGCCCACCGACAGGCCGAGGAAGCGATAGAGCTTGCCCATCCACTCGGAGTCGCGTTTGGCCAGGTAGTCATTGACTGTGACCACGTGGACCCCACGACCGCCCAGGGCGTTGAGATACACGGGAAGAGTGGCCACCAGGGTTTTTCCTTCACCGGTCTTCATTTCGGCGATCTTGCCCTGGTGCAGCACCATGCCGCCGATCAGCTGCACGTCGAAGTGCCGCATGTTGAGCACGCGGCGGCTGGCTTCGCGCACTACCGCGAAGGCCTCATTCAGAATTTCGTCGAGCACTTCGTTGGTGGCTTCGAACCGCTGCTTTTCAACTTCCTTAAGGCGCTCGGGATCGGCATCCGGCTCGTCGGGAAGGGAACTCAGCCGCTCCTGGACGCGGCGGCGGAACTCGTCAGTCTTGGCGCGAAGCTCGTCATCCGAAAGCTTCCGGATGTCGGGCTCAAGCGCATTGATGGCCGCCACTCGCGGCTGCAAACGCTTGATTTCGCGCTCGTTCTTGGTCCCAAAGACCTTGGCAAAGGTTTTATCGAGCAAAGTGAAATTCCTTAAGGAAGGCGACAACCCGCCCCAGACTATCTCTATGAGCCTAGCATATTAGATGCGGCAGACGGGGTGAAGTCGCTGGGAAGAGTCCCAGGCAAAGGTAGGAGTGGCGGCCCCTCTGGGGCCCCTGAAAACCTGATTAGGCCCCAGCCCCAACGCTCTTGCTGCCGAAGGCTTTAACGAAGGCGTCTACCACCATAGAGTCGTATTTCTTGCCGGAAGCCTTCACGATCGCCTGTTCGGCCTGATCGGGGGACAACTCGTGCCCGTCAGGGCGATGGATCATCGACTCATAAGCTTCCGCAATCGCCAGAATCTGCACTTCGAGGGGAGCGTCCACCGGATCGCCGCCGGTTTTGGCCAGTTGTTGTCCTGCGACCATGATGGGAATGACCCGCCGCAGTGATCCGCCGACCGCCTCGACCGTGGCGGCATCCTTCTTGTCCATACCGCCCTTGGACAGTTCTTCCTTCGAAATGTTGGCAGCACGGTAGAGCATGTCGTTGTCGATGCCGATCTTATTGATGTTGCGCAGCAGCGCCGCGGTGCGAACGTCTTCTGTGCTTTTTGCGTCGAGGCCGAGTTGCTCCGCGATCTTGGCTGCGCACAGGGAAACTCGAAAGCTGTCGGCTTCCCCATATTTTTCCGTGGTCAACAGGTGATGAAGCACGGCAAGCACGCCGTCATAACCTTCCCGCAGTTCGCTCACGCTCTTGCGATAGCGGTCGTACAGGGTTCCCATGGTGTAAGCGGCGACTACGAGAACTCCACCCCAGGCGGTAATGTCGAACCAGCGACTCTCAAAAGGGAAATCAAAACGCCGCCCGAAAATAGCGGGATTCAAAAAGGTCAGCCCGATGACCAGGGCCACACTGCCGAAGGCGGTAACAATGGCGTGACGCCGCCCGAAGTGATAGGCGGAGTATAGCGTCGGCAAGAAGAAGAAAATCAAGGTCACCCGTTGAGAAGCCACTAGAAAGTTGAGCATGGCTGCAATCAACACCAGTGAAAGCAGCAGCCAGAGATGTGGATTAATCTTCCGAGTCATAGCCCCCCGCCATGACGCTCGCTCACGGCGCTGAGGTTCTTCCTCAGACCGCCATGGCCCGTCTTACCACTACTATGTTGAGGGCAATCGCGGGTTACTCAAAATTACCGAGGTAATTGCGCCTACTTGGCGCGGGGATGGGTTTGATCGTAAACCTGGAGCACGTGCTTCATGGAGAGTTGGGTGTAGCGCTGCGTGGTCGAGAGCCGCTCATGCCCAAGCAGTTCCTGGATCGAACGCAGGTCGGCCCCCTCCTCCAGCAAATGCGTGCCGAAGGCGTGGCGGAGCGTGTGGGGATGGATCTCGGGCGAGAGTCCCTGTGCGACCGCGATTTTCTTTACGATCCGGCCCACACTGCGGGTAGTAAGCCGTCCACCCCGCTGGTTCACCAGCAGGGCAGGAGTATTCCTGCGGGTTTCGGCCAGTGTTTTCTGGCGGAGAGGCAGATACGAAACCAGCGCAGCCCGCGCCGAATCGCCAAACGGCACGTAGCGCTCTTTCTTGCCTTTGCCGCGGATCAGGATCGCCTCCGCGCTCATGCCGATGTCGTCGAGGTTGATGCCGGTAAGCTCCGAATTGCGGATGCCGCAACCATAGAGCAATTCGAAGATCAGGCGGTCGCGTTCGGGAAATGACGCTACCTCCGGCATTTTGGCGTCGAGCACGGAGTTCATTTCTTCAATCGTAGGCACCCGAGGCAGCCGCTTGGCCAGCTTGGGAGTCGAGACCAGCGCCGCCGGATTCTGCTCTACCACGCCCTCCTGTGCCAGCCAGCGATATAGCGAGCGCACCGCGGCGAGGGATCGTGCAACCGACGTCTTGCCCAACCCTTTTTCGTAGAGATGGGAAAGAAATCCGCGGATGGCGACATGATCGATCTGCCGCCAGGTGCGGGAGCCAATATAGGAGGAGAAGTTCTGCAGATCGCCGGCGTAGGCCTTGATGGTATGCGGCGAGGCATTACGCTGCTGCATCGTGCGCAGGAACCCTGCAACCGCGCGGCTCACCGGAGTGGGAGCAGATTTTGCCTTCACTGCAGAATCGGTGGTAGGAGCGCGCTTCACTTCGCCTTCGCTCGCGGATGGTGCTTCTGGTACACGCTCTTCAACCGGTCCAGCGCCACGTGGGTATATATCTGAGTGGTGGAAATATCGGCATGGCCGAGGATCGTCTGCACGGTCCGCAGGTCGGCGCCATTTTCCACCATGTGGGTGGCGCAACTGTGCCGCAGCATGTGAGGACTGGCGCGCCGCCCTGTATCACTCGACGCCGCCCGCACCATCTGCCACACCCGTTGACGGGTGAGCTTGCCCCCGCCGCGCCGGAGAAAAAGAAGCGGTGACACTCGGTTCCCGAGCAGCGGAGGGCGGCCATTTTTCATGTATGCCTCGACCGCCTCCTGAGCAGACCGGCCCAGCGGAACGATTCTCTCTTTGTCTCCCTTGCCGCGAACCAGCAGGTAGCCAAGGTCCAGCTTCAGGTCTTCCAGATTTACTCCGATGATCTCGGAAACCCGCAGCGCTCCCGCGTAGAACACCTCGAGCATCGCCCGGTTACGCAGAGCAATGGCCTCGGCCTCTTTGCGATTGGAAAGCGGGCGGGAGGCGCGCAGCACAGTCTCCATTTCGTCCCGCGCCAGCGACTTCGGCAGCACCTTCCATTGCTTGGGAGAATCGATGTTCAGGGTGGGATCGCGGTCGATCAGCTTGTCGAGCAGCAGGTACTTGTAGAAATGCCGCAGCGTAGAAAGCTTGCGGCCCACCGAGCGCCCGTCCACCGCGTTTGAGAACAGCTGCTGGATGAAGTCGCGGACGTCGTCGCGGCGCGCGCCATCCAGACCGCGCTTGCGCTTTTCAAGATAGCCGGCAAATTGCCCCAGGTCACTCAGGTAAGCCGAAACCGTCAGCGGCGCCAATCCCTTTTCCACCTTCAGGTAGTCGGTGAAGCTCGAGACCAGGCCCGAAGTCGGCCTTTGCTTGGGAAGGCTGCCCATCGCTAGAGTATGCGCATTATCGGACGTTGAGGAAAGTGCCGACGCAGGTGCCGCGGGGTCCTGGACGGCGCGCCATGTTACCTATACCCGAGCTTTCGTCTTCAGCAGGGTGTCCAGATCATCGGGATGGATGGCGCACAGCATGGCTTCTTCGCGGTCGATATGCCCCAGTCCCACCAGATGGGCCAGTGATTCCTCCAGGGTGAACGAGCCGTTCTTGCGGGTCATCGTGATCTCCTGGTGCAAATGCTGAAGCGCGTTGCGGCGGATATGCTGCCGAGCCCCATAGCCGACCAGCAGCAACTCGGTGGCCGGAATCCGTCCTCCCAACTTGCTGGGAAGCAGGCTTTGCACCAGAACTGCCGAGAGCGCCATGGCGAACTCCTGACGCACTGCATTCTGCCGCTCAATAGGGAACGAGTCAGAAATGCGGGAGACGGTCGAGGCCACATCGGTGGTATGTAGGGTGGAGAGCACCAGATGTCCGATCTCGGCCGCCGCCAGAGCGATGCGGGCGGTTTCCGGGTCGCGCATCTCGCCGACAACCAGAACGTCCGGCGCCTGGCGAAGCGCTGCACGCAGAGCGGTAGGGAAGTCGGGGGCGTCCATGCCAATCTCGACCTGCTCCACCACGCTGCGAACGTGCTTGTGCTCATACTCGATGGGATCTTCAATGGTGACGATATGGCGAGCTTCGTTCTGATTGATTTCGTTGACCAGAGCGGCCAGCGTGGTGGTTTTGCCGGATCCGGTCGCCCCGCCAATAATGACTAAGCCCCGCTGCAAGTGGGCCAGGGACTCTACCGCCGCCGGCAGGTTCAACTCCCGCAGAGCCGGCACCCGCGACGGCAAAGCCCGAATCGCCGCTGCCGCCTGCCCACGTTCCCGGTGCAGATTGATGCGGAACCGCCCCAGCCGTGGAACCCGGTAGGAAGAGTCGGCAATCAGCGTTCTGCGGTACTCCTCCACCGCATAGGGCGACAGAGCTGGGAATACCGCCGCTTCGATCTGCGCGCCTTCCAGGAAGTTCCCGTCAATGCGCTGTACGTCCCCCTCAAACCGGATGCAAGCCGGCGCGCCGGGGACCAATAGCAGGTCGCTCCCGCCCCTGGCAACCAGGATTTGCAACCAGTAGTCGAGCAGAGCTGTGGCTGGGGTTTCCGGCTGTGCCGCAGTCCGGTCGGGGCTATCGGCCGGAGCGATTTGGGATTCGGGGAGAGGGTTCATAAGTACAGGCGGTTAGGCCATGCAAGCCGGAAACCGTTCCATCATAAGCGAAACCTGAGTTCGGACGGGTCCATCACGAGCGTTTTGGCAGGAATCCGTGTGCCCTGGGGTATCAATAAACTATACAAAGAATTACTTGACGCCTCCCGCTATTCCCGCTAAATTATGCAGTTCCAGAGGACATAAGCAGCATTTGAGCCCCGTCCCGAAGAACCTCCGCCACAATTGGGCCCAATCCGGAAAGTAAGAAACTTTCGGAAGCTGCGGAGCATCTATAGATTTAACCAGAGATTCCCGTAGAACCCATCTGATTTCAGTCGTTTAGGCAGCTCAGTGGGCGCGTCCTGTGACCCGGGAAGGGAACCTTGGGGCAGTCGCCTAAATCCAGGAGAAATATTAACCATGCGTTCTGATCGCGTTTTCGAAGCTTTGCACACTTTTCGCAATCGATACATGCTTTGTCAGCTTGCTTCCAAAGCTACCCGGAAGTTCCACAAACCCAACACCCGGATCCAGGAAACCATGAACGAAGTCCTCGACCGGATCGCAGTTTCCGAGCGGCAGGCGATTCTGTCAGAGCCGGAGAATGTGAACGAGGCGCAACGGCGGGCTGCCTGAACCAGCCCCGCCGTTTGTCCCCGCGTGGTACGTCTTCCCGTTTAGCGGCACCGTTTCTGGCATCACTGTAACGACCCCCCTTAAATCAAAGTCTCCTCGCAGGTGAATCAATGACCATCGCAGAACTCAAAGAAAAAAATATTACCGAGCTGACCAAGATCGCCCGATCTCTGGATCTGCCCGGGGCCAGCGGCATGCGCAAGCAGGACCTGATCTTCAAGATTCTCCAGGCGCAGAGCGAAAAAGAAGGCCACATCTTCGCCGAAGGCGTGCTCGAAATCCTGCCCGACGGCTACGGCTTTCTCCGCTCGCCCGATTACAACTACCTTCCAGGTCCCGACGACATTTACGTTTCTCCCTCGCAGATTCGCAAGTTCGACCTGAAGACCGGCGACACCATCAGCGGCCAGGTGCGGCCCCCGCATGAGGGAGAGAAGTATTTCGCCCTGGTAAAGATTGAAGCCGTCAACTTCGAATCGCCGGAAGAAGCGCGCAACAAGATCCTGTTCGACAACCTGACCCCGCTGTATCCGCAGGAGCGGCTGAAGCTCGAGACCGCCCGCGAGAACATTATGGCCCGGGTCATGGATCTGCTCACCCCGCTCGGCAAAGGCCAGCGTGGATTGATCGTGTCGCCGCCGCGCGCCGGCAAGACCATGATCCTGCAGAATGTGGCGAATTCGATCACTACGAATCATCCCGAAGTTGTCCTGATCGTGCTGCTGATTGACGAGCGTCCCGAAGAAGTCACCGACATGCAGCGCTCGGTCAAGGGCGAAGTCATCTCCTCGACCTTCGACGAACCCGCCGCCCGTCACGTGCAGGTCGCCGAAATGGTGATTGAGAAGGCAAAGAGACTGGTCGAGCACAAGCGCGACGTGGTGATCCTGCTCGATTCGATCACGCGTCTGGCGCGCGCCTACAACACGATCGTTCCGCCCTCGGGCAAAGTGCTCTCCGGCGGCGTGGATTCGAACGCTTTACAGCGCCCGAAGCGCTTCTTCGGCGCGGCCCGCAACATCGAAGAAGGCGGCTCGCTGACCATTATCGCCACGGCTTTGATTGATACCGGCTCGCGTATGGATGACGTCATCTTTGAAGAATTCAAAGGCACCGGCAACTGCGAAGTCATCCTCGACCGCAAGCTCTCCGATAAGCGCGTCTTCCCGGCAATTGATATTCAGCGCTCCGGCACGCGAAAAGAGGAACTCATCATTCCGAAAGAAGACCTGCAGCGCATCTGGGTGCTGCGCAAGGTGCTGAACCCGCTGTCTCCGGTGGAAGCGATGGAATTGCTCATCGAGAAGCTGGGCAAGACCAAGGCCAACAGCGAGTTCCTGTCGAGCATGAGCTCGCTATAGCCTTGTGGAATGTGGGGCGGGCGCCCTCGCCCGCCGGCTCTTCACTCATCCATTGTTATTGTTCGGTTTATCTGTAGGCGCCAGAAGAACCTGCCGCTGAGTGCTCCGCGGTCCACGGCGCTCCTACCTTTGCAACAATCTCTCTGAATCTCGAATCCCGACGCATGGCAGCCGGAAAAGTCCGGTCCTTGTTCATCCAGACCATCTCATAATCGTGTTCTTCAAATGCCCGCCTTAGCCAGCGGAAGGCATTTTCCTTATCTCCGACAAAGGCATAGGAGATTGCCAGTGTTGAGGGATAAACATAGTGGTCCTTCGCGGACTTCAATATCTCATCAATAACTCTCCGCGCGCTGGCCATGTCTCCAGATTGCGCATAGGCCCATACCAGAGAGGCCCGATACTGCGGATCCGTGTCTAGATCGATGGCCTTGTGAAACTCTCCAATTGCCTCGGGATACCGCTTTTCGAAAATATAAATTTGCCCCAGAGTAGCGTAGGCTTGAGAAAAGTCGGGATGCATTTCTATGGTCATCAAAAGCAGTCGCTCAGCCTCCTGGTAGCGGTGTGCATCCGCATAAGTTCCGCCCTGGCTCGCGCTGATGATTGCCGAGTACGGATCGAGTTCGCGGGCGCGGTTTCCTTCCCGGACGGCTTCGTCGAGGCGGCCCGCCGAATCGAGGTAGAGGGAATACTGCCCGTGAGCAAGGGCATTACCGGGTTCCAGCTCAATGGCTTTCAGGAACTCGCGTTCAGCGGCGTCCCAATCCCATTCGTAGCACCATAGAACCCACGCCAGTGCGGAATGCGCATCAGCGATGCTGCCATCCAGTTCCAGGGCGCGGATGGCCGCGGCCTTGGCCTTCGGCAGCACATTCCGTGATGGTGTGTAGAACGATAGTTCATGGTAAGCGTGGGCCAGCCCGGCATAGGCCAGAGCATAGCCCGGATCTCGGTCGATTGCTTGTTGATAGTAATCGACCGCCTTCCTCATTCCTTGCTCTGAAAACTGGTTCCAATAGAAGCGCCCCCGCAGATACGCATCGTAAGCCTCCGGACTGGCGGTATGTTTCTCGGCCAGATGTTTCTCCTCCTCCGGGGTGGTTGTTACCTGAATCTCTCTTACGATCGCCTGTGCCACATCAGTTTGTACGGCCAAAACGTCATTCATGTCGCGGTCGTAGGTCTGTGCCCACAACGGATTGTCCGATGACCCTTTGATCAGCCGCACTTCGATTCGCACGTGGCCCTTGGCCCGGAAAATCGTGCCCTCCACGACCGCATCCACCCCCAGTTTGTGGGCGATTTCCGGAAGCGGAAGATGAGTTGCTTTGTATTGCATGATGGACGTGCGTGAGACGACCTGCAGGCTGCGAACCTGCGCCAGATCATTGATCAACTGCTCGGTGACTCCGTCGGCGAAATATTCCTGGCCCGGATCGCCCGTGAGGTTTTCCAGCGGCAGAACAGCAATCGAGCGTATGGGGTCTGCCTGGGTTGTATCCGGCCAAAGCCTGCGTCGAATGGCGCCGAACGCCAGCGCAGCCAGCGCCGCGAAAACGACGATGGAAGCTGCAAGCCACCACATTCGTGTTCGGCTACTCTTGACGGTTTCCGCCTGCCCAGGCGAACCAGTTATGGCTGGGCCTTCCTCTTTCTTCGCCGAAGTGGTGACCTTACCGACGAAGCGATACCCCCTCCGCGGCAATGTCTCAATAAGTCGCGGAGCGGCAGCCGAGTCTCCCAAGACCTCGCGCAGCCGGTTGACCGAGTTATTTAGACCATGGTCAAAATCGACGAACGTATCTGCTGGCCACAACCGTTTTTGGATCTCTTCACGGGAGACCAGCTCTCCGGGATGTTCCAGCAGCATGGCCAGTAGTTGGAACGACTGGTCGGGAAGTCGCAGTCTTATGCCCAGCCGTTGAAGCTCGCGAGTACGCAGGTTAGCTTCGAACTCATCGAATGTAACGATGTGGCCGGAGATCGGCGAAAGAGGCACAGCAACCACCAACTTCTTGGGCCCAGAGTATATCTCGTTTTGCGCGTAGAAGAGGGGAACTTACGGTTCGCGGTCTAAGTTGCTGATTCTCCTATGGGAGAAGTCTGAGAGCTACATGTGAGGACCTTGGGATTGCAGCACGGGGGCTATTCGGTGGAATGTGTCCCGAATACTTACCCACTTGCCGCAACCCAAGGAGTGATCTTGAGATACTTACATTTCGTCCTTCTCATACTGGTGCTGCCGTCCCTTGGCCGCGCCCAGCTAAAGATTGAGAATCCGCGGAATCTCGACGTGCCGGTTGAACGTGCCCAGGTTATCTTCAGCACTGGTTGCCGGGTGGTCGCAGAAGAGTTCCATATCAAGCCAAAGGAACTTGCGCATTTTCCTCTAATACTCGTTCTCGGAACTCCGGCAGACCTTTACGAAGACGACCACGATTCGGGCTCCTACAAAATCCACCTGCAAACCTGGAACGAAAAGAAGTTCGCCATCGGAGTGATGCGTCTGGCAGTAGAGATGCTAGTCACCAGGGAAAGGCGCGATCGCCTGGTATCGGAAATCCTCACACGAGCCAACTCGATCGCTCCTTTGGATGTGTCTAACGCCAAGACTCAGCCGGAAAAAGGACAATCGAAAACGGGACCCGCGCAACCAAAGTCAGCTTTCACACCGGAAGTTCACTGAAGTGAAGTGCGGATCGGCGCCGTAGTGTAGGTGAACCGGCGGTAAGTGGTGGCCGTCGCAACCTACGCCGCCGGCCCTTGCTCCATTACGTACACTCTTCCCGGTCCCGCAGCCTGAATATTGTTCTTGTGGAAGCATCCCTTGATTCGGCGCCGCAATTCCCGGCTCACCGGATACTGCTTCAACGGGAGCGTCTTCACCAGCATCAGGTATTCGGCTTCACCGTTGCCCACGCGGTCAATGCCCGGAACTCTTATCTCTCCGACAATGTCGCTCGCATATAAGGGATCGTGTCGCAGCTCCTCGCCAACCTCTTTCAAGAGCTTCACGATCTTATCGCTCGGCTCGCTGTAGGCGACCGTGATCTTCAGCGGGAACTGCGACCAGTCGCGGGTCAGATTCGACACAATCTGGATGGAGCTGTTGGGAACGATATGCACGGTGCCATCATCGTCGCGCAGCCGCGTATGCCGCAGGCTCATGCTTTCAACCACGCCTTTGACCCCGGCAATCCGCACGGTGTCGCCTACATCGTATTGATTCTCCAGCAAAATGAAGAACCCGTTGATCACGTCTTTGACCAACGTCTGTGCCCCAAAACCGATTGCCAAGCCCGCGATGCCGGCGCTGGCTAGCAGCGGACCCAGATTCAGCCCGAGCAGCGATAGCACTTCTAGCGTCGCCACAAACAGGATGACAAACGCCGCCACGCTGTTGATCACGCCCGCCAGGGTGCGCACTTGCTGCATCCGCGGGCTTTGCGGCAGGCGTTTGCTCTGCAGTTCCGCCACCCTGCCCACAATCGCCCGCAACAGGCGGATCAGAATGAACGCGGCCAGAACCACCAGGACGATCTTGGGCGCATCCTCCCGGATGAAATGTGCCGAGTCGCCCTCCCACGCCCGTAACAAGGTGGGGAAACTGTGGACTTCGGGAGTGAGATTTTGCAGTACGGAAGAATCCATAAATGACTGTGAAAGCAGAACGACAGGCGCGATTATAACAACCTGCTACCAGAGTACCCGCACGTCGCGCAGGACTTATAATCAACGCAAAAGCCCGCTGATCGAGGTGACTGTGCGATTGCAATTGGTGCTTCTGGCTTCGCCGCTGATGCTGGCGCTCGCCTGTTCCTCCCCGGCAAGGGCCGCCCAAATTCCAGTTCCCCCGTCGCCATTCCCCGAGTCGCGGCAGAGCCCCAAAGATCCGGAACGCGTGCGACTGGAGCGGGAGATGGCGAAGAAAGCCAATCACGCCCGCCAGGAGCAGATCAAGAAAGACACCGCCCAACTGCTCAAACTGGCAACCGAGTTGAAAGAATACGTGGACAAGTCGAACGAGAATACGCTGTCGCTGGACGTTGTGAAGAAGGCGGAAGAGATCGAAAAACTTGCCCACACGGTCAAAGATAAGATGAAGGACGGCTACTAGAAGCAGCAAACCGGCGGCAGATTGGCCCGGATAGGCCGGTCCAATGGGCCAGGCTCCGATGAGCCAGCTCGAGAACCCGATGAATTAGAATGAAGCTATGGCTGATCGCACATTCACTCTGCAAGAAGCTCAGGCCCTTCTGCCTGTGCTGGAATCGCTTCTGCGTACCGCTATTGACGGCAAGAAGCTGATTGAAGCCGTGGATGGCGAACTGCAGGAACTGGCTCATCGCGTCTTCCTGAGTGGTGGATTGTCGGTAGGCATCGTTCAAATGGCCCGCCGCAAAGCCGAGCGCGAAAAGGCGATTCAGCGGGTGAAAGACTCCATTGCCGAAATTGACGCCACCGGAGTCCAGGTAAAAGATCTCGACATCGGCCTGCTCGATTTTCCCTGCGAGGTCGAGGGACGCATTGTTCTTCTGTGCTGGAAGCTGGGCGAAAAAGGCATTACCCACTGGCACACCACCAGCGATGGCTTCGCCGGCCGCCGTCCTATCGATGGCCGTATCAGCAAGGGAAAGAAGAGTAATTAGGCCTCAAGACTCCGCAATTTCCCCAATCGAGTTCCAACATAACATGACAAAAATTGACAATCCTACTGGTGTACCTCGGGCCTCACGTCATCCGTGACCCTTCGAGTAACCTGGCTCGTCGTGCTCTGCTACAATTTGTGCTTGCGCCGCTGACGAATTTCAGGACGCTTCGCCGCGTCTGTGGGGATATCTGAATGCTCAGGAACAAGCGGAATATTCGACTTTTAGCTTCGTTTGCGACGCTCCTGCTGACGGCATCGATCGTCGGCTGCAACGGTTTTTTCGTGGATCCCACGTTGACCAGCGTCAACATCACTCCGACCACGCCCTCCATCCAACAGGGAAGTACGCAGCAACTCACCGCCACCGGCACCTACGACGACGGCAGCACAAAAAATATTACCGGCTCAGCGCAATGGACCAGCGACGACACCACGATCGCTACGGTGAGCGCCGGAGGCGGCTTGGTCACCGGCGTATCGGCGGGTACTGCGGGGATTTCAGCCAGTTCGGGCGGTATTTCCGGCTCGACCACCGTCACCATTACTCTTGCTAATTTGCAGTCGATTGATGTTGAGCCCAGTAGCAAGAGCATTTCCGGATCGGGCGTGCAGCAGCAGTACACCGCCACCGGACACTTCACGGCGGGGGGCGACCAGGACGTTACCGAGGCGGTAACCTGGTCCGTGAGTCCTTCAACTGCCGCTACCATCAGCAACACCACCGGCAGCAAGGGGCTGCTGACGACGCAGGCGGTCACTCAGTCCACCCCGGTGACAGTCACTGCTACTTCAGGAAGCGTAACCGATTCAGCAACCTTGACCATAACGCCGTAGTCTCATCGCGCCACGATGTCCGACATACGCTGCATTGCCATTTCGACTGGAGGCGGCGACGCACCCGGCCTCAACGCGGTCATCCGGGCTGCGGTCAAGACTGCCTTTCTCAAATACAAGTGGAAGGTGATCGGTATTCAGGACGGTTTTGACGGCCTGATATGGCCGGAGAAATCGCGGGAGCTCACCCTCAAAGACGTTAGCGGCATCCTGCCCCGCGGCGGCACTATTCTCGGCACTACCAATCGCGGCAATCCCTTTCAGTACAAAACCGTGGAAGACGGCAAAGAAGTGGTGCGCGATATTTCGGAGCAGATCATCGGGAATGCCGCCAAGCTAGGCATCGACGCCATCATCACTATCGGCGGCGACGGCTCGCAGAAGATCGCCCTGGAAATGTTTCGCAAGGGTGTCAAGATCGTCGGCGTTCCCAAAACCATCGATAACGATCTGCTCGCCACCGAGGTCACTTTCGGCTTCGACACCGCTCTGCACACCGCCACCGACGCCATCGACAAACTTCACACCACCGCCGAGTCGCACCATCGCATCATGGTGGTGGAGGTGATGGGCCGGGACGCCGGCTGGATTGCCCTCGAAGCCGGGATTGCCGGCGCCGCCCACGTGATTCTCATTCCGGAAATTCCGTTTACCTTGCAGGCGGTATGCGACCACATCCGTAAGCGCGAGAGTTATGGCAAGCACTTTACCATCGTGGTGGTGGCCGAAGGCATCCATCTGCCTCCGGAACTGAAAGAGAACCGCCGCGCCGGCGCCATCGGAAATCTGATTGGCAACGCCATCGCCCACGGCACTCATAAAGAAGTCCGGGTCAGCGTACTGGGACACATTCAGCGCGGAGGCTCGCCCTCGCCTTTCGACCGCATTCTCGGAACTCGCTTCGGAGTTGCCGCCGTGGACCTGATCGCGCGCGGAGGCTTCGGGAAAATGGTCTGCCTGCGCGAGGGGTGCATCGAAGCCGTGGATATCGCCGAGGCCGTCGGTCATATGAAATCGGTGAACCCCGACGGCGAAATGGTGCGCGCTGCGCGTGCCATCGGCATCTGCTTCGGGGAGTAGCTGTAAGGCCTCGCTGAAATCCCCGAAGCGATGACGGATCTATTTTCACTTTTCTCTACACTCGGCCGGCAGCAGTTTCTCCGCCTGGCGCCGAATCCAAGCCACTCTCACGAGTCAAGGGGCTATTTTCAACATTGAGGCGTCCCGTGAATGTGAGCAGATCGCGCCCTGGTGGCTGATATATTGTCTGGTAGTATCCCGTGAAAATCCTGATTCTTTTTTCCTCGCGAAGCAAGTCACTTGCGCCTGTTTTTCTACTGGTTTTAGTTCTGGCGGCCTGCGGTCATGGCCGCCACCATTCCAAGGAAGTCGCTTACGTATGCGGTCCCGCAACCGAACTGCGCGACCGGGTGGCTCCCGTTTCTTCCCGTACTGGCACCGCCAAGAACGGCGAGCGGGTGGAAGTTCTTGAGCGAGACCGACGGTTTGTACGAGTGCGGGGCGACGATGGCGCCGAGGGCTGGATCGAAGAGCGCCACCTCATCTCCCAGAAGGTCTACGATCAATTTCAGAAACTGGCGCAGCAGATGCAGAACGCGCCGCCGCAATCCACGGCAATCACCCGCAACACTACCAACATGCATGTGGAACCGGGTCGCGACACCGATCACCTGTATCAACTCGCGCACGGAGCCAAGGTTTGGCTGCTGCAACGCAGCAGCGTAGAGAAAGTCTTGCCGGGAGATTTCGCCAAGCCGGATACGGCCGGCAAAGAGCAGCCTGCCAAGCCCATGGAAGACTGGTGGCTGGTCCGCGACTCGCTCGGCCATGCCGGCTGGGTGCTGGGACGAATGCTGGACGTCGATATTCCCCTCGATGTCGCCCAGTATGCCGAAGGCCAGCGCATCGTCGCCGCATTCGTCCTCGATCATGTAAAGGACGTCGATAACGATGTCGCGCAATATTTGGTCCTGTACACCGAGCCGAAAGATGGCATGCCTTTCGACTACAACCAGGCACGGGTGTTTACCTGGAATGTGAAACGGCACCGCTACGAAACCGCGTATCGCGAGCGGGGCCTCAACGGCGTTCTGCCGGTAACCGTAAGCCAGGAAGATTTCGGCAAAGAAGGCAAGCTTCCGGTTTTTGTTCTGCGGGTGAAAGACGCCGGCGGCAACGTCGTCGAGCGTAAATACAAGATGAATACACCGATTGTGCGGAGGGTGCTCGCTCCCGGAGAGCAGAAGGCTGCGGTAAGCGCACCCCGCAAACGGGGCCGCAGACGCTAGGGTGGGGCGACGATGCAAGGTGGTTTCATTGTTTGCTCAGAGTTCAGCAAACGAGCGGATTACACCTTGCTTGATTTTCCCCGTTTGGCGCCACGGTGAACGACGGCGTCGAGCGCCAAGGGCCCTGCTCCAAAGAAGATTAAGGCAAACGCCATGGCCGCGAGAGCGAGCGGGAACTGATATCCATGCGGCGCGGTGAGCCCATTTTTCCAGTGTACTTTGACGATCACTACGGCCATTTCAATCACCATCGCCAGCGACACAAATCGGGTAAGCAGGCCGAGGATCAGCAGGAGTCCGCCGAAAAATTCCGTGCTGGCGGAAAAATATCCCAGCCATGAGGGGAAGCCCAGATGGGAGACCGACTGCAGGTGTTGCGACATGCCCCCGAAGATCTTCGGATAGCCATGGGCGATCATGATGATGCCCAGCACCAGACGTAAGCCCAGCAAAGCCAGAGATTGCAGACGGTCGAGATAGCGCAAACTGTGATTCCTCCGTAAGAATTCGATAGACTACAAAACTGTAAACAAGCATCACAAACGCCTGGCAGCTTAGATGATGCCGCCGCACCAGACGCTTCGCCGAGGAGGCAGAATGATCATGAAGTCTTGCGGGTTCTTTGTCGGTCTTTCTTTTGCCATACTGTTGTGTGCCGCCGCGCTGGCGCAGCAACCCCCGCCAACCATTACGGTCGATCAGGCACGGCAGAGCCTGGAAGAATATCGCCAGAAGAAGACTCCCATCTGGATGAACGATTTCGGCGAACTGGGTCGCTACCGCGAACCCGATGAAACGATGAAGCCTCCCGCGCCCGGGGAGAATCGCGTCGTTTTCATGGGAGATTCCATCACCGACATCTGGCCCATTGCACAATATTTTCCCGGCAAGCCTTACGTAAACCGCGGCATCGGCGGCCAGACCACGCCGCAGATGCTGATTCGTTTCCGTCCCGATGTGATCAACCTGCAGGCGAAGGTGGTGGTAATTCTGGCCGGCACCAACGACATCGCCGGAAACACTGGCCCCATGCGGGTCGAGGACATCGAAAATAATTATGCATCCATGGCAGAGCTGGCGCGGATGCATAACATCCGGGTGGTGTTCTCGTCGGTATTGCCCATCAACAACTACACTCCCAGAGCCGAACTCTTCTTTCTGCAAAGATCGACGGACAAGATCTTGCAGCTCAATGCATGGCTTAAGAATTACTGCCAGGCGCATGGCACGATCTATCTCGACTATTTCAGCCCTATGGTGGATGACAAGGGGATGCTCCGCCGCGACCTCGCCGATGACGGTCTGCACCCCAACGCCGCCGGATTCAAGCTCATGGCTCCGCTGGCCGAGGCGGCAATTGAAAAGGCACTAGCCCAGAAATAAGCAGGCCGTGCTCTATTGGGGTCCGCGCAACGGGCTCACATGGGAACGCCCTGTTCCGGGCAGGGAACAGGGCGTTTTAGGTTCTCGGACGGCTACTGCATCAGGCCGCTTTTCGTTCCTGTGCGGCGCTGCGGTTCACCGCAGTCTCGCCAATTTGTGTCAGTTTCGCGTCGGCTGCTTTTTCTTCTTCCAGGGTTTTTTGCAGCAGGCCGACAGCCTCCTGCAATCCCAGTTGTTGCGCAAATGCCACCAGCGATCCGTACACCGCTATCTCGTAGTGTTCCACCTGATTGCCGCTCAGGATGAGCGCCGAATCTTTCAAGGGTGCCCCCTCGATGTCCCCGATCAGATCCTTGGCAGCGCTGGTTAGTTCGTCAAGAACGTCGTTGTCCTCGGTCTTGGGCTCCGCCTGAATGGCCGAAAACACCTGCTCCACCCGGCGAACGTGGTTGCGGGTTTCCTCCAGGTGCTGCTCGAGCGCGCTCCGCAATTGCGGAGAACTGGCCGCCTCGATCATCGTAGGCAACCCCTTTTTCACCAGCTTCTGCTCACAATCGTATGCGTACCGAAGTTCGACTTCGAACAGTTGTCGCAAGCTCTCAATCTTCATGATTCAACTCCTTTTCATGATTTGGACTTTCAGTGGAATTGCGGAGGCTAGATTCGCTGCGGGTTGAGTGTTTATCGACGCTGCCAATACGATGACGTTCCTCGCCGCGAGGTTGTTGCCGCTGGCTCGAAATCGAGAGTTGCTCGAAATCTAGTCTCAGAATTGGATTACGCCTTACGAAATGAACAACGCGGAAATGAGCAAAGCTCGGCAGCTTAATCGAGAGCTTGGAATCGCCGGGCGGCATCCACTCACGATCGGGGAAAAGCCGCCAGGCGGTTGCGGTGGAACTCGCTGACGTCCTGATCATCCGCCTTCAGCGCGGCTTCTTCTTCGGCCCATTCTCTGGATTCGGTGGTTTCCAGTTTCTTCAGCAGGTCTGCCCCGCAAGCCGCACAGCAGAAGCCCTTCGACTCCTGGCGCTCGCCTCCTTTTCCCAGCATGCGGTAGTCGTACTGGAATACCGGCGGAAAAGAGGAGCAGAGGGTGCAAAACTTCGGCGTTTCGTGCAACGGATCAAAGCTGGCAAAGAAAAGCGTGTCCAACATGGTGCACCTCCGCGATAGCAGACATCCGATCGGACTTCTGCCCCTGGGCTTTCACTCCTTGGAGCTTCGGCGCCACTCCATGGTTTCGTGTCGCGCAGGAACGCATCCGGCTTGGCCTTCGGGAGATTGTGCAAGATGATTCTGCAGACATTGCTCCAGGCTCTCCCGAACATGGCTGTCATTCAGAAGGCCGATCAACTGAGCACGATGCATCGGGTCGAGTCCTTGAAGAAGTGGACATTTCAGCAGGTCTTCCTCTTTCATAGCAGCCCTCCCGCTTCGAGATTCCTGTGGTTCAGCCGTACCCACCACCATTACAAAGCCGTCTCCGCGCCGCCGATGTGATCCCGGATACGTTCTGGCGTGAAGTGCGTCACGCGGAGCTTAGTGTTAGCCCGTACGCTCGCCGCGACTTCTACCATTCGGCGGTGGTCAGGTACTCATGAATGGACTTGGCCGCGCGCCTGCCGGCGCCCATGGCAAGAATGACGGTGGCGCTGCCGGTCACAATATCGCCGCCCGCAAAGACTCCCTTCCGTGAGGTGCGTTGCGTTGCCGGATCGGCCTGGATGTAGCCGCGTCTTGTTCGTTTCCAACCCGGGAGTGGTGCTCTGAATGACCGGATTCGCGGTGGTCCCGATGGCAATGATGGCGACCGAGAGCGGCAGATCGAACTCCGATCCTTCGACCGGAATCGGGCGCCGCCGCCCTGAGGCATCCGGTTCCCCCAGTTCCATGCAGATGCAGCGGGCGGCCCGCAGCCATCCCTTTTCGTCGGCTAGGAACTCGACCGGGTTGGTGAGCATGTGGAACTCGATGCCTTCCTGCCGGGCATGCTTCACTTCCTCTGCCCGGGCCGGCATTTCCGCTTGGCTGCGGCGGTAGATGACGTAGGCTTTGCGCGCGCCCAGGCGCAGGGCGGAGCGGATGGCATCGAGCGCGGTGTTTCCGCCGCCGATGACCGCTACGTCTTTTCCGTGCAAGTCGAGCATGGGCTCGTCGTAGGCGGGGAACTCATAGGCGTGCATCAGATTGATGCGGGTCAGAAATTCGTTCGCCGAATAGACGCCGTTCAAGTGCTCGCCGGGAATGTTCATGAAACTGCGGCAGCCCGCGCCGGTTCCGATAAACACGGCATCGTAGCCTTCTTCATCCATCAACTCGTCAATGGTGACGGTTCTGCCGACGACGACATCGGTTTCGAATTCCACGCCCATGGCGCGCATGTAGTCGAGTTGCTCGCGGATGATCTGCTTGGGCAGGCGGAACTCGGGGATGCCGTAAACCAGCACCCCACCGAGCTCATGCAGGGCTTCGAAGACGTGAACTTTGTGGCCTTTCTGCATCAGGTCTCCCGCCGCGGCCAGTCCCGAAGGACCGCTGCCGACAATCGCGACTTTCTTCCCGCGGGGAGGGCCTTGGGAGGCGCGACTGCCAGGCTGCTGCTCGTAATCGGCGACAAAGCGCTCGAGATAGCCGATTCCCAGCGGACTCGCCCTTCTTGCACAGCAGGCAGTGGCCTTCGCAGTGATCTTCCTGGGGACAGACGCGGCCGGTGACGGCGGGCAGAACGTTGTCTTCGCGGATTTTCGCGGCGGCGGCGAGGAAATCTCCGGCCACGATCAGCCGCACGAAGTCGCGCACCTTGACGCCTACCGGGCAGTTGTCCGCGCAGACGGGATTGGCGCACTCCAGGCAGCGTAGGGCTTCCTGGCGGGCGAGTTCGGCGGTGTAGCCGAGATTGACTTCGCTGGAATTTTCGTCGCGCGAATTTGGCGGATTGCTCCGGCATGTGCTGGCGGGGCAACTTCATGCGCTCGCGCAAGGGGATTCAGGATGGCTAGGGCGGCGTTCTCACGTTTCGCCTCCTCCGGGCACGCACGCTCCGTCTTGTGTGCTCTTCGCCGGTTCGAGCTTCGAGCTGAGCACGAATTCGGCCAGCGTATCTTTTCCGCTTCGCGATACATGGAATTGCGTTGCACAAGCACGTCGAAGTCGACGCGGTGGGCGTCGAATTCGGGGCCGTCGACACAGGCGAACTGGCTCTTGCCATCAATCAGGACGCGGCAGCCACCGCACATGCCGGTGCCGTCAATCATGATGGGATTCAGGCTCACGACTGTGGGGATGCGCTCGGCTCGGGTCATCTCGGCGACGGCTTTCATCATCGGGATGGGGCCGACGGCTAAAACCAGGTCGATGCGCGTGCCGTTCTGGATCAATTGCCGCAGCTGTCGGTCACCAGGCCTTTATCGGCATAGGAGCCGTCGTCGGTCGTGATCATGAGAGTATCGCTGACCTCGCGCATTTCGCGTTCGAGGATCACAAATTCCTGGCTGCGCGCGCCGACGATGGAGATGACGCGGTTGCCGGCACGTTTCAGCGCGGCGGCTGTCGGATAGGCCATGGCGGTGCCTACGCCGCCGCCAATCACCACAACGGTTCCGAAATTTGCAATGTGGGATGGCTTGCCGAGGGGGCCAACGACATCCAGAATCGTGTCGCCAGTCTTAGCGAATTGAGCAGCTTAGTGGTTTTGCCGGCGGACTGCACCACAATGCTGATGCGTCCCGTTCTGCGGGTCGGAGTTTTCGATGGTGAGCGGGATACGCTCGCCGTGTTCGTGGAGACGGATAATGACAAATTGCCCGGGTCTGCTGCTTGCGGGCAATGCGGGGCGCTTCGATGACGAAGCGCTTGATGCCCGGCGCCAGGAACTCCGCGTGCAGAATCTTGAACAAGACTGCTCCTTTCGCCTGTTAACTAGCTTATTTTGCGGGGCAGGAAAGCCACTGGCTGTGACGATGATCACACCCCCAAGTGCGTTTAGGTCGTTGCGGAAGCACTCCCAAACAGAGCAGTCATACGGAGGCACAACCCGAAACCGGCCGTAAAATCATGCCTTGGCTGGTTTTGCCATTCATCAGCACCATCAGCGGGGTGTGCGAAGCGCAGGTGGCGAACGCAGCCGTCTTCCTCGACGGCGGGCTGCTCAGCCAGCCATTCCCAATCGACGAATCCCTCCCCGGCGTCGGGATTCACGGTGAAGTAGCCGACCTGAAAGGCGGTGAGGTTCTGGAAGAAGTGGCTGCCCTGCGAGGGCGTGACGCGGAAATCGCGGAAACCCGACTCCGACGATGACGCGCGCGCCGGAGATCTGGTCCCAGGCCACCGGAATGCCCAGCCAGGGATCGTTCGAGCCCCAGCGGCCGACGCCGATCAGCAGGTAGGGCGTGCCGGTCTCGCTGAGCTTGCGCGTTGAAGTGCGGCGACGCTCTGGGCCACCTCATGGCTGTGGGCGCGCTCGAAGCGATGGAAGTCGACCACGACGATGTCGCGCAGAGTCCTGAATGCGGCCGTGGCCCAGGACGTTGCGAACTGTGGCAGAGCAGCTTGCGCGCGGTCGACATGCTTCGATGCGGATGTCTTCGCCCTCGCGCGACATCACCAGCGGCCGCATCTGCAGGAAGCCAAACTCGGCTGGCGTCGTCCGGCACGCTGCGGCAGGCGCACGGCGAACTCGATCTCCACCGGACGGCCCAGTGCCTCTTCGCCGATGCTGTCATGAGCTGGTCGAGAACTCGAGGCAGCGGAAACAGGCCGTGCTTCAGGATGGGCGCGAAGCTGACAATGCGCGCGCCCGGGCGGCTGAGGCCGTCGTAGACGGCGTGGTTGTCGGCGGAGTAGGTGGAGCCGAGCAGGTGCAAGCGTGCCGTCGGCTTCGGCGACGTCCGAGCCGAAGCGGCGCCTCGCGAAGGTCGGCCTTCGGGTTCGGCGCGTGCCATGCGTGGTCCAGATCCAGCGCCCAGAACTCCGGTCTGCGAGTTGGCGAGCATGTCCTCGACGGAGGAGAACTGCACCAGATGCCGCGGATAGCGCGGGACAGAAGCGTCAGGCACTTGCCTCCACCGACGACCGCGCGGCCCAGGCCAAGAGCGACGGCAGCAAAGCCGTCCTCCGGGACGCATGGGCGCGACGGGATAGAAGTTCCGCGAGCGCACGCACGCCGGAGAAATCGGGATAGAAGCGCTGCCGTGGGCGTCGCCCACGACCTGCTGGATAATCACCGCCATCTTTTCTTCTTCCAGCCGATAGGGCGTGGCGCGCACATAAGCTTTGGCATGCTGGCTGAAGGTGGAGGCGTAAACGCGCTTGATGGCCTCCATGAGCTGCTCAGCCGGACTTGAATGTCGGGATCCTGGTTGGCCAGCATGAAGGTCTCGTACACGCCGGTGAAGGGCTGGTACTGCGAGTCTTCGAGCAGGCTGGAGGAGCGCACCGCCAGCGGGATAGCGCACTTCGCGCAGGAAGGCCAGCAAGGCATCGATCGAGCGACGCCGGGAGATGTGCGGCCACGAAAGCGCCGCTGGATCTCGTCATCGTCGCTGCACATGAATGGCGAAATCCAGCAGATCGTTGTCGTGCCAGAAAGCGGTCGAAGACATCGGTGGCCAGAACCAGCGTGGGCGGGCACGGCGATGCGCACGCCGGCGAAGCGCTCGGCGATACCGCGCTGATGCAGAAGGTGGCGAACGAAGGCCAGGCCACGCGCCTTTCCGCCCAGCGAACCGCCGCCGATCCGCAGGAAAAATCGCCGTCCGGGCTTGAAGGTCGCCGGGTTGAAGTCGCCGACCAGCGTCTGGCTCTGCTCGCGGCGGTATTCGCGCGATGGAGGCGATGCAGATCGTGGCGCAGGTCCTCGATGAGTGGCGAAGTCGGAGACCTTGCGCGGCCGCAGCTTTTGCGCCAGGGCAAATTCGGTGCGCGCCATCAGCCAGTGTGAGAAGTGGTTGCGCTCGGCCGTGATACGCGATGCTTTCCGCCGGGACCGTGCGCAGCAGCTGCTTCCAGCTCGTTCAGGTCGCGCGGCGCGGCCGACCTCGGTGCCGTCGGGCAGGCGGAAGACGAAGTCGCCGAAGCGCAAACTGCTGCGATCAGGAAGTCGGCGCAAGTCCGCTGAGCAGGGTGGGCGAGCGCTTTTGCAGGAAGGCGAACCCTTCGTCGCTGGGCCCGCTCCTGAACTCGGTGCGGCTGGATTGCAGCACCATCGGCACGTCGGGAACGAGCTCGCGCACCGCTGTGCGCCAGCTCGAAGCCGGCTCTCCGGCTGCAGCTCGCCGCGCGCGCGGAAACTCGACGTCCGAGATCACGCCCAGCAGGTGGTTGCGGTACTGTCATCGCCTGTCCGCTCGGCCTCCTCGTAGTTCGAGCAGAGCAGGATCTTGGGCCGGGCGCGCATCCGCATCAGCTTGTGCGCGACGTTGAAGCCTTCGCTGGATCAGCCGCCGCGACTGTGATGATCAGTTCGGTGTAAATCACCGGCAGGAACGACGAGTAGTAGCGGATGTTGTCTTCGACCACCAGGATCACCGGCACGCCCATGGCCTCGGTGTCGTGCTGCGACATTGCGCTTGTCCTCGATGTACTTGACGATGGCGATCAGGATGCGAGCGTTGCCCTGCCACAGAAAGATCCGCTCGATGTCGGTGACCGGATGGCGGCTGACGAAGTTCTTGATCTCGCGGTAATCGTAGGCCAGCACCACGACCGGCACATCGAGCCCGGCACTCTTGATCTCGCGCGCCAGCTGCGGCGGCGTCCATGTCGCCGACCTGCAAGGTTGGTGACGATCAGGTTGAAGCGCGGCTGCGAGCGCGCCAGCTCCACCGCTTCCGGCCGCTGGAGACGTGCGTGATTCCGGGAATCTGCTGCAGGTTGAGATCGAGGGACTCGCTGATGAGAAGTTCGTTGAGGCGTCCGTCTTCGCGCAGGATGAAGGAGTCGTAGAGGCTGGAGACCAGCAGGATGTCCTGCACCCGGAAAGGCATGAGGTTTTCGAACCCTTCGAACATGGGTCTCAGCCTCGAGGGCAGACGTCTGTCATGGATGCGGTGGGCGTCAACAATGCTCTTCAACTCCTGCGCATGTAAAACATGCGGGGTGGAAGACTTCCACCCCGCAGCAGTCACTGCAAGACGAAGCTAGACGAGTCCCTGATCCAACATCGCGTTGGCAACTTTCAGGAAGCCGGCGATGTTGGCGCCGTTCACCAGATTGCCCGGAGTGCCGTAGGCTTCTGCGGTCTCGTAGCAGTTCCGGTGGATGGCGATCATGATTTTGTGCAGGCGGTCGTCCACTTCTTCGCGCGACCAGTTCATGCGCATGCTGTTTTGCGCCATCTCCAGCCCGGACGTCGCCACTCCGCCGGCGTTCGCAGCCTTGGCCGGTCCATACAGAATGCCCGCCTCGAGGAACTGTTTGGTTGCTTCCAGCGTGCTCGGCATGTTCGCGCCTTCCGCGACTACCTTGATTCCGTTCTTGATCAGGTTGGCCGCGTCTTTGGCGTTAATTTCATTCTGCGTGGCACTGGGGAACGCGCAATCTGCCTTGATGTTCCACAGCGGGTTGTAACCCAGTTTCAGGTCTGAGGGCATATAGACCGAATGCTTGTACTGGTCGGTGTACTCGCGGATGCGGCCGCGCTGTTCGTTCTTGAGTGCCATGATCCATGCCAGCTTCTCCCGGTCGATGCCGTCCGGATCGAAGATGGCCCCGTTCGAGTCCGACATGGTGAGCGGCTTGGCGCCGAAATCGAGCAGCTTTTCCACCGTGTATTGCGACACATTGCCGCTGCCGGAAACCAGGCAGAGCTTGCCCTCCAGCGAGTCTTTGCGGCTCTTCAGCATTTCAGAGGCGAAATACACACAGCCGTAGCCGGTCGCTTCCGGACGAATGAGCGAACCGCCCCAGCCCAGCCCCTTGCCGGTCAGCACGCCGGTAAACTCGTTGGCCAGGCGCTTGTATTGTCCGAAGAGGAAGCCGATTTCGCGGCCGCCCACGCCGATGTCGCCGGCCGGAACATCCGTATTCGCGCCGATGTGCCGCCACAGCTCAGTCATGAAGCTCTGGCAGAAACGCATGACTTCGTTGTCGCTCTTACCTTTGGGATCGAAGTCGGAACCTCCTTTGCCCCCGCCCATTGGCAGGGTGGTCAGCGAGTTCTTGAAAACCTGTTCGAATGCCAGGAACTTCAGAATTCCCAGGTTCACCGAAGCATGGAAGCGAAGCCCGCCCTTGTAGGGACCGATGGCGCTGTTCATTTCGATGCGGAATCCGCGATTCACCTGTACGTTGCCGTGATCGTCAAACCAGGGTACGCGGAACATGAGCAGCGCGCTCCGGCTCCACGATCCGTTCCAGAATCTTGGCACTCTCATACTCCGGATGCCGCGCCAATACCGGCCGCAGAGAATCCAGAACTTCCTGCACTGCCTGGTGGAACTCGGGTTCGGCCGGGTTCTTGGCTTTGACCATCGACATCACCTGATCGGTGTAGCGGCCCGGAGTCGTTATTTCGGGCGGGGTAAGAATGCCTGAGCTCATAAGCTTCCTCCGTTATGGAAAAGATTGTGTGCGGCGGCGTGCCGCTACGTGTTGCCTCTACCTCTACAAGACCTGTAACAGCGGCGCACCTGGTGCGCGTTCCCATTTGGCTTCCGACAGGGAGTTCAGGCAGTGATGGATATCACCAGAAAGGGTGATGCAAGACACTCGCGGGCCGCCGCGACCAGTGCCGCTAAATGCTGGCAAGTCACATGGAATGAGCACCATCAGGCGAATGGCAGCCCTATTTTCGTGATGGGAGTAGCGACATCGCCGCGCCTTCACTGACAACCTGGGACTCCACATTCGCTCGCTCGTCACCCTTTGCTAACATGGAGCGAGAACGAAGGCCGCAGCTTCGCGGTTTCAGCGACTTCCCGGGAGTACAAGAATGTGCCGCAATATCAAAACGCTGTTCAATTTCGATCCTCCGGTCACCGAGGATGAGGTTCGCGCCGCTTCGGTGCAATTCGTACGGAAGATCAGCGGATTCACCAAGCCGTCCAAAGCCAACGAAGCCGCCTTCCAGGCTGCGATTGAGGAGATCGCCGCGGTGGCGACTCGCTTTCTGCATTCCCTCGAAACCACCGCTCCGCCCAAAAATCGCGAAGAAGAGGCTGCGAAGGCGAAGGCCCGGGCCGCGGTTCGGTTCGGCGACTGACCGCCGGCTGCGGTCGCTTTATCAAATCCGAACAGCCTAGACCCGGCACCTAAGGGTAACCTGAGTAACTTCTGATGGCTCTCCGAATGCAGTAATTTAGCTGGTAAGGCTTCGTGGGCGGAGTGTGCGCCACTCAGATGCGTCATGCAGGCAAACAGGCTATGAAGTTCTCGGTCCAGGTCCGGCTGATCTTAGTCTTAGGGGTAATCGCCGCGCTGTTTGCGGGATGCAATCGCGATCCCAACGTTCGCAAGCAGAAATTCTTCCAGAGTGGGCAGCAATACTTCGAAAAGGGACAATATCAGGAAGCCGCGCTCGAATTCAGCAACGCCGTTCGCATCGACTCTGGCTATGCCGACGCGCTATTTCCAGCTGGGGCAATGCTACCTGCGGCTAAAGAAATGGAGCGAGGCCTACCAGGCTCTGAGCCGTACGCTGGAAATTCGCCCAGACAACTATCGCGCCCAGCTCGATGTAGCCAACCTGCTGGTCGCCAGCCGTAATCTGCGGCAGGCGAAGGAACACATCGATCTTCTTCTTGATAAGCAGCCCAAAGACCCCCAGGTGCACATAGCAGCCGCCAACTTGCTGTCCGCGCAGGATGACCTTAACGGCGCCATGCAGGAGGCAGAAAAGGCGGTCGCTCTTGCCCCCAGCCAATCCCAGCCTTACCTGGCGTTAGCTTTGCTGCAGGACCGTGCCAAACATCCGGAAGCCGCCGAAGCCAACCTGAAGAAAGCCATTGAGCTGGATCCTAAAAATGTGGACGCGCAGCTTGCCCTGGGAAATTACTACCAGTCGCGCGGCGACTCGGCCGCCGCCGAGCAGCAGTTGCGGCAGGCCATCGCGATCGCTCCCCAGAGTACCGAGGCGCGGGTGACGCTGGCGCGGGTACTTATGACGCAAGGTAAGCGGGCCGAGACAGAAGCGTTTCTGAAGCAGTCGAAGAATGACTTTCCCGACAACTCGGCCGGTTACCGCATGTTAGGCGACTTCTACTTCGCAGCCGGCGACCTCGACAAAGCCACCGCCGAATATGCTTCGCTCTACCATGACCATCCCGATGACGCGCAGGTCAAGAAGAACTACATTCAGCTCCTGGTACTCGAAAACCGCCTCGACGAAGCCAGCAAGCTCGACGACGAAATCTTGAAAGGCAACTCTGACGATCCGGAAGCGCTGGTTTATCTTGGCCAGATCCAGCTCAAGCGCGGCAAAAGCAATGACGCCATTATCACTCTTCAGAATGCTGTGAAGAGCGACCCCGACAATGCCATCGCCCACTATCACCTGGGAATGGCGCTGCAGCAGGCTGGAAACTCGACCGGCGCCCAGGGCGAATGGCTGCAAGCGGTGCGCAAGCGTCCCGACCTGGTGGAGGCGCAACATGCCTTGGCCGCGTCGGCCCTGCGCAACAACGACCTCTCGCTTCTGGAGCAGACCGCGAAACAGATCACCACTCTGCAGCCCAACTCTCCCGATGGCTACACGCTCTCGGCCATCGCCGACATCAATCAGAAGCAGTTTTCCAGCGCCGAAGCCGATCTCAAACAAGCCCTGCAGGTAGCGCCGCGTGCTCCAACTGTGTACGTGCAACTGGGGAATCTTCGGCTGGCGCAGAAAAAATATCCTGAAGCGGAGAAAGCTTTCCACCAGGCTCTCGAGTTCGACCCCAACTCTTCCGACGCCCTCGGCGGAGTCATGCGCACAGCGTTGGCGCAGCAGCAGACGGATGCAGCCATCGCTGCGGCAAACCAACAAATCGTCAAGTCGCCCGGCAATAGCTCTTTCTACGATCTCCTGGGTACTGCGCTCTTCGATAACAAGAAAGACCTGGCGGGCGCCGAGGCCGCATTGAGCAAAGCTACCCAGCTGGACAGCCACAACTCCGATGCCTGGCTGAAACTCGGCCAGGTGCAGGTGGCCAGAGGCGCAACCGATCAGGCCATTGCCAGCTTGCAGCAGGCTGCGGCGGCGAATCCGCAAGTCTCACGGTTCTACGTGCTGATCGGGCAGCTTTACGAATCAAAGCACGATCTCAACTCCGCCATGCGGGTGTACCGGAAAGCCCTGGAGATCAATCCGCAGAACGTGCTGGCCTCCAACAATCTCGCCTATGCAATTCTGCAAACCGGAGGCAATACCGACGAGGCGCTTACCCTGGCGCAAAATGCGCAACGCGATGCGCCGGAATCGCCCAACGCCGCCGACACGCTGGGTTGGGTCTACTACAACCGCGGCATTTACGGCCCGGCCATTGACTTGTTCAACCAGGCATTGCATCTGGGCGAGAAAATCAAAGCTCCCGACAATCCCACCGTGCACTACCATCTCGGGCTCGCCTATCAGAAAAGCGGGCAAACCACGCTGGCGCGCCAGCAGTTTGAACAGGTTTTGAAGATTGATCCCAACTACAGGCGTTCCGGAGAAGTGAAGAAGCTCCTGGCGGACTTGAAGTAGACCTCCAGCGGAAAACTAGCGGACGGTTTCCCCGATCATCAGCAGTAATTCATCCCGCAACTTGGGGCCGCAGGCGATCAGGCCGGGGATCAGGCTCGACTCGTTATTGCATCGCAGCGCGACGTTCTGCGTGGTATTTACAAAACCTCCGGCGCTTTCCACCAGCGCCGCCCCGCCTGCCACGTCCCAGACGTGTTTGGGAGTGAGCGTAAAGGTCGCATCGGCCAGACCGGCAGAAACCAGGGCAAGCTTGTACGCTACCGAACCCATTGGCTTCACCTGGAAAGCCGCGTTCTGAAACGGCTCCCACTCGCCGCGCTTGGTTTCAGTCCGGCTGGCGAGGATCACGGCCCCTTCCAGCGATGTGCGCTGGCTGGTCCTGGCCGGCCTGCCGTTATAGGTCAGGCCTGACTCCAGCGAACCCAGGAAAATCTCATCTGTGGCCGGATTGCAGATTCCACCCGCTACCGCGCAACCATCTTCCACCATCGCCACCGAAACGCAGAATTCCGGAATGCCGGCCACGAACTCGCGAGTGCCATCCAGCGGATCCACCACCCACACCCGCTTCTTTTCCAGCCGGGAACGATCATCCACCGTTTCTTCTGAAAGCCAGCCTTCGCCTTCGCGGAGTAATTCCTTGCGCAATGCCGCATCCAGAGCCTTGTCGGCTTCGGTGACGGGATCATGTCCAGATTTGTATTCGGCTTCAATTTCCCCGGGAGTGAAACGGGCGAAAATGCGGCGGGCCGCTTCGAGCGCAGATTGAATGCGCTCCAGAGTCTCGGATTGCGAAACAGAAGAATGGCTCATAGTTCAAAATGGATCGTCAACCTGAAATCGTGACTCAGAAAGATAGCGCGAAGGATTTCAGCTCTGATCCGTAAGGCTGAACCCGATCAGGCAAACAACATCCGCGCACCGGTCGCCAGCAGTACCGTGCACAGAATGCGCCGCAGCCAGGGGACCGGTACCCGCGTGCTCAAGTGCGAGCCCAGAAGTCCACCCGGAATCGATCCGATCAACAGCGCTCCCACCAGCGGGAAATCCACATTCCCCAGCCGGAAGTGCAGAAGGCTCGTCAGCCCGGTCAGCAACACCGCATGCACAATGTCGGTGCCGACCATTTGGCGCGGCGAATAACTGTAAAACAGCAATAGCGCCATCATAATAATGCTGCCCGAGCCGACCGAGGTCATCCCCACGAGAATGCCGGCAAGCAGACCAATGGCGGAAATCCCGGCAAACGACTTCAGCGTCGGCGGTCGGTTTACGACGCGGTTTTCAATCTGGCTCTGGAAAAACAGAAACACCGGAATGCAGACCAGCAGCACCCCAATGGCAATAGTGATGAACTTGTTGACTCCTGAGCCATACACGTTTCGCAGGTAGCCGAGGTACGTGACTCCAAAAAACGAGCCCGGCAAGCTTCCTACCGCGAGCGCCAGCACCACCTTGCGCCGCACCGTGCCATGATGGAGATGCAGCGCCCCGGAGCCGATCTTGGTGATGAAGTTGAACAGCGCGTCAGAGCCGACGGCCACGATTGGCGGGACCCGCAAGCCGAAGATCAGCACCGGAAGCAGCAATACGCCGCCCCCGACCCCGGTCATGCCGATCAGGGTGCCAACTACGAAGCCGATCAGGATTTTAAAACCAAGTTCCATACCAGCCTGCAAGCGCAGCCCAGGATTTGGGGAGAGCTGCTGTTATAGCAATCTCAGATGAGAGTAATGCCGCACGGGTCGCCTTTTTCGGCCGAACCGGCGGCTTTCCCCTACGCCTGTCCTCCGTTTGCCCCCACAAAGCTTTCGCGTTCCAGGTGAAGAATGATTTCCTGGGCAGCTTCTTCCGGTGAAAGATCCGCTGTATTGATCACTACTTCCGCATCCTTGGGATCTTCATACGGATCTGAAATCCCGGTGAACTCCTTCACAATGCCGGCCCGCGCCTTGGCATACAGCCCCTTGCGGTCGCGCTGCTCGCAAACTTCGAGCGGCGTGGCAATGTGCACCAGAATGAACCCTCCGTACGGCTCAATCATTTCCCGCACGTTCTTTCGCACCTGATCATACGGGGCGATCGGCGCGCAAATCGCGATGCCGCCATTCTTGGTGATTTCGGAAGCCACGTAACCAATGCGCCGGATGTTAATGTCGCGGTGCTCTTTGGAGAAGCCGAGTTCCGAAGACAGGTGTTTACGAACCAGGTCTCCATCGAGCAGTGTGACCGGCCGGCCGCCCAGTTCCAGGAACTTTGTGCGCAGCACGTTGGCGATAGTCGATTTACCCGAGCCGGAAAGCCCGGTGAAGAAAATCGTAACCCCCTGCTTGTAGCGTGGCGGATAGCTGCGCCGCAGCTCCTGCACCACTTCCGGATAGGTGAACCACGGCGGAATCTCCCGCCCTTCGTTCAACCGACGCCGCAGTTCCGTGCCCGAGATATTCAGCACCCGCGAACCCTGCGGGATTTCGTTATCGGGAACGTAGCGGTCCTGGTCCTCCAGATACACCATCATCTGGAATGGCACCATGGTGACGCCCATCTCCGCCTCGTGCTTCTTGAATAACTCCTGCGCCTCGTAGGGGCCGTAGAACGGCTTTCCGTCAGTATCGTTGCCCGGCCCGGCATGGTCACGGCCCACGATGAAGTGAGTGCAGCCATGATTTTTGCGGATCAACGCATGCCAGATCGCTTCCCGCGGGCCGCCCATACGCATAGCCAGAGGCAACATGGAAAGCTTGACGGTTCCCTGGGGATATTTCGGCAGCAGCAACTGGTAGCAACGGGTACGGGTGAAGTAGTCCACATCGCCCGGCTTGGTCATTCCGACCGAGGGATGAATCAACAGATTCGCTTCCACGCCTTTGGCCGCACGCAGCGTCAGTTCGACATGGGCGCGATGCATGGGGTTGCGCGTCTGAAATGCAACGATTCGCCTCCAGCCCATGCGGGCGAATTCCTTGCGCAACTCCGCCGGCGTAAGGCGCAGCGGACGGAAATCATAGTGTGAAGGCATCTGCAGGCCTTCCACCCGGCCTCCGATGTACCAGGGATGCGACTGCTTCAACAGGTAATTCACGCCGGGATGAGCGGTGCTGGTCGTGCCAAAAACTGATTGCGCTTCCGCTTTCAAGTCGGGCTGCCATACATCTTCCACGTGAAGCACCGCGAGCATCACGCCTTCAGCATCGCGCAATGCCACTTTGCTGCTGCCTGCCTTCAGCTTCTTGGCGAAATCTTCAGGAACGTCGAGCGTGATCGGCATGGGCCAAAGAACGCCGTTGGCCAGGCGCATATCTTTGGCGACGCCATCGTAATCCGCCCGCGTCATGAATCCGCGCAAAGGCGAAAAACCTCCGCTGATCAGCAGTTCGAGATCGCAAAACTGCCGTGGCGTGAGGTCCCAGGAGGGCCACTCGCGCGAATGGGCCTTGAGTTCAGCGGCCTGTTCGGGAGCCGCGATGAGATCAACCAGTTCTCCACCATGGGGCGGAATAAGGTGGTTCGGCGAAGCGGTCAAATGCTTAATCCTCCAATTGGTTTTTCAGCTTTATTGTGAACCCACAACCCTACACAAATCTTTAGACGGTGACGAGAGGTCAGAAGCAGCAGACGAAGTTAGGAAGGCGACATCGCATCGAGATATCCAGCGTACTACGAGAGTGCAAATCCCACAAAGCCCAATCAGCACTCCCGGGCACCCTCTTCTTCAAGCAATTCAGCTTCCTTTGCTCTATGGAAAGCGGTTCTGATCCTGCTGAAAACGAACGGCTTACCTAAATCCCAATCTCCCGCCATTGCCAGTCTCGCGGGATGATGAAAATCTTTGCGCTTAAGCGGTAGCCAAGTCAAAGCGCAAAACGCACCCATAGCCTTCTCTGTTTTCAGCTGCTTGGATTGGAGGCGGGTTTTTCCGGAGAGGTTGCGTGTAGAACGTCCTGTCGTGTTTTTGGTTCAGAAACCGGAGCCGGCGGGAGGTCTTGGAACGAGTATTTCAGCAGACACCACAGGGCGTTGAAGCCGTCTTTCCAGTTGATTTTCTTGCCTTCTTCGTAGGTCCGGCCCCAATAGCTGATACCGACTTCGTAGATCCGCAGCCGCCGCTTCGCCAGCTTGACCGTGATCTCCGGCTCGAAACCAAAGCGGTCCTGCTCCAGCGGGATGGACTGGATCACCTCCCGCCGGAACGCCTTATAGCAGGTTTCCATATCGGTCAGATTGATGTTGGTCAACGCATTCGAGATCAGCGTCAGCAGCTTGTTGCCCACCGAGTGCCAGAAGTAAAGCACCCGGTGTGGCCGCGCGCCGAGAAAGCGGGAGCCATACACCACATCTGCTTTGCCTTGCAGCAGCGGATCGAGAAGCGTGGAATAGTCTTCCGGGTCGTATTCCAGGTCTGCATCCTGAATGACGACAAAATCTCCCTTCGCCTCCTGGATCCCGCGCCGCAACGCCGCGCCTTTGCCCATATTGCGAGGCTGCGGCAGCACACGCATCTGCGGATATTGCGCCTGCAACTCATCCAGAATCTGGCGCGAGCCATCGCTCGAGCCGTCATCGACGCAGAGAAGCTCCAGGTCGAAGGCAACGGCGATCACGCGCGCCACTACCTGCCGCAGCGTGGCGCTCTCGTTGTAGACCGGCATGATGACCGATAGTTTCATTGCCAAGAAATCTACCCGCCGCCCAGTTTAATGGAAGATGGAACTCTTATCCGATTCAAATCCTTTACGTTTGGCAGAGCGTCGAGAACCTGGCGGCTAGCTGTTTCCCAGCACTCATACCAAGTGCCGGCGCAGAATGACCCTGAGTAGCGGGCGTGAGCCTGTGGAAATCCACGTCTTGTTTCTCACCCTGGTGCGCGATTGCTCAATTGTCGGTAAAAGTGTAATTCCTTCTCGCACCATCCAAAAATGACAGAATTGAGACGACGGTCCTGAGCTTCGATTCCTCACGACTTATCTCGTCAGAAGCCGCTCACAGCAAGCTTTTCAGGTTTTTGTTTGGCTAAAGTACTTGTTCGACGGGGCATTTGGCAGATCAACCCCGAGGCAATCCTACTCGCATGGCCTCTAGATACCTGATTTCGTGGGGTTTCTGGATGTCGTTTCGACGACCGTGCGACAAACCCTGATTTATATTGTTTTTGGTATCCGTTTTCATCTCATTTGCCTTTCATTGTGGAAAATCAACCTGCAAGTTTTTGAAATCAGGCTCAATAGTGGCACCGTGAGTGCTATGAATTTCAGAAGAGTTTGCTGGATTTCCCCCGAATCCAGGGGAGCTCCCTTTCTGAGCCCCCCTTCCGGGGGTGGTCTGTGCAAAATCCGCCTGTTCTGGCCGAGGCGCTACCAAGAAGTCTGGGGGAGATGTTGGCATGAAGGAGAAGTCGGTTCGTTTAGGTCCTCGCGAGCAGCAAATTGCGGAACTGCTGCTGCAGGGCTGCGACAACTCAGAGATTGCACGACAGCTCAAGATGGCGCGACGAACTGTCAAAGCTCACTTCAATCGTCTGTTCTTAAGGTTTGGAATCAGCGGCGGAATCAAGCGAGTCAAACTCGCAACACTTCTTTATCGGAGGCAGCTATGGTCGGAAGCGAATACACCGGAAAGCGAGTCCCAAGCGAACGGGAACAACGAGTCATCGAACTTGTTGCCCAAGGATTCAAGAATCGCGAAGTCGCGGATGCCATCGGAACCACTGAACACGTCATCAAGAATTACCTTCGAGTCATCTACGACAAACTCGGCCTCTGGAACAGAGTCGAACTCGCTCTCTGGTACGAAGCCCGCCGGCACGAAGGCGCCCACGCATAACGTGCTCGAGAGTTGGGAAGAAAGCATGCTCAACAAATTGGAGCAGGAAACCGTTCCCACTCACCGCAACGTCAACGGACACTAGCAGAATTCAAAGACAAAAATAAAGGCCTCCGCAGGTTGCGGAGGCTTTTTTTATCCGGATTTCTTTCCAGCCTACTGGCAGCCAGTGCTCTCCAGATTACGCAACTGGCTTGCAGCCCCGGAAGCGCCTTTTTTGGCAGCAGTCACGAGCAGCAGGCGCCCCTGCTCGCAACTCCGTGATACGCCGTCCCCTCGCAGATAAAGATTTGCCAGCAGCAGCGAGGCCTCGCTGTTCTGCTTCGACACCGCCCGCCACAGCCAGCGCGCCGCCTCGGATGGATTACGATTCGGTCCTTCCAGGTAATGCCGCGCAGTTGCCAGTTCTTCAGCGCCACCCGTCGGCGCAGGGGAGGCGCTAGCTGGCGAAGCCAGGTCTCGAGCCGTTTTTTGACTCACTTCCCGATCCGCCGCCCGATCATGTTCCCTTCGCGACGCCGAAGTCACAGCCTGGCGGGCCGTCTCCCCATTTGCGCGGGGTGTGGCGGCTGGATTGGGGCTGCTCTGCCCGCTACTCACTGTAGAGGTCGTTGTGGGCGCCTGGGCTGCCTTCGATGAAGGCGGCGCTGCTGGCTGGCCCTGGGATGGTGCCGAAGCCGCCTGGCTGCGGGATTGCGCCGCGCTCTGGGAAGTCAGGCTCTGATCGGGGGAGTTCTGGGGTACATCCGCTTGTTCCCGCAAATACTGTTCGGCGCTTGCATTCTGCCGCGCCACCGTCCATTTCCAATAACCAAATCCCGCCAGCCCCAGCAATAGTAGTACTGCCAGATACTGCCATGCCCTGCGCCGCGATCTCGGCGGAGAATCAAAGCTGGTGAAGCTCTGTTCCCGCAGAAAGCTCAGATCGCGCTGCGAGTTCGGCGCTTCCGCGGCTGGAGCGGCAGGCGAAAAGCTACGCAAACCTTCGGCTTCCGCTTCTGGTTCCCGAGATGAGGCTTGCCGCGGGGCGCGTTGTTCAACCGAACTGCCGGGATGGGCATGCAGTTCCGAGACTTTGCTGAAGTCCTCGGTCGCAGCAGCGGAGGTGCCATCGAGCGACGCTCCGCAATATCCGCAGTAGCGGTGGAATCTGGGATTTGAAGAATGGCACGCAGGGCACGAAGCTTCATCCAGGGGCTCGCCGGATGCTGAGCGCTGGTAAGGCGAGAATTCCAGAACTCCAGAATCATCGTCGTCTTCGCCCTCGAGCCTGCGCAGCATATCAAGCGGGTATTCTTCTTGCGACGCAGCCGCGGATTCCCAGGGGCCGACCCTCTTCCTCAGCGGGCCCTTTATCTCTTCGGGCGAGTACCGATGTTCCGGTACAGGCTTTTCCCATGGATTCGACACGAATAGACTCTCCGAGGAATTTAGTATGCGACATTCCACTCCTCAGATGTGCTTCTTGTCAAACCCTAGATTGGGACAAAAATCCCTGTAGGCGGCCGGTTACCCCCTCACGCCGACCATTCCGAGCCCTGATTTGCAAGCCTCTTTCAGGCCGGAAAATCTCAACTTAGACGCTGCTGTTAGTAACAGACCTTCCGTAAATTAGGTTCAAAACTATCCACTTGCGCCTCGTGCTGGCTGGCGTACTTGCCGTCAGGAGTCTTGCCATACAAATCCGCTCCCGGGCAATAGTAGAGGGCGTGGTGAGTGTCTTCCCACACTTTGACTTCCGGATCGCCAAGGTCTTGCGGGATCGGCGGTGCTTCTGCCAGACCCAAGGTGACCAGCGCCTGGTCCATGAAACTGAGTTCTGGCGGGGCTGGAGCTTTGTGGTGGTGGCCCTGCGGGGTGCTGCCCGTCGGCACCGGCACTTTGGGTCCGCTCCATCCAAATATCACGATCAGGAGCACGGCTCCTGCTGCGCCGAGATAGATATTGGCGCGATACGCCTGCCATTGCCGCGCCATCCACTGCCGGGCCGGCTGCTGCGTCTCGAACCACTCGCGTGCCCGTTTGGCTGAGCCATTGCGCGCAGATGCGTCCGAATGTGCTTCGGTGATGCGCAGAGGTCTGAGCTGAAGCGCGTGACTGGACGTTTTGTCCTTTAGTGCTTCTGCCTCGTCGTCCTCATCTGCGGCTGAATATTCGGGTTCGTAGTCCGCGGCAAGTTCTTGCATGGATTCGGTGTGCGAAGCGCGGATTTCCGGAATCTCGAAATCCTCTTCTTGAAGCGGGTCCGGTGCTGGCGCAGTCTCGATTGGTTCCCGGCACATTGCCGTTAGCTTGGAAGGCTGGGACTCCGTAAAGTCCCACGGTTGCAGTGGGCCGACTTCCGAGGGCAGAGCCGCGGGTGCTGGCGTCTCCTCTGCCTTCATCTGAATATTCTGTTCGCGCAGGGCTTCCCCGGACTCTACCTCCGAAAGCTGCGCAAACATTCCTTCCAGGTCAGCGGGAACTTCTTTTGGTAATTCCTCTGGCACAGGACTCGGCACTTCAGGAGTTGCAAAATCATCGGAGCCGTCGGCATTCTCGTGCATCTTCCACAATGAGGCCCAGGTTTCCTGAAGAGTCGCTCCTCGCGGATGGGCCGGCTCCGGCGGCGTTGCGGTTGTTTCGGGAGCTCCGCTGCGCGGGCGGCCGCAGATTCCGCAGAAGGTTTCATTCTCGGCCAGACGATGTCCGCAGCGGCAGATTACCGTCTCGCTCCACGCGGCATTGCGCGGCTGCCTGGCCCGCTGCTGTGGGATCGGTGTGGGAACAGACGACGCGCTCTCGGTTTCCTGTTCTCCGGTGAGGCGGTCCAGTTGCGGCTTGATCTTTTCCAGTGCAACCAGCATGGCCGCTCGTTCGCCCGCGACCGCCTGCTGATAGTCCCTTTGGGACTCCTTGGCAACCACATCGGCGACCACCGCCGCCATCAACTGGCAAGTGTGGAGATCCTGCTCTCCAAAAGCATTGGTGCGGTCAAAGCGAAGCTCCAGCACCCCGGCCACGCGGCTTTCGTGGTGGACCGGCACTGCCAGCAACGCCCGCACTTTCTTCTTGCGACATAAGTCCTGCCGCAGTCGCGAATCTTTTTCCGCGTCGGCGGATTGCAGCGAACGCCCGGTGCGCACACATTCCGCGCCCAGGCTCAAATCGACGCGGGCGCGCTCTCCAACTTCCTCAGCGGCAGTTCCTGAACCGGCGCAATACTGGAGTTCTCCCTTCTGCAGAAGGGATACCGCTGCGCCGCTGGCATTGGTGATTTTGCGGAGGCGCTCAGCGATCAGCGCCGTGGCTGAACCCATATCCAAGCGCCGGGCCTGGATCAAATCTTGAGTGTCGGCGATTTCGGAGAGAATCTTGGCGTAGCCTTCCGGCGGGTCATCGCCCGTGCGCAGCCGGTTATTGTGCTCTTGCAGCACAAATGCGGCCGACAGCAGTTGCTGGAAGGCGTCCTCACCCAGAACGGGTTTCGGGGACGTGTGTGTGGCCTGGCTCACCTACGGGACTCCGGGACTCTGAGGTGCAGAATCTGGGGGTGCTTTATTGTAATGCAAATTGCCGTCCAAATGATCCTACAAATCGCTGTATCGCCTGCAAATCGTGCAGGTTTGTACCCTTCAGGTGGAAATCCTCTTTCGCCGGTGACCAGTCAACCATCGCCCTTTCAAGGTCTTGGCGGAAGCTTGACGGCGGCACCGGCCCGGGTGGGTTTTTCTTTCAGGATGGTCCCCGGACGGCCTTCTAGCCTCCCGAGGAACATCCACCGTTGCAAGAAGATGCAGCGAAAGTGCTGGGGAATCGACCGGAGATTTGCGAATCCAGTTGCCATTTTGGGGCGGAATTTTCCCGAAACCGCACCACTTCGATGGGACACAGCCACAAGTTCCTGCCCCACGGTTTTGCAAAGCACACATTCAAATGGGTGCGCCCTTTTTTTCACGAGGGAGAAGCTTTGGCGAAACACTTGCTTTTGGAAAGGGCAGAACAACCGACCAGGGAACGCCAACTTATGAGGACAACTTTGTGCGAAGTCTGAACGAAATCAAGATCACGCAGCGCGACGCGGAAGTGCTGAAGCTTCTGGTGCAGGGCTGCAGCAATAAAGAAATCGCCTGCCAGCTGAAGATCAGCCCGCGCACCGTGAAGCAGCATCTGCGTACGTTGTTTTTACGGGCGGGAATCCGCGACGGCCGCAAGCGCGTGAAACTGGCCACAGCCATGTTTCAGAAAGAGCAGGTGGAAGCATGCAACCACGGGATCGTCTGACCGGAAAAGAAGTGCAGGTTGCGGTTCTGGTGTGGGAGGGCTTGACCAATCGCGAAATCGCCCAGCGCCTGAGCACAACTGAGCAGGTAGTAAAGAACTATCTGCGCAATACCTTCGACAAACTTGGAGTCTGGAGCCGGCTGGAACTGGCGCTTTACGTGGCCGGCCATGGCGGCGCCAAATGGGGCCCAGAGCTTGGCGTGCGCGTGGATGCGTCGCCAGACCCGGCGCTGGAGAGGCCGGCAGGCCCGCCGCTTGCATAGCCCGGAAAAAGCCAAGAGCACGCCAGAAGCTAGGAAGCGCCTTTTGCGCCTTACCTGACCCGCATGATACTGCTCAGGTACAGCCGCAAGTATTCAGAGTCTTCCGGTGACATCTGGCTGAACTGAACCCCGATGCCATAACCAGGGCGGCTATTGACCACGATGCCCGACGAGAAGAGTTTGCGCTGGTTGATCCAGATTCCAATGGTGAGCTTGGTGCCCTTGGGCAGCGGAATCGGCATTTCAACGAAACATCCGCCCTGACTGAGGTCGAGCGCCTTCCCCCAGATGGGAGCGGCGTCGCCCTGGGGCTGAAGCTGCACGGAGTTTATGCAATCCAGACGAGGATGGTATCGGCGCTCGCTGCCCAGAGCGGTTCGCTTCAATGAATAGGAATCCATGACCGGGGGAGGCACGGGGAGCTCCCAGAGGGGTTTCTCCGGGGCGATATTGCGAAGTCCTAACTGTCCCTCTTGCGGTGTGCCGGGCTGGCCGCTCCATTGCACGTTGAACCGGCCTTTATTGGTCCCATGGGTGAGACCAATGATTTCGCCTGGATTGATCTGGCTTTTGACCCCGGTTAGGCGCGCGCCCTCGCGGCTGACGTCGACCGTAAACACATTTTCAGAAAATACTCGTCCACTGGCGTCTGTGCCGAAGATTCGGACGGGGAGTCGTACCGGTTTGCGAGGCTCCCGGCGATTACCCATGGCAAGTAACGGAAATGGTCTCCTGAGGGTGGAGGTACTAGCGCGCGTGACGCCCCAACACGCCGCAACCTCAAGTATACGGCATGATCTCAGGCGAGTGCACCGGGAATGGTGCAATGGGAAATTATCCGCAAAAAGTTGCAGTTTGGCCTGAGCCGTAACCGTGGGTAATCCCGTAAGTTGCTGATTACACTCATCGTTTGAGGATGGCTTCGGACAGCTGATTGCACTTGGAAGAGTGCCGGACACACCCTCTCCGGCAGTGAGTCAACTTTACTGAGGTTTCCAAAGGGGAGCGCATGGCGCGGACCGAGATTTTCTGGATGGCATGTGATTCAACCGAGCAGCTGCGGGCGGAGTATGGCCCGTTTCACGCCCGTGACGAGGCAGAGGAGGAAGCTCGCAAACTCGGGTTTGGGTTCCTGCTCCGCTATGAGCACATGCTGGGGGAAAACGAGGAAATTCAGGACGTCCGCTGCATATTTATCGAACTGCCTGGCGCCGCTATCCAGGTGGAGCGGCCTGCGCGGCGTCTCCACACCCGTTGCGCCACCTGTGGCGAGACTGCGGTGCATGACGAACCCTGGCGCGCCGAAGTGTGGGCCGATATCCACGAGTTCGAGCATTCCCGCCACCGCGTACGCTTGTTCGAACACACTTCGTCGGATGGCCTCAAAGAAATTGGCAACTGGCGCGAGTGCGCATAAGACTCTGCGCCTCCTGATTCTTCTCTCAACAGATTTGTAGGAATAACTTCGCCGCTGCCGGAGACACTACTGTTCCGGCTGTTCGGTCGAGGGTGGGGCAGGTGACTGCGGCTGGGGCGTGCCGAAGCCCGCTCCGGGAGCAGGGGCCGTTCCGGGTTGTCCTGTGCCGGGCTGTCCCGCGACCGGTGGAGCCGCCACCTGCAAGGGCGGTTGCGCGGGAGTATTCAGCAACCCGCCGCGGTCGGTCGACGGATCGTATATGAACTGCCACTGGTTGTAATGGTTCTTGTTGTTGAACTCGCGGATGGTCTTGTCTTTGCTGGTGCTGACCACGCCTACAATTGGACCGCCGCCGAAAACCTGTCCTCCCAATCCTCCCTGCCCGGTAGCTCCTTGCTGCGGCGACGAACTCGCGGAATTGCCGGAAGCCGAATTTGAGAATTTGTCCGCCTGTCCCGTTCCTGTTGCAGAAGTCACCCCCCCGGCGCCAGCCTGCTGCATGGCCATGGCCTGCTGGGCGCCTGCGATTCCCGCCTGCGCCAGTTGTGCCGCGTTCACCCCGGGCGGAGGGGAACTCAGCGGGTTCACCCCGGCTACCGTATTCAACCCAGGCATGAGTTGCACATCTCCCATGCGCAGCAGTTTGAAATCTGCCCCAGTGATCGGGTCTTTGTATTTCTTGCGCAGAAAGCGAACCTGGTTGGTATCGAGCAGGTCTTCGATTCTGGTGGGATAGCGGCCGAACTTCTTTACGTAACGGCGGACCGCCCGTGAGTACTGCACTCCACGGTGAATCAACTCTTCTTCCCGGTCGCGCTTTACCTGGAACTCAATGGTGGGCACAATCGCAGCCGCCGCAATCGTCAACAAAGCAACGAACAAAAGCAGGGTGAGCAGGATGTATCCCTGCTGACCACGCGAGCATCGCCCCCCGCGCGCTCTGCCTGGAGAGTTCGCTCTTACCCGCCGTTGCTCGCCGATCCGTGCTGCGTTCATACGTCTGCGTAACTCACTGCTTTGCGTCGCTGTTCATCAACCCTGGGTAAGCGGTATCTGCTGCCGGTTGTTGTTCAGCACATCTTCGATTTCGACCGCCATGGGTGAGATGCGCAAGACCTTGTAGTGCCGATCCACGATATCGCCTTCTTTGGCGATGAAAACATCTCCGTTCTCGGAAAGAAAAATTCGCTTGGCCTCGCCCGGCTTACTGGCAAACCCGAAGAATTTCAAGTTGATGGGTGGGGGCGGCGGGGGTGGGGGCGGAGTATTGTCGTGCGCCTGCTCCTTCACCACCGGCTGGATGATCTTGGGAATCTCCGCTTCGGCGCGAAAAATGTTTCTGCCCTTGCCTTCGTACTTGGTATCTTCACTGGCCCGGAGGAAATCGAACCGCAAGCGGGGATCCAGCGAATTCTTGAGCGCCGCGGGCTTCTTTACGCCCGTAGTTCCGGAATTGCCGCGGGTAGCCGGTGCGGGCGGCTCGTCAAGCGCAGCCTGGTTGGTGTCGGCCACGGATGGCGCTGCCGCCGCCGAGGGGGCGCTCAGCGAAGCGTAGAGAAACCTTCCCACTAGCACGATCGCCAGAACCATCAACACGATGGCCGCGATCAGCTTGGTCCGGTTTTCGGCGCCTACATTCACTTATGCACCCGTCTTTAAATATGTTTCCAGTTTCATCTGCAACTTTACCTGCCCGCCCTGTTCGCCTCCCAGGCCGATGCTGTCCACGATAAAGAACAGCTGGTCTCGCTCCAGCGAGTTGATGAACTTCATGATTTGCAGGTAGTCTCCCGAAACGCTGGCTTCGATCACTTCCGGACGTAGCCCGACGTCATTCACATCCTTGGGCGTGTACTTTACCTGGCCGATCTGCACTCCGCTTTCGCCGGCAACCTTGCCTAACTCTTCCGAGATCACCGAATCCCGGTCCGGCAGCCGCTGCTGGTAGAACTCCTCGATTTGCTGATGCGCCAGGACGATCTTCTTGTCGAAATTGCGCAGCGGTTCCACCTGGCGGGTTTTCACCTGCAACTCTTTCCAGAGCGAGTCCATTTGCTGGCGGCGCGCCGAGGGCGAACCGGCAAGCGGAGACAGCAACAGCGCCACTGCGGCCACATCGATCGCGGCCAGCACGCCAGCGTGGTTTTCACTTTGCGGCGGGTTTTCTGAAGCTCAGCCATCAGTGCGCCCCCGGCTGATTGCGCCCGGTCGCCGCCGGCTCCGAACCACCGGCACATAGAGTCGCGCTGATGTCGAACTGGATGTCGTCGCCGGCCTGCGCCCCGCTCAGCGCGGTCTCCTGGTCGATGCGCGTGTCGCGGAAATGCGGAGAGCCTTCCATCTTCTTCACCAGATCAATCGGCGTGCTGCCGCGTGTCGCCCGCCACCACCAGATTGATCTGCAGCCGTTGCTCGACCGCCAGCTCGGGGCGAATGGATACAACATGCAGCCGCGGCGGCATCACTCGTTCCAGGTCTTCGAAAACTTTAGTCCAGGAAAACGCCTTGCGCTGGAAGAGTTCGTTGAGGAATCCGAAGGGTCGCGAATCATCCGGTTATTGGGCGGTTAGCAGGGCTTCGGCCGCCGCCCGCTCATGATCGCGGGCCGCGATCTGTTGCTCGCGCTGCCGATCAGGCGCGATCTGTCGCGCCCATATCCAGCCGAGCACCGCGAAATACACCAGCACCAGGCTAATACAGCGACAGCACGGCCAGCAGCAGCTCCCCAGCGCCGCCAGAACTGCCCGCATCTTCGTAAGGCCTGAGTCGCGAGATTGATGTCTAGTCGCATTCAGGAAACCAGCGCTCCCACCACCGCCCCCATCCGCCACGCGGAACCGCCCCCGCCGATCACATCCAGTCGCGACGCGGCACCAGTTCGTGACCGACGGCGCCGGTCTGGGCTTCGAGCGCGGGCCCGGCGCCACCCGACTCCGGCAGGCCCGAGATGAAAATCTGTCCGATATTTAAATGATAGGTGTCCTGAAAGAAAACGATGGAGGGATAAACCTCTTCCGCCAGGCGCTCGCCGGTCATGGGAATGCCCGAGCGTTGTCGAGGGTGCGAATCAGCAGCACTTGCTGGCGGTCAAGGATGGCAATGCTGGTGGTCCGGGTATCAACCTTCACCACCAGGCTTGGACTTTCGGCGTCAGCCGCGCCCAGGGCCGCCAGCATGGAGGGCAACACGATCCCGGGGTTGTAGCCGGCGTCGCGAAAGGCGGCCTCGTAATCTTCCACCACGCTCGCCAGCGCTACCGCGGCAATGGCTCGCACCGTTCCCGGACGGCTGGGCGTGGTAAGAGACTTTCGCTTTCTCCACGTCAAAGGGCAGCGACTTTTTCAGCCGGAAACGCACCACGGCTTCGGCTTCCTCGCGCTTCGCGGGAAGACTTTCGAAATCCAGCAGCGCCACCCGCACCGAAGCGTCGGGCAGCACGGCGATGATGTCGCGCTGCCGCCCGGCTACATGGTCCAGAGCTTCACGGACGGTCTGGTACACCGAATCGCGCGCCCGAATATTCGATTCGGTGAGGTCGGGCACTACGCTCCCCGCCAGCAGTTCGCGCGACGCGCACATCTCCACGCTCGCCGCGCCCCGGGATCGCGCCGCCATGACGCGGTCGGCGGCAATCTCGCAAGCCAGGTTGGCCTGGATCCGGACATATTGAACTTGTGCTCATCTCCTCAACCATGAAACCTGACAAGGCGTTGAAACGCAAGAACCGGAGAGGAGAACTACGACCCTGCCCCTGAGGGGTCAGATGGTGATCAGGACCGGCGCGCGCCGGGCCGGCTGCTGCTCTTATCGCGTGGTCTCGATAAAGGTGACCTTGTTGATCTCCTTCAGCGTGGTCAGGCCCATGCGCACTTTATCCAGAGCGGATTCGCGCAGGAACCGCATGCCTTCTTCGCGGGCCGCCCGGCGGATTTCCGAAGTCGGCTTCTTGGCCAGAATCATCTCCCGGATGCGGTCGCTCAGATCCAGCAATTCGTGGATCGCGGTGCGTCCGCGGAAACCGGTGCCGGCGCACTCGATGCAGCCCTGGCCTTCGTAGAACGGAACCTCTCCCCACTGCACCGGATCCAGCCCGCTGGCCTCCAGCACGTCGGGCGGATAGTGCACCGGCGTCCGGCAGGTGTCGCAGATGATGCCGCACCAGCCGCTGCGCCAGAATGCAGTTCAGCGCCGAAACGAAGTTGTAGGGCTCGACGCCCATGTTCAGGAAGCGGCCGATCACGTCCACCACGTTGTTGGCGTGCACCGTGGTGAACACCAGGTGGCCGGTCAGCGCGGACTGGATGGCGATCTGCGCCGTTTCGGTGTCGCGGATTTCGCCCACCATGATCTTGTCCGGATCGTGGCGCAGAATGGAACGCAGTCCGCGGGCAAAGGTCAGGCCCTTTTTCTCGTTGACCGGAATCTGGGTGATGCCCCGGATCTGGTATTCGACCGGGTCTTCGATGGTGATGATCTTGTCTTCGTCGGTCTTGATCTCGTTGATCGCGGCATACAGCGTGGTGGTCTTGCCGCTGCCGGTCGGCCCGGTCACCAGCACCATGCCGTAGGGTTCGTTGATGTAGCGGCGGAAGCGCCGCAGGTCGTCCTCGTCAAAGCCGACCACGTCGAGCACGAGCTGAGTGAAACTTCTCGCTCATGGACTCCTTGTCCAGCACGCGGAGCACGGCGTCTTCGCCGTGAATCGAGGGCATGATGGAGACGCGGAAATCGATGAGGCCGCTCCGGGCTGCCGTAGCTGCACCCGGAAGCGGCCGTCCTGCGGCACCCGGCGCTCGCGAGATGTCCAGCTCGCTCATCACCTTGATGCGCGAGATGATGGTCGAATGGTGTTCCTTGCCGATGGGCGGCATGGCCTGGCTGCAGCACGCCGTCAATGCGGTACTTGATGACCACCGAGTCGTCGCGGGTCTCGATGTGAATGTCGCTGGCGCGCCGCTGCAGCGCGGTAAAGATGGTGGTGTCCACCAGGCGGATGATGGGGACTGTCGCCCTCGGTCGGTCAGCCGCTCGATGGAGATGCTCTCGTCGCCGCCTTCTTCCTCGCGTGACCACATCCAGCGCGAAGCCCTCGCTGGCCTCTTCCAGCACGCGCTTGCGACTGCTCGGTCTTCTTCAGGATGTCGCTGATCTGCGAGAGCGTGGAAACCTTGGTGATGACCCGGCTTGTTCAGCAGCAGGCCGATCTCGTCGATCATCATCAGCTGGCTGGGATCGGCGATGGCGATGGCCAGGCGCCCGTCCGCCGGTCTCTTCCAGCGGGACGAAGTTGTAGCGGAACATCAGGTGCACCGGGAACTTTCTTGAACAGATCGTGCTGGAGCTGAAAATTGCGCAGGTCCACAAACTCGCAGCGGTAACGGCGCGCGATGTCGCGGGCGCGCTCGATTTCCGGAGACACCGCTTCCTGTGGCCGTGACTCGACCGCGCGGTTACCGTTCTCGCCGCCGCTCTCGCGCCCAGCGGTTTCCGGCTTGTGCTCCGGAACGTCCGTGATTCCCAATCTGACGACCACCGTGAAACTCCTCTTGTTCTACGAAACCTGTTCTCGAAGCCGGTTCGTTAGTGCAGCGACCCGCTTGCGCCAATGCTGAAGATGGGCATGTACAGCGAGATCAGCACTCCACCCACAAACACCGCCATGATGATCAGAATGAGCGGTTCGATCAGCGCCATGTGCCGCTCCCAGCGCGGTCTGCACATCCTCCTCGTAAAATTCCGCCACCGAATTCAGCATGCCGGCAAGGCTCCGGTGGATTCCCCTACTTCAATCATCTCCACCGAGAGATCGGGAAACATCTTCTGCTCTTCCAGGCTGTGGGCCAGTGTCTGTCCTTCGCGTACTCTCGCGGTCGCGACGGAAACGCCGTTCAGAATGTTGCGGCTGCCCATCGATGCCCCGGCAGTCTCAAGCGAAGGGACCAGCGGTAAGCCTCCCGAAAGCAGGGTCGAAAGCGTGCGCGAGAAGTTCGCGACCTGGTATTTCAACCAGATGTCGCCGAGCAAGGGCAGCCAGAGCAATACGCGGTCCACCGCCGCGGCTCCTCGATCCGTCCTTTTCCAGCGCCAGAAGGCGAACATTGAGAGGGCCAGAACGATGGCGGCGACCGGCAAGTACTCCTGGGCATGCTTGCCCACCGCCAGCATGAACAGGGTGATGGCCGGCAGCTGCGCATTCATATCTTTAAACAGTTCGGCAAATCGCGGCACCACATAAGTGATCAGGAAAACAATCATGCACAGCACGACCGTAATCAGCAGCGCCGGATACACCAGCGAAACCGCCAGCTTCTTCTTGAACGTCAAGCCCAAGCGCTGAAACGCGATGTAGCGGCTGAGTACTTCCTCCATATTGCCGCTCTTCTCACCCGCCAGCAGGGTGGTGGTGTATATCTTGGGAAACACTCCCTGGGCGGCAAACGCGTCTGACAACAGCTCTCCGGCTTTTACCCGGTCGCGAACATTGTCCAGCACCGACCGCAGCTTGGCGTCCCTTTGCCGCTTGATCAGCAGATCCAGCGAGCTGAGGATGGGCAGACCGGCCTTGATCAATGTCAGAAACTGCTGGTTGAAAATGACGAACTGGCTCTGCCGGACCTTGCCCCGCCCAGGACTGCAGCCCCCCGGTGAACAAGCCCTTGCGGCTTGACCGAATAAACCAGGTATCCTTGCTGGGAAAAGCGGTCGCGCACCTCGGATTCCGAGTATCCGCGCTCCACCTGCTGCAGCATGTGGCCGCGTTCATCCGCCGCTTTTACCAGGTACTCAGCCATGATTACTTACCGAGGTACTCCCCCAAGTCTAGCATTCACAACTCCAGCTTACTGCCATTCCTGCACTTGTGGGCGTTTGTACCCCAATCGCAGGTAACAACTTACGCGAAGCCTGAGGCGCCCGGGTTAAAAGCTTGTAAATAGGCTGCTTATTCAGCCGTTAAGGGCAGAGAGCCGGACCCGGGTTGGCTGCCTACTGACCGAAGTCCCCCTCCACGATGTCCACCCCGGCGGGACGCTGAAACTCGAACTGGCTGTCGGCAACCGCCACATTTTCCTGCTGCTCGCTGAAGCGGTAATCGGTCACCGAGCCATCCACCTCTTCTAGTTCGATGCGGCTGATCAGGTACTGCGGAGTGATCTCCAGAATCACCTGGCTCACTCGGTCGGCCAACCCCTTGGGCACTCCCCGCAGCACGGTATCTCCGGCGCGGAGCGGCTGGATATCCGGCGCCAACGACAGTCCCTGGAGTTCTTTCTCCAGCTTCGTTTTCCCTAGAAGGAAGCGGAGAGGCGAGCGAAGGTCATCCAGCTTTTTCACCGGAGCCCGCCGGGCCTGCTGGTCTCCGGGGACATAGAACCACGCCTGCTTGCCATTACTGAGAAACAGCTTCTCTCTGGGAGAACGGTATTCCCAACGCATCTTGCCGGGTTTTTTCAGCCAGAGGGTTCCCGATTCCGTCCGTTCCATTCCTGCGCCGCTATAGATCTCGGTGAATTGCGCTTGGAGCGACCGCAGGTGGTTATAGCGGTCGTCGACCTTCGTCGCGATATCATGCACAGTCGGCGAGTCGGCCGCCCAGACCGCGGCCGGGCCCGCCCATAGCAAAACGGCGTCAATCAGGGCTGTGTGAAGACGCAGAAGGCGGTTTGTCAACATGAATAGTCTGGGAATTTAGATGCTGCTCGCGTTGGCCCGCGTTCGGAAACCGTTAACTGTATTGTAAACAGCAGGAAGGGAATTGCAAGTTAGTGCAATGCAATAGGGAAGATCCCAGGCGGCCAGTTTATTCCTGCTTGCTTGCAATTGCGGCCTTCCCTGCGCTCCTTCGCTTGGCAAAATAGTCGCAAAATTGCCAAACCATACAGTCCGACACCAATCGCGGTGGGCGAAAATCGAAAACTGGTGAGTGCCGCCCGTCCGGCTCAAGTGCGCAGACTGCACCAGCAGATATTCAAGAATCGGATTCAGATAGACGACCCAGACCGTTCGAGAATGCTCAGCCAGCGAGCGTCCAGATTCTGGATAAATTGCCGCAGAGCCACTTCGGTCAGAGGATGAAACAGATAGATCACCAGCGGCTCAAGTGGGAACTGAAAACCGCTCGCGTCCATGCAGGTTGATTCGACCGCGATGACACCGCTGCCGGCTGCTCTTGTACTTCTTTATGTTTCCCTCGGCAACTCGATGTAAATCCGGCAAAAGCTCAATGCCTAAAATTCTGCGAAAGGGGTAGTCCGCCGCCATCAGCAGCACCCGTCCCTTGCCCGATCCCACATCCACGAAAGTAAAGTCCTCGAACCGGATGGGAAGTTCCATCATCATTTCGCGGAACTCATCAGGTTGGGTGGGTTGATACGCGGAATACAGGCAGCCGATCAGGCGGTCCCGCCAGCCCACGGTAGCGCTGGTGGTATCCACGCGGGCATCCCAGTCGAAATCGGCATCGCCGTAGCGACGCTTGCGCTCGGCCGGCATTGACTCCTGCACAAAATCCCAGAGCGCCGCGCGTAGTTTGCGCAGAGTCGCCACCAAGCCGTGCTGCTGAAACTCACTGCGCCACCAGCCAGAGAAGGCTGCCGGCAGGGTGAAACGTGAGACGTCCGAAATCACCTCTCTATGTTATTGCAAACCGAGTTCTTGCAAACCGAGGTCAGCGCAATCCAGGGCTCGAAAGTGAAGGCACGGACTCAGGGCTGAATGCCAACTGCTGCTTGCCAGATGCGGAGCCTTATCGATCCGAAGGCAGAAATTTTGGCTTGGCTGGCGGCACATACCCGGGAGGCAGCCCTTTCTGAATAAAGGGCAGGTTATCGGGATCGCCCACTTCCACTCGCCCGTTTGACATCAGCTTGTAAGCGTTGCCGAGCGGGTCCAGTGGCACGCCGCGCAGCATCCCGGCCGAAATAAGATCGGCGAAAGTGGCGGGCGGACGCCCGGCCCTCTGCTGGTAACGGGCAATGATGCTCTCAAGCGCCGAAACATCTTCGTCCACTTGCAGAGCCCGCAAATGCGCCGCCGCGTTGGCCCGGATGGAGGGATCTTTGGTGGTCTGGTACGTAGTGTTCCACAGCATGCGGGCGGTCTCGACCTCTCCGGCATGCTGAGCCATCTGGGCCGCCAGCACCTTCAGGAAGGGGTGCGCGTTTGGCACTCGTGAGCCATCCAGAAATGCTTTGGCAGCTTGAGGATAGTCCTGGAGCTCCATGTAATAGATGAAGCCAAGTTCGTAATAGAGCCGCCACTCGTCAGGATTATGGCGAATGCCAAACTGCTCGAGCGAAATTGCCTTGTGCGGTTCGCCCGCCCCGTTCGGCGGTGGCGGGGCCAGAAAGTTTGCGCCGAACTGGTAGGCAATCAGCAGGTGAGGGTCAAGGTTCGTGGTGATTTCGAGCAGCGGGGCCAGAAGTTGCAAATTGCGGTCTCCGGCGCGATGCTTCCCGCCAAAGTATTGGACAGCGCGGGTCCAGTAGATATCCGCCAGCAGGCCGTCATAGCCCAGGCTCATGCGCCTGAGCGCTTTCGGCGAGGGGATGTAAAGCACTTCCTCCAGGGTGGCGGAGGTGCGCATCTGGTCGACCCGCCTTAACAGCAACACCGAGCCTGCCATGCAAGCGGCCAACGCCAGGGAGACGACTACCGCAAAGCGCCGCGACCGCGTCATTTCAGGTTCCGGTATTGGAAGACCAGTACCGCTCCGCACAGCACCATGGCTGCGTACATCAGCGCATAGGCGGTGTTGTAGAAAATGAGTTGCCCCGCCACGGGATTGGCGTGGGCCACCGAGCTGATCACATTCAGTGCCGAGAAATTCGGCACCAGGTAAGCCACGCCGGTTGCCAGCCAGTGCGTACCCCGGTGGTGATGGAAGCGAAACCGCGCAGATCTTCGGCAAAACTGCCGATCACAAACAGCGAAAACGCGAATACCGCCGCCAGCAGCGGAGACGAGAATGATGAAAACAGCAGCGCCAACGCAGTGATAATCAGGAATTGCAGAACGATAAAGTACAGCGCCACCAGCACCCAGCCATCCGGTCTCTGGAAGTGACCCGATACATAAAGCAGCGCTCCGAACACGCCCAGTGCCATGAAGAAGGTATTCACCACCAGCGTGCCCGCCAGTCCAAAGAACTTGCCGACAATAAATTCCCAGCGCCGTACTGGCCGCGAGAGCACGGTGTAAAGCGTCCGTTTGTCGATTTCTTTGGAAACCAGCCCGATGCCGATGAAGATCGCGATCACCACCCCGAACAGGGTGACCGCAGTCAGCCCCAGGTTGATCACCACCAGGCGCTCGATCGAAATCGAAATCTGTCCGACCAGTACGGCCGCTGCGGACATCAGCAGCGCGAAAGCGATCAGGTTATAGAGCACCCGGTCGCGGACTGCTTCCCGGAAGGTATTGGCGGCAATGTATGCAATCCGCGAACTCACAGTGTTGCCTCCGCCATGGGCTGCGACGCCTGCAGCTTTTGCACGAAGTAGTCTTCCAGCGAAGTCCGCACCGGGACCAGTGACACTAGCCGGGCGCGGTCGCGCCGCAGGATTTCGAGCGCCGCCTCTTGCCGGGCCTCGGGAAGCACGGCACGGATAATCTCTCCGGTTACATGACACTCAGCGCCCAGTCCGCGCATCTGCGGCAACAACTCCTGACCTTGAAAGGTGATCTCCACCTTGCTCTGCACGCTGGAGGTAAGTTCCGCGACGGCCCCTACTCCCTGCAGTTCTCCCCGGTTAATGACGGCCACCCGGTCGCAGAGCGCTTCCGCGTCCGGCAGGATGTGGGTGGAGAAAAATACCGTCTTGCCTTCGTGCTTGAGTTGTTCCATCAGATCGCGGACTTCCCGCCGGCCGATCGGATCCAGCCCCGACATCGGCTCATCAAAGAACACCACTTTGGGATCGTGAAGAATGGCCTGCGCGATGCCCGCGCGCTGCATCATCCCTTTGGAAAACTTCCGCAGCTGCACTCCCGCATTCTCAGCCAGACCTACCCGCGCCAGCACTTCCTCCACTCGCCGTGAACGCTGTTTGCTTTCTACTCCCGAAAGCTGTCCGTAGTAGTCCAGAAGTTCACGAGCAGTCAGGTAGTCATAGAAATATGGTTGCTCCGGCAGAAACCCGATCCGCGCCTTCACCTCGGGATCGTCGAAATCCATTCCCAGAATTCTTGCCGCCCCTGCCGTCGGAAAGACCAGCCCCATCAGCAACTTCAGTGTTGTGGTCTTGCCCGCTCCATTAGGTCCCAGGAATCCAAAGATCTCGCCATCCTCCACCTGCAGATGGAGCGGCTTCAGCGCCAGCTTCGGCCGCTTGCGCCAGAAGCCGACCGAGTATGTCTTGGTAAGTCCTAGAATTTCGATTGCAGGCATGGCGGGAGATTCGCTCGTCTCTTAGCTCTGCTTAAATTATATGGAAAATCTTCAACGCTGGAAGTTGGCTTCCCCGGCACAAGACGTTACCGAAGTCAGACTCTACTGGAGGGCAACTTGGACTCTGCTCTTGTCGCTTTGGGTGAGGTTTCGGCTCACTGAGCCGAGGGGAATGCGATGCAGGCGGCCACATCATTCGGCGGAGGATTGCCGTCGGCCCCGGCTTGTGCGCGCAGCACCCCGTCGGCGATGGAGCAGAATTCCCGCACTCCGGTGCCGTTGTAGGTAATAGGTGCCGCACCAATCACGAAAGCGGTGTTGATGTTTCCGGCCGGCATAGCTCCGGTGGCCGCAAACTGATACCCGCTGTGCTGGCCGGTGGACAGCGAAGAATCGATCAGACAAGCATGCGCCATACTGGGCTGGCAATTCGAGGCCGGACCCGCCAGATTGGCTAGGGCATCTGCATAACCCTTGTCCGGATAGGCAGCATAGTAGGCCATATCCGCTCGACTGAGCTGCCGCACCGAATCTGCCGCCGAAGCTTCATTCGCCGCCATCCTCGCCCGCAGCAGGTTGGGGATGGCGATGGCTGCGATGATCAGGATGATCGCTACCACGATCAGCAGTTCGATAAGCGAAAAGCCCCTCTGTGGGAGGGTATTTCCCCGCGCGAACTGGGTATGCAGCTTCATCCGCTGCAATAGATGCACGTTATGCGCCAGTCTAAGAAAACTGTTAGGCGTGGGCAAACTTACGCAAATGCATGGAACTACTCGGCATCCTTGGTATCCGCCCACACCCGTGTGGAGGCTCGAGCCTACCGTTTGGCCGCGGGTTGACAAAATTTGTCATCGCTTCGAGACAGGTTCAGTCTCAATTAGGAACGTGACGACGCGAATGCGGCCGCTGCTCGCGTTTTGAGACTCTCACCTGAGATCTGACGGGAGTGGGTTTGCTTGCGGAAACCGACGGCGCCACGCTGGCAGCTTTTGATACCTCGGCTTCGGCTTCCTGCAAGTCTCGCTGTGCGGCCAAATTTCCGGGATTTTCTTCGAGTTCCGCCCGAAATTGACTGGCGGCTTCCTGCCACTGTCCCAATTGGGTCAGCGTGAGCCCCAGGGAGTAGTGCAGTCCCGGCATTTGGGGATCGGCTTCCAGGGCGGTCTTTAGCGGAGCCAGCGCCTCCTGATAGCGCCCCAGCTTCATCCGAGTGAGCCCGAGATACTGGAACAGCGCTGGCCGGGAGGTATCAATCTCAACTGCTTCCGAGTAATAGTCTTCCGCCTGCCCGTAATCCCCCAGCAGAAAGGCTGCCTGGCCGGCGGAACCCATCGCTTTGGCAGAGCCCGGGTCATATCCCAGGATGCTCTGCGAAACCCGTAGAGCGCGCTGATACTCGTGAGTTTTGAACAGCTCCCAGGCAAAATTCAGGTTGGCAATTTCATTGTGGGGAGCGACTTCGGTCGCGTGTTGAAAAAGTTCGTAGTTTCCGCTCCAGAAAGCAAGCTGCCGGCGGGTGCAGAAGGCCAGAGCGGCAGAGAGGCAGAGCAGACCAGCGAGAGCAAGTCCGACATAGCCTTTGCGGTTGCTTTTAGCGATCGCTGAAAACACTCCCCCGGCAGCCACACAGAACGCAATCGACGGCAGATACAGGTAGCGGTCGTGAAATGCCTCTGCCGGTTGTGCCACACAAAACAACAGCAGTGCCGGAGCCAGCGTTAAGAGAAACCACGCCAGCAGAAACGCGACATTGCCGGATCGGCGGCGGCTCAGCCGCCAAGCCATCACCCCACAGAACAGCAGCATCAGGGATGGAAGCAGGAAAGCAGCTTGCGTGAACTGCGTGATATGGACCGGATCGTACAGTGGGCTGAGACCGGCAGGCCACACCAGTTCTCGCAGGTAAAAGCAGAGCAGCCACGGCAAGGAGAGAAGCGATGAGCTCACCGGCACATCCGTCATCGGATGTACTACTCCTCCCAGAACCAGCGCTCGGATCGGCAGGTAAATGATAACCACAACTGCATAGGGCAAGAGCAGCCTGGATCTCCGCCAAAACTGCTTCCGCTTCTCAGTGGCGGCCGCGGCCAGAAGATTCGCCCTGCTCATCTCGTAGGCGAAAATGACCAATGGAAGCGCCGCGGCGGTTTCCTTTACCAGCAACGCGCAGCAGAACAGAAAGAGAGAAGCTGAGATCCATCCTGACTGCCCTTCCTGGTCGCGCGCTTTCAAGTAACAGAGGAAGGAACCCAGGAAGAATACGGCGCCGAGCGGCTCGGTGACCCCCGAGACCCATCCCACCGCTTCTACATGAATCGGGTGCAGCCCGAACACCAGCGCCGCAATCAGGCCGCCCACGCGGTTTCTCAGCAGTTTTGCCGCCAGCCAGTAAACCAGTCCGGTAACCGCCAGATGCAGAAGGATGGTAGTGAAATGCCAGCCGCTGGGCTCATGCCCGAAAACTAGATTGTTGAGCCGCAGCCAGACCAGAAAGAGCGGACGATAAAAGCTCGCCTGGATCTGGGGTATGTGACTCCACACGTGTTCGGTGAAGTAGACCGGAAGAAAACGCCAGGAGTCCAGGTGATCGTTCTGCAGGATTTGGAACGTGTCGTCGTAAACGAATGGGAAGCCGGTCGCGGTGGCGTAGAGGAAGTAGGTCGCCGCCAGGACCAGCAGCATCCCGACTCTCGGGGAAGCCAGCTTCGCCAGCCCCTTCCCGCGGTTGGCGGAAAAAATCACCCCATTTCCCGGCCTGCCGCTTCGACCCGGTGGTGGTTCGAGTGCCGCGACAGGATATTCGCTCATTGGAAGAGGTGCCGCTCAAAAGAACAAACGGAGCCACGGAATGACACACGTGGCCCCGCGTCGATTACAGAGTGCTATATGCCGAGCAAGCCGCCACCGTGGTGACGGGCGTTCCTTGCGAAGTCGGCACATTGGCATGAATCACGCCATCTGCGCTCGAACAGAAGCCGCGCACTCCGGTTTGATTCCAGGTCGTTGCCTCTCCGTCCACCACGTAGGTAGCACCCGAAGACAACTGGGTGTAGGTGAAGTAATACCCGCTTTTGCCGGTGCTGGTCGAGATCGCTTTGGACAGCGAATAATCGATCAGGCAGGCTGAAGTCGAAGTGGGCGCCGAACAGGCGGTAGAGGAGGTCGGTCCCAGTGCCGCCAGGGTCGCCGAATACCCGATCGAGGGATACGAAGACTGATAGCTCACTTCAGCAGTGTTGATGGTACGAATCGAACTCACCGCGGAAGCCTCATTGGCCGCCATGCGGGCTCGTAACAGATTTGGAATCGCGATGGCCGCGATAATCAGGATGATGGCTACAACGATCAGCAATTCAATCAGTGAAAAACCCCTCTGCTTCTGCATTTCTCGGACGCCCCCTTCTCCCGCATGAAGTAGTCGTTCTACAACGAGCATAGCATTCGTAAACTGGAGAAGTTTGGAAAAAAATAAGGGGCAACGGAGTCGCCTCCATTGCCCCCTGGCTTGGTACCCTCCCCCAGGTACTTTTGCCAACCTTGCTACTCCGCAACTACTGCAGGCTGCTGTACGCGGCGCAACCGGCAACGGTCGTCACTGCGGTACCCTGAGAAGTCGCGACGTTGTAGTGAATCACGCCATCTTCGCTGGAGCAGAAGCCGCGAACGCCGGTCTGGTTCCAGGTGGTCGCTTCACCGTCCACCACGTACGAAGTGTTGGTCGACAGTGGCGTGTAGGTGAAGTAGTAACCGCTTTTTCCGGTGGTGGTAGAAATTGCCTTCGACAAGTTGTAGTCGATCAAGCAAGCCGAGGTGGAAGTCGGCGCTGAGCAGGCAGTGGAAGACGTCGGCCCAAGTGCTGCCAGGGTCGCCGAATAGCCAGTCGTAGGATACGTGGACTGGTAGCTGACTTCCGCTGTGTTGATGGTACGAATCGAACTGACCGCTGACGACTCATTCGCCGCCATACGGGCCCGAAGCAAGTTCGGAATCGCGATCGCCGCGATGATCAGGATGATCGCGACCACGATCAGCAACTCAATCAGTGAAAAACCCTTCTGTTTCCGCATCTCTTTGATTTCCCCTCTTGTCCGTTTCACAATCTGGTCTCTACGACCGTTGTGCCCATACTCATCGCAAGTTTGCGGCCAGATCGCCGGGTTACCAGCGGTGCCTTGTCCTTGTGGGTAGCCACTTTATTTTCAGCAACTACCGTGCCTTTCGTTACCTGCCCCTATCCCTTCTTTCTCATCGTTGCCCAGATTAGGCGTGTCAAATTTTGTCTTCCCCCTGACAACTTGTGTCAGTTTGGGACATGCAGCCTGAGACGGCCCCATCCAGCCTCTGTCGGCCCTGCTCTACAATGGCGGGGTTCGCCCTTCTGCAGAATGGTCTGGGCAGAGCACTCGCCAAAGGGGCTTTAGAGGATTCATGATTCCAACCGCCGACAGCTTATTGATTGACCGCGATATTACCCAGGCCTGGTCGCTTCCGGCTCCTTTGTATTTTGATCCGGCACGCTTCGAGGAAGAGAAGCAGCGCATCTTTTCCCGAACCTGGCAGGTGGTGGGCCACCGATCCCAGGTGTCGAACCCCGGCGACTACTTCACCACCAACCTCGTGGGCGAGCCGCTCCTGATCGTTCGCGGAAACGCCGGGGAACTCCGCGGTTTTTTCAACGTCTGCCGCCATCGCGCCGGACCTCCCGCCGAGGGCTGCGGCTCCCGCAAACTCTTCCGCTGCGGCTATCACGGTTGGACCTACGGCCTCGACGGCGCTCTCATCAGCGCCCCCGAGTTCGAAGGACAAGAGGGCTTCGACCAGTCCTATTTCGCACTCGCCCCGGTGCGTGCTGAAGAATGGTCGAATCTGATCTTCGTCAATCTGGATCCGGATGCGAAACCGCTGATCGAGTCGCTCGGCGAACTTCCCCGCCAGGCCGCCAAATTCGGGTTTGAGCGCATGAAGCTTTTCGAGCGCCGCACCTACGACATGAACTGCAACTGGAAGACCTATGTGGACAACTATCTCGAGGGCTATCATCTGCCCAGCGTCCACCCCGGATTGAATCGCGAACTCGACTACAACGCCTACACCGTCGAGCCGTATGCCCGGTACGTCCGCCAGTTCAGCCCGATTCGTGGGGCGCAGACCGGCGACGCCAGCCCACGCCGCTATCAGGAAGCCCGCGAAGACCTCACTACCGACTACTACTGGATCTTTCCCAACTGGATGCTGAACTGCTATCCCGACAACGTCTCCCTCAATATCGTCATCCCAACGGAACCGGAGCGCTGTCTCGGCATCTTCGAGTGGTATTTGCCGGAAGAGTCGCTCGGCAGCGAAGCCGCCAGAAAGTCAGTGGAGTTCAGCGATGAAATCCAGATTGAAGATGTCGCCATCTGCGAGATCGTGCAGAAGAACCTGCACTCCCGCAGCTACAAACGCGGCCGCTACAGCGTGAAGCAGGAGAAGGGCGTCCACGCCTTCCACCACATGTATGCGGAAGTGATGAACAGAATTTAGCGATCAGCCGTCAGCTCTCAGCTGTGGACGATCGCCAGGAGGTTTCAGAGTTCAGTGGCAGCACAGCACCAATCGATTTTTACTTATCAGTGCGCACGGCATCAAACTGCACCAGAGCGGCATACCTAAGAACCGAAAGCCGAAAGCTGAAAGCCGGCAGTCAGAAGCCAGCAGCCAGCAGCCAGCAGCCAAAAGCCAGGAGCCACAAATGTCCAGTCTCACCATGCTGCAGTCCCTGCACGAAAACCTCTCCACCCGCGCCCAGGTAAAGAGCGTTTTCGGAGATCCCATCACCGCCGACAACAAGACCATCATTCCTGTCGCCAAAATCAGTTATGGCTTCGGCGCCGGCGCCGGCACTGGAGGCCTCGGGGAAACCCGAAAAGGGGAAGGCGGCGGCGGAGGCGGCGGCCTCCATGCCAAACCCGTCGGCGTCTTCGAAGTCTCACCCACGGGAACCCGCTTCGTCCCAGTGAATGACAGAAAGAAAATGTTCGGAGTCTTAATGGCAGGCGCAATCCTCGGCCGCTTCTTCCTACGCCGCGGAATCTTCCGCCACTAACATCGCTTTACGCACCCGGGAAGGAGGGGTGCGTCTTCGCCTCTTTGCGTCTCTCAGCGGGTTTTCGATCCCTCTCCATCAGGTGTCATTCTGAGCGAAGCGAAGAACCCCTATCACCACCACCGCGCTGTAGGTCCACGCGCTTTGTTTGCACGTGCGAAGCGTGGCCTTCGGCCCACGAAAAATAAAACAAGAGAAGAGAGGGCTTCAGCCCCGACAATCACGCTCCCACTTTCACCAGCAAGACAAGTCACATCATCATGCTGCGGAGTCGTCCCCACAAATGCATCCAGATCCGCCATCATCCGCCGCAACAATTCCTCGGGAGCCGCCGTCGCCCCGGCGTGCAGCACGGCAAGCATCCGCCCTTCTCCATATTCTTCGTCGGCCGCATTCACCGCTTCGATCACGCCGTCGGTAAACACGAGTAACCAGTCCCCAACGTCCAAAACCAGACTGCCGGATTCGTACGGCGCATCAGACAGAATGCCCAGCGGCACTCCGCCATTGGACAGCCGTTCAAGCTGCCCCGCCGCCCGCCGCACCACCGGAGCATTGTGTCCCGCATTGATGTAAGTCAGGCCTCGCGTTGCAGGATCGAATTCCGCCAGGAACGCCGTGGTAAAACGCACTCCACTCTGGCTGTTGGTGCAGGCGTACCGGTTCATGCCAGCCACCAGCTCGGGCAGATTGCATCCCGTCTCCGATAGAGTTTTCAGGCTGGCCTGAAACGTCGCCATCAACAAAGCCGCAGGAATACTTTTTCCCGCGACGTCGGCCACCGCCAGCAGAAACCGCTGCCCTCCCGGACGGCCGAACACGTCGTAGAAGTCTCCCGCCACCGTATTCGCAGGACGCGTGGCAAACGCCATGGTCAGCCCGGGCACCTGCGGAGGCTTGGCCGGCAGCAGCCAGCTCTGAATATCGCGGGCAATCTCCAGATCGCGCTTCATCACCACCCGGTCGGCGATCTCCAGCATCAGCACCACAAACAGCGCCGCCCCGCCCCAGAAGCGGAAGTCGAATTCGACCACCTGCACTTCGCCGCTTTTGCCGTGATAACTGAAGCCGCCGGCGGGGAAGATCAGCAGCACCACGCCCACCAACAGCAGCACCCGCCGCGCCGGCGACAACTTTTCGAGAATCGCCCAGGAAAATTCCTGGATGGTCCGCCACCAATTCTGCCGCCGGGTTTCGCGCGGAGAGCTCTTGTCGAAATCGCGCTGATAGAGCTTATAGCTGCTGCGCGCGTCGCTCTTGAACTGCGCCCACAGCTGCCTCAGTTCCAGACCGTCGGTGATCCGCGTCCAGAAACGTTCCAGCTTCAGGAAGAATTCCGGACGGCGCGGAGCCGCCGGCGCCTGCGCTCGTGGAGGAGAAGAAGCCATGATGGATTTCCAGAGCCGATTATAGACGCCGGAACGTGTCCTCGATTCATGCTGCTGAACCACCGCTGATCATCAACGCGGAAGTATGGGTTGTCATGCTGAGCGAAGCGAAGCATCCCTACCCACGGCACGGGATCATGGTGTAGGGACTTTGACTTCCAATCAACTGCGCAACCATCAGTAGAATTCAAAACAACGTCAACTGCTCTTCACTCTTCAGCGACTCGTACGGCAACGCTTCCCGCCGCCCATACCGGCTATACCCACTCCGAATCCCATACTTTTCTTTCAAGCGCGAGACCAAAGCCGAAATCCTCTTGCCATACCCAGCCGGCAGAAACGCCTTCTCCCCATAGCGCTTGCGATAACTTTCCACCAGCTCCGGAAATGACTCCTGCAAGAACGGCAGAAACACCGCCGCCGAGCAAGGCTTCAAAAACAGCGGATTGGCAAAGATATGCCGAGCCCCCGCCTCCGCCGCTGCCTGCACCACGGCATCAAGCCCGGGAGCCGAATCCGTAATCCCCGGCAGCACCGGAGCGCAACTCACCCCCGCCCGCACCCCCGCCTCATTCAGCTTACGCACCGCCTCCATCCGCAAATCCGGACGCGGCGCCCGCGGCTCCAGCACCCGCGCCAGCTCCGCATCCATAGTGGTCACGGTCACACTCACCGCCACCCGGTTCGCCCGCCCCACCTCGCGTAGCAGTTCAATGTCGCGCAGCACCAGGTTCGACTTGGTCACAATCCCGATCTCAAGACCGCGATGCCGCGCCATTTCTTCGAGAATCGCCCGCGTCACCTCAAAGCGCTTCTCCGCCGGCTGATACGGATCGGTCGCCGTGCCAATCGCAATCTCCTCGCCCGGCTTCACCCGCCGCAACTCCTGCCGCAACAACTCCGCCGCATGCTGCTTGACGTAAATCTTGCGCTCAAAGTCCACCCCATCGCGCATCTCCATGAACTCGTGGGTATAGCGCGCATAGCAGTACTTGCAGGCAAACTCACACCCGCGATAAGGATTGATCGTCCAGGTAAACGGCATGCGCACGCCGCTGCAGCGGTTCAGCAACGACCGCGCCGGCAACGTGAAGTACTCCACCTGATGCCCCAGCCGCAAAGACTCCCCCGCCGCCGCCAGCCGCGCAATGCCAATGAGCCGCGTACCAGAATCCGGAAGCAAGGGAAGGGAGGCCATAGGAAAATTCGCCTTTTGTTCGCCTATCATAGCGTGGCTTGGAGGCCGAGGTCAAGCCGGTGAAGGTGCAAAATACTGACGAAAATGGCCCCTATGGTGCGGGAACAGATGAGGCGATGAAAATGACCGCCAATATGAGGCCGTGTTTGAATGGCGTGCGTTTCTTGCTTGTCCTCCGGGGATGGATGGCGAGCGCAAGGGAGGCTCGCCGCGATGTTTGTAGGCAGCCTAAAAGTTACCGTGTCGGTATTGTTTTGAGTGACCGGCTTGCCGGACTTCATGGCCGGCGTAAAGCGCCACTTCTGAATTGACTCTTCGGCTTTGGCATCGCGCCCATAATGACAAAAGTTCATGCCTAATGATGTTGGTCGGGTATCCATCAACGCTAATTTCCAAATCAAAGCCGGCCCCCCCCCCCTTCTCGCATCTGCCTTCGAAATCTCTACAGGCCACTCGCTTCAGTAGCCGGGTTTGTCTGTCCTGACTTTTTTCACATAGATGCCATTGCGTTCTAGAATCAGGACCATGTGCCAGATGCGCGAGATGTGTTTAGTGGCGTGGGTCTTGAACCAGCAGACACCAAGGCGGAGCCTGTCGCGTCCGAAGGATGTTGGTTTTTCCAGATTCTCGCAGAACCATGCTCGGAGTTCGTTAAGTTCATCCGCATCAGGGCCTGTGACGTGGTGCCATTCCAATGCCTGCGCTGCTGCCTGAAAGATTCCTTGCTCGACGTGGCTGTCATCGTCCTTACGGCCGATGACAAAGCGAATGTATTCGCATTTTTCCAGCGGATCGTGACGTTCCAGGATGAAGCGTTCGTCCTCTGTCTCAACGAAGGCGAGGCGTCCGGGAATGCAGGAAAGGACAGTGCCCATGCCCATCCCGACCGTCTGCCTGAGAGCTTCGAGAAGCGGCAGTTCTTTCTGGTCGAGCCTGGGGTCCTCCGAGATGGCGAAGACGACGCTCGGAGAGTGTCGCTTCTGCAGCTCAAGGGCAATGTCTTCGACGAAAAGTTTGTTGCCGGGAAGAGAAATGCGGTACTTGGGATCGAAGTCCGTGAAGTGCGCGAGCTTGTCAGTAAATTTGTGTCGTAATCGCGGATTGTCGAGCATCTCCCTGTATCGGTCGCGCTTGCTGCGCTTCACGAACGCTGCGATGATTGATTGCTCGTCATGCACGGTACGAGTGTAGCGCTGCCGGGTGTCCCTTTTTCGCGCGTTCTATGCGCGAGATGTGGGGTTCCAGTCCGTTCTCTTTGCATCCTGATCCCTAGAGTCGCGGGCCCGCGTTTCATAACTTTTCTATCTTCTCGGCATTGTCGCTTCGGCATCGTCGCTTTGCGGAGGGGTTCGGCTACCAGTTGCCGTTCATCTTCATAGATAACGTAGCCGGGTCTGTCTGTCTGATTTTCCTCACGTCGACGCCATTGCATTCAAGAATCTGCATCGTCTGACAGATGCGGAGATGTGTTCGGTGGCGTGGGTGTTGAACAGTCATCTCGAACCACCCCATACAGTTGTCATGCTGAGCGAAGCGAAGCATCCCTACCCCCTGCACACTGCGTCGGGGATGGGATTTTTGCCGAACCCCTGGGTCCTTCGCTCGGCTCAGAATTTCGGCGCGAGACTCAGACGCCGCGCAATCGCCTCAACCTCGCTGGCGGAGCGAAGACTAACCGTTGCACAACGTATCCTGGCCGGGCCGTTTACCGGCGGTAGGGATGCTTCGCTGCACGGAGCGCGCTTCGCTTGCTCCGCTCCGCTCAGCATGACAACGGCTCGGGCCGCGCCTCAGGGAGTTTTCGATTGAGCTGTCCGCAACCCCATCTCAATATCCCGTGCTGGGTCGAAACTATCGTTTGGCAAACCAGCCCGGCAAACCGCAACGCAACGGATATGCCGCTCACCACATAGCTCGTGGCGAACCGCGCCTGCCCCTGCCCCCGGCACCCAACTCCCCCATCCCGACTGCCCCAACCCTTTTGTCATGCTGAGCGAAGCGAAGCATCCCTACCCGCTGCACACTGCGTCGGGGATGGGGTTTCTGCCGACCCAGGTCCTTCGCTCGGCTCAGAATTTCGGCGCTCGGCTCAGACGCCGCGCAATCGCCTCAACTTCGCTGCGCGGAGCGAAGACTAACCGTTGCACAATGTATCCTGCCGGGCCGTTTACCGGCGGTAGGGATGCTTCGCTGCGCGGAGCGCGCTTCGCTTACTCCGCTCCGCTCAGCATGACAACGGCCGGGGCCGCGCCTCAGGGAGTTTTCGATTGAGCTGCCCGTAACCCCATCTCAATATCCCGTGCTGGGTCGGAACTATCGTTTGGCAAACCAGCCCGGCAAACCGCAACGCAACGGATATGCCGTCACCACATAGCTCGTGGCGAACCCGCCTGCGCCTGCCCTGCCCGCCGGCACCCAACTCCCCATCCCGACTGCCCCAACCCTTTTGTCATGCTGAGCGAAGCGAAGCATCCCTACCCCCTGCACAATGCGTCGTGGAATGGGGTCTTTCCGGCCGTAGGATGCTTCACTGCGCTCGCACACAGATGACAACGCCTTCAGTCGCGTCCCGCACCATCATTCCGGCGCTTCCTTTGCAAAAGCCCCGCCGCGTCTCGCACCACGATAGTCCTCGCGCATCCACGGGAACCACTCTCTCGCCAAATCCACCCAATGCGGATTCACCGACTCAATCAAGTCGACCTTGCGGTCCCGCCGCCAGCCCTTCAGCACCTTCTCTCGCCGAATGGCGTCTCCCACCCACTGGTACGACTCAAAGTACAGCAACCGCTCCACTCCATAGCGGTCCGTGAAGCCTTCTTTCTTGTGGAACTTGTGCTCAAACACGCGCTTGCGGAGATCGCTTGTAACCCCGATGTACAAAGTGCCGGAGAGGCTCCCCATGATGTACGTGAAATAGATTTTGGGCGGTCTCGCCATCGTCTCTGTCGCGCGTAGGGATACTTCGCTTCGCTCAGCATGACAAAGAGTGCCAAGACTGTCTGTGACGGATGAACACCGACAGGAAGCACGCCCACCCTCACCTGGTGCTTACTTCCGCCCCTTGCGTACCGCGGCCAGGCCTTTCCAGTCCTCCAAATCCTGATCAGGCTTCTCGCGGCGATATTTCGCATAAAGCGCGATGCCCTGCTGGTCTTCGAGAGTGTCAACCTTCACGCCTTTGTCTCGAATCATTTGCTCGTTGCCCGAGGCATTGGTGACATCGCCGACCACGACCCGGTTGAACTGGCGCATGTAGATCAGCGTCGCGCAAACGTCGCAGGGACTGAGTGTCGTAAAGATCGTCGTCTGGCTGAAATCCTGGCGGCCGGCATCGCGGATGGCGGAAGTCTCGCCGTGATTGTAGGGATGATTCTCCTGCACTAATGTATTGTGGCCCTTGCCGAGAATCTGGCGGGTCTGGTTGCTGACGACAACGCCGCCAATCGGACAACCTCCTTCGTCATATCCCTTTTGAGCCAGCAGAACGGCAATCCGCATGAAGTCGGCATCGGTCAGTTTCTGGAAAAAAGCGTTTGTAGCCACCGAGGCAAGGCTCTTGGTCGGAAGATGGGCAATCACGTTGAGCACCTCGTCGCTGACGGGAGTCTCACCGGTGAACAAAGGTTTTGTCATGTTCTTGGCTCCGTAAGGCGATATGTCAAAAATGAGTGTATGCGCCGTGTCAACCTGCGCTGGGTCAACCGTCTGTCACCGCCATAGCCTCTTGTCATTCTGAGCGAAGCGAAGAACCCCTACCCGCTGCACACTGCGTCAGCCCTGCGGGCTCTTGCGACGCGTCATCTCGACCCAGGAAGCCGACTTCATCGTCCACTTTCAAGGTCGATGAACTGGAGCGTCTAAGCAGCTTTCTTCAGTCGCGCAATCTGCTCCAGATGTCCCGCCCCGTGTTGCGACATCCTCTCGACTAACTCGGCAAGAGTGAACTGGCGGTTGAGTTCAGGATGGAACGCGCTTTTCGCGAGATCCTCAACTTTCAGTCGCTGCAGCAGGCGCACATTGTGGTGGCGGTTCAGGCCGTAGCTGGCGACGAACTCGGCCGCGGGAGCATCCAGATACCCGAGGCTGCGCGTCCAGGCGTTTTGGTCGATCGGCGCAATCACGGGAAGACTATCCGACGGCTGAGAGTTGGTGCCATGGGCCGCCGAACTCTGGCCAGCCATCATCTGCCGCAGCCGGAATCCGTACACGATCTCGATGTCAGCCAGATGCCCGAGGATTTCGAGAATGCACCATTTGTCGGGAACCGGCTTTGCGCGCAGCGCTTTGTCGGACAGTCCCGCAACCACCATAGCAATTTCTTTCGGACTCTTCTCAATGGCCTCGAGATGTTTCTTAAATTCGGCTTCGGTCATGGAGAGACTCCTTCGGCTTGTCATGGCGCGCATCGAAATTTCTCGCTTTGCTCGGAGTGAAAAATCCGCCGTACTCATTCCAATCCACAGGATTTCCAGCCTTTACTCCACTTCCACCCGTTCCATCCACTCGGCGACTTCGACTTTCCAGCGCAACTCCTGCGAGATGGTGTCTCGCAACTGTGTCGCCGCGCTCGCTTCGCCGTGCACCAGGTAAGTCGTCTGCGGACTCGACTTGAACGTTCGCAACCATTCCAGCAGCTCGGGAGTATCAGCGTGATCGCTGAATTGTTCGAGCGCAGCGACCTGGGCGCGAATCGGCACCATCTCGCCATAGATCTTTACTTCCGGAGCTCCGCTCTTGATGGTGAAACCGCGCGTCCCCGGAGCCTGAAATCCGATGAAGAGCACGGTGTTGCGGGGATCAGGCATGCGCTGCGCGAGATGGTGCTGAATGCGCCCGCCGGTGACCATGCCGCTCGAGGAAACGATAATGACCGGATACCTGGTGGCGTTGATCTTCTTCGATTCTTCGGAAGTCGAGGCGAAGGTGAACTCAGGCCACTCCAGCGGCGATCCGTACTGCTGGATCAACCGCCGGGCTTCGTCGCTGTATTCACTGGTGTACTTCAGAAAAATCTCAACCGCTTTGATTGCCATTGGGCTGTCGGCATACACCGGCACACGAGGAATCTTTCCCGATTCCATCAGCTCCTTCAGCATGAACAGAAATTTCTGGGTGCGCTCAACTGCAAAGGCGGGCACCACGACACTGCCTCCGCGCTCGATGGTCTTGCGGATCACGCGCCGCCAGTTCCGGGCGAGGATCGTCGGTCGGATGCTGCCGGTTACCATAGGTGGATTCCATGACCAGAAGATCGGCGCTCTCTCCTTCCGTCGGGCCGGAATAGACGACTTTGCCCGGAGCAATATTCTTGTCGCGCACCCGCCCGATGTCCCCGGTGAATAGCAGCCGCCGCGAGTTGCCATTGGCCTGCAGCGTCACCTCCGCCATGGCGGATCCAAGAATGTGCGAGGCACGCACGAAGCGGAATGACAGTTCAGGGCACAGCTTCTTGCTCTCGCCAAACTCGATGGGGCGAAAGTACTGCATGCAGTCCTGTGCCTCTTCCATGGTGTAGAGCGGCAACGCCGGCGTATGCTTCGATTTCTTGTGCTTGTTGTAGAAGTCCGCGTCTTCTTCCTGCAGATGTCCGGAGTCGGGCAGAAGAATTCCGCAGAGATCAATTGTCGGCGGAGTGGCATAGATGGCGCCACGGAAGCCTTCTTTTACCAGGCGCGGAATCCAGCCGCAATGGTCGAGGTGCGCGTGCGTAAGGATGACGGCATCGATCTCATGCGCGGGAATGGGTGTGTCCTGCCAGTTGCGCTCGCGCCATTCTTTCTGTCCCTGAAACAGGCCGCAATCGATCAGCGCCTGAAAGCAGCGCTTGCCGGAACCATCGCTGCAGGTGTTGATAAGGTGTTTCGATCCGGTGACGGTTCCCGCTGCGCCAAGAAACTGGATGTAGGGCAAAAGTTTTCCTCCCCAGTAGAAAACCTACCACGGAGGCCAGCAGGCATGCAGAAGAAAGAATGCCGATTAATCATACGGTTTCACTGTGCCGGAGCCGGTGCGGTGAACGTGTTATTCCCCAGGTCGCTCTCCGGAACGCTGCCGTCATTGAGAATGACTTCCTGCGGCGGAGCCTCGGTTTCAATGCGAATCGAAGCTTTGGTTTTTCCGTGGACTTCGAGCCGCTTGCTCAAATCGCCGCTCTCAGTCTTCACCGTGACCGGAACTTCCGCGCCGGCTTCGCCCACATTTTCGACTGTCACCGTCACCATGTATCCCTTCGGTAGCAGCTTTCGCGGATAGACCGACTCCACCTTGAAATCCGGCAGTCCACGGTCGCGGTAAACCCAGTCGTCGAAAAACCACTCGAGGTCACGATGCGAGGCAGTTTCAAGCAAGTGCTGCATGTAGGCTGGCTCACGGTCAGCGTCCGCGTGATAGGCCGCCAGCGCGTGCTTCAAAGCGGTGTCGCCCAGCATGTCGCGGAGCATCCACCACACATACATGGCTTTGCTGCGGTAGAGTTCTTCGAGCGGTGTGTTGATCAGCGAGTCGCGTCGTGCTGGGTTGGCGTCTTTGTCTTTGCCTCCTTCTTCCATTTGTTTGGTGAGCGCCTTTTCTGTCCTGAAAACCGAGGGCAGCTGCAGTGCCATGGATTTCAGCGCCGCCTCGCGCCCGCTTTGGTGCTCTTCGTATAAAGCCTGGGCAAAGTGGGCAAGCCCTTCGTAAATCCATTCTCGCGGGGAAGGGAACGACGCGTGGGTGAGCTGATGCACCGCGGTCATCTCCGCGAGCTTGGAATCAACATTGTCGAGAGGTAATAACAGCAAGTCACCGTTTTCAAATGGAGCTGCTTCCGGGTCTTCCTGCTCGAACAGATCCATCGCTCCAGTGGGCGCTCCAAACCATCCAGTCACGAACGGCTTCGTCGTGTTTACCGCCGTCGCGTAGGTCTCGGCCTGGCTGAGATGCTGCGCGAAGTAGTGGATTCCGCCCATCGAATTCTCGAGTACCTCGTAACTGCCGACCACAATAGTGGGCACAATGTCTGCACTGCCCGAGCTCTCATACACTCTGCAGGCGTCGCCGGTCCCGTTCGTCGCGCCCTGAGCTGACCCGGCATTCACCCCGGCAACGGGAACATTGACAAAAGGGAAACGCAGGCCATCTCCGCCTGTGGACTCCACACAGACTCTGTCGCGAGCAGTCGCCGCTGCTTCTCGCGCCTTCCATCGTCCGATCTCCCGGAACACGCTGTTGCCCTCCGACAGGCTTACGGCTTCGGTCGCGATCGGATACCACGCCACATATCCGATCCCGCGCACCGCGCTGAAGTTTTTGCCGATCCGGTCCCAGTCGCTGTGTTTGGCGATATCAGCGGGAACGCCAATGCGGGTAAGTCGGGTGGTATCGAGCGGGATGGTGCCTTCGTAGCCGACTTCCACGTCAACCGTCCCATGCGGCGGCACCGGCTGCGGCAGGCTGACGATGGCCTCGGAGAGCGCACCAGTGTGATCAATATCGGAGGTGTAGGGCTGCGATACGAACTGCACCGGCTTGCCCTGGATGCGGATTGAACGCCAATCCAGGCTGGAGGAGATCTGCAGCGACGCGTCTTTCTGCGGAGCCGCCGAGTCGTTGCGCAGCGTAATCGTGCCCCGCACTGCCAGCCGCTGCTGCCCGGGCTCGATGCGGACATCCAGTTCGTACTTAGTGAAGGTGAAGGCGTCGCGGTCGAGAGCGGAGGCTGAGGATCTCAAACCACAAAGGACACAGAGGACACAGAGAAAAACTTTGATCATTTCTGCTGCCGCTGCCTCACCACTTCATACAGCACCACGCCGGCAGCCACCGAAACATTGAGCGAGGGAACTTTCCCCAACATCGGAATGGAAACGAGAAAATCGCACTTCCGGGCCACCAGATCGTGCAGGCCCTTGCCTTCCGCACCGAGCACGATAGCGCAGTCCATTTTGTAATCGATCTGGTCGTAGTTTTGTTTGCCGCGTTCGTCGAGTCCAACCACCCAGATGTTGTTCGACTTCAGCTCTTCGAGAGTGCGCGCGATATTCGTGACTTTCGCGATGGGCAAGTGCTCGCTCGCCCCGGCCGAGGCTTTGGTGACGGTGCCGGTCACTCCCACAGCGCGGCGCTCGGGGATGACCACTCCGTCTGCTCCGGCGGCATCGGCGGTTCGTAGAATGGCTCCCAGATTATGGGGATCTTCCACCCCGTCCAGCACCACGATCAGCGAATTTTCGCCGCGCTTGGCCGCGATCACGTCATCCAGATCGCTGTACTGCTTGGCCGATGTCACCGCCACCACACCCTGGTGAGCATTGTTGCCGGCCATGCGGTCGAGCTCAGGGCGGGACAAGAGGCGCACCGGCACACTCTGGCGGTGGCAGTCTTCGACAAGCCGCTGCAAGCGGAGGTCATGCCGCTCCTTGGCAACGCCCACCCACTCGAATGCCCGCCCGCGCGCCTTCAGCGCTTCGGTCACGGCGTTGATGCCGTAGATATAGTTCATGAACGATTAGTGTAACGGCTCCCGGCACAATGCGTGAGTCGCGCGCCGAATCGCCGCATCCAAATGCTAGACTTACCCGTTGAAGCTAACGACGAAACTTCTGGGTTAGATGCAAACCATGCACGACGTCTTTATTCTCTCCGCAGTTCGCACTCCCATCGGCAAGTTCGGAGGCTCGCTGGCCTCCATGACCGCCGCCGATATCGGCGTGGTTGCCGCAGCCGGCGCCATGGAGCGCGCCGGGGTGCAGCCCGGGCAGATCGAGGAGACCATTTTCGGCAACGCCCGCCAGGCCGGAGGCGGCCCCAATCCCGCCCGCCAGATCTCCATTCGCAGCGGGGTTCCCCAGGAAGTGCCCGCTTACACCGTCAACAAAGCCTGCGCTTCGGGGATGAAGTCGATCGCGCTGGCCTACCAGGAGATCGCCACCGGCAATCTGGACTGCGTTCTCGCCGGCGGTACTGAGTCCATGTCGCGCCTTCCTTATTATCTGGATGGCGCGCGCTGGGGCTATCGCCTGGGCAATCAGGAACTCGTGGACGGCATGTACCGCGACGGCTTTTTCTGTCCTATGGCGCAAATGGTGATGGGCGAAACCGCCGAAGTGCTGGCCGAGCAGTACAACATCACACGGGAAGAGCAGGACCAGTTTGCCCTGTGCTCGCAGACCCGCGCGGCCCGCGCCCTCGAAGCCGGACGATTCCAGGACGAGATTGTTCCAGTCAAGATCGAAAGCAAGAAGGGAACTCAGGTCTTCGATCGCGACGAGCATCCCTTCCTCGGTGCAACTTTAGAAAAAATGGCGAAGCTCGCTCCGGTATTTTCGAAAACCGGCACCATCACTGCGGCAAACTCCTCCGGCATCACCGACGGCGCGGCAGCCGTGGTCGTGGCCGGCGAAGAATTCGTCACGAAGAACCATCTCAAGCCGCTGGCGCGAATCATGGCAGTGACTTCTGCGGGAGTTGACCCGCGCATCATGGGCATCGGCCCGGTACCCGCCATGCGCAAGATGCAGCAGAGACACGGGCTGGCGCTGCAAGAGTTCGACCTCGTAGAACTCAACGAAGCTTTCGCCGCGCAGGTTCTCGCCTGCGACCGCGAACTGCACTTCGACCATGACAAGCTCAACGTGAATGGCGGAGCCATCGCCCTTGGCCATCCCATCGGCTGCACCGGGGCGCGCATCACCGTGACTCTGCTCCACGAAATGCTCAAGCGGAAATCCGCTACGGGGGTCGCCACGCTCTGCGTTAGCGGAGGCATGGGCATGGCCCTGGCCCTGGAGCGGGTTGGTTCCTAAAGGACGAAGGCCTATCTTCCCGGCCTGTCCAACTTTTTGCTATCCTGCTGGCACTCGGGTCGAAATAGGCCATACCGTTTTTTCTGCCCCGCCTGGTTGTCTGGATGTAGCACGTATTTGCATAAGAAGGAGGCCGACAGTGCCCCGCCAACTGATTCGCTTCGCCTGTGTAACTCTATTCATGTTTCTTGCCACCGCAGTTTTCGCCCAGGAGTTTTCTGCCGACATGGTGCAAACCCGCGACGGCAAGACCCGCACGGCAGGAAAGCTCCATGTAGGGAATAACAAAGCGCGCTTTGACAGCGCAGAAGGACAAGAAGGTCAGATGGGCGCCGTAATCATCAACCTCGCGACCCACACCACCGACATTCTGATCCCCCAGCACAAAATGTATGTGGAATCGGCGGTAGGTTTCGGCCGCCGGGGTGGTTACAACTTTTTCCGTCCTGTGGATATCAACAACGCCTGTCCCGACTGGATGAAGATGCAGGACAAGCCGGGCTCGACCTGCGAGAAAGTCGGTCCCGATACCGTGAATGGGCGCAGCACCATCAAGTACACCGGCAAGTCGGCCGATGGCAAGAGCGGCACGGCCTGGGTGGACACTACGCTGAAATTTGCCATCAAGTGGCAAGGGGATGATGGCGACACCACCGAACTGCAGAACATCCAGGAAGGCTCGCAGCCCGACAGCCTGTTCGTCATTCCCGCTGACTACCAGAAAATGGACATGGGCGGCATGATGAACCACCGGATGGGACAGCCGCAGTAACCGCTGCTGCTTTCTGCCGTTGGCTGTCCTTTTGGTTTGCGCCGCCAGTTTCGGCTATCTATACTTTTCTCTTTGGGAGTTGTGTCTCCAGGCCTGAGGAGAGCGAATGTCGTTGTCCGCAGTAATTGTTGACGATGAGCAGTTGGCCCGCGATGAGCTTGCCTTTCTGCTCAAGGGCGTGGACGACGTGGATGTGGTCGCCCAGGGCAAGAACGGGCTCGAAGCCATCAACCTCATCCGCGAGCATCATCCCGACCTCGTCTTCCTCGACGTGCAGATGCCCGGCCTTGACGGCTTCGGTGTCATCAAGAAGCTGCTCGACCGCAAGGTTCCGCTGCCAAAAATTGTTTTCGCTACCGCTTACGACCAGTACGCGGTGAAGGCGTTCGAAGTCAACGCCGTCGATTACCTGCTCAAACCTTTCGATAAGCAACGGGTCGCGCAATCGGTGCAAAAGGCGCGGGCCAAGATGGAAGCCAACGGCGCTTCGTCCGACAAGCTGGAGACCCTGGTCCGCATGCTGGAGTCGCAAAAACCGCAGGCTTCGAAGATCCTGCTCAAAGTCGGCCGGCCGGTTGTTTCTGGTCAACCAGAAAGATATTTGCTTCGCCTCCATTGAAGACGGCGTAATCACCGTCGCCACCAGCGGTCCCGCGGGCATGGAAGGCCACTCCAATTGCCGGACCCTGGAAGAGCTGCTCGACAGCCTCGATCCCAATCTCTTCTGGCGCGCCCACCGCTCTTACCTGGTGAATATCAACCGAATTAAAGAAGTTGTGCCCTGGTTCAAAAGTTCCTACCAGCTTCGCATGGACGACAAGAAGCAGACCGAGGTCCCGGTAAGCCGGGCGCAGACGAAAAGATTGCGGGAGTTGTTTGGGCTGTAGGGAAGCAAATATCTACTCAGGACGCGAGAACCTTCGAGCGTAGCAAAATAGGCGGCCAGCGAGGGGGGATTCGCCCGGCCGCCCTTTCGGGCCGCCCTTAAAGCTCATGCAGCCAATGCTTCCAGCGCGGGCCGGTTACGAATGACCAGCGTGGAACCCTCCAGGCGAATCAGTTCTTTTTTTCGCAGCTCACTCAATAGGCGAGTCACGGTCTCGCGCGAGGCGCCGATGCGTTGCGCCATCTCTTCGTGCGTCAGCCCCGCGCGCACCCGAACTTCGTTGCCGGTTCTCGCCGGCTGCGTCGACCAGGAGAGCAGCAAACGGGCCAGCTTTCCGGCGGATGAGCGTGACAACACCAGCTCATGGATGTTGCGGTACACCGACTGAAATTCAGTGCTCAGCGCCTGGGCGGCGTGCAGCCCGATCTCGCCGTATTTCTCGATCAGCCGCAACAGCGTGTTGCGGTCCACGAAATTCACCTGGCAGGGGCCGATGGTTTCGGCGCTGATCTCGAAGCAGGTGCCGGTGAGCACCGCGCTCAGGCCGAGCACTTCGCCGGCTTCCGCGACCTTGAGGATCAGAATCTTTCCGTCGCGCGAGGTGGTTGAAATTTTCACCCGGCCGGAGCAGATCACATACGCTCCGCGCGGGATCTGCCCTTCGACAAACAGCACTGCGCTTCCGGGATAGGTATTAGGGCGGGTGGCGGCGCTGAGCGATTTCAGCGCCTCCTGCGACAATCCGCAAAACCATGAGCTCTTTCGCAACTTGCAGGCGGCACAGTTCTCGCTGATTTCCAGTCCGTACGGAGTATTCATTCCCGGGTCCTCTTGGCTGTAAGTTTCAATTGTGCTGCAGGTGCTGTCATCTTCCAGCTGAATCCACACTCTCTGCGGCTGTCGCTCCACTCGCAACTTGCGCGCTTCAGTTCTGGCCATCAGGGCTGCGGCGATGGCGCGCGAACCGCTGTCGCCCGATCGCAATGCCTGAACCATCTCCCAGCCGGCGGAGTTTTCCGCTTGCTGCCGCCACAACAAGTTGCAGTGGAACAGGTAGAGCGGATCGAGTTGCGTAGTTCCGAGTTGCGAACTTCCGGCTTGCGGCGCCACCGGCAGCGCTGGTTTCGCTGTTCTCGGGGGTGGGAGCCGAGTTGGATCGCACCCCTGGCATGACCGGTACAGCCGTTGCCCGCTGCGGGCGGCTTTTGAGCAGACTTCCAGCCATCGCTCCACCGTTTGGGGAACAAATGAACTCCTCCGTCGGCCTTTAGGTTGCAGCTTTGTGGAATTGGCCCGCATCGCGACTGGCGTTGGAAAAGAAATTCCCCCAAACCTCGGCCACGATTTCTCTTTGGCACTCCCTGTGCCAAACTGGTACCAATTCGTAAGTCTTTGCAGAAACGGGAGAAGTTGCTGAGAAGGGCTACCGCTCTGAATCAGAAAATGACGACCGTGCGGTACGAGTGCCGAAATCTCGGCACCCAATCAGCCTGCTTGCGGCCGTGATCCCAGCTCCTGATTGGAGTTCCGAGGAGAAGTGTCAGTTCTCATAGTCTTTGGCGGAGATCCCCATGCGCTGAATGCGGGATTGCAGCGTGCTGCGCTTCAGTCCGAGCCGCGCCGCCGCGCCATTCATGCCGGAAATTACCCCGCCGGTTTCGCGCAGCACCCGAAGGATGTGCTCGCGTTCCATATCTGTCAGCTTGCTGCTCTCTGAACCAGCGAGTTGGATCTCCCGAGTTCTGCGATGGGTACGTTCAAGGCTGTGCCGCTTGAAAGGATCACCGAACGCTCCATGAAGTTCTCCAGTTCGCGGACATTGCCAGGCCAGTCCCAGTTGAGTAAGGCATCCATGGCTTCCGTGGGGATGCTCTCAATCTGTTTATTCATGCGGCGGGAGAATTTTTCCACGAAGTAGGCGATCAGCAGCGGGATGTCTTTCTTCCTCTCCCGCAACGAAGGCATGCGGAGAGGGAAAACGTTGAGGCGATAGAACAGGTCGCTGCGAAATTCCTTTTGCGCCACCGCCTTAGCCAGATCCCGGTTGGTGGCCGTGACCAGACGAACGTCAACTCGGATGGTGCGGGTGCCGCCCAGGCGTTCGAACTCCTGGTCCTGAAGCACACGCAGCAGTTTGGGCTGCAGCTCCGGGGGAATGTCGCCGACTTCGTCGAGAAACAGTGTGCCTTTGTCGGCCAGTTCCATGCGGCCGATCTTCTGGCTGACGGCGCCGGTAAATGCGCCTTTCTCATGCCCGAAAAGTTCGCTTTCGAGCAGCCCGGTGGGAATGGCAGCGCAGTTCAGCTTGATGAAGCTGTTGTCTTTCTTGCGCTCATCGCGTGGATGGCGCGGGCAATCAGCTCTTTGCCGGTCCCAGTTTCTCCCAGTACCAGCACCGTGGCATCGCTCGGGGCCACGGTCTTCACCTGGTCCAGCATGCGTCGCAGCGCCGGGCTTTCTCCTCAATCTCCTCGAAATTGAGCACCGAGCGGATTTCGGACTGCAGGTAGAGCTTTTCCGCCGCCAGCTTGTCTTTAAGCTCGGCAATCTCCTGGTAGGCGCGGGCGTTGTCGAGGGCCACGGCCAGAGCGTCTGCCACTTGCTGCAGCAGCCCCAGATCGTGGGGGGAGAGCGCCGTTTCATGGCTACTGCCCAGATTGAGCGTGCCCAGAGGCCCTTTTCGGCTGATTAGTGGGACCGAGCAGACCGAGCGGACTCCGTGTTGCAATAAGGGGACAGCGAAGGGATATTTCGCCATCTCTTCGGTGTCAAAGACGTGCGCCTTGCGGCTGAGAAATACCGATCCCGCCACGCTTCCCTGCAGCGGAATGGTCATATCCAGATGCAGCAGGCCATATTCCGAGGGATCGTCAAACGCCAATACCCGCAGATTCTGTGAGCCTTCGTCGAACAGGGTAATACTGGAGAATTCGTGGTGGACGGCCTTGCGGACGAAATCCGCGATCACAGGAAACAAGCTGCGCACGTCGTAGTTTGACACCAGGCTGGCATTGACCCCCAGCAGCACCTCCAGGCGCTCCATCTCCCGCTGCAGGCTGTCATTCAGCGCGAGCAGCGCGGCTTTGAGCTGCTTCTGCTGAGTGAGTTCCACAATCACGGCGCCTACCTGGGTGACTTGTCCTGCGGCATCTTTGATGGGAAAGTAGTGCTCGATCCAGTGGCCGGGGTCGGTTCGCGTCGGGAGAGTCGCTTCGAGTTCATGATTCAAAATGGGCTCACCCGTGCTGAGGACGCGTTCGAATGCGGGCTGCACCACGCTGGCGGCGTCTCCCAGCACCTGCTGAAGGGTTTTGCCCAGATGTTCCCGCGGTGGAATACCGTTCATCTCAGCCAAGGCTTGATTGACCGCGAGGTATCGCAGGTTCTGGTCAACAATCGCAAGTCCCACCGACGAGGAGGCAAAAACTCCAGCGATGATCTGTTCGGGCTCTCGGAAGGCCTCGGCGAGTGCGACCTCACCCAGAGTCTGTAACAGATGGTTTGCTCTCTCTTCACTCATTTGTGGGCCTTTACCTCACTTCGAAGAACAGGGTTCTCCCTCGGGTTCGGCAGGAGTGATCCCTGTCGGCGCGTCAATATGGGAGCATTCGGAATTGTGGTCGAGCTTTTCGAGAAAACCTGATTGGAGAAAACGGGGCTGGCGGTCGCGAGCGACGCCGGGAAGGCAGCGTTTTTTGCTGGGGTTTTCACCGACAAGCAAAACGCACACACCTGCCCAGACAAGCTGCCGGCGGGCTTTAGAAGCCTCCCGCCAAAATTATCCGGCAACAACCGCCTGCGCCGAGACGAACTACGTATTGCAAAATTAACGGGACTTACTTGCACGAGTCACAAACTCCCAACCCCCCTCGAGCAAAGCTTCCCGAACCCAATGATGAAACAATTTGCCCCGCATCATAGAACAAGTTGCTGTGCCAGAAAAAAATTTTCATTTCTGTCCGGGTTGGTATCCCAACTGGTAACCAGCGGCGATCGAGCCTTGTCCTCACGCAGTTGCCGCTCTGCTCCGGCACAAGGCCGGGAATTTGGGCACGGCCGCCGCGCTTTGGAGGCGTGCTTCCGGCCAACTCCGATTACAATCGCTTTATGGCCAGAGGCTGGGAGAGCAAGTCAGTGGAATTGCAACAGTCGGAAGCGGCTCAATCTCCTTCCTTACCCAAGGCCGCCCTCACCGAGGAGCAGAAAAGCGCGCAGCGCCAGAAGCAGGGACTGCTGCTCTCCCGCAATCGCGTGGCACAACAGCTCGAATCGGCCCACAACCCCAACCATCGCAGCATGTTGGAACGCGCCCTCGCTGATCTGGACGCGCAAATCGCCGCCCTGTAGCTACCCGATAGTGGGGTTCCGCCTGTAACCTCCTGACGTATAATGTTCTTGCTCCCCATGAAAGCTTACGTGTACGTTTCGTTAAAGAAGAGTGTCCTCGACCCTCAAGGCAAGACCATTCAGGGCGCTCTGCGAAAAATGGGCTACAAAGGCTTGGAGGATGTGCGCCAGGGCAAGTATTTCGAACTCACCCTGGACGGCGGTTTGAGCCGGGAAGAGGCCGAGGCGGAAGTGGGACGCATCGCTCGCGAAGTCCTGACCAATCCTGTAATTGAAGAGTTTCGTTTCTCCCTCGAAAGTTAGTTTCCTCCCCGTAGAGGTACTGTGGATTTTGTCGCCGACGTTGGGGGATTTCCAGTTTGCGACGCCATTGATATCGAGCAAAGATATCGAACTTTGATATCGAGCAAAGACTTCGAGCAAAGACCAGCAAGCGAAGACCCGGCGGGGAGTCGCCGTGAAAGGGCGCGGCTTGAGCCGTGCCGTAAGAGTCTAGTAGATGGCGGCTTCAGCCGCTGAGGCTTATCACCAAGGAGCAGGTATGTGCGGAATTGTTGGTTACGTCGGTAAGAAGCGGGTGGTTCCGGTCATCATCGACGGCTTGCGCCGCCTGGAGTATCGCGGCTACGACTCCGCCGGAATCGCGGTGTGCCGGCAATGGCGAGGGCCTGCAGATTCGCCGCGCCGAGGGCAAGCTGCGCAATCTGGAAGAGGTCATCCGCCTCAAGCCGCTCGATGGCACCTACGGCATCGGCCACACCCGCTGGGCCACCCACGGCCGTCCCACGGAAGAGAATGCCCACCCGCACCGCGACTGCACCGGCCGGATCGTCGTGGTCCACAACGGCATCATCGAAAACTACGTCACCCTGAAACGCAAACTGATCGAGGAAGGCCACCGCTTCACCACCGAGACCGATACCGAAATCATCGCCCACATGGTGGAGAAGAACTTCTGAAGAGCGCCAACGGGCACCGGCCGTCCCTCGAAGAAGCAGTCCGCAAGACTGTCGGCAGCTGACCGGAGTGTTTGCGATCGCCGTCATCTCGGTGGACGAGCCTAACAAGATCGTTGCCGCCCGCAACGGCCCGCCCGCTGTCATTGGACTCGGCAAGGACGAATACTTTGTCGCTTCCGACGTTCCCGCAATCCTGTACCACACTCGCGATCTCTTCTTCCTGGGAGATGGCGATCTGGCGGTCATCACGCCGGATGGCGTGCAGCTCACCGACTTCGACGGACAGCCCATCGTCGCGCCAGGTGCAGCACGTCACCTGGGACCCGATCATGGCGGAAAAGGGCGGCTTCAAGCACTTCATGCTCAAGGAAATCTACGAGCAGCCCCGCGCCGTCCGCGACACCACGCTGGGCCGCATCTCGCTGGAAACCGGCCAGGTGTTCCTCGACGAGATGGAAATCAGCGAAGACGAATTCAAGGCCGCCAAGAAGATCAACATCGCCGCCTGCGGCACCAGTTGGCACGCCGGGCAGGCCGGCAAGTTCATGATCGAGAGCCTGGCCAGGATTCCGGTCGAGGTGGATTACGCCAGCGAATGGCGCTACCGCGATCCGCTCGTCGGTCCCGACACCATCACGATCCTGATCACTCAGTCCGGCGAAACCGCCGACACCATTGCCGCCCAGCGCGAAGCCAGAGCCAAGGGATCGAAGACGCTGGCCATCTGCAACGTGGTCGGCTCCATGATCACCCGCGAAGCCGCCGGCACGATCTACACCCACGCCGGTCCTGAGATCGGCGTGGCCTCCACCAAGGCTTTTACCGGGCAGCTGACCGCTCTTTTTCTCTTCGCGCTGTACATGGCGCAGGTGCGCGGCGCAATGACGCCGGAGCAGACCCTGGAAGCGGTGCAGGAACTGACCCGCATCCCCGGCAAGCTCGAACACCTGCTGACCCGCGAAGAGGATTCCGAGGACCTGGCCAAGGAATATCCCGCGTCGCAGGACTTCCTCTTCCTTGGACGCGGCATTCACTATCCGATCGCGCTGGAAGGCGCGCTCAAGCTCAAGGAAATTTCCTACATCCACGCCGAGGGCTATCCCGCCGGCGAGATGAAGCACGGCCCCAATGCGCTGATCGACGAAGACCTGCCGGTGGTGATCATTGCCACCTGCGATCCGCAACGACGAGCTGTCGAAGCTGCGCTACGAGAAGACGCTGCTCCAACCTGAAAGAAGTGAAAGCCCGCTCCGGACGGTCATCGCGCTGGCCACCGAAGGCGACGAAGAAATCCGCGAAGCTGCCGATCACGTGCTCTACGTTCCCGCCGCCCCGGAGGAACTGTCGCCGATTCTGGAAATCGTGCCCCTGCAGCTTGCTGGCCTACCACATCGCCGTCCGCCGCGGCTGCGACGTGGACCAGCCCAGCAACCTGGCGAAGTCGGTGACGGTGGAGTAGCGCCATCCCGCCGGTAACTCTGTCACCCTTCTAACTCTGTCATCCTGAGCGAGGGCTGACGCAGTCGAAGGACCCCTTGCAATCCGGCAGCGCCCCGCCGCCGCAAGGCATTCTCCAGACGCCCCGGAACCGCCAGCCATCTTTCCATCATCTAGATAGCGATGCCCTTTCAAACCTTCTCCGCCAAACTTGTAAGGCTCTACACCTCTCTCCGGCCTGACCAAACACCTGGAGTTTGAAATGGACGCTCCCCGCTTCGGCTTCGTCGCCGGACAGTGGCTCTCCTTCAAGCACACCAAGCCGGATGGGGAAGAGATCACGCGGGCTTACTCGATTGCTTCTCCGCCCGACGGCAATCGCTTCGCGCTCTGCCTCAACCGGGTGCAGGACGGCTACATGTCGAACTTCCTGTGTGATCTGCGCGAAGGCGAGGAACTGGCGTGCCAGGGACCGTTTGGAGATTTCATCCCGCGGCCGCCGATGCGCGACACGCTGTTTATCGCCACGGGAACCGGCATCGCGCCGCTGCGCTCCATGCTGCACTGGCTGCTGGCCGACACGTCCCGCCATCAGGAGAAAGATCTGTGGCTGGTCTTCGGCAACCGCACCGAAGCTGACATCTATTACCACCAGGAATTTCTGCAGCTGGCGGAAGCACACCCCAACTTTCAGTACCGCCCTACTCTCAGTCGAGGCGGCGCCGATTGGACCGGGCTGCGCGGCTATGTGCAGGAGCACGTCCCCGGCATCGCCGCCGGACGCGCCGACATGCACGCCTACATCTGCGGCCTGGAGAAAATGGTCAAAGCCAATCGCGATCTGCTGAAAGGACTGGGCTGGGACCGCAAGGCAATTTTCTACGAGAAGTACGACTGAAGCACACGGCATCGGTTACTGCAGGCGCACGCGCAGGAAGAGATTCACTCCCACCGGATGCGAGCCATACGTCGGCTTCAACTCTCCCGGAACGCCGTACCAGGTGATCTGCCCGCCGACTGCCGTGGACACGTGAGGTATGTGCCCGATCTCGCGGTCGTATCCGGCGGTGTAGGCCTGGATGCGGGTGAAGTAGCGCTCGCTGAAGCCGGGCGGTTCGGGGTTCTCTCCCAGCAGCAGTTCGTTGGTGCGGTCGACGTTTTCGAGGCGCGTCCATAAATTGTTTCTGGCGAGGCGCAGGGTTGATTCCAGCAGGTAGCCGTTGCCGATGTTGCTGTCGTTGAGGCTGCGGTTTCGTCCCCAGAGCAGCGTCGTTGCCCAGTTGCCATTCGACAACGGGCGGTTGTAGATCACCGAGGCAGTCATGCGCTGCAGATCGCCGTCGGGGGCTAACGCTTCCGGACTGTGAATTTGCGCGATGGAATATTGCGCGCTGACATATTGGTTGGGGTTCCAGGTGAGGCGCGTGGACCAGGAGTCAATCTTGCCGGAGTCAAGGTTCCAGCGGTACTCGTCGGGCTCGCGTCCGTGAAAGCCGGAGGCTTCCACGCGCACCTGACCATAGGTGAGGCCGGCGGTGATGACATCGGCGGCGATGTGAGTGGAGTCTTCGAGGTGATGGCCGAGCGCAGCCACAGGATTTTCAGAGGCTGACGCTCGGTGCGGATAGGCCACCGGGCCGAGCGCGGGATCGCCCATGGGGGCGGCATAGAGCGAGAGCATGGCGTGGTCAGTGATTTTGTAATCGTAGAGCGCGGCGAGTTCCATGAAGAAGTCGTGGGGATGCTGGCCGTCAACGACGGGGCGTCCGTAGGCGGTCTCGCCTTGCTGGAACAGTTCCGGGTAGCGGCGGCCGGTGATGGTCGCAGGCTCGAAGCTCAGCATGGCGCGCAGCGTCAGCGTGCCATGGCCGGTTTCTCTTTGCGCCATTCCCATCAGCCAGTTGGTGGAAAAAAATTTGTCGCGTCCGCGCGGCCCGGTCTGCTGGGTGTCGTTGAGAAAGGCTACGCCATGGAGCATCAGCGCCCACTTGCCCTTCGCCGTCATCAGCATGGGCGCGGGAGTGGTGGCGGGCACAGCATCGGTGCCTGAGGTGGCATGATGCTCGATCACTTCGATCAGGGTGTCGGGTTCCATGTTGCGCATGGAGGGCATGGGCGGCATGGGAGACTCCTGGGCGGCGGCCCCGGGTAGTTGCGTCCATAGATGGACGACGGCGAGCAGGGTTAGAGAACAGATGAATCGGCGCACTTCTTTCCTGTTTCCTCTCGTTCTACGTGCATTGTTCCGGCCTGTTTTTTGCGTGGCGGCGCTTCGCGCGGCGGCACGATGGCGATGAGAGAGGAATTGAAATCAGATACGCAGAGGGAGAGCGGCGGGCGGGCTGGCGGATAGATTGACGGACATGAATGTCAATGCCGGGCGGCCCGGCGTGGTATTGGGTTGCGTGGCCAGGGCCGCGGCTGGGGCTAACAGCGGAATTGGGTTGAAGGTTTCGGTTTGCAGTGCCGAATTATGTCCGGTGAGGCAGCAGCGGAAGCTGGTGGAGCCCGGGCGCGGAGCCGCCGGCGTCGCTGGTGGCGACGATTCGTGGCAGCCGGCCAGGTGAGAGGCGGCTGGGCCGGGCATTGTTTCCGGCATGGACATGGCGGCCGGTGAGACGGCGACGCAGAGCGACATCATCGCCGTGACCAGCGCCGACACAAGAATTCCACGTAATACTCTCATCAGTCTTGAGTGTTGCAGTCTTGCCTGACCTGCCCGCTCTCAGCTTGCCGGGACGCTTGTAGTATACGCGCCGCAGTTTTATCGAGACGGCTTGGGGCAAAAGGTCTAGAATAACGATTTTGTCGTCACTCAAAAGGGAGAACTCATGGACCTGTACTTGAGGAAGCACCGCACCCATTTGGCTGCGCTCAGCATTCTGGTTTTTTGTGTTGCGCTGCTGCCTGCGAATGCCCAGCAGGGCAAGCAGAAACCGCCGGCCGGCGCCTGGATGAACGCCAGTTTGTCACCGGACGAGCGGGCGGCGATGGTGGTCAAAGAGATGACGCTGGACGAAAAGATTTCCATGCTGCACGGCACCGGCATGCGGGGTTTGGGGCCGGTGAGTCCGCTGGCGGTGAATTCAAATGGCGGGGCGGGTTACGTGGTGGGCGTTCCGCGGCTGGGGATTCCGCCGATTCAGATGTCGGACGCGGCTTACGGAGTGCGCGTGAGCGGAGAGAACGGGCGCTACTCCACCGCGCTGCCGTCCGACGTGGGCGCAGCCGCAAGTTGGGACCTCAAGGCCGCTTACGAGTACGGCGCTTTGATCGCGAAGGAATTGCGCGACCAGGGCTACAACATGTCGCTGGGCGGCGGGGTCAACCTGACGCGCGAGCCGCGCAACGGAAGGACTTTTGAATATCTGGGAGAAGACCCGATCCTGGCGGGAAAAATGGTGGGCCAGGTGATGAAGGCGGAGCAGGACGGGCACGTGATCGGCGACATCAAGCATTACGCGCTGAACGACCAGGAGAGCGGGCGCAATGCCGGTGAATGTGAACATCAGCAAGCGCGCCATGCGGGAGAGCGATCTGCTGGCGTTCGAGATCGGCATCCACGATTCCGATGTGGCGGCGGTGATGTGCTCCTACAACCGGGTGAATGGCGACTACGCTTGCGAGAACAGCTATCTGCTCACGGATGTCCTGAAGAAAGACTGGAACTTTAAAGGCTTCGTGGTCTCGGATTGGGGAGCGACGCACAGCACGGAAAAGGCCTCAAAAGCAGGAATGGATCACGAAGAGCCTGCCGAAATCTTCTATGGCGAGAGCTACAAGAAGGCGGTAGAGACCGGCAAGATTCCGATGTCAGAACTGAATGATCACGTTCATCGCATCCTGCGGGCGATGTTTGCCAGCGGAGTGGTGGATGATCCTCCGCAAAAAGCGGTGGTGGACGTGATGCACGGGTTCGACGTGGCGCAGAAGATTGAAGAGGGAAGCATTGTGCTGCTGAGGAATGAGGGCGGCCAGCTTCCGCTGGATGCTGCGAAAGTGCATTCGATCGCAGTGATCGGCGCGCACTCGGATGTGGGGATGATTTCGGGCGGCGGCTCGGCGCAGGTGGACCCGCCGGGAGGAAATGCGATCATGCCTCCGGGAAAGGGCGCGACGCACTGGCAGGACCAGATCTGGTTTCCGACATCGCCGCTGCGGCAGATCAAGGCCAAAGCGCCGCAGGCGGACGTGCAGTTTGACGCGGGAACGGACCCGGCAGCGGCGGCGTCCATGGCGAAGAACGCGGATGTCGCGATCGTGTTCGCGTACCAGTGGGAGAGCGAAGGCATGGACCTGCCGAAACTGTCGCTTCCCGGCAATCAGGATGAATTGATCGAGAAAGTGGCGGCGGCGAATCCGCACACCGTGGTGGTGCTCGAGACCGGCACGGCGGTGACTATGCCGTGGGTGGACCACGTCAGCGGAATTCTGGAGGCGTGGTATGGGGGCAGCCGCGGGGCTGAGGCAGTGGCGAATGTCTTGTTCGGCGAAGTGAACCCCAGCGCCAAACTGCCGATGACCTTCCCCAGGAGCGAGGCGGATCTGCCTCACCCTAAAATTGTGGAGCCCCCGAAACATTCCACGACCGGAGCCGAGCCGGAAGCCTGGAAGAGAATTGCCGCCGGACTGCCCGCGTTTCAAATCACTTACGACGAAGGCTTAAAAGTCGGATACAAGTGGTACGACGCCGAAAACAAGCCGGTGCTGTTTCCTTTCGGCTTCGGGCTGTCTTACACGTCGTACGCCTACTCTGACCTGAAAGTTTCGCCGGGGATGGACAAGGCAACCAGCGTCAGCTTCACGGTGAAGAACACCGGCGACCGCGCGGGAGCGGAGGTGGCGCAGGTGTATGCGGCACTGCCGGCGAGCGCGGGCGAACCTCCGAAACGGCTGGTGGGATTCACCAAGGTGGAACTGAAGCCGGGCGAGAGCAAAGATGTGACGGTGGAGGTCGAGCCCAAGTTCTTGTCCATCTTCAATGAGCAGAAGAATGGCTGGGAGCTTGTGCCGGGAGAGTACACCTACATGGTGGGAGGCTCGTCGCAGAGTCTTCCGTTGAAGGCGTCAGTGAATCAGCCGTAGCGATTCGCAACCGAGCGAGAAAGCCAGCCCACGGTTCTGCGCTGTGGGCTTTCGCTTGTGCGAAGCCCCGTTAGAGGGCCTTGTGCAGGCGATTGGCAGGCGGCGACCCTGTACTGTTGTCAGCACGCGCGTTACCTGCGGACACTCCCCTTGGTAATCTTGTTGACTCCGGTGCCCTGCCGCATACTCGCTTCACCTACCACAGAACCTGGGAGACGGGGTTGGAAGCGGAGATTTAGGGTCACCGCGGCCAGCCCCGATTTTTTTTGGGCTGATGGCTTTTGGCTTCTGGCCGATAGGTGACGGCTGACAGTCTCGGATCGTGGTTTCGGCGTGGTACTCCGCGCTTCTTAATTTTTCTTTCCTCTTCTTGCTTCTCCGTAGGCTTTCCAGAATGTGTCGACTACCGTCGCGGCCAGCTCTTTTGGGACGGGAATGGCGGCCCTGCGTCCCACAAAGATGTGCCAGTAGAGCATGGGGCCAAGGAGCTGCGCGAGGGCAGTATTGGGATCAATGGGTGAGCGGAGCCGGCCTTGTGTGATGCCGCGCTTGAGCAGCGCTTTAAGACGCAGCTGCGGCCGCTCCATGACCCGCTCACGCCATTGTTCCCCGAATTGCTGGTGGCTGGCGGCGTAAGCCATCACATGCGGCATCAGTCGGTTTTTGAGTTCCTGGCTTCCGGCGGGCTGGTAGACCAGTGCGTCCACAAAATCCTGGCGCAAGTCGCCGCAGTCGAAGACTGGCGCCTCTTCAAAGATTCCAAACAACTCGCCCAGAGCTTCGAGTGCGAGTGCATCTTTGTCAGGCCAGTGCTTGTAGATGGTGGCCTTGCTCACGCCGGAGGACTCGGCGATGGCGTCCATGCTGGAAGCATCAATGCCGCGCTCGGCGAACAGCGACAAGGCTGCGTCGAGAACTTTCCGGTGCGCGCTGGCGCTTTTTTTGCGGACCATAAAGATCGGTAACGGTTCCGGCTTTGCTCCCCTACAACTGGATTTTCGAGAACAAGTATCCACCCAGTGATAGGAAGGCGGTAGCGAGAGCACAGAGCAGGACGACATCGAGTGTCAGGCTGAAGTGTGACGTGCCAATCAGCACCCCGCGCAAGGCGTCAACTCCGTAAGTGAGCGGATCAATTTTGGTGATCAGCGACAGCGCCTTGGGCAGATTGTTGAGAGGGAACAGCGCCCCGGATAGAAAGAAAATCGGCAGCACCATGAAATTCATGATGAGCTGAAAGCCCTGCATGTCCTGCACGATCGAGCCAAAGGCCGTGCCCAGGGCGGCGAATACGACAGCAATCAGCATCATCAATACGAATGCCAGCGGGAACAGCAGCAGGTTCGCGGGACGAAATCCGGCGGCCAGGCACACCAGAAAGATGAGCAGGCCCTGAATCACCGCGACGGTCGCCCCACCCAGAGTGCGTCCGATCATGATTTCGATGCGCGGCACCGGGGCGACCAAAGTTTCTTTTAGAAAGCCGAACTGGCGGTCCCACAGCATGGCGATCCCGGAGAAGATCGAGGTGAACAGGATGCTCATGCTGATCACCCCGGGCGCGACAAATTGCAGGTAGCTGCCATTGCCGGCCTTCTGAAACACCGGGCCGAGGCCGAAGCCGAGCGCCAGCAGATACAGTAGCGGCTGGCCGAGGGACGCTACGATCTGCGCCCGGGAACGCACGTAACGCTTCAGTTCACGCAGCCAGAGAATGTAGATGGCGCTCATCGGCGGTTGCTCCAGAGTCTGGGCGACCTGCCGCATGTGGTCAGCGGAGGTCGCAGTTTCATCACGAATGGTGGAGCCGGTGAGGGCGAGAAATGCTCCTTCCAGCGATTCGGTGTTGGTTTGCTGCTTCAATTGCTGCGGAGTTCCCATGGCCACGATTGCGCCGTGGTCGATGATGGCGATGCGGTGCGCGACCCGGTCGGCTTCTTCCATATAGTGAGTGGTCAGAAACACGGTGACCTGCTCGGTTTCGTTCAGTTGCTTGACCTGGGTCCAAAGCTGGTTGCGGGTTTGGGGATCTAGGCCGAGGGTGGGCTCGTCGAGGAAGAGGATCCGCGGGGTGTGCAGAAAGCCGCGGGCAATTTCCAGGCGGCGCTTCATGCCTCCGGAGAAAGTCTTGGCGTAGTCGTTGCGCTTCTCCCAGAGATCGAAAAGCTTGAGCAGGCGCTCGATACGTTCGCCACGCACCTTGCGCGGGACTTTATAGAGCACGGCATGCAATTCCATGTTCTCGTAGGCCGTCTGCTCGCCATCGAGGCTGGGATCCTGGAACACGATGCCGAATTTTTTCCGGGCCTCGTTCTGGGCCACAGCGGGATCGAGTCCGTCCAGTTCGATCCGGCCGCTGGTCGGCTTCAGCAGGGTAGTGAGCATCTTGATCGTGGTGGTCTTACCGGCGCCGTTGGGACCGAGAAAGGCGAAGATCTCGCCGGTTTCGACCTGGAAGGAAATGTCTTTGACAGCGGTGAAGTCCCCGAATTTCTTGAACAGATTCTGTACCCGGATCATGGCAAGCCTCGAAGTTACAATACTAAACGGTTTAGTTTAGTTACACAAGGGGCAAACGAATAATTCAACCGGGCGCGGTTTGCAAGCCCACGAAAGTGGACTACAAAAGCGGGACACTTGCGCTGATAATGGCACAGCTGGCGGAAAGCCTATCAGCCAGGGTGGGACCCAGGTGAGAGCACATATCAGAGTGGCAGTAAAAGTGAGCCGCAGCCGGATCGCGGGTAAGGGGTTGTTTGCCCAAGCCATGATCCGCCGCCGCCAGAAGCTGGGCGAGATGACGGGAGAGATCATCCATCAGCGCCAAGTGGCCTCGCGAATTCGCGGCAAGCGCCGCATCGTCATGGTCGAACTGGACCATGGGCAGGCGCTCGATGCCTCCCGCGGCAACGCGCTGAAGTACGTGAACCATTCCTGCTCGCCCAATACCTATATCCGCATTTTCGGCAAGCGGGTGGAGTTCTACGCCTTGCGCGCCATCCGGCGGGACGAGGAACTCACCTGCAATTACGGCGAGACCCACCACGAAGGCAAATTGCCCTGCCGTTGCGGGAGCGCGGGCTGCCAGGGCTTCATCTAAAAAGATTCCACGAACAATTCCCGCCGCCGGTTTGCGACCAGCAATCTCGAACTTGACCCGGGCGTTGACGGAGATGCCAAGTCCGAGGGAGATCCCGGTTTTACAGCGCGTAGCCGTTTTGTCGGTCCCTTTTTCTGGCCGTTTTTTCTGTCCCTCCGAACCCAATTGATCATGGTCCAAAAGCCAGCTGTGGATAACTTTTTTCCTCAGGAGTGAATCCTTTAGAATCAGAGAAGATCAATCACTGGAACCATCCAGGTTCACAAGCTGTCGAGAAAGCTGAGGGGAAATGAAGAAGCTTTTGATTCTCTTGCTGTTGTTGTGTACCACCGTCATGGCCTTTGCGGCTGACGAAGACGATAAGAGTAAAGCCGAGCAGCGGGTGCAGTCGGCGGCCGATGTGCTGAACGAAATTCAGGGAGCCTCCGATCAGGGGATTCCGGAAGAAGTGCTGGGCTCGGCCCAGTGCGTGGCCGTGGTGCCCTCGATGCTGAAGGCAGGTTTCATTGTGGGCGGACGCTACGGGCGCGGCGTGGCCAGCTGCCGTACTCCGAAAGGATGGAGCGCTCCGGCATTCTTCACCATTGCCGGAGGCAGCTTCGGGCTGCAGATCGGCGGGCAGGCGGTCGATCTGGTGATGCTGATCATGAACGATGAAGGCATGAAGAACCTGCTGTCCAGCAAGTTCAAGCTGGGGGCGGATGCCAGCGTGGCGGCCGGTCCGGTAGGGCGGCATGCCGCTGCCGATACCGACTGGAAGATGCGGGCCCAGGTGCTTAGCTACTCGCGCGCGCGCGGGGTGTTTGCCGGACTCGAACTGAACGGCGCAGTGATCAAGCAGGACAAAGACAGCACACGCGTATTCTACGGACGCATGGTGCCGTTCAGGACTGCATTACAGGGCAATGTCGATGCTCCGCAGGCCGCGTATCCTTTCCTTTCGACGTTGTCGAAATGGGCTGTGGCAGCTGCTAACAAATAACACTTAAAAGGTAGATCTTCACTGAGGCCCGGTTTGCCGGGCCTCTTCTATTGGCGGGGTTGTGCCGGTATCGATGATTACCGGCACCGCATTGGGTCAGCCAGTCCACAGTGGTTCAGTTGGCCGGGGTTTGACAGGCTGCCGCCCGTGGCGGTACCGTCACCCTTCCCTCGGAATGCGGCAGCGACTCGAGTACGCTCTGGCCTGGCTCATCATTAAGCCCCTGGGCGCATTGCCGCGTCCACTGGCCCGCGCGGCGGCCATCCTGCTGGCCTGGATCATTTACCTCGTGCATCCCCGGTTGCGCTGGGTAGGCATGCGCAACCTGGCGATTGCGTTTCCCGAGAAGAGCCTGGGGGAGCGCCGGCGCATCTTGCGCGGGGAATTCACCTCGCTGGGGCGGCAGCTGGCGGAAGTCTGCCGCTTTCCCAAGTACACCCCTGAAAATGTGAACCAGGTCGTGCTCTACGACGGCTTCGAGAACTATGAGCAGGCGCATGCTCTCGGCAAGGGAGTGCTGTTTCTCACCGGCCATGTTGGAGGCTGGGAGCTCTCCGCATTCGCCCATTCGCTGCACGGACATCCTCTGCAAATCGTGATTCGGCCGTTGGACAACGTCTATCTCGACCGCCTCATTCACCGTTACCGCACCATGCACGGGAACACTACGGTCGATAAGGACGACTTTGTGCGGGGACTGCTGGCAGCCATGAAGAAAGGCGAAGTCGTTGGCATTCTGATGGATACCAACATGACTCCGCCGCAGGGAATCTTTGTGGACTTCTTCGGAGTTCCGGCGTGCACGGCCAGTGGCCTGGCCCGGATCGCGCTGCGGACTGATGCGGCTGTGGTGCCGGGGTTCACGCTGTGGGACCCGGTGCTGCGAAAGTACCGCCTGCGTTTTGATCCCGCAGTGAAGCTGGTGCGCAGCGGAGACAATGAGGCCGATATCGTGGCCAACACTCAGCTATTTACCAGCATTATCGAAGAGTATGTGCGGCGGTATCCCGACCAGTGGCTGTGGGTACACCGGCGATGGAAGACGCGGCCGGAAGGCGGCAAGCCAATGTATTGAATGCGGCAGCTCTGTGCCGGACGTCCGTGACGGAGGCTATGGTCCCTCTAGGGCCCCTTCTTCTTGGCGTTGGCCAGCTGTTTCTCGGCCTTCTCGATGGCCTTCTGAAATTCCTTCACTGCCGGCACCATGGGAGCGCGCAGGGCGTCTTTCTCCGAGTAACGCCACAGAGGAGCGCTGTCGAGAGGATAGTCCACATGGCCGCGGTAAACCTCGAAGGTGTCTTCGGAAGGTCCAACCTCCATTCCGGGACGGGGGCCAGTGGGAGCGCCGGGCATGGGTTCGCTGACATCGGGAGGCCGGCCAATCGAACCGCCCATGCGGACATCGCCGTCATTCGTTCCGGGGACGAGAACCGGGCCATTGTTGGGCACACCACCGATGGTTGGACTCACGCCTCTGCCCCGGCGCACCGAAATCACCAGGTCGGCCACCTGGGGATCGAAGACGAGCTGAAAACGTCCCCACTTCTGTAATGCATTCTCTACGTCATGTTCCGCGCCGCGGTTTTCGCCTGGGTTCATCAGCGGGACTTCTGAACCCGGATTCACCACCACATAGACGGTCTCGGCATTCAAGACCAGTTGCGGTAGCTGGACCTTGTTCTTGTCTTTGGCATGGGCAAGCGGAGCCAAAAGTGCCGCGAGCGAAAGCAGAATAGCCAGACGGGAAAACATAGCAACCTCCGGCAGGGAAGCGGTGGGTTGATTGTACGCCGGGCAGGAAGGGCGGGAACCTTCTAATGAGCTGCTTTCTTAGTCAATTATCGGCGGCTTACCGGGATTCTTAGGCTCGAAGCGTTTTAGGTTCGACGCGGTTCGTCACGGCTGGGATCAGCCGAAGCGCAGCTTATGTTCTTTGAGGATGCAGTGGTCCATGACTACGAAAATGCCGGCTTTGCGGGCTTTGTCGGCGGATGGCTGGTGAACTACCTGCTCCTGCATCCAGATCATCGGGACTTTGAGCTGGATTGCCTGATCGACCACTTCTTCTACAAATTCGGGGCGGCGGAAGATGTTCACGATGTCAATTTTCTCCGGCACATCCAGCAGCGAGGGATAAGACTTTTCGCCGAGCGCGCCCTTGATGTTGGGATTGACGGGAATGATGCGGTATCCCTGAGTCTGCATGTAGGCTGAGACTCCATGGCTGGCCCGCATGGGATTATCGGACAGGCCCACGACCGCGATGGTGTGGGAACGCTTAAGCAGGCCGGTGATCGCGTCCGTTTCCGGATAAGTAGCCATCGTGCAATCTTCCAGAGACTATTTTAAACATCGGATATGGCGCGCGCTATTCCATGCTCTTCTTGCCGGAGCTGGAAGCCTTCTGGCGGAACATCTTGAGCGCCAGCTTGCGGATGGTATCGGAGACCTCTTTGTTTCCGGAGAGATTCTTGAGGTCGTGCACCAGCAGGTTCTTCATCAGGCCGAGGGAGACGTCGAGCGGGGTGCGGGGATTGAATACGAGGTTGCGCACCACGGTGTAATGCTTGATGAAGCGTCGCTTCATGGGAATGGCACGCAGTACGGCCTCCAGCACGTTCTTCTGCGTGGCATAGGTCTCGACTTCACTGTCGCCGACTTTCGGTGATTCCAGAACGGCGAGGGCGACCAACTTGGTGCCGTCGCGAATCAGGATGGAGCGTTCTTCCTTCGTGCCCTTGATGGCCAGCTGAATGCGGCCTTTCACGTCCAGCCGGGAGATTTTCTGCAGAGCGCTGCCGCGGCCCTCTTCCGGTGCGGATTGCGGCTTCTTGGTTGCCGGCTTCTTTTGCGGACGCACCGGCGCGGATGAACCGGCGGTGGCGACGGCTGAGGCCGCGGCTGCTTCCTCGCTCAGTGGCTCTTCGGATTCGGATTCGAACTCGTCGTGAAAGCCGCCAATCGGCAGGAATGGTTTTTCGCCTTCCGTCGCCAGTTCCGCAGCATGTTCCGCGAGGTATGCGTTGATTTCTTCGTCGAAGACGGTGTCGGATTCGGCTGCCACCTCCACAACTTCTGGCAGAATGTCGTCTTCCTCTTCCGGCTCGACGTCATGCTCGGCATCCTGCTCAATATCTTGCTCGGTATGTTGCAGTTCGACCGGCACGGTTTCGGGCTGGAAGGGAAGCAGCTTCTCCCGCACGGTTGCAGCCTGAATGCTGGTGAGATTCGGGTTGGAACTGAGGGCGGAGAGAACCATTTCCGACTTGCCCACGCGGTCGCTGGTGAGCAGTACGTGGGCGACATCGCGGGAAGCCCCGGCAGCCAGGGTGACGAGTGCCTCGTCAGAAACCGAAGGATTGGAAACCAGAGCCGGAAGCAGCATGGGGCGCAGGTTCTCGGGCGCGATCAGATAGTCGAGCACCTCTTTGGCGGTTTCGGGATTGGCCGCGGCCGCTTCAGAGGACGCACGTTCCCATCCCGCGAGGGTCATGCGGGCCTGCTCGCCGAACACCGAGTTTTTGGTAGCGAGATAGACCAGGATCTCGATCATCTCCGCCGCCGGAACCGCGAGCGCGCCTTTGGCGGCTGACTGCATCAGGTTTGCAGGCAAAGCCGAATTGCGTATGAGATCAAGGGTTCGCATGGATCACGCGGCCTTATCATCAATCTCGTGATTCGCGCTGCAGGAAACGCCGCAGGTCTTTCCGCGGATGGCTTCTAAGCCCTCATGGGCAATGAGAGGCATCATGGCCAGAGCTGCAACGGGATCCGCCCACCACCAGCCGAAGGCGGCATTGAGCGCCAGCCCGCACAGAAGAATGGCGGAAAGATATGCGCAGATGTCGGTCTGCCGGGAGTCCGCGTGCATGGCGCGGCTGCTGAGGCCGCGCGCCACTTGCCGCTTGGCCCGCGCCAGCAATGGCATTACCAGCAGCGAGGCAATTGCCAACACTACTCCCGCCACGCTTTCGGCAGGGGCCTCATGTGTGGCCAGGCTCTTGATGGAATCGAAGGTCAGGTAGGTGGCCAGGGCAAGGAAACTCACTCCCACGAGGCGCAGCGCGGTGCGTTCCGCCCTCTCGCTATCTTCGCCCCGACGCTCAGAATGAAGCCGCCACAAGAGGACGGAGCCGGAGGAAACCTCCACCACGGAATCGAGGCCGAAACCGAGCAGAGCAATGCTGCCGGCCAGCCATCCGGCAATCAGGGCCACGGCGGCCTCGAGCAGATTCCAGCCGACGGTCAGATATTCCAGACGCATGCCCTTTGCCAGCGTCATGTTGCGATTCATCATGCCGCCTTCTCGTCGCGCCTCATGGTCAGATAAGCGCGGATCAGGGGCTGCAGGTCGCCGTCGAGCACCCGGTCCACGTCGCCGATCTCCAGCTTGGTGCGGACGTCTTTCACCATGCGGTAGGGCTGCAGCACGTAGGAGCGAATCTGCGAGCCGAAGTTGATTTCGAGCTTGGAGTCTTCGATTTTCCTCGAGGCTTCGCGCTTCTTCTCCATCTCGTGCTCGTAGAGCTTGGAGCGCAGCATGCTCATGGCACGCTCGCGGTTCTTGTGCTGCGAGCGTTCGTTCTGGCAACTGGCTACCAGGCCGGTCGGAATATGAGTGATGCGCACGGCAGAGTCGGTGGTGTTGACGTGCTGCCCGCCCTTGCCGCTGGAACGGTAGGTATCCACGCGGATTTCTTCCGGCTTGATCACCACCTCGATGCTGTCGTCGATTTCGGGCGAGACAAACACGCTGGCGAAAGACGTATGGCGGCGCTTGGCCTGATCGAACGGCGAAATGCGCACCAGGCGGTGGACTCCGATTTCGCTGAGCAGCAGGCCGTAGGCGTAGTCGCCGTTGACGGCGAACGTTGCCGACTTCAATCCGGCTTCTTCGCCGGGTTGATAGTCGTAGAGGACGGTCTGGAATCCCTGGCGCTCGGCCCAGCGGAGATACATGCGCAGCAGCATGTCGGCCCAGTCCTGCGACTCGGTGCCGCCCGCGCCGGGGTGGATGGTGACGATGGCGTTGCGGGCGTCGTGCTCTCCGGAGAGCAGGGTTTCGGTTTCGAGGCGATCGACCAGCTGGCGCAGTGCATCGATTTCGCGGCGAAGATCGGCATCCACATTCTCGCCTTCGCGGGAGAGATCGAAGTAGGCGGAGATGTCGTCGTTGCGGCGGACCAGGTCGGCCTCGGTGGCGAGGACGTGCTCCAGCCGCTTCTTCTCCCGCATGACGGTCTGAGACTTTTGCGGATCGGACCAGAGGTTGGGATCAGCCGCCTGCTTATCGATGGTGGTCAGCTGTTGACGGAGTTTGCCCGCGTCAAAGGTACTCCCGGAGGTCGTGTACCTTGCTTTTCAGCGCGGAATATTCTTGCTCGAGTTCTTCGACCATGTGGGTTTATCGCTTAGCCCTTGCGAGGAATGGGAGACGCGTGAGCAGCGCCCCCAGCAAAATTATCGCACAGAGATAGCTGAACCAGTCCCCATGCCGGGTGTAGAAGGTGGTTACGTTGGATAGTGCGTAAGGTGCCTCCAGTACGGTGCGGACCTTGCGAGGCACGGTGGCCACAATATGGCCATAGGGGTCGATGGAGGCGGTTACCCCGGTGTTGGTGTCGCGCAGCAGCCAGCGGTGGTTTTCCACGGCCCGCATGCGGGCTTGCTTCAGGTGCTGGGCGTAGGCCCCGCTGTCGCCATACCAGCCGTCATTTGAGATGTTTACAAACACCTGTGCGCCGTTGCGGGCGAACTGGCGGATGTCGTCGGGGAAGATGGATTCGTAGCAGATGAAGACCCCGAGCTTAGTCCCGCCGGCATCGAGGGGAGCGCGGGAGGAGCCCGCCGTGAAATCGCCCACCTGCTCAGTGAGTCCTGCGGCAAAGCTGAAAAGCCTGCGGAATGGGACGTACTCCCCGAAAGGGACGAGGTGGATCTTGTCGTAGCGGGTGGTCCATTCGCCGCCGGGGCCGACCAGCGCGGCGGAGTTGTAGACCTGGGTCGCCTGCTGCGGAGACTGACCGGCGTTGCGGATGCCCATGCTTCCTACCAGCACCCAGGTATTCTGCTGGCGGGCGAGGGTGCTGACGGTCTGGCGGAAAGTTGGGTCGGTGGTGTAGAACGGGGCCGGATTCTCCGGCCAGACGATCAGGTCAGGGTGGACCGGCTGGCCTCCGGGTGGGATGCTGGCTGAGCCAGGAAAGATCGCGCAGGGTGCCGTCGAAGTAGTCCCGGGTCCAGTCTGCGCCTTCGAGAATGGGAATATTGGCCTGCACCAGAAATGCAGTGTGATCGGTAGGCTCGTGGGGAGCGGGAACCAGGCGGCCGGCCTGAAGCACGACTACCGCCGCGACAGCAACCAGCAGCAGGGGCTTGCGCTTCGGCCGCTGCACCAGGAACACCGCCGCGAAGGCGACGTTCACTACCATGATCTCGAGCGAGAGGCCGTACACTCCGGTGACGGTGGCGATGCGGGCGAGGGGGATATTGTCGACCTGCGTGACTCCGAGCAGGTCCCAGGGGAATCCGGAGATGCGGGTACGGGCCAGCTCCACCGCGACCCACGCCATCGGAGCTACCAGCAACGCCCTGCGGCTGAAGGGACTGTTTCCGGCGAGCAGGCTGACGAGAATTCCGAACAGGCCGTGGTAGAGGCCGAGGTAGAGACAGAAGAGCAGCAGGATTACGAGCGCCAGCGGTGCGCTTACCCCGCCGAAGTGCCGCATGGTGGGGTAGATCCAGTAGCAGGTGCCCGCATACCAGACCACGCCACAGGCGTAAGCCAGCACAAAGGCCTGCCAGGGGCTGGCCGGGATCAGCTTCGCGCCTTCGCTCAATTGCAGAGTATTCGGATGACGAGCCTGTAACAGCGCGAGCAGCAGCGGGGTGAGCGCAATCCACCCCAGGAAGTAGAGATCCGGAAGCGGAAAGATCAGGATCTGCAATCCTGCCGATAGCAGGACCAGCAGCCAGGCACGCTTGCGGATGTTGCCCACGTGGGAAGGATAACAATAATGGGGTGCGGGCGGCGGCAGTTGGTATTCGGCAGTTGGCATTTAGCACTTAGCATTTAGCCGTTGCGGGTTCCTGCTGCTGCCCTTTGCGTTGGTGATGCTGGGGATTTGAATTCCTGCTGTGACGTAATTTGAGGTATCGGATAGTATTAGTGACCGGGATGAGCGTGCGGGACCCGAATTTGGACCGGCTGGCGGTTGGTTAGGGATGAACATGGCCGGTTTCTGCCCGGGTGTTGACGCATAGACCATGAAATACTACGAAATCCTGACGGGCCGAAAGGACTGCACCCGGTACTGACGCCCGTCCCTCTGCCCTGAATGGCCTCCCCTCTGCAACCCGGGAATTCCGCTTCCGACCGCGTCCGCATCGTGGTGGCGACGTCGGTGATGCTGACGTTCATCTCCTACTGGCGCGCCGCCGCCATTGTCCTCAACGACTTAGGCTCGTCCGCCTTTTACGCCGCCGGCATTGCCGAGCAGGCGATCGGGAAGTCGGCCCCCTGGTTCATCCTGGCGGTCATGCTGTTCTCGTTCACGGTGCGTGCCGTGTACGTGGAAAGCTGCTCGATGTTCGTGCGCGGCGGCGTGTATCGCGTCGTGAAAGAGGCGCTGGGCGGGACGCTGGCCAAGATCAGCGTCTCGGCGCTGATGTTCGACTACATCCTGACCGGCCCGATCTCCGGAGTTTCGGCCGGTCAGTATATCGCCGGGCTCATCAACGACATCTTCGCCACGGCCGACGTCCACGGCTGGGTTCCGCGGGCGATGTACGCGCTGTTCGGCGGGCCTCCGCACCTGAACGTCAACGCCACTTCCGTGGTATTCGCGTTGGCGGTCACGATTTACTTCTGGTGGGAAAACACCAAGGGCATCAGCGAATCGAGCGAGAAGGCGCTGCGGGTGATGCAGATCACCACCGTGATGGTGATTATTCTCCTGGGTTGGTCGGCAGTCACCTTGTTCAAGCAGGGCTATCAGCCGGTTCCGCTGCCGCTGCCGCACAACCTGACGTTCGGCAAAGAGGCTCTGGGTTTCCTGCAGCATACCGATCTGGCCTCGGATCTGGCGCGGAAGTTTGGGCTTCTGGGAATCCTGATCGCCTTCGGCCACTCGGTGCTGGCCATGAGCGGCGAAGAGTCGCTGGCGCAGGTGAACCGCGAGCTGGCCCATCCCAAGCTGAAGAACCTGAAGCGGGCCGCGATCATCATCGCCATCTACAGCTTTGTTTTTACCGGGCTGACGGCGCTGCTCTTCGTGATGATTATTCCGGACTCGGTGCGGATCCCGGTTTATAAGGACAACCTGATCGCAGGTCTGGCGATGTATTTGTGGGGGCCGCAACTGTTGCGGCTGTTGTTCCGCGCTTTCGTGGTGGTGGTCGGATTCCTGATTCTTTCGGGCGCGGTGAACACCGCCATCATCGGCTCGAACGGCGTGCTGAACCGAGTTTCTGAAGATGGCGTTTTGACCGACTGGTTCCGGCATCCTCACAAGAAATTCGGCACCAGCTACCGCATCATCAACCTGGTGGTCGGGTTTCAGTTGTTCACCATTCTGGCCAGCCGGGGAAATGTCTATCTGCTGGGCGAGGCTTACGCCTTCGGCGTGATCTGGAGCTTCACCTTCAACAGCCTGGCCATGCTGGTGCTTCGCTTCAAGTACAAGGGGGAGCGCGGGTGGAAGGTGCCTCCGAATATACGGATTGGCGGAACCGAGATTCCCATCGGCCTGGCTTCGGTGTTCCTCGTGCTTCTCTCGACCGCGATCGTGAACCTGTTCACGAAATCGATTGCCACGGTCGCGGGAGTCTCGTTCGCCGGCGCGTTCTTCCTGATCTTCTCGGTTTCGGAGCGGGTGAACCGCAAGAAACATCTGCTGGCCGAGCAGCAGATGAAAGAACACTTCCAGTTGCTGCATAGCGATACCGTGGATCGCGCCGGGCTGGGCATCCGGCGGGGGAATGTGCTGGTTACGGTGCGCGATTACAACACCCTGACTCACCTGAAGTGGGTGCTGGAGCGGACGGACACCAAAGAGCAGGACATCGTGGTGATGTCGGCGCGGATCAGCCAATTTGGGGCGGCGGCCTACGACCTCTCCACCGAACAGATCTTCAGCGATTACGAGCAGCGGTTATTCACGCAGGCGGTGTCAGTGGCGGAGAATTTCGGCAAGCACGTGTCGCTGCTGGTGGTTCCGGCGCGCGACGTTTGGTCGGCCATCGTGCAGACGGCGAATAACCTGGAGTCGTCGGCGGTGGTTTCGGGGTTATCGAGCAAGATGTCCGGGCAGGAGCAGGCGTTTGAATTAGGACGCGCCTGGGAAGGAGCGCCGGAGCCGAAGCGGCAATTCGTGTTGCAGATTGTGCATCCCGACATGAATGTGGATACCTTCCGCATCGGGCCGCACACCCCGACCATGAAGACCGAAGACGTCCACCTGGTGCACCGGCTGTGGCTGAACATTACCCGCGAGCCGGGGATGGAAAAGGTCCATCATCACGACATCTTGACGGAGGCCCTTACCCGGTTTGCGCATGACTATGCAGGCATGAACCGCGGTGACATTCTGCGCGACCTGGGCAAGGCCAGCGGGCAGGATGTGCCGACGACCTCCCTCACCGGGGTCACTGACGGTGGCAGCAAGCAGGGGGTGAAGCCTCCGCCGCCTGAGGAGCACCGCGGCACGGCAGCGAGCGAGAAAGAAAAGAAGAAGGGCCCGGGTGATGAAGGTCCGCCAAGCCCACCTGTGGTCAGTCCCTGATATCAGTCCCTGACAGTGGATGTCATTGGCTACGCGCCTCGGCCTGCAACAGCTCAAGTTTACCTCGCACGAAGGCCACGATTTCCGCAGTCACGTAGTCAGGCGGAGTGATATAGAACTGTGGCTTATTCTCTGCCGGCTTCAGCGAAACCCGCTCCCAGGCTGGAATGGATTCTTGATCGCGCACTTCGCTCGAGTTTTGCTTCGGCCGATGAAGGATGATGGCGTCGGCGCGGTCGAGAAACTCCTGGGCTGAGTTCTTGAAATCGGCGGTTGCGGGATCGAGAACAGTCAGATACAGATCGGGACGGATGAATTTCAGGATCGAGTTCGATTCCACAATCACATTTCCCGAGAACTTCTGGCGAATGGCGGGCATGGCCTCCGCCAGGCGTCCCTGCTGAGTACGGACCCACCACACCCGTACCGCTCCCGCGGCAAGAAAGCGCGCGGTGTCGGAATCCCCGGAGGCGCTGCGCTCTTCGGAAATTGCCCAACTATGGTCGTCGGTGGCGCAGTCGCAGGCTTCGCCGTTTGCGGAGCAAACGCCGTGGCCATATTGCGTGATCTTGAAGGCAGTCCAGTGATATTGGGGGAGGGCGGCGATCAAGCCGGCAACTACGCTGGTCTTGCCCACGCTGCGGGTGTGGCCGCCGATGACGATGAGGGGCATGGGTGGTGGATGTCTGGTCGTTGTCTTTGGTCTTTGGTCGTCGGTCTTTGGTCGTTAGTCTTTGATCGTTAGTCTTTGATCGTTAGCTTTTAAGCCGTGTTCTCTGGTCTTTGGCTATTCTTTCTTTGCTATGCGGGCCAGCACTGCTAATTCCTTTAGGTATTCGCGGAGCGGTTTGGCTGGAGTTCCCCAGAAGGCTATACCATTTCCCCGCAGGATCTTCTTGGGAAGAACCCCGCTCTGGCCTCCCAGCATTACGCCTTCTTCGATGCGGGCGTGCTCGCCGATGCCGACCTGTCCCCCCAGGATGACGTTCTTTTCGATGGTGATGCTGCCGGAAAGGCCGGTCTGGGCGGCGATGACCACGTTCTCGCCAATCTGCACATTGTGGCCGATATGGACAAGGTTATCGATCTTTGTGCCGCGCCCGATGCGCGTGACTTCGAGCGCGCCACGGTCGATGGTAGTGTTGGCGCCGATTTCGACGTTGTCTTCGATTTCCAGGCGGCCGATCTGGGGAAACTTTTCATAGCTTCCGGTGGCCGCATCCCGCACGTAGCCGAAGCCGTCGCTGCCGAGGATTGCACCGGCATGGACGATCACATGATTGCCGATCCGGGTGCCGGGATACACGGTGACGTTGGGATAGATTTCGCAATCGCTGCCAATAACAGTATTCGCCCCGATCACGCTGCCTGCGCCGATTCTGGTGCCGGAGGCGATCTCGACATGCTCACGGAGCACGACGCGCTCTTCGACGGCCGCGCCTTGATGGACTCTGGCGCTGGGGTGAACAACCGCGCTGGGATGCACTCCCGGCTTCAACCCTGATTTGGAGCGCAATAAAACAGCCGCGCGGGAGAAAGCGAGTTTCGGTTGGACCGAGATCAGCACGGGTTTGCCGGAGGCGAGTGTCTCCGCAAACTTAGCGGCGACAATCGCGGCGGCGGGGCAGGCGATTGCGGCGGGCAAGTGTTTGGCCTCTTCGACGAACACAAGGTCGCCGGGTGCGGCGGAAGAAATGGCGGCAACTCCCGTGATTTCAACATCGGGATTGCCCACGATCTCCGCCTGAACAGCTTCGGCGATCTCCCGTAACCTGCGGCTCATGGCACCTTTGTAATACGTCCCCCGGTCGAAAGAAAAGCTTGCGGGACTAGAATGTCAACATGGAGAAGAAAATCTTTTGGATTTCGTTCACAGTGTTGGGATTGCTGGCTGATTTTACCCTGCCGCTCTGGTGGGCGCTTTTCGCCACGATTCCGGCTGTGTTCATCAGTTGGTGGGTGGCATACCGCAGCGAATGGTTTTGAAGCGAACCGCAATGCCTGCCGTCCTGTAACAGAGTTCAGCCCTCCGCTTTCCTGCGATCGCTTCGTTCTCCGCCTGATCGCGTCCGCTGCCGTTTGATCTCCTCCAGCCGCTCTCGAATGCGCTTCTCCACTCCTTCATTAGTCGGATCGTAATACACGCGGTCGCGCAGGTTGTCGGGCAGGCACTGCATGTTGGCGACTTTCTCCTCCAGATCATGGGCATATTGGTAGCCCTGGCCGTAGCCGAGGCCCTTCATCAATCCGGTCGGCGCATTGCGTAAGTGGAGGGGAACGGGTTCAGCGGCGGTGCGCTCGACATCCTGCTGCACGGCGCCGTAGGCCATATAGAGCGCGTTCGACTTGGGCGCGACCGAGAGATAAACCACGGCCTGCGCCAGCGCCAGATTGCCTTCCGGCATTCCTAGAAAATCGACGGCATCGCGGGCGGCCATGCACAGCGCGAGCGTATTGGGCTCGGCAAGGCCGATATCTTCGACAGCCATGCGCACCACCCGGCGAGCGATGTAGAGCGGATCTTCTCCGGCTTCAAGCATCCGGCCCAGCCAGTAGAGCGCCGCATCGGGATCGCTGTTGCGCACCGATTTGTGCAGGGCGGAGATGAGGTTGTAATGCTCTTCGCCGGTCTTGTCGTAGAGCAGCACCCGCTTTTGCAGCGCGTCGTGGATGATCTCGTCGGTGATTGTTGCGCCGGCATCTTTGCCGGCCTGCCCCAGCGCCAGCGTGGCAGCAACTTCGAGCACGTTGTAGGCGCTGCGGGCGTCTCCGCTGGAATAGGCTGCAATCTTCGCCAGCACTTCAGGGGAAGCTTGCAGCTTCATGGCTCCCAGGCCGCGCTCTTCGTCGGCGAGCGCGCGCTGCAGCAGCAGGACGATCTGCTCTTCGGTGAGCGGCTTCAGCACATAGACGCGCGAGCGCGACAGCAGAGCGGAGATGATTTCGAACGACGGATTCTCGGTGGTCGCGCCGATCAGGCGGATGTTGCCTTTTTCCACGTGGGGAAGAAAGGCATCCTGCTGGGCTTTGTTGAAGCGGTGGATTTCGTCGATGAAGACGATGGTCCGGGTGCCGTACTGCTTGGCGCGCTCGGCATCGGCCATGACCTGCTTGATCTCTTTGATCCCGGTGAGCACAGCCGAAAATTCGACGAACTCGGCGCGAGTCATGCTGGCGATGATGTGGGCGAGCGTGGTCTTCCCGGTTCCCGGAGGTCCCCAGAAGATGAGCGAGCCGAGGTCGTCGCGCTCGATCTGCGCGCGCAACGGCTTGCCGGGGCCGATCAGGTGCTCCTGCCCGACAAATTCATCGAGCGTGCGCGGACGCATGCGATCGGCCAGGGGGCGAGTGCGGTCGCCTGGATTGCTGCCGCCCGGAATGGTCTGGAATAGCGACATCGCATTTCATCGATTCACGAAATACAGAGACAGCCTAGATCAGAGAACGAATCTTATGATGCGTTTCAAGAATCCTGAAGTCGTTGTCTTTGTTGTCTCACTGCCTCCGTGGTGAACAACTTTCACGACCTCTGTTTCCGAATCTCGTAGAGTACGATGCTGGCCGCCACTCCTGCATTGAGAGATTCGACTTTAGAGGAGTGGGGGATGGCGAGCACTTCATCCATCGCAGCCATAATCTCGCGAGGGATGCCGCCGCCCTCTCCACCGATGAGAACAGCTAGCGGTCCGCTGAGGTTCGCTTCGGGAAGGGGCGTCCCCTTGTGCGACGAAGTAGCTACCAGCCGCAGCCCGCGCTCCCGCATTTTGCCGATGCAGTCTGTCAGCTTCGCCTGCGCCACTGGAAGCCGGAAGACCGAGCCTGCGGAGGCACGCACCACCTTTGGATTGAACGGGCTGACTGTACCTTCGACAAGGATGACGCCGCCGGCCTCGAAGGCTTCGGCGGAGCGCAGGATGGTTCCCAGATTGCCGGGGTCCTGCAATCCCACAATGGCCACCAGCGGGCTTTGTCGACAGTGTTCGAGTACATCATCAACTGAAAATTGACGGCAGCGGACCAGCGCGGCCACGCCTTGCGGACTCTCGCTGGGCACTGCATCCGCGAAGAGCTTGTCGGGCAGTATCAGGGTCTCTACCTGGGCTGCGATCTGCGGCAGCAGGCGCTGGGCTTTGTTCTCGGCTGAGTGGCTGAAGAAAACCGCGCGGAAGCGCACTCCGCTACGAATGGCCTCTTCGAGAATGCGGAGTCCTTCGATGGCGCAGTAGCCTTCAGCGGAGGGCTCTCCGCGACTGAAAGCTTTGCGCAGCTCGCGCAGCAACGGGTTGTGCCGCCCTTCGATCTGGCGCAACCGGCTTGCCCCGGCGAAAGCGGGCGAATTCCCGATTTTCGGTTTGGTGATTTTGGTCACAGGCAGCCGCAGAGAATGATACGCGGGTCTCTCGGCTTGTGGCGCGCTCTCGTGGTATGTTAATTTTCGCAGCTTTACTCACAAGGGCAGAAGAAGGGGACCGTAGTGCGCGCGGAAATTGTCAAGATCAACTGCGATCATCCGGAGACGTCGCTGATCCGGTATGCCGCCGACCAGATCCGGTCGGGTGAAGTTCTGGGAATGCCAACCGACACTTTTTACGGATTGGCGGCCGATCCATTCAACCTGCGAGCCGTGGACCGTGTTTATGACATTAAATCCCGCTCGCGGCACAAACCGCTCTCGCTGTTGATTGAGAATGTGGACCAGGCGGAAGAACTGGCCCAGCCCTTGACCGATGAGTTCTACGTCCTGGCGCGCCGTTTCTGGCCTGGCCCTCTGACGATTATTGTCAAAGCCTCGTCGCGGCTGCCGCTGAAGGTGACGGCCAACACCGGCAACGTAGCGCTGCGCGTTCCGAAGGCTGCCATCCCGCTTGCAGTGGTGCAGGCGGCGCAGATCCCCATTACTGCAACTTCCGCCAACCTGAGCGGAGAAGCCGAGTGCACGACCGCGGAAGCGGTCCGCGACCAGTTGCGCGACCGCATTTCGATCATCGTCGATGGCGGCAACTCTCCGCGCGATGTGGCATCGACCATCATCGATCTTACCGATGAAGAGAAGCGCTGGTACATCCTTCGTGAAGGAGCCATTTCCGCTTCCGAAATTTCGGAGTTCTTCGCCCAGGGATGAGTGTGGCGGCAGTTGCGCAACGCCGGCGACGTCACTGGGTGCGGTGGCTGCTGGGACTGGTTGTACTTGCCCTCCTGATCTGGGTTTCCTCGATATGTTTCTGGATCGTCCGCGAGTCGTGGCAGCAAGAAGTCCACCCTGCGGACGCGATCATCGTCTTCGGCGCGGCAGAATATGACGGGCGCCCCTCTCCCGTGTTTCGCGCTCGCCTGGATCACGCTTACGATTTGTATCGTCGCGGAGTCTCGCCGTTTGTGATCACCACGGGCGGCGCCGGCGGCGACCCGAAATACACTGAAGGCGCAGTTGGGCGCGACTACCTTGCTCAGCGTGGCATTCCGAGCGATCACCTTATTGCCGAGACCCAGGCCAGCGACACCGCGGAGTCTGTAGACCGGCTGGCGGTAATTATGCACGCTAACCACATGCGCAGTTGCATCGCGGTCAGCGATGAGTATCACGTCTTCCGCATTCGCAAGCTGCTGGAGCGCAAAGGGGTGCGAGTGTTCGTTGCGCCGCGTCCGGAGTCGCACCCGCTCACGCCCTGGCAGCGCATCGTGGCAGTGCTGCGCGAAGCGGCGAGCTACATGGTCTGGCGCACTCACCTTCCGCTATAGCGCAACCTGTCGCGGGCAGTTTCTTCTTGCCGCGCTACCGTCCTAGTAAATCAATTTCAACGAGAACTGAATTTGCCGGGAGGAACCTGAGGTCCGGCTGATGATGCCGAATCCGCTGCCGCGCAGGATGTTCGACGGCAGCCCGAAGTTCACGATGTTGAAGACGTTGAAAAACTCGGCGCGGAATTCAATTGTGCCGAGTTCAGCGTTTCCGCGGCGGCCGAAAGGAGTGTCCTTGATGAGCGCGACATCGAAATTATGGAAGCCGGGTCCGCGGAAGGTGTTGCGGCCGAGCGTCCCAAAGCGGCCGTGATTGGGGCCGGTGCCTCCGGGAACGTTGATCGGAATGCTGAAGAAGGAAGCATTGTCGGCGCCTCGCCCGAAGTAGTCTTCCCGCACCGCGCCGCTGGTGGAGAACTGGGGCTGCTCAACCTGATCAGGGCGGTCGGTGCCGCCCGCGCCCACGCCGGTCTGCTGCACTCCGGAGTACACGCTGAACGGCGAGCCGGTCATCAAGGTTGTGATGTTGAGGAACTGCCAGCCCTTGGTGAGCGGCTTGCCCAGCGGCCGCAGGAAGCTTACTCGATCGAAGGGCAGCAGCTGGATCCAGCTCACGGTGAAAACATGAGTGACGTCGAAGGTGGAGGGGCCTTTTTCGGCTTCCTGGTTCCAGGGATTTTGCGGGCCTGTTTGAAGAATGACTCCGGTGCTGCCGAGCAGGCCCCCGAGAACCGCGCTGGTGTCGTCGATGGATTTCGAATAAGTGTAGCTGGCCTGCAAGCCTAATCCAGCGCGCGCGGAGTTCTTGGTGATGCTGGTCTGCAATGCGTGATAGGTCGAGTGCGAAGCAGCGGTAACGATGCTTTCGGGACCATAACCCCCGATTGCGTTTCCCGAGGAGTCGAACTGGGTGAACGGGGCGAACGCGGGGTCGGCGCCTCCGTAGCTGTTGGGCGAGTACACGCGCGCGAGGTGGATTCCGGCGGTCGCAACGTAGGCCGCGCTGAGATTGATGTCTCCGGCAACCTGATGATCGATGCCGACGGTGTAGGTGCCGATGTAGCCGTGCGGAAAGTGTTTGGCAATGCCCGAAACCGAGAGCAGCTGCACCTGGTTCCCGGGCGTCAGAGCGGCGAGGTCCTGCTGAAAGCGAAGGAGGTCCACCGGAGTATTCGGCGGAACGTTATCGGAGACGCCGTTGGGAAAAAGTAAGTCGCCACTGGTGGTGTACGCCGGTGGAAGATTGAGCTGGGTCACGGAATTCTGAAAGGGCAGCGGCGTTCCGGGCAGCGCATTGGCATAGAGGCTGATGGCGAGGGGCAGGCCGCCGGTGAGGAAATTTTCCTGCCACAGATTGGGAACGATGCTGGCGATGGCTCCGCCGGCGTGCAGCACGGTGTGATCGGTGAGGGCGAAGTCCATACCCAGACGCGGCCCCCAGCCGTTGCGGTCCTGATCGTACGGAGGCTGCGGATTGAACAGGAAGACTTGCTGCGCGTTGTGGTTCCAGTACGGCGTGTCGTTTCCGTTCGAGTCCACAAACCGGGGAAGGGAAGTGCGGTGCTCAGCTTCGTGGATGCGGCTGTTTACTTCGTAGCGCAGTCCGTAATTCAGGGTTAGGCGCGGGGTGGCTTTCCAGGTGTCCTGAAAATAAAAGTTGTAGGCTTCGCGGCGGACGGCAGCTTCATCGAAGCGGTCGCCCGCGGGAGTCACATCGGCGGCGGAGACTACGCTGTACGAATATGGCGTCGCCGTCAGCAGTCCGGTGAGTGAATCGGGCAGCGGATCGCCGACCTGGATGTCGTGAGTTCCTGAGGCGGACGGAATGTGAACCGGGGAATATGCGGTGCCGCCGCCAAAGCTGTAAAGGCCGTTGACGTTGGTGCCGAAGATGGTGGCGTCGCGGTTGAAACGGATCTCCGTGCCCCACTTGAATACGTGCGAGGCGTGGACGTAGCTCATGTCCTGCTTGAGTTGGTAAAGATTGCTGTAGGAACCGAAGATGGAGCCTCCGGCGGAGTTGAAGCCCTGGAACAGCCCGTCTCCGAAGGTGATTGCGGGCTGGGTGTGGTTGATGGCGGGGAAGAAGGGCGTGCTGCGAATGTAGCTGAAGGATGTTTCTGAGGTCAGGTTGGGAGAAAAAGTGCGCACATACTTGATTCCGGCATTGCGCTGGTGGTCGAAGAACTGGACAGCGAAGCTGGGATCGATCACGGTCTGATCGGGATTGGTGAGCGGGCCGTCAATCTGGTTGAGGCTGAAGCGTCCCATCAGCGATGACTTGTCGGAGATGCGGTGATCGATGCGGATGGAGAACTGATCGGTGTGAGTTACGACTTTAGACGATGCCGCATAAGTGCGCTCGCCGTATGCGCCGCTGGGATCATTCGGGCAGAGGATAGCCATTCAGGATCGGCAACACCGCCGGGTTTACCGGAACGGTGAGCACATCGCCGGGAAAGGTGACGCGGTCGATGCCCTGGCGTTCGTCGGCGGTGGGGACGGGAATTACCTGGGTCGTGCCCAGCACCTGGCGGAAACCCTGATACTCGCCGAAGTAGAAGGTGCGGCTGCGTCCGTTGTAGATTTTGGGCAGCACCAGCGGGCCTCCGTTGGTGAAGCCAAATTCATTGCGGACGAATGGAGGAATGCGGCGGTGATCGGTGTCGCTGGTGTGGTCGAAATAATTTCGGGCGTCGAAGGAGGCGTTACGGATGAATTCGAAAAAGCTGCCGTGCACCTGGTTCACGCCTGCTTTGCTGACCACGTTGGTGTAGGCGGCTGCGCCATGGCCGATCTCGGCAGGCATCACACCCGCGTTGCCCTGCACTTCCTGGATCGCGTCGACGTTGAAGTTGGAAAATGTCGCGCCGCCCATCTCGGGGTCGGTGGTGTCGAATCCATCGACGGCGAAAACGGTGGCGGAGCCGCGCTGTCCGTTCACCGCGTACTGCTGGGTGAAGTTGGCGGCGCCGTTAGCATCGGTCATGGTGCCGGCAGCGAGCAGCAGCAATTTGCTGAAGTCGCGGGCATTGAGCGGCAGGCTGGAAACTTCTCCGCTTGAGAGATGTTCGCCGCCAGTCGCCTGGGGCGAGGGTTCATCGCCGCCGAGAACGATGCGCAGTTCCTGTGCCTCGCTGGACAACTGCAAGTCGTGGGTCAGCAGCGCGCCTTCTTTGAAGGCAACTGAATCGGGGAGAGTCCAGGATTTGCCGCCTACGTCCACCGAAACCTGGTACTTGCCGGGGGCAATTCCTGAAAATGCAAAATCACCGGCGGCAGTCGTTTTCGCGGAATACTCATGACCTCCGGATTTCTCACGAAGGTGAATGGTGGCTTCTGCAATATAGCCGCCGGTCCGGTCGCGCAGCACTCCATGCCAGACAGCGCCGGAAAGAGCAGCGGCCGTGGAAGCCAGCACCACGGCAGACAGAGACAGAGCTATGGTCCAGTTCCCGACCCGAAGGAGCATCGCAGGGCATTATATGTGGAGAAGAACAATTTGGAAGTGAGGCGGCTCACGATTAACAAATCGTAACAAGCGGGCCATTACCAGCCTTTTCTCTTCCGCAAGCCGGTCACGTGCGCCACATGGTGGCGGCCATGCCAGGCATACAACCCGAGATTTTTCCCCAATGGCACAACCCCAATATCAGGATGCACAAAGCTGCGGCTCCATTCTTCCGCCTTCATCCCGCGCAGCAGCCGCACCCAGCGGGAGTGCAGTGAGTCCAACAGGACCAGCGAAACCTCGATCGGGGTTAAGCGGACATCGACCACCTCGGCCCAGGCCGCCTGGTCGTAGGGCTTAATCGTCGGGTTTTCTTCTGTCAATGCCATCTTGAAGCGGATGAAGGCGTTCATATGGCTATCCGGAACGTGGTGAACAACCTGCCGCACGTTCCATCCCCCGTCGCGATACGGGGTGTCCAGCTGTTCTGGCGACAGTCCCTGCACCGCGGAGCGTAGCTGTCCGGGCAGGACTTCGATTTCGGCAATGAGCGATTCCCGCTGTTGCGCATCGGGCAGCGGCCCATCCCATGAAAACTTTCCGATTGGGAAACGCAGATCACTCATAGACTTCCTCACCTCCCGGTTGCAGAAGAGATGAGGCCAAGAGGAGGAAAGCTGCGGAATATTTGCGAGTTAAGTCCTACTTCAATAGCGCCAGGATGCGCACCGGACCGCCAGAGCCGCCATCCAGCTTCATCGGAGCGACCACGACGATGGCTCCCGTTGCCGGAACCCTATCGAGGTTCGCGACATTTTCGAGGTGATAGAGGCTATGGGAAAGCGTGAACTGGTGGACGTTGAAATCCTGCGAGGGGCCGTAATCGATGCTAAGCGTGTCGATGCCGAGACCCAGGGGAGTGCGAGCTCCTACCAGGAACTTGGCCGCATCGAGAGAATATCCCGGAAAGTGCATGATGTTTTTGGCGTCGGCGTTGCGGTACTCCCTGGCTGAGTTCCAGCGCGACTGCCATCCGGTGAAGGCCATGATGACGGCGTTCGGCGGGATCTGTCCATGAACCTTTTCCCAGTTGGCAACGTCTTCCACGGAAAGCTGGTAGTCGGGGTTGCTCTTGACTTTGTCCCGGATATCGAGCACCACCATGGGCGCAATCAGCCGTTCGGGAGGAATCTGGTCGACTGTCCAGAGGCCGGGTGCAAAATGCGCCGGCGCGTCGATATGAGTGCCGAAGTGCTCGGGCAGACAAATCTCACGGGCAAAATACTTGTCTTTAGCAATGGTGGCGATGGTCTTTGCGCGAAACGCCGGAGTCTTGCTGAGCTCAAAGGTTGGAACCTTGGCATTGACCGCATGAGTCAGGTCCACGATGGAGTGAAAACCGCCGGGCTGAACCACTTGCGAATGTCGTTGCTGCGCGAACAACAGAAGCGCCAGTGCCAAGGCGCATCCTGTAACAAAGGTTTGGATCTTCATGAATCCCGCACTCTTATGAATATGAATATGTCTGCTGAATCCTGAACATGGGACGTTCTACTCAGTCAGATGCATCACCAAAATTTGGAGGTGCCCTTTAATTGTCTAATGCGGGGACGGTTTGCTCAAGAAACTGCAGGACATGACCGCATGGAGAATCCAAAATGGCAACACTGTGGTGCAGGAAGACGATTACCCCAGTGCTGTCGATCAGGCAGCGTACCAGAGCCACAGTGCCGCACCGGACGCGGCTATGGCTGTGCTGAGAAAATTTACCGCATTATTGTTCAGCAACTTGCGGCGTTCGAAGACTGCTCCCAGAAAGCTATCGGCGATCATGCCGAGAACCGCCGTCAAAATCGAAATCTTCGCCCACCCAGCGGGGAACGGCCTTGCGGAGAAAAACACCAGCGTAACCACCGTGGCAGCGGCCGTCCCAGCGAGGGAACCCGCAAGAGAGACTCCGCCGTCAGTACCAGAGGGGACAGACCGCCAGCTTGTAATCAGCCGGGCTTGGTGGCTGCTGATCTTGCCGAGCTCGCTCGAAACCGTGTCGGCAGCTGCTTCCGACAGTGCCGCGCACAAGCTCACCAGAAAAACCGGATTGCTTCCGCTGCCCAGGTACAGCAGCGCACAGACGGCGCTGATTCCAAGATTGGCTAACACCTGCGAGGCGGTGCGTCCGTCGCTACGTTCCGCGATGCCTGATTTTTCTTTGGTGGCGCGCCCGGCGCGTGTGCTGGCCCAGGTGAGAATGAAGAGTATTAGCAACCCCAGCAGAGCGGAAGGTCCGACAGCCGCATAGAGAATGAAACAGACCACGCCGCCCGCGATTGTTCCTGACGCGCTTACGCCGCGAAGCCAGCGTGCCAGGGCCGCAAAAGTAACGCTGACAACCGCCGCTACTCCCACCCGGATGGCAGTCGCCGATTGCGGCGCGGGTAGAGAAAGAAGGGCAGTTGCAGCGGAATGCCCTGAGTGATGAAGAAGCCGGATCCAGACGCCTCGCACCAGAGTCCCTAGATGTTGTAGCTCTGCCGGTGTGACACTACTATTTGTGGTTTGAATCTGGATTACCAGCCTCCTGAGTCCGCATCAAATTCACCGGCAGTGCCGTAAACTCGTTACTCTGCGCCGGAGTGTATCCAGCGCAACCTTTGGGGGAAACCATGGCGTCCTCTGTCTGGTCCGGCTATCTTACCTTCGGACTCATCTCCATGCCGGTGCGTCTGTTTTCCGGCGCGCGCAGCAGCGGCATCTCCTTTCACATGCTGCATCGTGACGACCTGCAGCGCATCAAGCAGCAGCTCTACTGTCCCGCGGACGACCGCGTGGTCGAGCGCAGCGAGATCGTGAAGGGCTACGAATACCGCAAAGGCGAGTACGTTGTCGTCGAACCGGATGAGATCAAAAAAATCGAGCCCAAGACCGCAAAGACCATGGAGATTCTGGAATTCGTAAAAGCCGGCGACGTGGACCCGGTGTATTTCGAGTCGTCGTACTACATGATTCCCGAAGAAGCCGGCCGGCGTCCCTATGCGCTCCTGACCAAGGCCCTGGAAGAAAGCGAATACGTCGCCATCGCTAAGCTGACCATGCACAATCGCGAGTACACGGTATTCCTGCGGCCGAATTCAGGCGGGTTGATGCTGCACACCATGTACTACGCCGAAGAGGTGCGCCAGGTGGAAGGCTTCGGAGCGCCGGATGTCGAACTCAAAGATGCGGAAGTGAAAGTGGCCCATCAACTAATCGAAGCCCTGGCCGATGAGTGGGACCCGGAGAAGTACCACGACACTTTCCAGGACAATCTGAAGAACCTGATCCAGACCAAGCTTGAGGGCGGCAAGATTGCCGAAGTGGAGAAGCCGAAGAAGCTGGCTCCGGTGGTGGACCTGATGTCGGCGTTGAAGCAGAGCCTGGCGGAGATGGAAGGCAAGAAGAAGCCGGCGGCGACCACCGCGAAAGCTCCTGCGGCGGCGAAGAAGTCGCGCGGCCGGGCGTAGGTGTCGGCTCAGTGCGGCCGGTCGGCGTGTTCCTGTCGAATCTCAAGTGAGACCAGATCGCCGCTGGTTTTGCCCGACGCTTTGTAATTCACGACGACCGGTTCGTCGATCCATCCGCAGGAAAACTCATCGGCGCCCACCAGCACCAGCGACTTGTAATCGGTGGTGCGTAGTTTCATCTTCTTTCCATTCGCAAGAACTGTGACCGTGGCCGCCGGCGCGGTGGAGCAATCCACGCTGAGCAGTTTTCCTTTCAGATATTGCGTCTTGCGGGTGTCAGGCCTGGCCGGTTGTTCCACTGGCTGTGGCGTTTCTGGAGTGTCATGGTCGGATGTGCTCCACACCGGCTTCGGCTCGGCTTGAGATTTGTCCGAAGCCTGGGTCGCGCCGGGTCGCTGCGGCACCAAGCCGTACTTTTTGAGCGTCGGCAGGTCGTCGAGATACTGGCGCGCGACAGCGGCGACTTTCACGTCCGGCTCGAACTCAGGCGCTGCAGCAGCGACGTCGCGGCGTCCCACTGCTTCCCCGCCATTTCAATCTGCGCCAGGTTCAAGAGATAATTCTGGTCGCGCGGGCTGAGTTGAATGGCCACGCGGATGGCATCCATGGCGGCATGAGTGCCGCCGCCCTGTAAGCGGGCCACGGCCAGCATGTTGTAGGCTTCGGCGAACTCGCCGTCCCAGTCTATGGCGATTTCAAGGTCCTGCATCATGTTGGGCAGGCCCTTGAACTGACCCTCCGGACCCAGAGGTCCGCGGTACTTCATGAGCGCGAGATAGTAGTGGGCCCATGGATCCCGTGAATCGAATTCAATGGCCTTCTGGAGTTCCTCGGCTGCCTCGTCCTCATCGCTTTTCGGCGGTTGAAGCGCGGCCCAGCCCAGGGCACGATGAGCAATCGCCGTGTCGGTATCGGGAACGGCGATCAGGGTCTCCAGTTTCCGTCGGGCAGCCTCTCGATGCTCGGGAACGCGCAGCATCATCTCCGCCACCAGTGCATCCGCCTCAGGTACTCGCAGATCGTGACGGCTGCTGCCGACATCGCCGCGGCCGAGTGCCGGGGTGAACTGCGTCGCGCCTGCACTGGGTGGAGCAGCCTGCTGCTTCGCCAGCGTGGGCGGAGGAGCCGTAAGGGTCTGGAGGTGGTCCTTTACCTTCTGCTCCAGTTGCTCTGGGGTGAATCCATATGCTTTCTGAATGGCGTCGGCTAAAGGCAACTTCTGCAGTTCCATGTATCCCAGGCAAGCCCCGGTTTCCGACAGCTCGTTTTCTGAAATCAGGTAATGCATGAGCAGCCAGGATTGCGCATGAAACATGTCGCGCGGAGGCCGAGGCTGGGTTGGATCTGCTTCGGAAAGCGTCGAGAACAAAGTTGCCAGCGGCATCCACGGCTGCGTACTCAAGAGCTGGATGAACGAATTCGGGTCTGCGCCCATTTCAGATTGCTTGTCGCCCAGTTCCAGGCTGGAAAAATATGCGGTGAGTCCTTCATCGAACCAGCTGGGCGCAGGCGGATAGTTGTACCTGAGCAGAATATGAGCGAATTGATACTGCACCGCACGCCAGCTGTCGGGAGCGGCAAGGTTGAGGACGATGTAGTTGCGATCGTCCCCGGGGAGTAGAAACGCCAGATTTGAGATGGGCTGCCCCTGCCGGAGCGGAGCGGCCGCGAAATATTCGGAGTCGCTGTTGAGCGCAATGAGGTCAAGCGGCTCCGACAGGTTCAGGCGGCTCTTCATCAGCAGCTGCCCGAACACCGAACGCATCTGTTCGAAGCGCAGCGAAACCTCTGTACCTTTGCTTTCTCCTCCGTCAGTGAGGACAGCAAAATGCGCAGAGCTGATGCGAACCCATTTCTGTCCGGCGCTGGCGCTGAGAGTGAAGACTGTCAGTAGCGCCAGAAGCGGGAGACCGACGCGATAGTAACAACGGATCATCAGAGGAGTAAGGCCTGAAGCTGCCTTCATCCTAGCACTCAGCGGTGGAGTCGGATTCAGGGAGAACTTAGCTGGAGAAGGGAACTGAGGTGGCGGCAGCAGGTTGGTGATGGCTACCGGTTGCGCTGTCACTCTTCGCCGCTCTGTCCAATTTTCCGAGCGCCCAGGAAGCATGTTCGGCAACGGTAGAATCAGGGTCGTCTTTGAGGCGTTCGAGTACCGACCGAAACTTCTCGTCCCTGCTATTTCCCATAGCAACGATGGCATTGCGGCGCAATCCGTTTCGCTTGGTGCGGCGGATGGGAGAGCCACGGAATTTCTCCCGAAATTCTTCTTCGCTGATTTCGGCCAGCCAGGCGAGAGCCGGGTTCACCAGTCCCTCGCGCGGCTGAAACTCTGGAGCCGAACTCGCCGGGGCTTTGCGGTTCCACGGGCAAACGTCCTGGCAGATGTCGCAACCGAAAACCTGGCGTTCCATG